>NZ_CP139992.1:3000000-3600000 GCF_034424155.1 Hafnia alvei | reverse complement strand
TGGATCGTTTACTGACAAAATTGGCGTGACGTGTTTATCCACGATGGCCATTTTGATGTGACGATCAACGTCGGTAATAATGCAGAAACGCGTCATTTCAGACGCCGTACCCGCAGTGGTATTGATAGAAATCAGCGGTAACTGTGGTTTGGCTGATTGATCAACGCCTTCGTAATCACGGATGTCACCTCCGTTGGCAGCGACCAGCGCAATACCTTTTGCGCAATCGTGTGGAGAACCACCGCCAAGGGAAATAACACAATCACTTTGATGCTGGCGCAGAATTTCTAGGCCTTCAGCGACGTTGATCGTTGTTGGGTTTGGATGAGTACCATCATATACCGCGCTCTCAATACCCATGTCGGATAGCAAAGCCTGAACTTTGGCGACAACACCAATTTTGTTTAATACGTTGTCGGTAACGATCAGCGCATGCTTGTAGCCATAGCCTTTCATGGTGGTTGCCGCTTCGGCTAGGCAGCCAGCGCCAATCATATTGACTGAAGGGATAAAGAAGGTTGAAGTTGTCATCGGGTCGTTCCTTAATGTGAGAAAATTAACAATCACGATACTACCCAAGGGGTAGATGAAATCTGATCTTCCTCAAAATTTGGCAGGAATAAAATAATAGCAAAATTAATATATCGATGATTTATATATTTGTGGCATGTGTGATGTGTGGCATTTATAAACATAGGGATGTAATTAAATGTGTTAGCGCCGCTAACCGTTCTTTACGCGAGCGTAAAAAGTGCTTCAGCGAAGGGGGGATAGGTGATAACCCCTGAGGCGTAGTTATCTGGCATCAGGGGATAGGGTGTGATTATTTTACCAAAGTCTGCGTTTTTTCAACGTCTTTCAAGCCGCCTTCGTTAACGGCGTTTTTGTAGCCCATTTTTTGCAGCATTTTCTCTGCTTTACCTGACTGATTGCCGGTATTGCAATAAAGATGCAGGGTGTCGTTCTTGTCCTGTGATACTTCGCTAATCCGCTGATCCAGCTGCTTTAACGGAATATTCACCGCGCCCTTCACATGAGTCTCTTGATACTGATCCGGAGTACGCACGTCAATCCAATGCTCTGCGGCCCACAGTGAAGTTGAAGCCATCAGCAGCGCACTGGCTATCAGCGCTTTTTTTACCATTCGAGTTTGACCAAACATCGTGATACATCTCCTTTGTGATTATCAAATAACGGCTTTCGCCTTATGCATATTACGCCAACGGAGTGCGTAAAACTTTGCGTACTCCCTACTATATTGAGAAAACGTTCAATCAAGGGAGCAATAGGCAGGAGCTAAGAGATTCCCCGCTATGATTAAAGTCCAAGATGCAACTTCAGATAAGAAGGGTATAATGCGCGCCCTGAATTAATGGAGGTGAGCACGTGAGCGAACTAAATGATGCTTACTGGATGAAGCAGGCGTTAGCGTTAGCGCAAAAAGCGTGGGATCAGGGCGAAGTGCCCGTCGGTGCGATTTTGGTGCTGGATGATAAAGTGATTGGTCAGGGCTGGAACCGTCCAATCACCCGTCACGATCCCACCGCGCATGCCGAAATCATGGCGTTGCAGCAGGGCGGACAGATTGTGCAGAACTATCGGCTGCTAAACGCGACGCTGTATGTCACGCTTGAGCCTTGCGTGATGTGCGCAGGCGCTATGGTGCACAGCCGTATTAAACGTTTGGTTTATGGCGCGAGTGATTTAAAAACCGGAGCTGCAGGCTCTTTGCTGGATATTCTGCGCCATCCGGGCATGAATCATCAGATAGAGATCGCATCTGGCGTGTTGGCGAGTGAGTGCTCGGACATGCTGAGCCAGTTTTTCCAGCAGCGCCGCGAGCAGAAAAAAGCCGAGCGTGAGGCTCGGCGTCAAAATCTTTCGGGTTCTACCGATTAGAACGGCAGCAGTCCGCGTGGGCTGCGCCTTGTTCGTCCTTCCAGCGCCTGTTCAGGCGGCACCGCTGGATAGCCTTGTCCTAATAATGCTTGGCGAGTTTGCTCGGCGGCAATCTGCTTCTCTTTTTCTAACAAATAACCTTCTAAGCTCACCAGATAACGGCGGATGTTTTCCACATACTGATATGCCTCATGCCCGCGCGCATAGCCGTAGGTCAGGTTCTGGTTATATTTCTTCTGGCTTAACATTGGCAAACGCTGCTTCACATCGACCCAGCTATTCGGATTGCCACCCTGTTTTTGCGTCAGTTGGCGCACGTCTAGCATGTGTCCGTAGCCCATGTTGTAAGCCGCTAACGCAAACCAGATTTTCTCATCTTCAGGAATGGTATCTGGCAGTTTATCCATTAAACGTTCGAGATAAAGTGCACCGCCCGCGATGCTTTGCTCGGGATCAAGACGATCTTTTACCCCTAGCCCATCGGCCGTGGCGCGGGTTAGCATCATTAAGCCTCGGACGCCGGTCGGTGACGTGGCCTGAGGATTCCAGTGTGATTCTTGATAGGCAATGGCCGCCAGCAGTTTCCAATCGATTTTCTGGGCGTATTTTTTAAAGATCTCGCTCAGGTCGGGCAGCACATTATCAATTGCCGCTAAGAATGTTTTGATATCAACATAATCAAATCCACCCACGTGGCCCAAATATTTTTCTTCCAAGCGTGCCAGTGAACCATCATCCACAATCTTGCTGAAATAATCTAAGACGGCGGCATACAGGCTGTCATCATCGTCGCGATTGAGATACCACATTACCGGCTCTTCATCGCTGATATCGAAAGCTACGGCCAACTGCGGGTGAATGCGTTGGAAAAGCGCCACGCTAACAGAGTCGGCAATCGTATAATCCAGCGTACCTTGTACCACGCGCTGCATAAGATCGGTTGAGGATAAATCGGTAGACGACTCCCAGGTCAGATTGGGATATTTGGTCTGTTTATATTGGCTTAGGGTGGTGACATGCGCAGAGCCCGACTGCACGGCGAGTATACCGCTCAAATCTTTAAGCGATTTCGGTCGTGGTTTGCCCTGACGATAAACTAACTGCTGTGATACTGAATAATAAGAAGGGCCGGTGCGAAAACGGCTGAGGCGTTCGGTATTATAAAGTAGGCCCGCGGCAACCAGATCGCTTTTACCGCTGTCCAAATCATCAAATAATTCTGGCAACGTGCCGCGCACGCGAACTTTTAGCTTCACGCCCAGATAATCAGCAAAGCGTTTTGCCAGCTCATAATCGAGCCCGCTGATGTTCTTCCCATCGGTTTGATAGGTGAGGGGGGAATTAATGGTGCTGACTCGCAGCTCACCGCGGTCGAGAATCTGCTGTAGCTGGCTCTCGTTTCCGCTACGCCACGGAATATTCGGCCATAGCGCAAGCGCCAGCAGGGCAGAAACGATACCGATAAGATAATAATTATATTTTATACGTTTCAAATAGTTATCTCATGAATGTGTATCGAATTGTGGTGCTGTGTTCGCAGGATAGTATATGGCTAAATCAACAGGAAGGCGGCATTTTGCGCAACAAAGCGTCAGCGTGCAACTCAAAAAGCACATAAAGTTGATCGGGCAGATAAATCGTCAATCCGAAATAAAGGCTACGCAAACGGTTTCGTATGGCGCAGAGATTCTCTATAATGGCCTCCGCTTTCCCCCTGTTTCGCCCACTGAGGCGGTTGTAGACAAGGTTTTTTGACCTCTCACAGCCATCTCGAAGACGAGAGAACCTAGATGACGGACTCATTTCCTATGGAAATCATGCGTGGCTCACCCGCTTTGTCGGCTTTTCGTGTTACCCAACTGCTGTCTGCTTGTCGGGACGCTAATCTTCCAGTCAACGATATCTACGCTGAATATGTGCATTTTGCCGATGTCAGCGCGCCTCTTTCTTCTGAGGAAAAAGCAACGCTTCAGCGTCTGTTGAAATATGGCCCTTCTTTGGCAGAACACGAACCGAAAGGCCGCTTGCTGTTAGTGACGCCGCGCCCCGGTACTATTTCTCCGTGGTCGTCTAAAGCAACTGATATTGCTCATAACTGTAATCTTCCTCAGGTCATTCGTTTAGAGCGTGGTTTGGCTTACTATATAAGCATAGACGCCACAGGCGCTGTTGATGCGCCACAGCTCAGCGATGCCCAGTGGCAAAAGCTGCAAGACCTGCTGCACGACCGCATGATGGAACGCGTGTTCAGCGAGCTACAGGATGCGCAGAAGCTGTTTACGCACCAGTCTCCGGCTCCGGTGCAAAGCGTGGATATGTTGGGCGAAGGCCGTGACGCGCTGGTTAATGCCAACGTGCGCTTAGGTCTGGCCTTGGCAGATGATGAAATTGACTACCTGCTAGAGTCCTTCACGCGCTTAGGGCGAAATCCTAACGACATCGAACTCTACATGTTTGCTCAGGCAAACTCTGAGCACTGTCGTCACAAAATTTTTAATGCCGATTGGGTTATCGATGGGCAAGAACAGCCAAAGTCGCTGTTCAAAATGATTAAAAATACCTATGAGCAGACGCCTGACTATGTACTGTCTGCTTATAAAGATAACGCCGCCGTGATGGAAGGCTCCTCGGTTGGCCGTTTCTTTGCGGATCCAGAATCGGGTGTGTATGACTTCCATCAGGAAGAAGCGCACATCTTGATGAAGGTGGAAACTCACAACCATCCGACGGCAATATCCCCATGGCCGGGCGCAGCAACGGGATCCGGCGGTGAAATCCGTGACGAAGGAGCAACCGGCCGAGGTTCGAAACCTAAAGCTGGGCTGGTTGGCTTCTCGGTGTCCAACCTGCGAATTCCGGGCTTCGAGCAGCCGTGGGAACAGGATTTTGGCAAGCCAGACCGTATCGTTAATGCGCTGAGCATTATGACGGAAGGGCCGCTGGGCGGCGCTGCGTTCAACAATGAATTTGGTCGTCCAGCGCTGCTGGGATATTTCCGCACCTATGAAGAGCAGGTGAAGAGCCACAACGGCGTTGAGCTACGTGGCTACCACAAACCGATTATGCTGGCGGGCGGTATCGGTAATATCCGCGCAGACCACGTGCAAAAAGGCGAGATCACCGTCGGTGCCAAGCTTATTGTGCTGGGTGGCCCGGCTATGAATATCGGCTTGGGCGGCGGCGCCGCGTCTTCGATGGCTTCCGGTCAGTCTGATGCCGATCTGGATTTTGCGTCGGTGCAGCGTGATAACCCAGAAATGGAGCGCCGTTGCCAAGAAGTGATCGACAGCTGCTGGCAGCTGGGTGATGAGAACCCGATTCAGTTTATTCACGACGTTGGCGCGGGTGGACTGTCTAACGCGATGCCTGAACTGGTGAGTGATGGTGGTCGCGGCGGTCGTTTCGAACTGCGCGATATTCTTAACGATGAGCCGGGCATGAGCCCGCTGGAAGTTTGGTGTAACGAATCGCAGGAACGCTATGTGATGTCCGTGGCACCAGAAAAACTGGCTCAGTTTGACGCGATTTGCCGCCGTGAGCGTGCGCCTTACGCCGTTATCGGTGAAGCGACAGAAGAGCTGCATTTAACGCTGAATGACCGTCACTTCGACAATCAGCCCATCGATATGCCGCTGGACGTATTGCTAGGCAAAACGCCAAAAATGACGCGCGATGTCACGACGCTCAAGGCGCTGGGCGATTCGCTAAACCGCGGCACTATCAGCATTGCCGACGCGGTAAAACGCGTGATGCATCTTCCTGCCGTGGCGGAAAAAACGTTCCTGATCACCATCGGTGACCGTAGCGTTACCGGTATGGTGGCACGCGATCAGATGGTTGGTCCTTGGCAAATCCCGGTCGCCGATTGCGCGGTGACCACGGCCAGTTTAGATAGCTATTACGGCGAAGCCATGTCGCTGGGCGAACGTGCTCCGGTGGCGTTACTCGACTTCGCCGCCTCGGCACGTTTGGCCGTGGGTGAAGCGTTGACCAACTTAGCCTGCACGCAGGTGGGTGAACTTAAACGCGTTAAGCTCTCGGCTAACTGGATGTCTGCGGCGGGTCACCCGGGCGAAGATGCTGGCTTATACGAAGCGGTGAAAGCCGTAGGCGAAGAGCTGTGTCCGGCGCTGGGGCTGACCATTCCAGTGGGTAAAGACTCGATGTCGATGAAAACGCGTTGGCAGGAAGGTCATCAACCGCGTGAGATGACGTCGCCATTGTCGCTGGTAATCACCGCGTTTGCCCGCGTGGAAGACGTTCGTCGTACCGTGACACCTCAGCTACATGTCGATCAGGGCGAAAATACGCTGCTGCTGATCGATCTAGGTGAAGGGCATAACGCTTTAGGTGCAACGGCATTAGCACAGGTTTACCGCCAACTGGGGGACAAACCTGCCGATGTTCGTAATACGCCGAAACTGGCGGGCTTCTTCAACGCCATGCAGGCGCTGGTGGCGGAAGGCAAGCTGCTGGCTTACCACGACCGTTCTGACGGCGGCCTATTGGTAACGCTGGCTGAAATGGCGTTTGCTGGCCATTGTGCCTTGGATATTGATATCAGCACGCTGGGGCAAGATCACTTAGCCGCGCTGTTTAATGAAGAGCTTGGCGCTGTGATTCAGGTGCGTAACGCCGATCTGGACGTGGTGAAAGCCGTGTTGGCAGATCAAGGTATTGCCGATATCACGCACCAGATTGGTCATGCTTCTAGCGGAAATCACCTTGCGATTCAGTCTCATGGCAAAGAGGTTTACCACGAACAGCGCTCGACGCTGCGTTTGTGGTGGGCTGAAACGACCTGGCAGATGCAGCGCCTGCGTGATAACCCTGAGTGTGCCGATCAAGAACATCAAGCCAAACAGGTTGAATCCGATCCGGGTCTGAACGTGAAACTCACCTTCAATCCTCAGGATGATATTGCCGCGCCTTACATCGCTACGGGTAGCCGACCTAAACTGGCGGTGCTGCGTGAGCAGGGAGTGAACTCCCACGTGGAAATGGCTGCTGCTTTCCATCGTGCGGGGTTCGAAGCAGTGGATGTTCACATGAGCGACATTCTGGCGGGGCGTATTACGCTTGATGAATTCCACACGCTTGTTGCCTGTGGCGGTTTCTCATATGGCGACGTGTTGGGTGCCGGTGAGGGATGGGCGAAGTCTATTCTGTTCAACGAGCGTGCTCGCGATCAGTTTGAGTCCTTCTTCCACCGTCCACAAACCTTGGCTTTAGGTGTGTGTAACGGCTGCCAGATGATGTCTAACCTGCGTGAGCTGATCCCTGGCGCTGAACTTTGGCCGCGCTTTGTGCGTAATACGTCTGAGCGTTTTGAAGCTCGCTTTAGCCTGGTTGAAGTGGCCAGCAGCCCTTCTCTGCTGTTGCAGGACATGGAAGGCTCGCGTATGCCGATTGCGGTATCGCATGGCGAAGGGCATGTTGAAGTGCGTGACGATGCGCATTTGGCGGCGATTGAGCATCATGGTTTGGTTGCGCTGCGCTTTGTCGATAACTTCGGCAAAGTGACAGAAACCTATCCGGCTAACCCGAACGGTTCCGTAAACGGTATTACCGCACTGACCAGCTCAAACGGTCGTGCCACCGTGATGATGCCTCATCCAGAGCGCGTGTTCCGTACGGTCAGCAACTCTTGGCATCCAGCCGAGTGGGGTGAAGATAGCCCGTGGATGCGCATGTTCCGCAATGCGCGTAAGCAGTTGGGGTAGTTAATCTGAGTTAACCTCTTTCTCTCAACGGGAAGTGGTTGTTGGAAAAGGCAGCCAATGGCTGCCTTTTTCGTTTTTAGCCTAACGCTAAAATTCTGATGTCGCAAAAAGGCAACAAACCGCTATTAGTAATGTCGTCAATAGGTGACATGTAACTGATTGATTTATATTGGTGGCGTGGTTTTTACGCATGGCTGTCTACTTTTAGCGACGTATTGATAAAAAATCAGGCATGTTTACATCAGTTATTATCACTGAAACCGATGTTTACTGGTTTTTTGTGAACGATGATTTCATTTAAGTTGTTTTAATTCATATCGTTAGGTTTTTCTTTTTAATGTTGGCACGACTTCTGCATTATAAAACACAGTTGCTCATTCACTCTTTTATGTCAGCGACCGCAATAGCGAGTCAGGCTACATAAGCCATCGAATGACGCCAAAGTAAGGTGCCTACCGTCCAATTATCGATAACAGTCGCTTATGCGCTTTATCAAACTCGGGGCGACACGTTGAGTGAGGCACCACCTATTTAATGTCCGACTGTGATGATTGGTTCATCAGCCTGGGACATAAAATGAATGACATTCGTCTTATCCGCCGTTGTACGGCACCGATGATGGTTTTACCTCATCAAACTGAAGACGAGAATTGCATTAGCGATATCATTCAAATAACAGAGCCCGAAGCCAGCTATCTGACTTCGGGTTTTTGTTTATCTGCGATCTGAAAATTGCTCCTCTCGCCGGACTCAGTTAGCATCTGGGCAAACCTTTGGGTAATGAGATGATTTCCTTGAAGAGATGGCGTTTATTTCCCCGCTCCCTGCGTCAGCTGGTTCTGCTGGCGTTCTTATTAGTCCTGCTTCCTTTGCTGGTGCTGGCTTATCAGGCCTATCAGGGGCTCAACAATTTGAGCTCGCAGGCTGCGGATATCAACCGTACCACGCTTTCTGACGCCCGCCGCAGTGAGGCGATGGCGAGCCTTGCGGTAGAAATGGAGCGCAGCTACAGGCAGTTTTGCGTTTTAGGCGATGAGTCGCTCTCTAAGCTGTATCAAAAACAGCGCGGCCAATATTCCCAAATGCTGGAGCGTCAGGCTTCTGTACTACCCGATCCGCGTTACTACCAAAAATTGAATGGGCTAATTGACCAACTGGCGGTGTTTAATTGCCAAAATAATGCCCCGGTGACTCAGGCATCGGCTTTATTAGCCGGTTTCTCCGTGGCGAATGGGCAGATGGTTCAAGCCACTCGAGACGTGATTTTTACCCGTGGGCAGCAACTTCAGCAGGCGATTGCCGAGCGTGGTCAGTTCTTTGGCTGGCAGTCTCTGGTGCTGTTTTTAGTCAGCGTGCTGCTGGTGTTCCTGTTTACACGCATGATTATCGGGCCGGTGAAAGGGGTCGAACGCATGATCAACCGGCTGGGCGAAGGGAAAAGCGTCGGTAATATGGTGGCATTTCGCGGGCCGCGTGAAATTCGTTCACTGGCTCAGCGGATCGTCTGGTTAAGCGAGCGCCTATCATGGCTGGAATCGCAACGGCATGAGTTCCTGCGACATATTTCACATGAGTTAAAGACGCCGCTTGCTAGCATGCGCGAGGGAACTGAACTGCTGGCTGATGAGGTCGCGGGGCCGTTGACGCAGGATCAAAAAGAGGTGGTGGGCATTCTGGATTCCAGCAGTCGTCATCTTCAGCAACTGATTGAGCAGCTCTTAGATTACAACCGCAAATTGGCCGATGCGCCAATGGAAAAAGAGAGCGTAAATCTGGGCGAGATGATCGAGCTGGTGGTTTCTGCTCATAGTTTACCTGCGCGAGCCAAATCTATTCGTACACTTACTGAGCTAGACGTTGACCTTTGCTGGGCAGAACCTACGCTATTAGAACGTGTTATTGATAATCTCTATTCCAATGCGGTGCACTACGGAGCGGAATCCGGTACCATCTGGATCCGCAGTCGTTTGGCTGGAGATAAAATACAGATCGACGTGGCAAACACCGGAGCGGGCATCCCGCGCGCGGAACAGGCCATGATCTTCGAGCCTTTTTATCAGGGAAGTCTTCAACGTAAAGGCGCTGTCAAAGGAAGCGGTTTAGGGCTGAGTATCGCCCGTGATTGCATCCGCCGTATGCAGGGCGATTTACATCTGGTGGCCGTAGACGGAGCCGACGTCTGTTTTCGCATTGAATTACCATTAACCGCAGAGATCTCATAACTAATGAATAAGTGGTCTGTTCGCGCCCTATTCAACGAACATCTGTTTGACGCTGACGGCTCCTGCCGTAAAGCGTCTGCTTTGCGTCCATTAAGCCTTTTGGGCGCTGTGTTGTTGGTTCCTTTCTTATTGACCGGATGCGCCAAGAATGGGGCGGGAAATCCCGTTGCTCATGCCGTACAGGCGATAATTCCTGATAGCAAAGTAGTTGATTACCAAACGGCGTCTTGCGACACCATTTGGCTCAATGACGACAAAGACGCCGTCGATAATGGGCTTTATTGGCTGCGTGCGATGGACTGCGCCGATCGTCTTAGCGGTCAGGATGCGCGTCTACAAGCGCGCTCTCTGGGCAGCGAGAACTGGCAGCGTGTGTTTAAACAAAGTTTACTGGTGGGCAGCGCTGAGCCTACGGTTGCCGAACGTCGGCAGATTATTGACCGCTTAAACAGCTACCGTTCTGAATTCCCCGCCTCGGTTCGCCCACTTATTCAAATTTGGCGTGAAAAGCAGATGCTGACGATCAATTTAGTTGATGAAAAAGCGCGCTATCAAAAGCTCCAAGCCAGCAGCGATGCTCAGCTAGATGCCCTGCGGGAAACGCAAGGGCGTCTGCAGTTCCAGTTGGATGACACCACGCGCAAACTCGAAAATTTAACCGATATTGAGCGCCAGCTGTCATCACGCAAGCAGATATCCGGTGAAATGCCCGATCCCGCAGCGAAAGACGATACGCCTGATGCGGGAAAACCTGAGAACAAAGCTCCGGCAGATGCCACCGCCAAGCCCGTGACTGAACCAGAAAAAACGGAAGCCCATTAAGGAGCAATACCCATGGCACAACGTAAACCCGCTAACCTACTTCTCGTGGATGATGACCCAAGCCTACTCAAACTGCTTGGGATGCGTTTAAGCAGCGAAGGATTTCGCGTGACGACGGCGGAGAGTGGGCATGATGCGTTACGTGTGTTAGGGCGTGAGCAGATTGAGCTGGTGATCAGCGATTTGCGCATGGACGAGATGGATGGCATGGCGCTGTTTGCGGAAATCCAAAAGCGTCAGCCGGGGATGCCGGTGATTATACTGACGGCTCATGGTTCAATCCCTGATGCCGTTGCGGCTACGCAGCAAGGGGTATTTGGTTTCTTAACCAAACCCGTCGATCGTGATGCGCTGTACAAAGCCATTGATGAAGCTTTGGCTCAGTCGATGCCCGCAGCGGGTGACGATACCTGGCGTGAAGGGATTGTGACCCGCAGCCCAACTATGCTGCGTTTGCTTGAGCAGGCAAACATGGTGGCGCAATCAGACGTCAGCGTGCTGATTAATGGGCAAAGCGGGACCGGCAAAGAGGTTCTGGCGCAGGCAATTCATGCTGCCAGCCCGCGAGCCGGAAAGGCGTTTATTGCCATCAACTGTGGCGCACTGCCTGAACAGCTGCTTGAATCCGAACTCTTTGGACATGCCAAAGGCGCATTTACCGGCGCGGTCAGCAGCCGAGAAGGGCT
The DNA here is from genome assembly GCF_034424155.1 of Hafnia alvei. Taxonomy (NCBI): domain Bacteria; kingdom Pseudomonadati; phylum Pseudomonadota; class Gammaproteobacteria; order Enterobacterales; family Hafniaceae; genus Hafnia; species Hafnia alvei. The sequence goes on along the minus strand of NZ_CP139992.1, from coordinate 3,588,648 downwards.
CTTTCAAGCCGCCGAAGGTGGCACGTTATTTCTCGATGAAATCGGTGATATGCCGCTGGCGTTACAGGTTAAACTGCTGCGCGTTTTACAAGAGCGCAAGGTTCGCCCTCTGGGCAGCAACCGCGATATTGATATTAACGTGCGGATTATTTCGGCGACTCACCGCGATTTGCCGAAAGCGATGGCCAAAGGTGAGTTTCGTGAGGACTTGTTCTACCGTCTGAACGTCGTCAGTCTAAAAATTCCAGCGCTAAACGAACGCGCTGAAGATATTCCATTATTAGCTAATCACTTACTGCGTGAGTCGGCTCAACGGCATAAGCCTTTCGTGCGCAGTTTTTCGACCGACGCGATGCGCCGCCTGATGGCCGCTAGTTGGCCTGGTAACGTGCGCCAGCTAGTTAACGTTATCGAACAGTGTGTTGCGCTAACCAGCGCGCCAGTGATCAGCGAAGCCTTAGTTGAGCAGGCGCTGGAAGGCGAAAATACGGTACTGCCGACGTTTGCGGAAGCGCGTAACCACTTTGAACTCAATTATTTGCGCAAACTCCTGCAAATAACCAAAGGTAACGTCACCAACGCCGCACGTTTGGCGGGTCGTAACCGTACCGAGTTTTATAAGCTACTGGCGCGTCATGAGTTGGATGCGGCAGATTTCAAAGAATAGTTTTCTCAGCCCCCCCAGCCCTCCCCTTCGCAGGGGAGGGGGCACAACAGCGTTAGATTAGAGCACACAGATATAAAAGATTGCGCTGAACGGTTCCTCCCCCTGTGAAGGGGGAGGCTAGGAGGGGGGATTCGCGTGCGTTTGTGCGTTTAGGGCGCTAAACAAAGCGTTGAGAATGTTTTACACTTGGCGAATTCAACCAGCCTCTTTTTATATCCAAAGTAGCTGAAGCGGTGACAAGGCAGCTAACGCTGTAGATGCTTCAAATACGAAGGAAGTGAGTAATTATGAGTCGATCTCTTTCTATTGCGTTAGCCCAGCTCAACTGGCTGGTGGGTGATATTGAAGGCAACACCGAACGCATGCTGAACACGTTACACGAGCAGCGCAATGCCGGTGCCGATCTGGTCATGTTTTCTGAACTGGCGCTTTCGGGCTATCCTCCTGAAGATCTGCTGTATCGCGATGATTTTTATCAGCGCTGCCAGCAGCAATTGGATCGTTTGCAGCAGGCATCTGCTGATATCGCTATATTGGTTGGGCATCCGTGGCGTGAAGGTGGGCACTTATACAATGCGCTATCTCTGTTCTCTGATGGTCAGTTAGTTGCCCGCTATTTCAAACAACAACTGCCAAACTACGGCGTGTTTGACGAGAAACGTTATTTCTCCGCCGGTCATGAGAGCTGTGTGGTTGAACTGAAAAGCTACCGTTTAGGTCTGCTGATTTGTGAAGACCTGTGGTTTGATGGCCCAGTGGATGCGGTTGCCGCCGCCGGTGCCGAAGTGCTGCTATCGATCAACGCCTCGCCTTACAACCGCGAGAAGCCGTATATTCGCAAAACGCTATTAACCAGCCACTGCCAGCGCACCGGTTTGCCTTTGGTCTATCTGAATCAGATTGGCGGGCAGGATGAGCTGATTTTTGATGGTTGCTCAAAAGCCTTTGATGCAGCTGGCAATATGACTCACCGTCTGGCAGGCTTTGCTGAACAAACCGCGCTGTTCAATCTCAATGAGTTGCAGGTTGAGCCTATGCTTGCGCCAGCGGCAAGCTTGCCCGATCTGGCTCAGGTTTATGAAGCGCTGGTTCTCGCGGTTCGCGACTATGTGACCAAAAACGGTTTTCAAGGTGCGGTGCTTGGCTTATCTGGCGGTATCGACTCGGCGTTAACGCTGGCGATTGCCGTAGATGCGTTGGGCAAAGACAAAGTTCAGGCGATGATGATGCCATTCCGCTATACCGCGGATATCAGTATTGCTGATGCGAAAGAAGAAGCTGAAATTCTTGGCGTTGAATTTGATATTGTCTCTATCGAACCGATGTTTGATGCGTTCATGGGGCAGTTAGCGCCAATGTTTGCGGGTACTGAGCGCGATACTACGGAAGAGAATTTACAGGCTCGCTGCCGTGGCGTGGTGCTGATGGCGCTGTCTAACAAACGTCGTCGTCTGGTGCTGACCACGGGTAACAAGAGTGAAATGGCCGTCGGCTACGCCACGCTTTATGGCGATATGGCCGGTGGTTTTGATGTGCTGAAAGATGTGCCAAAAACGCTGGTGTTCAAGCTTTCAGAATATCGAAATACGGTATCCTACGTGATCCCACAGCGCGTTATCGATCGTCCACCGTCAGCGGAACTGGCTCCCGATCAGCTCGATCAAGACAGCTTACCGCCGTATGACATTTTGGATGCGATTCTGGAAGGTTACGTCGAGCAAGATAAATCCGTGGCCGATCTGGTTGCCGCTGGATTTGATGAAGCGGTGGTGCGAAAAGTGATCCGCTTGGTTGATATTAACGAATATAAGCGCCGTCAGGCTGCGGTTGGCCCGCGTATTACCGCGCGCAACTTTGGCAAAGATCGTCGCTATCCGATTACATCTGGCTTTGGCCGCAAAAACTGGTAAAGGGATTAGCAATGAAGAAGATTGACGCAATTATTAAGCCATTCAAGCTGGATGACGTTCGTGAAGCGTTGGCTGAAGTGGGCATTACTGGCATGACCGTAACTGAAGTAAAAGGTTTTGGTCGCCAGAAAGGCCATACCGAGCTTTATCGCGGTGCAGAATACATGGTCGATTTTTTACCGAAGGTAAAAATTGAAATTGTGGTTGCCGATGATATCGTCGACACCTGCGTAGATACCATCATGCAGACCGCTCAAACCGGTAAAATTGGCGATGGTAAAATCTTTGTCTTTGACGTAGCGCGCGTGGTGCGTATTCGTACCGGTGAGCAAGACGAAGAAGCGATCTAATTCGCGTCAGACTGACGTTATGATCACCTTATGCTAGTCAAAAAGCCTCTGATGAAAATCAGGGGCTTTTTTTGTTGCCTATTCGGCTGCCTCGATCACGTCTTCGGGATGACTAAACAACTCAGACATTAACGAAAGGGCATGAAGCACGGTGGGCTGGTTTTTCTGTGCGGGATCCCATAACGCCACCAGCGGGTGGGATAACCCGGCATCGCCAAATTCGGCCTCAAGTTTTTCAACATCAGGCCACTGTTCAGCATGCAGATGAGTCGGTAAGAATCCCCAGCCATAGCCTGCGGTGAGCAATGCTTTGAGCATGCTGATTTCCGTCACGCTTTGAATTCTGTCAGCGATTTGTAGGCGTTGAGCCATATGAGGCGGCAAATCCTTAAACGGCATGAGCTGTACGCCCGAGGCTAAGCTCAGCAGCGAAACCGGCTTAACGTGGAAAAATCCCACCTTGGCATAAACGGCGAGTGAAATGCCGCCGATGGCTTTCCATTGAAAACGTTCATTGATCGAACGGTTCATGGCTTGGAATAGGCCAATATCTGCCTCGCCTTTTTCGAGCATCTGTTCGGCGTTGGCGCGCTCGGTGGCAATTAAATTGAGATGGATCTGTTGGCCGTGCAGCTTGTCAGCCAAGCGAAGTAAAAAATCACGCGGCGTAAAGGCATCGTAGCAAAGGGTGAGCTGGGTACTGAGCTGCTGTGGAATATGCTCTGCAATCTGCCCAAAGGCCTGAGCCTCATGTAAAAACAGCCGCGCTTGGCGATATAAGAGTTTGCCTGCATCGGTAAGGCTGAGTGGACGGGTGCTGCGGTCGAAGAGGGCATAGCCCAGATCCAGTTCCAGATAATCCACGAGCTCGCTGATGGTGGTGCGATCTTTTTTTAGCTTTTTGGCGGCGTGCGTCAGGGTGCCGCATTCACAGACGCTGGCAAATGCTTCGATTTGCGCCAATGAAAAGCGTATTGGTTTCATTCATGATTTCCATAACGAGTGAGCTTGAGCATTTACCCACCCTAACCGAACGCCAATGATAAAGTAAACGTATTGGCCTGGCTGCGATATCAATCGAAACAAAAAAACGGCCCCCGAAGGAGCCGCTGACACAGGTAATTTATTGAATCAAATTACGCTTGCTCGGTTATGCGGCCTCCGTTTTTGGCAGGCCATTGCGCTTTTCCGGCAGGCTTTTCTCCGCGGGTTCCGTCGCGATCTGATTTTTTTCAGGTACCACGGCGGCGGCTAAAGCTTCAGGTTCAAACTCATCAACGTTAATGGTACGCAGGCGACTTTCTTCTGCTTTGACTAAAATGGCCTGTTCTTCGGCGTTGATTAAGCCCTTATCCAGCGCGGTTTTAGCCAACTGCTCTAAACGGGTGAACGGCAGATTTTTACCCAACGCTTTGCAAATTCGCTGATGGATTGGGTCTGCGGCAATCACGTCTGCTAACGCAGCTTCAATCAGGCCGTGCGGGTTGTACTCGCTTGGCGTGAGGTACATGCCGCGCCCGATACGGCTACGTGTTGCAGAAGGAACCTGCAAAATCTTGGCGACTTTATGATCCAGATAGTCAGACGGTGCAGAGTGCGCACGGCCTAATGGGAAGATAACCGCACGCATCACACCGGCAACCAAGCCATTCGGGAAGTTGCGCAGCAGATCGTCGATAGCCTGCTCAGCTTGATGCAGCGCGTCCTGTACGCCCCAGTGAACCAGCGGCAGGTCGGCTTCATTACGTCCTTCATCTTCATAACGTTTCAGCACGGCGGTGGCTAAGAACAGCTGGCTGAGTAAGTCACCTAAACGCGCAGAGATGCGCTCACGGCGTTTCAGAGAACCACCCAGTACGCCCATAGAAACGTCGGACAGCAGCGCTAAGTTTGAGCTCATGCGGTTAATCTGTTGATAGTAACGGCGCGTGGCGTCTTTGGTTGGCGTGGCACTGGTACGGCCATCGGTCAAGCCCAGCCAGAAACTGCGCACCTTATGACTGCCTACATGCCCTAAATGGCTAAACAGCAGCTTATCGAAGCGTGGAACGCTGTTGTCTTGCGCGGCGGCCATTTCATCCAAAACATATGGATGGCAACGAATGGCGCCTTGGCCGAAGATCATCATGCTACGGGTCAGGATGTTCGCGCCCTCAACGGTAATCGCGATGGGTGCACCTTGGTAAGCACGGGCGATGAAGTTAGATTCGCCAAGCATAATGCCTTTACCACCGGCAATATCCATTGCATCAATGATTGAGCGTTGGCCTCTGTGGGTACAGTGATATTTGATAATCGCTGACAGCACCGCAGGCTTCTCGCCCTGCATGATGCCGTAGGTCACTAATGTAGCCGCAGCGTCCATCACATAGGCGTTGCCCGCAATGCGTGCTAACGGCTCTTCAATCCCTTCCATTTTACCGATGGAGATTTTGAACTGACGGCGGATATTGGCGTAGGCACCGATGGCCAGCGCCACGCTTTTCAGGCTGCCGGTGGCGTTAGACGGCAGGGTAATACCGCGACCAACCGATAGGCATTCAACCAGCATACGCCAGCCTTGGCCTGCCATAGTTTGCCCACCGATGATGAAATCAATAGGTACGAACACGTCTTGACCGCGCGTTGGGCCGTTTTGGAACGGAACGTTCAGCGGGAAGTGACGAGTGCCGATTTCAACGCCGTCGGTATCGGTTGGGATCAGCGCACAGGTAATACCTAAGTGCTCTTCACCGCCGAGTAAACGTTCAGGGTCAGAAAGTTTGAAGGCTAAACCAAGCACGGTGGCGATAGGCGCAAGGGTGATGTAGCGCTTGTTCCACGTTAGACGCATCCCCAGCGTTTGCTTGCCTTGCCATTCGCCCATGCAGACGATACCGACGTCAGGGATCGCACCGGCATCAGATCCTGCTTCAGGGCTGGTTAATGCAAAGCACGGGATCTCCTGACCACGCGCTAAACGTGGCAGATAGTGATCTTTCTGCGCTTCGGTGCCGTAGTGTTGCAGCAGTTCTCCGGGGCCTAGGGAGTTAGGAACACCCACAGTAATCGCCAGAATGCCGGATACGCCAGACAGTTTTTGCAGCACGCGAGACTGTGCGTACGCAGAGAATTCTAAACCGCCGTACTGTTTTTTGATGATCATCGCAAAGAAGCGATGTTCTTTCAGATAGGCCCACAACTCCGGAGGTAAATCCGCCAGTTCATGGGTGATTTGGAAGTCGTTTGCCATACGGCAAGCTTCTTCTACTGGGCCATCCAGAAATGCCTGTTCTTCTTCCGTTAACTTCGGCTGCGGATAGTCGTGCAGTTTTTTCCAATCGGGAGTACCACGGAAAATATCGCCTTCCCACCAGGTTGTGCCTGCATCGATGGCTTCTTTCTCTGTGCGAGACATCGGTGGCATCACCTTTTGGAATGCCTTTAACGCAGGGCCTGAAATCAGCGAGCGACGGACTGAAACCAGCACCAGCGGCAGCAATACCACGGCGACGGGAACTAAAGCCCAGAATGACCATAGGCCAATGGCGCCCATTGCGGCGGTGTATGCCAGCAAAATAGCGCTGCTCAGATAGAGGTTAACTTGGTGATAGAACAACACACCAATCGCTATCAAAAAAACCACAAGACTAAGAACCATCATGTTAATGCTCCTGCGTGTTCAGAGGTCGGGTTAGGGGACCAAGTTGTAGGAGGTCTGACCTGTTGTAGATAATATAGGTTGTAGTTGAGTTAATTTTATTTAGCAATGTGTTTACATATTAATTACAACACAGTTCACAATTTAGCCCTCAAACCGCATTCCAAGCTAAATCCTTTCGTCGATGAGCGTTGGTGAGCGAAAAAGAAAGTGCAGAATCATGTAAAACGCGGCGTGCAGTGCTTCTCGGGGGGGGAGCTATCCGTTACACTTCTTACAATATTTCCTATGCCATTTTCTATGTAAAAAGAGGCTGCTATGTACCACGATCTTATTCGTAGTGAACTGAACGAAGCGGCGACAACGCTGCAAAATTTCATCAGCGATGACGCTAACATTGAGGCAATCCAACGTGCAGCGGTGTTGTTGGCAGACTCTTTCAAGGCAGGCGGCAAAGTGCTTTCCTGCGGCAACGGCGGCTCACACTGCGACGCCATGCACTTCGCCGAAGAGTTAACCGGTCGTTATCGTGAAAATCGCCCAGGTTATGCTGCGATTGCGATTTCTGATCCAAGCCACCTGTCCTGCGTTAGCAATGATTTTGGCTACGAATATGTATTCTCTCGTTATGTAGAAGCGGTTGGCCGTGAAGGTGATGTACTGTTAGGCATCTCCACTTCAGGTAACTCTGGTAACATCATGAAAGCGATCGAAGCCGCACGCGCCAAGGGCATGAAAGTGATCACTCTGACCGGCAAAGACGGCGGCAAAATGGCCGGAAGCGCAGACGTTGAGATCCGCGTACCACACTTTGGCTACGCAGACCGTATTCAGGAAATCCATATCAAAGCGATTCATATCCTGATTCAGCTGATCGAAAAAGAGATGGTTAAAGCTTAAGACTTTAGTCGCTGACCCCACCCTAACCCTCCCCTTAGCAGGGGAGGGAACTGTTCAGCACTGGTTGAGAGTATCTCGATCGGCCCCTCCCCCTGAGAAGGGGGAGGCTGGGAGGGGGACTGTCCCATACTCGCTCCTTACTTTGTTTGGAGAGGCTATGAGGTTAGCCGCTGTGTCAGGCTTATTTCAGGAAAAGTAGGTGCAATCATGTGTGAACTACTCGGTATGAGCGCCAATGTCCCAACGGACATCTGCTTTAGCTTTACCGGCTTGGTACAGCGTGGCGGAAGAACCGGGCCACACAAGGATGGGTGGGGAATTACCTTTTATGAAGGTAATGGCTGTCGCACATTTAAAGATCCGCATCCGAGTTTCAACTCTCCGATTGCCCGCTTAGTCCAAGATTATCCGATCAAATCTTGTGCGGTGATTTCGCATATTCGTCAGGCAAATCGTGGCACCGTGTCGCTGGAAAATACGCATCCGTTTACCCGTGAACTTTGGGGGCGGAATTGGACGTTTGCACATAACGGACAATTGACGGGATATAAAAGCCTAGAGACGGGGCATTTCCGGCCTGTGGGGCAAACCGACAGTGAATATGCATTTTGCTGGCTGCTGAATAAAATGGCGACGCGCTATCCAAGAACGCCAGGTAATTGGCCGGCGGTATTTCGCTTTATTGCGCAGTGCGCCGATGAGCTTCGCGCCAAAGGCGTATTCAATATGCTGCTGTCCGATGGGCGCTTTGTTATGGCCTATTGCTCGACCAATCTGTATTGGATCACGCGTCGAGCGCCTTTTGGCAAGGCAACGCTGTTGGATGAGGATGTCGAAATTGATTTTCAATCACAGACGACGCCCAACGACGTCGTCACCGTGATTGCAACTCAGCCCCTGACCAGCAATGAGATGTGGAATCGCATTGAACCAGGAGAGTTTGCCTTATTTTGCTTGGGTGAACGCCAGCTGTGAGGAAGACTGTCCATTATTTTGCGATGGACGGTTAACCACATATTGACCACCGATGACATTCACCTGTGGGGCTTGGTGATACTCATTGAAATAAGCATAGGCCGGCTGCAACTGTTTCCAGAACGGCAAATAGTCAGAGTTACGATGGCGCTGCATATTTTGTTCGGTCATACGGAATGGATAAATATTGATATCGACCAAAGTTTGTCCATTACGGAATGCGCTTTGCACGTAGCTAAATATCTGCGAAATACCTTCATTGGTCATGGCATAACAACCAATAGAAACACAGTCACCGTGAATCATTAGATATTTGCCTGAATAACCGTGAGCCTGATCGTAAGCGTTCGGATATCCGATATTAATCGCTTGGTAATATTTGCTGTTCGGTTTTAGGTGACGGGCATCAATCTGATAGAACCCTTCAGGACTTTTAAAATCCCCTTCAGTACGTTTTGGCCCCAGTCCGCCAGAAAACTTGCAGATATTAAAGCTTTGCACCAGCTGATATTTGTCTTGGACCTTGGCAAATAGCTCGAGCTTTCTTTCTTCTTTGAAGATCTGAATATAAACCGGAGAGCCCATTAATTGCTGTTTTGTCAGCGGTGTATTTTGCGTCTGCTCACTGGCAGAAGAACTACATGAAGTCAGTGGCAGTACAAAAAATACGGCCAACAAGGCGATGATTTTGCCCATTGATAACCCTGTTAATAAATCATAGAAAGAAGATCTTCAGATTAAGTCTGTTGACAGCTCCCAAAACAGTATCAGTTTAATCCAGAGAGCGGATCTGTAGTGAGTGTTTTTTAACTCATTTGGGATGAAATCTACATGTAGCAAAAATTAATTTTAAGAATTAGTGAACGATAGTTATATAAAAACCGAATTGTTCGCCTACTAAAAATGAATGGTTCACGGCTATGTTTAATTAGCTTGATGTAGGTCACGGCAATGTTGCTGATGCAGGCGGCGTAAAATGGTAAAATCGCACAGTTATCGGTAACATCGTTTTTAATCCCTGTAATACCTCGGGTTAATATTCTCCGGTACTTATTAGCGATCTCTTATCTGCATGCAACGATGCGCTTTTTTCGCAACGGGAAGGCCATCATATCCAACATCATTGGAGTGACATCCGGATGGAGGGTAGAGGAACGCCTGCAGGGTTCACATCATTAATGTCATGACGATATATATAGTGCAACCACATGATTAAAATTAAAAAAGGGCTTAATTTGCCTATCGAGGGCGCGCCCGCCCCGATCATTGAACAAGGCCCGGCTATACGAAACGTGGCTATTTTAGGCGGCGACTATGTCGGTATGCGACCGTCAATGGCGGTGCAAGAAGGTGATAAGGTCAAAAAAGGTCAGGTGCTTTTTGAAGACAAAAAGAATCCTGGCGTCTTGTTCACCGCTCCCGCCGCTGGGCAGGTTATTGCGATTAACCGCGGTGAAAAACGTGTTCTGGAGTCGGTGGTTATCGCCGTCGATGGCGATGAGCAGGTGCCATTTTCCCACTACGATGCTTCAGAGTTGGTGAATCTCACCCGCGCTCAGGTTGAAAGCAATCTGTTGGCGTCGGGTTTGTGGACGGCACTGCGAACGCGTCCCTTTAGCCATGCGCCAAAACCAGGATCTAATGCCGCAGCGATTTTCGTCAGCGTGATGGATACTCAGCCGTTAGCCGCCGATCCGCTGCTGATCCTGCGTGAAAGTATGGCTGATTTTGAACATGGTCTGACCGTACTAAGCCGTTTAACCGAAGGTAAAGTTTACGTTTGCCAACAGGCCGGTGCGGGGCTGCAAACCAAGTCTGCGCCAAATATTACCCATAACGAATTTACCGGCCCACACCCCGCAGGATTGGTAGGAACGCATATCCATTTCCTTGAACCGGTTAGCTTAACCAAAACCGTTTGGCACATGGGCTATCAGGACGTTATCGCCGTCGGCAAGCTTTTCACCACCGGTGAGCTGAATACCGATCGCGTGATTGCATTGGCGGGGCCACAGGTAGAAAAACCCCTGTTGCTGCGTACTCGATTAGGCGCTAGCACGGATGAAATTACCGCAGGCCGCTTGAAGTCAGGCGATAACCGCGTGATTAGCGGTTCAGTGCTGAGTGGCACGCAGGCCAGCGGCACCAAAGCTTTCTTGGGGCGTTTCCACCATCAAATCTCCGTGGTGAAAGAAGGGCGCGAGAAAGAGCTGCTGGGCTGGATGATGCCGGGCGCGAATAAATTCTCGATTACCCGCACCACGCTGGGCCATTTCTTTAAGCGCAAACTGTTCGCGTTTTCGACCGACATGAACGGCGGTGAACGCGCCATGGTGCCAATCGGCAACTATGAACGCGTGATGCCATTAGACATTTTGCCAACGATGCTACTGCGCGATCTGCTCTCTGGCGACTGCGAAAGCGCTCAGGCTCTGGGATGTTTAGAGCTGGATGAGGAAGATCTTGCGCTCTGTACCTTCGTGTGTCCGGGCAAATACGAATATGGCCCGGTGCTGCGCGACGTGCTGACGACCATTGAGCAGGAAGGATAATTCATGGGTCTGAAGAGTTTTATCGAGAATATGGAGCACCACTTCGAACCGGGTGGCAAGCTGCAAAAGTATTATCCGCTGTATGAAGCGGCCGCGACGTTGATGTATACGTCAGGCAAAGTGACGCACGGTGCATCGCACGTTCGTGACGCCATCGACCTAAAACGCATGATGATTTTAGTGTGGCTGGCGGTATTCCCTACCATGTTTTGGGGAATGTACAACGTGGGCCATGAGGCTATTGGCGCGCTTAATCAGCTGTATCAGGGAGAGCAACTGGCTCAGGTGATTGCCTCGGATTGGCATTATTGGCTCGCTGAAATGCTGGGCGCTAGCCTACAGGCCAACGCTGGTTGGGTCAGCATGATGACGCTGGGCGCTGTCTATTTCCTGCCTATTTACGCGGTGGTGTTCTTGGTAGGCGGCTTCTGGGAAGTGCTGTTTTCCATCATCCGCAAACATGAAATCAACGAAGGCTTTTTCGTTACTTCAATTCTGTTTGCGCTGATTGTTCCACCAACGCTGCCGTTGTGGCAGGCCGCGCTGGGTATTTCCTTCGGCGTGGTCATTGCCAAAGAGATCTTCGGCGGCACCGGACGTAACTTCCTCAACCCAGCATTAGCAGGGCGTGCATTCCTGTTCTTTGCCTATCCGGCGCAGATCTCCGGTGATTTAGTATGGAACGCCGCAGACGGCTATTCTGGTGCGACGCCGCTGTCACAGTGGAGTGCAGCTGGACAGAGCGGTTTGATGAATACCATCACTGGTCAGCACGTAACGTGGATGGATGCTTTCATCGGCAACATTCCCGGCTCAATTGGTGAAGTCTCCACGCTGATGATCCTTCTCGGCGGCCTGATCATTATGTTTGGCCGCGTGGCTTCATGGCGCATCGTTGCGGGCGTGATGGTGGGAATGGTGGCTATGTCAGCGCTGTTTAACTTCATCGGTTCAGACACGAACCCAATGTTTGCTATGCCGTGGTATTGGCACTTGGTTCTGGGTGGCTTTGCATTCGGTATGATTTTTATGGCAACCGATCCGGTATCGGCTTCCTTTACCAACAAAGGTAAATGGTGGTACGGCGGCTTGATTGGCGTGATGTGCGTTCTGGTACGCGTGATTAACCCCGCTTATCCAGAAGGCATGATGTTGGCGATCCTATTCGCAAACCTGTTTGCTCCATTGTTCGACTACATGGTGGTGCGCGCCAACATCAAAAGGAGAAAAGCACGTGGCTAAGGATTCAGTAAATAAAGCGGGCGTAGGTAAAAACGACAGCATCGGCCGAACGCTGATGGTAGTCGTGGTGTTGTGCTTGGTGTGTTCAGTGATTGTTGCGGGTGCGGCGGTGGGCTTAAAGCCGATGCAGGAAGAGCAAAAGCAGCTGGATAAACAGCGCAACATTCTGGCCGTCGCAGGGCTGATGCAGGGCGATAAGCTCGATGGCGAGCAGGTGAAAACATTGTTCGGTCAGCGTATCGAACCGCGTCTGCTTGACTTGAAAACCGGCGAGTTCACCTCCGGCGATCCGTATACTTTCGATATGAGCAAAGCGTTAAAAGATCCGGCGACCAGCATGGTGCTGGATGCCGCGCAGGATCCGGCGGGCATTAAACGCCGCAGCAACGTGGTTGAAGTGTATCTGGTGAAAAACGAGCAGGGCAACATCGGCCAAGTGGTATTGCCTGTCTACGGCACCGGTCTATGGTCGGTGATGTATGCCTTCGTGGCTATCGATACCGACGGTAATACGGTGAAAGGGCTGACGTTCTACGAGCACGGAGAAACTCCGGGTCTGGGCGGTGAAATTGAAAACCCGTCATGGCGTGAAAAATGGGTGGGTAAGCAGCTGTTTGATGACGGCGGCCATCCGGCAATTCGTATCGTTAAAGGGGGCGCAAATCCTCAGGACCCACACGGCGTTGACGGGCTTTCAGGCGCGACGCTGACCGCTAACGGCGTGCAGCATACCTTCGATTTCTGGATGGGCGACAATGGGTATGGTCCGTTCCTAAAACGCGTTCGTGAAGGAGCATTGAATCGTGGCTGATACTAAAGAGATTAAAAAAGTTCTGTTAGGGCCTTTGCTCGACAATAATCCTATCGCTTTGCAAATCCTCGGGGTTTGCTCGGCGCTGGCGGTGACTACCAAGTTAGAAACTGCCTTCGTGATGACGATTGCGGTCACGCTGGTGACGGCATTCTCTAACTTCTTTATTTCACTGATCCGTCATCAGATCCCAAACAGCGTGCGCATTATCGTGCAGATGGCGATTATCGCCTCCCTGGTTATCGTGGTTGACCAGATCCTGCGTGCCTATGCCTATGAAATCTCCAAGCAGCTTTCGGTGTTTGTTGGCTTGATCATCACCAACTGTATCGTGATGGGGCGCGCTGAAGCCTATGCCATGAAGTCGCCGCCGATTGAGAGCTTTATGGATGGTATCGGCAACGGCTTGGGCTATGGCGTTATTCTGATTTTGGTGGGCTTCCTGCGTGAACTGTTTGGTTCAGGCAAGCTGTTTGGTATTACCGTGTTAGAAAGCGTGCAGAACGGCGGTTGGTATCAGCCAAACGGCCTGTTCCTGTTAGCGCCGAGCGCATTCTTTATTATCGGTCTGCTGATTTGGGCGCTGCGCACGCTGAAACCTGAACAGATGGAAAAGGAGTAAGGGCAGATGGAACATTATATCAGCCTGTTTGTACGCGCCGTTTTCATTGAAAACATGGCATTAGCGTTCTTCTTGGGGATGTGTACGTTTTTGGCCGTCTCCAAGAAAGTCACCACGGCTTTTGGTTTAGGCGTGGCGGTAACGGTGGTGTTAGGGATCTCGGTTCCCGCCAATAATCTGGTCTATAACTACGTGCTCCGCGACGGTGCGCTGGTGGATGGCGTTGATCTCAGCTTCTTAAGCTTTATCACCTTCATCGGCGTTATCGCGGCACTGGTGCAGATCCTCGAGATGATCCTCGACCGTTTCTTCCCGTCGCTTTATAACGCGCTGGGGATTTTCCTGCCGCTGATTACCGTTAACTGCGCCATCTTTGGTGGGGTGTCATTCATGGTTCAGCGAGACTACAACTTCACTGAATCCGTGGTTTATGGTTTTGGTTCAGGGATCGGCTGGTTGTTGGCTATCGTGGCGATGGCGGGTCTGCGTGAAAAAATGAAATATGCCAATGTGCCTGCGGGGCTACGTGGGCTGGGCATCACTTTTGTGACCACGGGCCTGATGGCGTTGGGCTTTATGTCCTTCTCCGGCGTACACCTCTGATAGGACAGGAAGGAACCTATGCAAGAAATTATTCTGGGTGTGGCGATGTTCACCCTGATCGTGGTGGCGCTGACCGTCCTGATCTTGTTCGCCAAATCTAAGCTGGTGAATACCGGCGACATTCACGTGGAAGTTAACCACGATCCGGAGAAAAGCTTTGATGCTCCGGCCGGTGACAAACTGCTGAACATGCTTTCAAGTCAGGGCATTTTCGTTTCGTCTGCCTGTGGCGGCGGTGGCTCGTGTGGCCAGTGTCGTGTACACGTTAAAGAAGGCGGCGGCGATATTTTACCTACTGAGCTGGCGCACATCTCTAAGCGTGAAGCCAAAGAGGGCTGCCGTTTAGCCTGTCAGGTGAGCGTGAAACAAGATCTCAAAATTGAGCTGCCGGAAGAGATTTTCGGCGTGAAAAAATGGGAGTGCGAAGTTATCTCTAACGATAACGTGGCAACTTTCATCAAAGAGCTCAAGCTGCGCATCCCTGACGGTGAAGCGGTGCCGTTCCGCGCCGGTGGTTATATCCAAATCGAATGTGAACCGCATCATGTGCGCTACGCCGATTTTGATGTGCCAGAGGAATACCGTGGCGACTGGGACAAATTCAATCTGTTCCGCTTTGAGTCCAAGGTTACCGAACCCACGATCCGCGCGTACTCCATGGCGAACTATCCCGATGAGAAAGGCCTGATCATGCTGAACGTGCGTATCGCCACGCCGCCTCCGGGTGTGCCAGATGCGCCTCCAGGGATTATGTCTTCCTATATCTGGTCGTTAAAACCGGGTGATAAAGTCACCATTTCCGGGCCGTTTGGTGAGTTCTTTGCCAAAGAAACCGAGGCTGAGATGGTCTTCATCGGCGGCGGGGCGGGCATGGCGCCAATGCGTTCGCACATTTTTGACCAGCTCAAGCGTCTGCACTCCAAGCGTAAAATGAGCTTCTGGTACGGTGCACGTTCAACGCGTGAAATGTTCTACGTTGAAGATTTCGACAAGCTTGCGGCAGAGAATCCAAACTTTACGTGGAACATCGCATTGTCCGATCCTCAACCCGAAGATAACTGGACGGGTTATACCGGCTTTATCCATAATGTGTTACTCGAAAACTATCTGCGCGCGCATCCCGCGCCGGAAGATTGTGAGTTCTATATGTGTGGGCCGCCGATGATGAACGCTGCGGTTATTAAGATGCTGAAAGATCTCGGGGTAGAAGACGAGAATATCATGCTCGATGACTTCGGCGGCTGATAGCCATCGTCCTTGAAGCTGTGGCGGTGTTGGCTGCGTGAGTTAACCCCAGTCACTTACTTTTGTAAGCTCCTGGGGATGAACTCACTTGCCGCCTAGCCACAACTTCAATGCCTTTGACCATATGTTTTCTTATGAGATTTTTTGTAGCGTAGCCAAAACTGGTTGAACATAATGACTAATAATACTGCGCGGGCGACCGCGTTTTTTATTCGAAATACACGCTGGCTGGCTTTTTGCGGGCTGGCTTTTTTGCTGACGGGATGTGGGCCGGAGCAGGTCAACATTGAAGGCAAAACAATGGGGACCTATTACTCTATCAAGTATGTGAGTGAAACAGGGATGCCCGCGCCGGAAAAAATTAAAGCCGAGCTGGATAAGCTTTTGGAGCAGGTTAACGACCAGATGTCGACCTACCGTTCCAACTCTGAGCTGAGCCGTTTTAACCAAAGCTCCGAGGTGAATACGCCATTCCCTGTTTCGGCCGCAACGGCGAAAGTGGTTGAAGAGGCTATTCGGATTAATAAAGTGACCGACGGTGCGCTGGATATCACGGTTGGACCATTGGTTAATCTGTGGGGGTTTGGGCCAGAAGGGCGTCCCGATCGTATTCCAACGGATGAAGAAATTAATCAACGTCGTGCATGGATCGGCATTGAGCATTTATCCGTACAGGGCAATGCGCTGGTGAAGAATATTCCTCAGCTTTATCTCGATCTGTCGTCTATTGCGAAAGGGTACGGCGTGGACGTTGTGGCTGAGTATCTTGCTTCGTTAAACATCACTAATTATATGGTGGATATTGGCGGTGAAGTGAGAACGCGGGGCATCAACGGAGACGGTGCGCCGTGGCGCATCGCCATTGAAAAACCGCAGGCAGGATTACAGCAGAGCGCTCAGGTTATTATTCAACCGGGCGAGATGGCTATCGCGACCTCCGGTGATTATCGCAACTATTTTGAGCAGAACGGCCAGCGTTTCTCGCATGAGATTGACCCTAAAACAGGACGTCCAGTCACGCATCATCTGGTTTCGATTACCGTGCTTGCGCCGAGCTGTATGACGGCAGATGGTCTATCTACGGGATTAGACGTGATGGGGCCAGAGCGTGGAATGGCGCTGGCAAACCTGCTGGGTATTCCGGTATTTATGATTGTAAAAACTGAAAACGGTTTTGAAGATCGTTACTCGGATGCCTTTAAGCCTTATTTGGTGCAGGCAAAGAAAGGTAAATAATATGGCGACGGTATTTATTGCGACCTTTGTGGTGTTTTTAGCGGTGATTGCCGGAATGTCTATTGGCTATATCATCAAGCGAAAAAGCATCCACGGCAGCTGCGGCGGCATCGCCAACCTCGGTCTGGAAAAAGTCTGTGATTGCCCAGAGCCCTGCGACGCACGTAAAAAGCGTATGGCGCGTGAAGAAGCCCGGCGCGAAATGCTGGAGAAGCATAGGATTATTTAGTTTTTCATAAACAGCTACCCCCTCCCAACCTCCCCCTTCGCAGGGGGAGGAGCCGATCGAGATTCTCCCCGTCTGCGCAGAACTGTCCCCACCACACCCCAGCGAAGGGATGGGCTAGGGTGGGGTTATCACACGTCTCCTCCCAACTTCCCCCTTGTCAGGGTGAAGGGTCGATCGAGATCCTTATAAATATCACTGAACTGTCCCCTCCCCTGCGAAGGGGAGGGTTAGGGTGGGGTTTTTGTTAATCATGATCGATCCCTAGCTCCACTTCCCTTCCCCTACAAATAACCTGTATACTTATACAGTCATTAACTCCACTATTCTCTCTATGCGCAAAATCATACATGTCGATATGGACTGCTTTTATGCCGCAGTCGAAATGCGTGATTTCCCTGAGTTACGCGATGTACCGCTGGCGATTGGCGGAAGTCGCGATCGCCGAGGGGTGATCAGCACTGCAAACTACGCCGCGCGTAAATTCGGGGTGCGTAGTGCTATGCCGACAGGACAAGCGCTTAAGTTGTGTCCGCATCTCACGTTGCGTCCGGGGAGAATGGAGGTTTACAAAGACGTCTCGCGGCACATACGTGAGATTTTCCAGCGTTATACATCGCTGATAGAGCCGCTGTCGCTCGATGAGGCCTATCTTGATGTCACCGACTGTACCCAGTGTTACGGCTCAGCCACGTTGATTGCAGAGCAGATTCGCAAACAAATTGCCGAAGAGCTCAATCTTACTGCGTCGGCTGGCATTGCCCCGATCAAGTTTCTGGCAAAAATTGCCTCCGATCTCAATAAACCTAACGGCCAATATGTGATTACGCCCGCGCAGGTTGACGATTTTATTCTCACGTTGTCGCTGAAAAAGATCCCCGGCGTTGGCAAGGTAACCGCCGCCAAACTGAGTGAGCTGGGGCTGAATACCTGTGCCGATGTGCGTCGCTATAATTTGGCCGAGCTGTTACGTCGTTTTGGCAAGTTTGGGCGCGTGCTTTGGGAACGCTGTCACGGTCAGGATGAGCGAGAAGTGATGCCCGATCGCCTGCGTAAGTCCGTTGGGGTGGAAAGAACGTTGTCAGAAGATATTCATAGCTGGGCGGAGTGTGAGGTTTTACTGGAAAAACTGTATGAAGAACTGGAGCGACGCTTGGCGAAAGTGCAGCCGGATCTGCATATCGCGCGACAGGGCGTAAAACTCAAATTCCATGATTTTCAGCAAACAACGCAGGAGCATGTGTGGCCGATTCTGGATAAGCGTGATTTATTTCAGGTGGCCCGGCAGGCGTGGGATGAACGCCGAAATAGCCGAGGCGTACGGCTGGTGGGGTTACATGTCACGCTGCTCGATCCACAGCTAGAAAAGCAGCTTTCGCTGGATATTGATGGCTAGGCTTTGAGGGCGTGAAGGGATAAAAAAAGCCAACCCGAGGGCTGGCTTCTGTAATACGCAAAGACTTAGCGCTTAGGCTTTCTCTGGGATCGCTTTCAGCAGAGCCGTCAGCAACTGCCAGTATTGGCCTACGCTGGCAATGTGAACTTGCTCATCCGGTGAATGTGGGCCAGTGATGGTTGGGCCGATAGACACCATATCCATTTCTGGGTAAGGCTTTTTGAACAGACCACATTCCAGACCCGCATGGATAACCATGATGTTTGGCGTGGTATCAAACAGCTTCTGGTAAGTCTCACGCACCAAATGCATCACCGGAGAATTTGCATCCGGTTTCCAGCCTGGGTAGCTGCCTTTGGCTTCCACATGCGCACCTGCCAGTTCACCAATAGAGTTCAGTTGGCTAACCACGGCGTCTTTACCGCTGTCGATAAGCGAGCGGATCAGGCAGATAATTTGCGCTTCTTTCGCGTCGGTGGTCACAACACCCACGTTCAGAGACGTTTCTACTACGCCTTTCACTTCGTCGCTCATGCGGATCACGCCGTTTGGCGTGGCGTTCAGCAGGGCAATAAAGCGCTGTTGGCTGTCGGCGGTCAGTGCCTGAGAACCGCTTTGTGCAGTTTCAACCTGAACGCTCAGGTTTTTTTCTACCGCAGCCAGTTCAACTTTCAGCATGTTTTGGAACGTTTCGGCTAGCGTTTTCAGCTTAGCCAGATTCGCGGTAGGTACAGCCAGCACCGCGATGGCTTCGCGTGGGATCGCGTTGCGTAGCGTACCGCCGTTCAGATCCAATACGCGCAGGCCCAATTCAGCAGCGTGACCAGACAGGAAGCGCGCCAGCAGTTTGTTGGCGTTGCCTAAGCCCAAATGAATATCACCACCGGAGTGGCCGCCTTTCAGGCCTTTCAGCGTCAGCTTAACAATGTCGTGTCCAGCAGGAACGGCTTCGCGCTGCAACGGTAGCGTGGTGATGAAGTCGATACCGCCCGCGCAGCCCATGTAGATCTCACCTTCTTCTTCAGAGTCGGTGTTGATCAGAATATCGGCCTGCAACCAGCCCGCTTTCAGGCCAAATGCGCCTTCCATGCCGGCTTCTTCGGTCATGGTCAGCAGCACTTCGATTGGGCCATGAGAAACGCTGTCATCGGCTAAAACAGCCAATGCAGAAGCCATACCGATGCCGTTATCTGCGCCCAGCGTGGTGCCGCGTGCTTTTACCCAATCGCCGTCAATGTATGGCTGGATAGGATCTTTGGTGAAGTCGTGTGCGGTATCGTTATTTTTTTGTGGAACCATGTCCAGATGCGCTTGCAGCACAACCGGCTTACGGTTTTCCATGCCGCGAGAGGCTGGTTTGCGTAGCAGGACGTTGCCTACTTCGTCACGTTCAACGTGGATACCTTTTTCTTCAGCCCATGCAACGATGTGCGTGGCTAATGCTTCTTCATGATACGAAGGGTGAGGAATAGAGCAGATATCCGCAAAAATTTGCCACAGTGGCTGTGGAGATAGCTGAGACAGTTCAGACACGTTAAGTCTCCTGATAATCAGTTGTGCTGCCGATAACAGTGGCACAATAGGGGGTTAAGAGATAAAGCCATTTTTTCAGAGAATACCACTATATTTACTTATGTGGACAGACTAAGGCACTAAATCCGCAATCGAGGTTCCGGCTTTCTGCGAAAGAGACTGGTTTTTATTGCTCTGGCTCTCTATAATCTCGCGCAACCTTTTTTCCCCCCCGACCAATCTTTAAGCCATGAATATTATGGCTGGGACACTATTAATGAGCGAAAAATACGTTGTAACTTGGGACGTGCTACAAATGCACGCACGTAAGCTGGCTGCACGCCTGATGCCTTCTGAACAGTGGACTGGAATTATTGCGGTAAGCCGCGGTGGTTTGGTTCCTGCCGCATTACTGGCGCGTGAACTGGGTATCCGTCACGTTGATACCGTTTGTATCTCCAGCTACGACCATGATAACCAGCGTGAGCTCAAAGTTGTTAAGCGTGCTGAAGGTGATGGCGAAGGCTTCATCGTGATCGACGATTTAGTGGATACCGGTGGCACCGCTCAGGCGATCCGCGAAATGTATCCTAAAGCGCATTTCGTCACCATTTTCGCTAAGCCTGCAGGTCGTCCTCTGGTTGATGATTACGTTATCGATATTCCACAGAATACGTGGATCGAACAGCCATGGGATATGGCGGTGACGTTTGTTGAGCCAATCAGCAATCGTTAATTTGCTTTCAGGCAATGCAATAAAAGCGCAATAAGATGTAAAGAAACGTCCGGCTTTGTCCGGACGTTTGTTTTTTAGCGTCCGAGTTCGTTACACTACTTCCGAGCGCTCGCTGTGCGAGGTTTAGCTCTGCCGCTTTTTGTCTGCGGCTGAAAAGACAGTACTCGGAGGCTGCCGTCTATCATGTCCCAACCAAACCTTTCTGAAACCTTATTCAAACCTCGATTCAAGCATCGTGAAACGTCCACGCTGGTTAAGCGTCATGGGCACGTTCCGCAGGCTTCGATAGCCTCTGCGCTGGATGGAACCTCGCAGGCTAATTGGTATCGCATCATCAATCGCCTGATGTGGGTTTGGCGCGGTGTCTCACCTATCGAAATTGAGCATGTGCTCTCGCATATTGCCGCATCAACGGCCGAGCGTAGCGATGAGCGCTTGCTCGACACCGTGGTGGGTTATCGGAGCGGCAACTGGATATACGAGTGGTCGCATCAAGCGATGTCCTGGCAGCAACGTGCTCAGGAAGAAAAAGATCCTACGTTGGCCGGTGAATACTGGCTGCAGGCGGCGAATCTTTACAGCATCGCGGCTTACCCACATCTCAAAGGTGATGATTTGGCTGAGCAGGCCGAAGCACTGGCAAATCGCGCCTATGCGGAGTCGGCTAAGCTGCTGTCATACGAACTGAAAGAAGTCGAGTTTGCGATTGACGGTGGGAAAAAGATCACCGGTTTTCTGCATATGCCGGATAACAGCAAAGGGCCATTCCCAACGGTGCTGATTTGCGGTGGGTTGGATATGATGCAGAGCGACAGCTACCGGCTGTTCCGCGACCACCTAGCGCCTGCTGGTATGGCGATGCTCACGATTGATATGCCCTCCGTTGGAATGTCTTCGCATTTTTGCCTGACGCAGGACTCGAGCCGTTTGCATCAACAAGTGCTGCAAGCGTTGCCAAATGTACCGTGGGTCGATCACACCCGAGTTTCAGTATTTGGTTTCCGCTTTGGCGCAAACGTGGCGGTTCGTTTAGCTTATTTGGAACCTCGTCGTTTGCGAGCGGTTGCCACATTAGGCCCCGTGGTGCACAGCCTGCTATGCGATAAATGTATTCAGGAACGTGTGCCAGAAATGTATATCGATGTGCTGGCTAGCCGTTTGGGGATGAACAGCGTATCCGATGTCGCGCTGCGCACCGAACTGAGCTGTTATTCATTGAAGACTCAAGGTCTGCTTGGCCGCCGCTGCCATACGCCGATGCTGGCCGGATATTGGGAACGCGATCCGTTTTGCCCTAAATCTGAAGCCAAACTTATCGCGGACTCTTCGCTGGATGGTAAATTATTGATGGTGCCATCTTCCCCGTTATTTGAGGGGTTCAATCAGGCTTTGCATCAGGTTTGTGACTGGATTGGCGAACATTCGCGTTAATTTGATTGCTAAAGTTTGGAAATTTGTTAAAAAAGAGTAACCACAACAGGAGGATGTAGCATGACATTACCAGGTGGTTACTCTAAAAGCCGCTTAATCAAAAAATTCACCGCGCTTGGCCCTTATATTCGTTCGGGGCAGTGTCAGGATGATCATTTCTTTTTTGACTGTTTAGCCGTGTGTGTCAACGTTAAACCCAATCCAGAAAAACGTGAGTTTTGGGGATGGTGGCTCGATCTTGCCGCCGAGGAAACGCATTTTACCTATCGTTATTCGTTTGGATTGTTTGATAAGAACGGTGTTTGGCAGGAGCAGGTGATTAAAGATCCTGAAGTGACTGACAAATTAGAACAAACCTCACTCAATTTTCATAACCGCCTCAAAGAGCTTTTAACTACGCTTGAGATTAAAATTCAGCCAGCCGATGACTTTTCTGAAGAGTTAGTTCGCCTTCGAGCCTGATCGGGCGCAGTAATAAGTGTGCTTTTGCGTTATGCCTGTTGGCATAACGCGCCTCTCCTGATACTTTTTCTCTTTCTCCCCATTTTTCCAACACCAATAAACGGCAAAAAGATTATGAGTGGCAGCCAAACCCTAGTTGTAAAGCTAGGTACCAGCGTATTGACCGGCGGTTCGCGCCGTCTAAACCGTGCCCATATCGTGGAACTCGTTCGCCAGTGTGCGCAACAGCACGCGGCGGGGCACCGTATTGTGATTGTAACCTCCGGTGCGATTGCCGCTGGACGTGAGCATTTGGGCTACCCCGAACTCCCCGCAACCATAGCTTCTAAGCAGTTATTGGCCGCCGTTGGGCAGAGCCGTTTGATTCAGCTTTGGGAACAGCTGTTCTCGATTTACGGCATCCATATTGGGCAAATGCTGCTAACGCGTGCTGATTTAGAAGATCGCGAGCGTTTTTTGAATGCGCGCGATACCCTGCATGCTCTGATGGACAACCGTATTGTTCCCGTAATTAATGAAAACGATGCGGTGGCAACGGCGGAAATTAAAGTTGGCGACAACGATAATCTTTCTGCGCTGGCCGCTATTTTGGCAGGAGCCGACAAGCTGCTGCTGTTGACCGATCAGGCTGGTCTATTTACCGCCGATCCTCGTCATAACCCAACCGCAGAGCTTATCCGCGAAGTGAATAGCATCGATGACGCGCTGCGTGGCATCGCGGGCGATAGCGTATCGGGTTTAGGCACTGGCGGTATGACCACCAAACTGCAGGCTGCCGACGTTGCCTGCCGTGCCGGTATCGACGTGATTATCGCCGCGGGCAGCAAGCCGGGCGTTGTGGGTGACGTTATTGAAGGTGTATCCGTTGGAACCCGCTTCCATGCGCTGGAAACGCCGCTGGAAAACCGCAAACGCTGGATTTTTGGTGCGCCACCTGCGGGTGAGATTACCGTCGACGATGGCGCCGTGACTGCGATTCTCGAACGTGGCAGCTCATTGTTGCCCAAAGGTATTCGTGATGTGAGCGGTGATTTCTCGCGCGGTGAAGTTATCCGCATTCGCAATCTGGAAGGGCGCGATCTGGCCCACGGCGTGAGCCGCTACAACAGCGATGCGCTGCGTATGATTGCCGGCCACCATTCACAGCAAATCAGCGGTGTTTTGGGCTATGAATACGGCCCAGTTGCCGTCCACCGCGACGATATGATCGTAAGCTAAGGGGTTAACATGTTAGAAGAAATGGGTAAGGCGGCCAAACGGGCATCCTATCACTTAGCCGTCCTTAGCTCGGCGCAGAAGAATCAGGCGCTTGCGCTGATTGCCGATTATTTAGAGCAGGATAGTGCATCTATTCTGCAAGCGAACCAGATGGACGTTCAGCAGGCGCGTGAGAACGGCTTGAGCGAAGCGATGCTCGATCGTTTACAGCTTACGCAGAGCCGTTTGGAAGGCATCGCTAACGACGTGCGTCAGGTGTGTAACCTCACCGATCCGGTGGGTAAAGTGATTGATGGCAGCGTATTAGACAGCGGGTTAAATCTAGAACGTCGTCGCGTGCCGTTAGGCGTGGTGGGGGTGATTTATGAAGCACGCCCGAACGTGACCGTGGATACCGCAGCGCTGTGCCTTAAAACCGGTAACGCGGTGATCCTGCGCGGTGGCAAAGAGACGCACCGTACCAATCAGGCCACGGTAAAAGTGATTCAGCGTGCGCTGGAAAAAGCAGGGCTACCAGCCGATGCCGTGCAGGCGATTGAAAGTCCTGACCGTGCGCTGGTCACCGAGCTGCTTAAACTGGATAGCTACGTTGATATGCTGATCCCGCGCGGTGGGGCAGGGTTACATAAACTGTGCCGCGAGCAGTCAACGATCCCGGTGATCACCGGCGGTATCGGCGTTTGTCATATCTATGTCGATCAGGGCATGGATGCTGAACAGGCGTTGAAGATTATTGTGAATGCGAAAACCCAGCGTCCAAGCACCTGCAATACGGTAGAAACGCTGTTGGTAAACAAACAGGATGCCGCGCAGTTCTTACCGCAGCTCAGCCAGCGTATGCACGAAGTGGGCGTTTCATTACACGCCTGCCCGCATGCATTGCCGTTGCTAAGCCAAGGGCCTGCGCCTGTGACGCCGGTACAAGAGGCGGAATTAGATGACGAATGGCTGTCGCTGGATCTGAACGTGGTGGTGGTTGACGGGCTGGACGGTGCGATTGAGCACATCCGCGAGCACGGCACTCAGCACTCTGATGCGATTTTGACGCGCAACATGCACCATGCCGATCGTTTTGTGCGTGAAGTGGATTCTTCAGCGGTTTACGTTAACGCCAGCACGCGCTTCACCGACGGCGGCCAGTTTGGCTTAGGCGCTGAAGTTGCGGTGAGCACCCAGAAGCTACACGCCCGTGGCCCGATGGGTCTAGAAGCCTTAACCACCTATAAATGGATTGGTTACGGTGACGATTTAATTCGTCGCTAATGGTTTCTCTCGCAGAATGAAAACGGCGCATTGAGCGCCGTTTTTTCTATCTACCCGTTCTACAAAATATCTCTCCGTTTAACAGGAAGATATTCTTGGTTATTCCGCGACTTTAATAATCAGCTTACCAAAGTTTTTACCGCTCAATAGCCCTTGGAAGGCGCTAATACTGTTCTCAAGTCCTTCGACAATATCTTCTTTAAACGCGATTTTTCCTTGCGCCAGCCATGTGCTCATCTGGGCATAAAATTCAGGATAACGATCGCCATAGTCCTGAGAAATAATAAAGCCTTCAACGCGCATGCGTTTTTTTAAGATGGTCGACATCAGCAGCGGTAAACGGTCTTGCTGGTGGTCGCTATGATGACCGTTGTACTGGCTGATCATGCCACATACCGGGATTCTTGCCTTGGTATTCAACAGAGGAAGAACCGCGTCAAAAACGGCGCCGCCGACGTTTTCATAATAGACGTCGATGCCTTTGCTGCAGGCTCGTTTTAACTGCACGGCAAAATCCGGTGCTTGATGATCAAGACAAATATCAAACCCCAGCGTTTCAACCGCATAGCGACATTTCTCAGCACCACCGGCAATGCCGATTGCATGGCAGCCGCGTAGTTTTGCTACCTGACCCACAACGGAACCCACGGCACCTGTTGCGGCGGCCACAACTACGGTTTCACTCGGCCGTGGATTGCCGATATCGGTGAGGCCCATATAGCCCGTAAAACCAGGCATCCCCAATAGGCCCAAGGCGTAGGAAGGGTGAGCCATATTGGCATCTAGCTTTTGCAGCCCTTCACCGTCTGATAATGCATAGTCCTGCCAACCGGTGTAGGCCAAAACCAGATCGCCAACCTGATATTTCTCATTCAGTGATTGCTCAACGCGACACACCGTACCGCCGCAGATCACCTCACCGATAGCCAACGGAGGCGAATAAGACGGTGTATCATCCATACGGCCACGGACATAGGGATCTAACGAAAGATAAAGCGTGCGCAGTAAAACCTGCCCTTGTACCGGTTCTGGCTGAGCAATTTGCTCTAAACGAATATCTTGATCGGAAGGCATCCCCTGAGGGCGCTGCGCCAGAATATACCGGCGATTGAGGCGAGATGAGATAGACATAACAGACTCCGTGATGGGTTAACGGAAATTCCAATTATCCATTGAATAATGGAATACGTGTTCCAGACTAACTAAAAAACGCCCGGTCTGATGTCGTATGTGTGCGGCTTGATAGAATTTGTAGATATAAATAATTTCCCTAAGGAAAATCACCTTAAGAACAAAATGGCCTTTTGTGTTGATTTAATAGTCATACGAATCCCGAGCACCTTGACGCTATTGATGAATTTAACTATCGTAATTCCCGCACTTTAGGCGTTTCCTCAGCAAATAATTCCCTCAGTGCCGATATAGCTCAGTTGGTAGAGCAGCGCATTCGTAATGCGAAGGTCGTAGGTTCGACTCCTATTATCGGCACCATTTCAAACTCTTCCCAAGTCTACCGAAATCAACTTAAAGCCCGTATACTGCGGTTTCTGGCCCGTATCTTATCTCCTGTTATCAACTGGACTCAACCGGAATCAAGTTACAGTTGGGGGCATAAGTGGGGGCATTCTGTGTTCGGTCCAGGGAGATGCCCCCAATGAAGTTAAATGCGCGGCAGGTAGATGCTGCTAAACCCAGAGAGAAAGCCTATAAGCTGGCAGATGGTGCTGGTTTGTATCTTGAGGTTATTCCTTCTGGTTCCAGATACTGGCGGATGAAATATCGCTTCAATGGAAAAGAGAAGCGTATGGCTTTTGGCGTTTATCCGGCAGTGTCCCTTGCACAAGCGAGGGCACTACGCGATGAAGCCAAGAAAAAGCTGGCCGAGGGTATCGATCCATCGTTTGCCAAGAAAGAAGAAAAGCTGGTTCGGGATGTACAGCTCAATAATACGTTTCAGGCTGTGGCGCTTGAATGGCACGGAACGAAGATGAGCCGATGGTCAGAAGGTTATGCCTCCGACATTATCGAAGCTTTCAATAAAGATATTTTCCCCTATATCGGCCAGCAGCCAGTGAATGAAATCAAACCTTTGGTTCTACTGAATGTGCTGCGTCGAATGGAAAGCCGTGGTGCAACAGAGAAGGCCAAGAAGGTTCGACAGCGCTGCAGCGAAGTCTTCCGTTACGCCATCGTGACTGGTCGTGCGGAATATAACCCTGCAGCGGATCTTACCAGCGCGATGTCAGGGCATGAATCGAAGCATTATCCCTTCCTTACCGTTGAGGAGTTACCAGACTTCTTTAAAGCTCTTTCTGGCTATACAGGCAGCCCGCTCGTTGTTCTTGCCGCTCGTCTGCTGATCCTTACGGGAGTTCGCACCGGTGAGCTCCGAGGTGCTTTCTGGAGTGAGTTTGATCTTGAAAAAGCGGTGTGGGAAATACCTGCAGAGCGCATGAAGATGAAACGGCCTCACCTGGTACCCCTCTCTACCCAAGCACTAGAGATCGTACAGCAGCTCAAAGTGATGTCTGGGCAATATCCTCTGGTGTTTCCTGGGAGGAATGATCCCCGCAAAACAATGAGCGAAGCGAGTATAAATCAGGTGTTCAAGCGGATTGGATATACGGGGAAGGTAACGGGGCATGGTTTCCGTCACACGATGAGTACGATTTTGCATGAGGAAGGGTTTAATACGGCATGGATTGAAACCCAGCTTGCGCATGTCGATAAGAACGCGATTCGTGGGACGTATAACCATGCGTTGTATCTGGAAGGAAGGAGGAAGATGATGCAGTGGTATGCGGACCATATAAACGCTAATCATAATTCATGTATTTCTTTGCTGGTGAACGCTACAAAGTAGATTTGACGTGATGATAGGATTGATTAGGAAAATGACCTATAACCGTATATTTTGATACTTAAGTTTAAACATTAGCCCTAGATCCGATTGCCCTTTGTTACCTACACTTCTGTCTTTTTTAGGTTTTAGGGCTGTAAGGTTTGAGAGTAAGTTTATAAATATCAATAAGTTACCTGATTATGTTGGTTTTGGGTAGCCGTAACGCCTAGGGCGGTAGCGTACTTAAAGTGTGTATAAAAAATGAACAGTAACTATATGCCATTCACACAACGAGATAGTCTCGGAAGATACTATACAAAAGAATCCATAAGTGCATTATTGGTTTCTCAGATGAAAGCTGAAAAAGTCAATAATATTATTGATTTAGCTTCGGGTGAGGGGAGCTTAACCTATGCCGCTTTAGACCGATGGAAGAATGCAGAAGCATATTCTTTGGATATAGAATCTCGGATGTCAAAAAAAGTATGTGATAATCTTACTCATATTGTAACAGATGCCCTTGTTCATTCATTTCCTGAAATGCTTGCCCGACATCAAGGAAATTTTGATGTTGCAGTATGTAACCCTCCATTCACTCTCCCTGAATGGAGGGATGATTATTCTAAAATCATTAGTGAGATTGGGGCAGATAAATATATATCTATCTCAAAATATGTCCCAGCAGAGATAATATTTATATCTCAAGTCATCAGGTTTCTTAAAAAAGGCGGTGAGGCTGGGATAATTTTACCTGATGGTATATTTACAGCAAGAAAGTTTATAGGTTTAAGACGATATTTATTGAATGAACATTCAATTACAAAAGTCATTGAATTACCTAGGAATATCTTCAAAAGGACAGAAGCTAAAACACATATTTTGATTTTTAATAAAAAAATTGTGCCTCATCAGAAAATACAATTACATTGTATAACTAAAGATGGGGAATTGTCGCCTCCTGTTTTAATTAGAAAAGAAGATGCGATTGAGAGAATGGACTACTCTTATCATTATAATAAAAATGAAGAGTTTAGCACAATTGGGATGCTTAAAAACATTTCAATTTTTAGAGGTAGGTTTAATTCAAAGGAAATTACGGAACATGTTTTTCATACGACAAAGTTTAGTGGTGATGAAAAGTGCATTAAATTCCACTGCAAGTCTGTAGAAGAATTGAAGCCATCAAAATTAGATGTCATTGCTAAGCCTGGTGACATATTAATAGCAAGGGTTGGGCGAAAGTTTTATGAAAAAATAGTGTTTGTTGAGAGCGGGTATTCTTATATCAGTGACTGTATTTTTCTGATACGAGCCTCTGGTGAAGATAAGAAAAAATTATTTGATTTTCTTTGTTCTCAAGATGGGCAAGAGGAATTATCTCGAGCGAGTAGTGGTGTAGCCGCACAACATATTACAATGGATGCATTAAAAAAAATACATCTCGTAAGGATTTAACATGACTGATATGGAATTAGATAGTAAATTTCTTGTCGAGGAACGAGCTGATTATATTGATGAGGATACGATAAAAAATAATACTATCAGATCTGGAGAGTTTTTCGATATTATACATAATGCTCTTATATCCCCAGGAATCAAACTTATAGTTGGTCCTAGGGGATGTGGTAAAACACATTTGATGCGTTATGCTTGGGTTGAATGTAAAAACGATGATAACGCACCATTACCACTCTATGTTTCCTTTAATAAATATTTTAAGTTAGAGCCGCTTTTAAAATCTAAACCTAATGCAATTGATCTCTTTCATAAATGGGTATTAGCAAAGATACTACTCTCTGCTTATGAAATTGCTTGCGATATTGAAGATTCTGAAGATCTTGATTTGTCAACGATACTCATAGCGGATAAAGAGTTCCTAATTAATTTAATCGTAAGGCTTGAGCAGGGTCTTTCGCCATCATTAGAACAAGAAAACATTGTTCAATTGATCAGTGTTTCTTCTGTCATATCCTCGTTGAGTTCACTATGCGATTGGCTTGAACGTAAAAGAGTCATTATTTTATTAGACGATGCTGCAATAAGCTTAACTCCTGAATATCTTTACGAGTTTTTTGATATTGTACGTAGTCTAAAAACCTCAAAAATAGCTTTAAAGGCATCGGTTTATCCTGGAACAACCGAATATGGCCCAAGGTTTCATGTTGCTCATGATGCTGAAACAATTGATGCTTGGATTT
Organism: Hafnia alvei; assembly: GCF_034424155.1. Classification (NCBI taxonomy): domain Bacteria; kingdom Pseudomonadati; phylum Pseudomonadota; class Gammaproteobacteria; order Enterobacterales; family Hafniaceae; genus Hafnia; species Hafnia alvei. The sequence goes on along the minus strand of NZ_CP139992.1, from coordinate 3,558,611 downwards.
CGGTACAGCACCCTAATTATTCCTCAGTGATGGATGCTATAGCGCAGGCAAGATTTCCTGGGTATGATGGCATCCCGGATGACTTGAAAGAGTTATTTAAATTCTCAGCATTTGGTATTCCACGTTCTTTTTTGATGATGTTAAGGGATTGTCAAACAACTTTAAGTCAGACAACTCAGCAAAAATTCAATAAAATAATTGAAAAGTATGTTGAGCTTAGACTCAGCGAATACAGTTCACTAAAATATAAGCTACCTCGATTGTTTGACATTGTTTCATTAGGTGAATCACTTTTATTAAAAGTAGTCGAATTACTCAAGGAAAGTAACTCCCAATATAAAGAAGAGAAACAAGTCATAATCGGCATAGAGAAAAATGATAATGTTTATTTTTCTCGACTCACTAAACTATTAATTGAAACAGGGCTTTTTTATAATCTTCCTGATATTTCTCATGGTGATGGGCGTACTTATGAAAGATATATTCCTCATTATGCTTTATTGATAAAGGAAAGAGTGTTTAACGAAGGAAGTAGAGGTTTTTCTCCCTCTCAGATTATTCAAAAAATACTAAGAAAGAATGCTAAGCATCCTGTCAGAAGAAACATTTCATCATTATTCAATGCTGAGCAACTTGCGAGACTTAAACTAACTTTACCTCCATGCAATAACTGCAAGACTCCGCGATTGACTGACAATCAAAAATTTTGCCACCATTGTGGGAATCAATTGATTGATGAGTCGGCCTATAATCAGTGCATGTCTATTCCACTTTCAAAAGTACCACATCTAACATCTTGGCAAATGCAAAAACTATCTGGGCTGGAAAAAGTAAAAACTATAGGAGATGTATTGTCCTTACAAGACCCAGGGAGTGAGTTAAGAAAAATTCACAGAATAGGACCCAAAATTGCCAATAAAATTATGGACAAAGTGTTATCACATGTTGAAGAGTTTTTGTCTTAATTTTGATGGCATTTACTTGTCAATCGTGTCTTTCTTATCTGAAAAGTTTAATTTAAAAAGAGTCGGGAAAATGGAACTAGAATCAAAAGAGGATTATGAAGAGACCACTCATCATAATGTGGCGTCCTCAGTTGTCACTGCAACTCATGATAACTTAGATGGAAGAGAGTTTTTTGAACTATGTAGTAATCCAGCTCTAGTTTTTTCGTTTGAGACGCACAAAAAATTTAATGAGTTACCTGTTGATAGCAAGGAATCCCCGTTAGATCTTTTTATAGCTAATACAAAGCAACTTCACTTGTTAAGATCTGGTGATATTTCAAACACATTAAGCCATCTGTTGTTATTAGGTTATGTGTCTGCAGCCGAAAGTTATTTGCGAGCTCTTATCAGGAATCTAATTAATCATGATGAATATATTCAGTCTATAGTTTCTGATAAGGCCGTTAGTTATGCAGCGGCACAACACCATAAAAAGGAGTTATTACCAGAAGCTTTACTTGAGGACTTTTCATTGGCAAGCCCTTATAATGTTTTTGAAACATTAAAGGACATTATTGGAATGAAAGGACAAAGACCAATCGAAATGATGAAATGCTCAAGCGAATTCATGAAAGTTTGCGAGTTAAGGCATTGTTGTGTTCACCGATTTGGTAAGTTGGGTTCGAAAAATGCAATCCGACTAGGATTGGCTGAACATATGAAGCACTTAGAAAAACCGATAATACTCAATAATGATGATCTCGAGCAAATCGCATTTATTGTTGAGAATTTTATTAGAACTTTGAATAATACCGTTTTCAAATTTATAATTAATCGTACAGTTGAGAACAAAAATAAGGAAAAAGGAGGGGAAAGACTATATGATTCTGAATGGACATGGGTGTTTGAAAAAGATATAAGTCGATTCGAAAAGTATTATGCAATATTTAGTGCTAAAAACGATACCCTTCCCGGATTATCATTACAGGATTCATATCAACTTTTTGTTAATGCGTATAAGCCTAAACCTCCTGCAAGAAAAAATAAAAAAACTGAAAAAGTTAACGCCACTACTATCTGAAAATATTAGTGATTTTTACTTGAAATAGTAGGGCGTTATTTTTTTTGATTGAACATGGGTAATGTTAAATATCTAATTATTTGAAGCTTCTAGCTATCTTAATAAATGTAATGTGTGAATGATGATGGTGCTTGCTTTTACTATAGATTGTTATTCCATATGGAAATTATGTATCATCGCAATTAAGTTTTATTGATAGGTTTCAGCAACCCCGTGCAGCCGGTTATTCCCCGTGGTTGACAGAATTTTGAACGATGTTGCTCCTTGCTCATCAGCCTTACGAGAGAGCGCATTTGATAAATCATCAAGCGTATAGGCATTGCTGGTTGAGACGACACCGATCTTTTCTTTCCCATCTGCATGGTTAATTTCCTGAGCGGCAGATGCGGCATTCACTGCAATAAATCCCATAATCAATGAAGTAATAAGTAGTGATTTCATATCTAATACCTCTTTTAAAAATTATGTTTGAAATTGGACTCGTATCAGGGGAACTCTCCCCTCTGTACATTCAAATATACAGACCTAAGCTGTCATGAGACTGATCGCTATATGACAAAGCTGTCAGATCCTTACATTAGTTAAGTTATTTTGAATACAGCTTCAGCTCGTTAATAATGCAGTCAGGTTCTTCACGCAGAGGCATATTGTCTATGTCCAGAACCCCATCATTTTTTTCAGGATCATCAGCCAGCAGATCTGCAAACAGCGGGGACAGATGCTGCTGTGCTTCGCCTCGTTCAGCCACCAGCTCGAACGTTTTATTTTTTGCCGCATCGTTGGTCAGGGCACAGACCAGAACCTGGGCGATTTGCTCCCGGGATATCACACCATCTTCCGGTGTTCCCGTATGGCGACGATCCCCCTGGAGCATAACGATGCTGTGCTCATCATCATTGTTGTAGTCAAACCAGCCGGGCCTGACGATGGTATAGGGGTGACCGCTGGCCCTTACCAGACGCTCGGCACGTCTTTTCCAGTCATGAACCTCAGTGCGTTGATTCCAGGTACTGAGTCGTTCAGTCACGCCAATCGTGGTCATCAGGCCGATACGAACAGGCGTATCCCTGAATATTCGTAAAATATTACGCACTCCGCCGTAATCTATCGCTCTGGCACCAATACGACCCTGACCATCGGAACCCAGAGTGAAGATGATGGCATCAATATCTTTCGGCAAGTCGATGAGTGTTTCAGGCATTGAAACATCGCCGTAAAAAATATCTGTTCCACGAGGAAGTAATTTTACTTTGTGTTTGTTTCTGACCAGCGCCACAGGCTGATGACCTATTTCGATAGCGGTATTCACGACATGAAGGCCAATACTTCCTGTCGCCCCTGCAACGAGTATTTTCATAATAAACCTTCTGATAATTCAGCCTTATTTTCGATACCGTCAGAATATCAATGATCATTATTGTCAGTAATAGGGCAAAATGATTGTGTCTATGAACCCCCTTCATGAATGTGCGATGAAGGGAATGCCCCCATAAGGAAATTGCCGATGCTCAAAGAAAACTTCAACGAATTGCAAATCTTTCTTGTGGTGGCAAGGGAGCGAAGTTTTACCAAAGCAGCGGGCAAACTGGGTGTTTCCCAGTCTGCACTCAGCCACGCGATAAAGGCCCTGGAGGAAAGGCTGAATATCCGCCTTCTGACCCGCACGACCCGAAGCGTGGCCCCTACAGAAGCCGGTGAGAGAATTATTGCCTGCCTTGAACCTCGTATTGCCGATCTTGAGCAAGAGCTGGAATCACTGGTTCAACTAAACGGCACCGCCTCCGGCAATATTCGTTTATCTGCCGGGGAGCATGCCGCGCGAAGTCTGGTCTGGCCGAAGCTAAAACCCTTCCTCAGGGAATATCCGGAAATTAATCTCGAACTGGTGGTTGATAACGGCTTTGTCGATATCGTTGAGGGGCGTTTTGATGCCGGGATCCGCCTGGGCGAAAGCGTAGATAAGGACATGATTGCGGTAAAAATTGGGCCGGACATGAGAATGGCTGTGGTGGGCGCTCCGTCTTATTTCGCTGCAAACCCTGCACCTGAAACGCCGCACGAGCTGCAAAATCACCGGTGCATCAATATGCGCCTGCCGACAGCCGGTGGGCTTTACCACTGGGAGTTTGAAAAGGAAGGGAAACCGTTACGGGTCAGAGTGGAAGGGCAGGTCACGTTTAATCTGCAGGCGGAAAGGATTGATGCGGCGTTATCCGGTTTTGGCATCGCCTGTATGCCTGAGGACAGGGTGCAGGATTATATAAAGGCAGGAGAGCTGATTCAGGTTCTGCAGGACTGGTGCCCATCTTTTCCCGGATATTATCTTTATTACCCGAGCCGTAAGCAGCATCCGCCCGCTTTTGCGCTGATGATCGATGCACTTCGCTACGCGGAATAACGGGTCCGCCAATCGTAGCGGACCCGTCCGGGTATTAACGGCCCACGCGGGCCTGATGTTCAGGGGAGTAACGTTCGCCGACGATTTTAATCGTTTCAAGCGCCTGTATTATCTGCCGTGAGTCATCCTGTGAAAGAATGATGTCGGCAGCCCCAAGGTTTTCTTCCAGTCGATGCAGTTTGGTGGTACCAGGGATAGGAACAATCCACGGCTTTTGTGCCAGCAGCCATGCCAGCGCAATTTGTGCAGACGTCACGCCTTTCTCTGCCGCCAGTTCACCCAGCAATGAGACCAGCTTTTCATTGGCTTCAATCGCCTGCCCGGCGAAACGTGGTACTGTGCTGCGGTAGTCATCCTTGCCAAAAGTGGTTCCTGGCCTAATCGATCCTGTCAGGAAGCCCTTACCTAATGGACTGAAGGGTACAAAACCAATACCCAATTCCTCCAGCAACGGCAGGATCTCCCGCTCAGGCTCGCGCCACCACATTGAGTATTCGCTTTGTAGGGCAGTGACAGGTTGTACGGCATGCGCACGACGAATAGTTTGCGCACCCGCTTCGGACAGACCGAAATGTTTAACTTTGCCTTCAGCGATCAGGTCCTTCACTGTTCCCGCAACATCTTCAATAGGGACATCCGGGTCGACACGGTGTTGGTACAGCAGATCAATGACATCAGTCTTTAGACGACGTAATGATCCTTCCACTGCTTCACGGATATGCTCCGGACGGCTGTTTAAAATCTGCTGCTTGTTGTCGTCGCCAAAAGTAAAACCAAACTTAGTGGCGATGACCACGCGGTCACGAAATGGTTTTAAGGCTTCGCCAACAACCTCTTCATTGAGGAAGGGTCCATACACTTCAGCGGTATCGAAGAAGGTGACGCCACGTTCAACCGCTGCGCGAATGAGCTCGATAGCCTGTCGGGTATCGGTCGCCGGGCCGTAGCCGTGGCTTAAGCCCATGCAACCGAGCCCAAGCGCGGAGACTTCGAGTCGGGATTTACCCAGATAACGTTTTTGCATTGAGTGAATACCTCTATTATCGCGACTTAAACATCAAGTTTGCGGCCAGTCAGCCATTCCACCATCGCCGGGTCGCGGTGAGAGAAGAAGGCGCTGGTTGCAGTGTCGAGGGCGGCAATCTGCAGCATATCTTCAGAGCTGAGTTCAAAATCGAGAATGTTGATGTTTTCTTCCATGCGTTCTTTGCGCACCGATTTCGCCAGCGAAACGATGCCTCGCTGGAAGATCCAACGCAGCACAACCTGGCCCACGCTTTTGCCGTACTTCTGACCAATTGCCGTTAACACGGGGTGCTGGAACAGACCATTTTTACCCTCAGCAAACGGCGCCCAGGCTTCCGGTTGAATACCACGGCTTTGCATCCATGGAACGGCATGCAGTTGCTGGTTGAAGGGATTAACTTCAATCTGGTTTACCGCAGGGGCCACGTTGTTGAATGCGATAAGGTCGGCCAGTCTGTCAGGATGGAAGTTGCTGACACCAATAGCGCGTATTCTGCCTGCCTGTTGCAGTTCTTCCATAGCACGCCATGCCCCATGGACATCGCCGTAAGGTTGGTGAATCAGATACAGGTCAACGTAATCAAGCTGCAGCCGGTTCAGAGAACGTTCGAACTGGGCTTTAGCACCTTCGTAGTTCGTATCCTGAAGCCACAGCTTGGTCGTTACAAAAAGTTCGTTACGTTCGATACCGGTCTGTTTCAGTGCGTTCCCGACCTGGGTTTCATTCTGGTAAGACGCAGCGGTATCGATCAGGCGGTATCCCGTATCGATGGCATCAATAACGGCTCTTTCGCATTCAGTAGTATCCGTCATCTGGAAAACACCAAAGCCCAGCAGGGGCATTTCAATATCGTTGTTCAGTTTTACAGTTTGCATGACGTTATCCTTTGGGCTGTTGTCCAGGAAAAGCATAACGCAAAGTGATTTATTCTATTAGGTGGGGTAATTCGCTAGGGTTTATTAGGTGGGGTCATTAATTTGGGGGCTGATGGGCGGCTTTGTACCAAAAGATGATATTGTTCACATAATAGTCTAGTAGTCGCTATCCACCTCCCATCCGAGCTTGATAATTCCTACTACTCCCCTTATATCCATACTGAGGAATAACCTCTGACATGGCAAAGGAATACGATTATGGGGCTTAAGCCTGGTCCAAAACCAATTGCAAAATCAACAGGAAAACCTGATCAACGCAGACGTGATAATAAGGATACCCCCGGCAATACCCCTGGGCTGAAACCAAGCAAATCAACTGGGAAGTAATAGTTCAAGGGTATGGAGAATTTATCCATGCCCTTATCTCGTGAAATCTGTCTGCTCAAGCCCGCTTAGTGCCAGAAATTTAAGTTGAGAATGTGTCATATGAAAATCGTTCATGAGGGGATGGAATGTTCATAATTTGACTATTGTTTTTTTAGGGGAGGGATGGTTTAAGATACTATTATTTTAAATAATGGAATATGGGCTGCTGCGATGAATGAAAAACTTGCTCGTTTGATTTTTGATTTTCAAGAAAAGATCTTGGTCGCGCTAAAAATAATGCATCGTTCTGGTATACCAATGCCATTGAGTTGTAATCATTGGATTGAATTAGATATACCAATTTCTGATGAGTTAGATGATGGCGTTAAATACCATAAGCATGGTGCTGGTTGTCTGGTAAGGCTTAGTTCTGGGGATGTTGATTTTGATTTTGGTGCTCAGGGGGAGGTTGGAGGGTTTAATTTATGGAGGCTAACCCTTTTTGCAGGAGAGAATCTGAGTTCTTATGGCTTCAAGAATAAGGATGAAGTTGCAGACTGTTTGAATAATGCATTAGATAAAGAACAATTGGTTTGTATTGATTATGACCTTTATTATATTGCTAATGCTCCATTTTTCTACGCTGTAGATATAGACAGCAGACATCCTGGAGATAAACTTCCTAACCGGAATCAAGACCGTGTGTTGGTTCTTCTTACTCATTATTTTCAGTCAGCTGAGCTTATGTTTAAGAATTACGAAAAACTTAGACAAAAATCGCATGTCAATGGTCATTTAAACGAGCGTGATGAAATAGATATAAGAATTTATCTTTCTACCTGGTTGGGTTTTCTGGGAGTGGTTTGCGAGGGTGTTCGTAAGCTAAACCTGCGGATCTTGCTTAACAATGAGCGTCCTGATGATTTTAAGGAATTGCTACCGATTTCAAATAACATAGGGAGGTTAATGAAAGAACACGCTGATTCTCTCAGGACGTTTAGAAATAATGTTTTCCATCTCAGGGAAAATACGGAATATGTATATGATTTTTTTGATGTGAATTTTGAGCGCCTTCCATGGGCACGTGAATTACATATGGCGCTTTCTGATTTTTTTACACAGTATAGAATTCATTGTGAAGTGCATTACGTCATTAATGGACGTAAAGGTGAGAGTGATTTGATAAATGAAAAGGGAGCGCGGCGTAAAAGATAATAGCGAGATAAGGTTGCATATGTATCGCTAAATCTAGCTAGACATTTGACCTAACAGCAACACTCCTCTTCGATTAAGGATAGAGTTGCATCGACCCATTGAAATCGCAGTTCAACGCAGACTGTCAAGTTCCCATTTATTTTTTATAATGCAGATGGTTGTATTGAGCCCTCATTATTGAGGGCTCAATACTGGATCTTCCTACTGCAAATTTTTCTCTTTCAAGAATTTACTCACCAAATCAGCAATCTGTACATTATTTAAATCAGAGAACGGGAAGTGGGTATTCCCTTTGATTCCCACTTCAGGTAGATGCGTCACCGTCACATCACCGCCATGCTTGTTCACCACGTCACGCCACTCACGAGCCATCGCCAGACGTACGCGCCAGCTGTCCTGCGCGGGCGTGGCGACAGGTTTATCCGGTATGTTATCGCCGTAAATAATCAGAATCGGGATTTTGGTCAGCGCCATAAAATGCTCCATTGGCACAGGCTCACCCTTCAGCGTGTCGAATGCACTTGGCATAGGGGCTGGCAGTTCTTTCTCCGGGAAGACAAAACTGCTACCTGGCTCGAAAGCAACAATGGCTTTGACCTTGTCGTTTTTCATCGCCGTATACCAGCCTGGTCCGCCACCCTGAGAGTGGGTGAAGAGGATAGCCGGGCCGGATTTATCCACGACGGCGGACATCGCATCAGAGATAACATTGATATCAAACGGCCCGGTATTCGGGGTCATCTGACGGTAATACTGATTCAGGGCTTCTTTGTCGTGAGAGAACTGAACGCCGTTAAAATACTCTGGCCAGACGCCGACACGGAACTGGTTAAACCACATCTGTTCATCCGGTTTAGGCGTAACAGTACCTTCTACAGTCGTGCGCCCGGCATTACCCCGACGGGGCTGATCGACAAGATAGGTTGAGAATCCGCGCCGCAGGAATAGGTTCTGGAAACCTTCACGACCGTCCGGTGTACTTTCCCAGGTGCGAGAAGACTGGCCCGCGCCGTGCAGCATGACGATAGGGTATTTATGCGGATTCTCCGGGATTTGGTAGAACACAGACGCATGATCGCCATGATAAGTTTGACCAGCAGACTCCAGCGGCTTCTTCGCATCAAATGTTCCTGGTGCAGTGATGATGGTGCCACCCGCAGAAAAGCTTCCCTGTTCCTGAATGACCAGCGGCTCGGCGTATACCGACTGCGCCACCAGGCCACCCGCCATCACGCAAATGGCCAGCGTTTTTAAGATCGTCTTCAAGATTACATCCTCTGTTATGTTTGCCGTTCAATCATATCTGAGTTGTCAGCGTTAATTATTTAGCACCCCTGATTGCCCCTATTTGGCAGCCTCATGAATGCGGACGGTTAACTGCGTATCGTCTCTAACCAACTCGTTACGGTTTCAGTGGTTCTTCGCTCCTGGTCGCATTCAATGACCAGTGGTTTTTCCCGACGCGCAGTTGGGGCGAGACTGGCAAGGATGTCGTCGCTGTCTCCTTTACCGTAGCCGCCGTGAGTAATAAAGGGGATGAGTAATTTGCCCGCCAGGTTGTGGTTGCTGAGAAAGGTTTGCACTACGGGCGGCACGCTGGTTCCCCAGATCGGAAAGCCTAAATACACGGTCTCGTAGCGTGAGATATCTGCAACGCTATTTTTTAATGCCGGTTTTACGCCTCGCTCACGCTCTTTTTTCGCCTGTTCAACGGTCTGAAAATAGTCTTCCGGATAAGGCGTAGCCGTTTCGATTTCAAACAGATCGGTATTCAGGCTGCGGTGAATGATGCCCGCAATGACTCGTGTATTTCCGCTCCGGGAAAAGTACGCCACCAGCACACGGCTTTTACCCTGTACGTTTGCGGTTCCGGTCGCAGCTGAGGCAAAAGAAACGTTCGCAAGCGTCAGCCCGGCAAGTGCGGTGATTAACATTCTGCGGTTGGGATCATGCTCCATAACCCACTCCTAATTGTTTGCGAGCGCCTTCTGCAGCGCCTTTTCAGCTCGCGTTGCTGCATCACTTTCGCCATGTTCACGCAGAACCTGTGCCAGCTGGCGGAGCTGCGACGCCGTCAGGCCGACCCGCATGCTTGCTCGCGTATGCGACAGCAGTTGTGATTCGACGCCCGGCGTGGCCGCTAATGCGCCAACCGTTGCCAGCTCGCGGCTTTGCCAGTCGAGGTTATCACGGGCGAAAATGTCGCCGAAAAGGTGCGTTTGCAGGAACTGGTTAATCACCGGGGCAAAATCAAACAGTGGGCCCTGGACGGGAGTGCCTGAGATTTTTGTCTGGTTTGCGGTACCGACACGGCGAAGCTCATCCCCGACAGGGATCGGGGCAACGGGTTCTTTACCCTCAACGTCTTTGATACCACGTTGTTTACGTGCTTCGACGACCTTCATCAGTTCACTAAGCGCATTCAGGCTACGGGGGAAGCCCGTATAGGCATAAAGCTGGACGAGAATCTCTTTGGTTTCGTTTATCGTGAGCCCGACATCCAGTCCCTGATTCAGGGCTGCATTCAGCTTATCCATCTGACTGCTGGCCATCGATGCCGCAATCAACGGGATGGCCTGTTGGCTGGCTGACAGCGTATCTGAAACCTTTTTTTCGTGGTTCATTTCTGAGGCTCCTTTATTGACGGGCGCAGCATGTGCCGCGAGACCAAAACCAAAGGTCAGCAGTACCGCTGCCGCTAATGCTTTAATGGGCGTGGTATTGTTCATCTGTCACTTTCTCCATCCAGTTAACGCTTTTGCCATCCACAACCCCGGTTATCGCCAGATGCGTCATCGCGCTGCCGGGGGCCGCCCCGTGCCAGTGTTTGACGCCCGCCGGGCAAGAGACAACGTCACCGGCGCGGATAACCTGCACCGGCTGGCCTTCTTGTTGGGTGAGCCCAACACCAGAGGTCACAATCAGCCGCTGACCTGCCGGATGCGTATGCCATGCGGAACGAGCGCCGGGTTCAAACGTGACATAAGCCCCGGAAACACTGATGTCGTTATCCGGTTTGAAGAGAGGATCAACCCTGACACGACCGGTAAAGTTCTCGGCTGGCCCGAACACCGCGTTCTGACTTCCTGCTGGAGCGATATGGACAGCGGGATTTTGTTCCGCTGCCCAGGATGAAAATGTGAAGAAGGGCAGTAACAGCCCGAGGTAACGTAAATGTCCGATCATGCAAAGCGTCCTTATCAATGAAGAGGGGATTGCCTGCGATGATTTTATCGAGAGGGTGATGACGTCAGGCTGACGCCCCCCTGACAATTCTGTCAGTTAACCCTGGTCCCGGCTCAGTGCCGGATTGAGCATTGCCCGCCGCTTTATCCGCTTGTATCGCAAAGGTGAGGCCAAATGTATTGATGCCACCTTCACTACGCGCAAAGACATCTCCCCGGTGCATAATGGCAACGGCACGTACGATCGACAGGCCCAGTCCATGATGGGTGTCACTTCTGGCTCGGGAGGTGTCGACGCGATAGAACCGCTCGAAAAGCCGGTGTAAGTGCTCTGGCGCTATCGGCTCTCCAAGGTTTAAAACTTCTACCCAGGCCTGATGGCCTTTTTCGCTTAAGCGCACCGTAACCGTGCTGTTGGAGGGGGAATGTCTTGCGCTATTTTCCAGTAAATTGGCCAGTGAGCGGTGGAACAATCGCCGGTCGATGTCCGCGGTGACGTCGCCCTGAACATCCAGAGAGAGCTGTTTTTCAGCAAAAGAGGGTTCCACATACTCCGCTGTTTTCAGGGTTTCTTCCCGCAGGGACACCTGGGTAAGCTGGGACGCATGTTCACCCGCATGGGCATGGGACATGAACAGCATATCGTTAACTATCGATGTCATGCGCTCAAGTTCTTCCAGGTTGGAACCCAATAACTCTTCCAGTTCATCTTGAGAACGTCGGCGCGAGAGCCCCAGCTGCGTCTGGCCGATCAGATTAGTCAGCGGAGTCCGGAGCTCATGCGCAACATCGGCATTAAAGCTTTCGAGCTGTCTCCAGGCGACCTCTTGCCGTTCCAGCACGCCATTAAAAGATGATGCTAATTGCTGTAATTCGTCAGGTAATGCCTGGGTATTCAGGCGCTGACCATGGTCCCCGGGAGCGAGCTGCCGGGCCTGTTTACTGAGCGCCCCAACGGGACGAAGACCAATCCTTGAGACGATGTATCCCAGTAAGGCGACAATCACGACGCCCAGTGCGGTAATGATCAGCAATGTACGCGTGAACGCATCGAGTGTGCCCATGTACGGCGTGGAGTCGATAGCAACCACATAGCGCAACTCAGGCCGCTCACCGTTGGCGGGGATAGTTTTCACTAACAGAAACAGCGAGCAGGCACCTTCTGATGCACCGGGCACTTTATTAAAGCCTTCCTGTAGAGAAGACCACTGAACACCCACCGGGGGTGTTCCCCCCATGCTGAAGCGTGGGTTATCGCTCACTATCCAGTAGCGAACGCGCTCACCTTCAGAATTGGTTAACACCGTGAATTTATTGGCCAGCGTCGACCAGCCGTCAGCCGAGGTGCGTGCGGTGATCCACGGACTCATTAATGATTCACGGAACAATAGCTCGTTGTGCATCTGCTTTTGCAAAGAGTCATGCAAGGAACTTCTCAGCAGGATGCCGATAATGGACACAATCAGCAGCGCGGATAAGGCAAACATCAGCGCCAGGTGGACGGAGATGGAACGCTTAGGCATGCTTATCCCCTCCATTTATGCGGACCGGACTTCGAGGACATACCCCATGCCACGAACGGTATGTAACAGCTTGATATCGAATGGGGCATCCACTTTGGCCCGAAGTCGTTTAATGGCGACTTCAACCACGTTGGCATCGCTGTCAAAATTCATGTCCCATATCTGCTCCGCAATCATCATCTTTGACAGAATCTCCCCCTGATGTCGGGCCAGAAGGCTCAGCAGGGAAAACTCTTTCGCGGTCAGCTCCAGTCGCGTTCCGGCGCGAAATACGCGGCGAGCCAGCAGGTCGAGATGCAAATCGTGAATGTGCAGTTGGGTGATGTCTGCGCCATCCGTAGCGCGGCGGCGCACCAGTGCCTGAATTCGCGCCACCAGCTCAATAAGGGAAAAGGGCTTAGGGAGATAATCATCTGCGCCAAGGCGAAGTCCTTTTACGCGCTCGTCGACCGAACCCCGTGCCGAGAGCATCAGCACAGGCGTCTGTTTTGCTGCTCGCACCCCCTCGAGTACCCGGTAGCCGTCCATCCCCGGCAGCATCACATCCAGTATTATCGCGTCGTAGTCGAACTCCAGCGCGTAATGAAGACCTTCCGCGCCATCTGCAGAGACATCTACCGTAAACCCGGACTCACCCAACGCACGGGAGAGATAGGTTGACGTTTTTTCTTCATCTTCGACTAACAACAGGCGCATAACGGGACTTCCTCTTAACTTTTCATCGGTGCTTCAACATCGGAATAAACCTGCACAGCATCCGGCAGACGTTGACCCTGGATAGTGATCGCATCCAGTGAGCGGGTGAGCTCGGTCATCTCAGCGGAAGTCAGCGACACGCCGGTAGCCGCTGTGTTTTGCAGCATATGGTCTTTATTGGTGGTGCCAGGGATGGGAACAATCCAGGGTTTACGGGCCATGAGCCATGCCAGTGCAATCTGCCCCGGCGCAGCATTTTTTCTTATTGCCCAGGATTTCAGTAGTTCAACCAGCTGTAAGTTGTGTGGCAGGTTGTCAGGCGCGAAACGCGTTTCTGTCGCGCGGAAATCACCGGCAGCGAACCGGGTATTCTCATCAATCCAACCCGTTAAAAACTGCACGCCGAGTGGACTCCATGGCACGAACCCAATGCCCAGCTCTTCACACACTGGAAGCACCTGTTTTTCAGGGCCACGCCAGAGCATGGAGTACTCACTTTGTACGGCGGTCACGGGTAATGCTGCATGGGCGCGCCTCAACGTGTTGATGCCCATTTCAGACAGACCCCAGTGCAGGACTTTCCCTTGATCCATTAAATCTTTCACCACACCGGCGACATCTTCGATAGGGATCTGTGGATCAACCCGGTGTTGATACAGTAAGTCGATACGATCGGTACGCAGGCGTTTGAGCATATTGTCGACGACCTGCCGGATATGCTCCGGCCTGCTGTTAAGGCCCGGCAAACGCTTTCCCGTCTGTTGGTCAATGTTCCAGCCAAACTTGGTGGCGATAACGATTTTGTCCCTGAAGGGGGCGACACCTTCCCCGAGAATTTTTTCGACTTCAAAAGGGCCGTAGGCTTCAGCTGCGTCGAAAAACGTTACCCCTTTATCAAATGCCCGACGGATAACATTGATCATCTCGGGACGCCAGGGAACGGAGGTGTCGTATTTACGACTCATGTTCTGCACGCCCAGACCGACGGCAGAAACTTCCAGCTTCCCGAGTTTACGCTTGCCCGAAGCAGCATTGCGTTGGCTGGTTTGTCTGGAGGAATCGACCTGAGAGGATTGGCTCGCCGCCGATACGTGGGGAATCAGCGAGGCGGCGGCAATGCCCGCCCCGGCGACTAATAGCTTGCGCCGCTCTGGCATTGTTGGGGCATTCTGGCTTTTCATTGATCGCTCCGTTTCTCAGAAAATTGAACATGAATCTCATTTAATCGAGACCATTCTGCCTTTGGATTGCCAACATAAAGCTGACGGCTACCTGACAGCGCTGTCAGAAATGCTTTCCCATCCCAGCCTGTTTCCTGACAAAAATGTTATTTCCCTGTCACGATGCTGACAGCCCTCTCCGCCTAATCTGAGCCTGCAAATTTGATTCCGCGAGCCTGAATAACCAGGCTGACACTCATCGGGAGAGACCATGAAATTCACGCTTATCAGTGCAATGCTACTCACGGCAATGGCCGGAGTGACCTCAGTCAATGCGGCTGATTACAAAAAAAATCCATTCACACTCGTCTATGACGGTGCCATAACTGAGAACGTCAAAGGCAAGGTCAACATTCATCCCGTGAAATACGATCTGCATGGCATCCAGATTGCTGCGAATGTCTATACCCCTGCTAACTACGATCCCGCCAAAAAATATCCTGCCGTGGTGGTTGCACATCCTAATGGTGGCATAAAAGAGCAGGTCGCCGGGTTGTATGCCCAGCGTCTCGCCGACCAGGGCTACATCACCATTACCGCCGACGCGGCTTATCAGGGTGCCAGCGGTGGGATGCCTCGCAGCGTGGATAAACCCACTAATCGCATAGAGGATATCCACGGCATGGCTGACTACATCAGTCAGTATCCTGGTGTAGATACCGCCCGCCTTGGTCTGCTGGGTATTTGCGGAGGCGGCGGGTATTCACTTGTTGCGGCTGAAACTGACAAGCGGTTCAAATCGATAGCAACCATCAGCATGTTTAATTCAGGCCTTGTGCGCCGCAACGGTATGCAGGATTCACAGCTGGATACTATCCAGCAGCGTCTTCAGCAGGCTTCTGACGCACGTGCTCAGGAAGCAGCCGGAGGAGAAGTGCTTTACTCCGGCGATGCCAACCTGACTGATGAACAGATTGCTAAATTACCTTTTGCCTTGTATCGCCAGGGCTACGAGTACTACTGGAAAACCCACGCGCACCCGAACTCCACGTTTAAATACACCACCAGCAGTCTTCTGGATTTGATGAGCTTTGACGTAACGGACCATATCAATCTCATCAATAAACCGCTGCTGATGATTGCCGGTACAAAAGCGGATACGCTCTATATGACTGAAGATGCGTTCGCGAAAGCCACCGGTACGAAGGACAAAGAACTCTTCCTGATCGATGGCGCTACCCATATCGAGACGTATTGGGTGCCCAAATACGTTGACCAGGCAATGCAAAAGTTAGACGTCTTCTTCGATAAAAATATTTAGTTAGCCTCCGATGACGCCCCAGCCGTGCAGGCTGGGGTAGGTCCATCAGCTGTAGCCATTTTCCGCTTGCGTGTTCACGCGATATACCCAAATTAACGAAGTTGCGGTTAAAGATAATTACGCTGCTTAAATAGACGCTATGAATGGAATTCATAGACCTAATCTGGAACCGGGAATGAAAACGATGAGCCTGATGTGACAGGATGGATCTTGATAGAGTGAATCATTCACTTCAAATTACTTTCAGGCGGAGAAGCAAATGAGTTCGCAAGAGCCAACATTTAGTGAGGTAGTAAAAAACAGATACTCGGCAAGAGCCTTTCTTCCATCTCCTATCCCCAGAGAGAGCCTCAAAAACATTTTGCTCGAAGCGCAATGCGCACCATCCAACTGCAATACTCAACCCTGGTCCCTGCATATCGTTGCAGGAGATAAACTTCGTGAATTAAGCCACGCACTGAGGGAAGATCTGAGGGCCGGGAACTACAGTCTTGATTTTACGTTTGATAAAGAAGCTTATCCCGAGCCATTCAGGCAACGGGCTTCGGAGCAGGGGCGCTCGTACTATCAGGCACTGGGCGTTGCGCGGGGGGATAACTTAAGTCGCTCAGAAGTGGTCGAGCGTAATGTGAGATTTTTCGGCGCGCCTCATGTTGCCCTGCTGTTCATTCCTGCTGTAGGGGACAACGTTCGCGTAGCCTCTGACGCCGGTATGTATGCCCAGACATTCCTACTTTCCCTGGCAGCTCGCGGTTACGCAGGCGTTCCACAGGCAGTGCTGAGTTATTTTGCCCAAACGGTGCGTCGAATATTAAATGTTCCTGAGGGCTTCAGGCTGCTTTACGGTATTTCGTTTGGGATCCCAGATAAAACGCATCCCTCCCTGAGTTACAGGGAAGGTCGGGTATCCATAGAAGAAAGTGTCGTCTGGCATCAATAACGACGTTTTATTTTTTTATCTGAACGGTCAGTGCCATCAGGGCGCTGGCTGCTGTAAACAACGCAATTATCCAGCCCATCGTCCATGGTGTGCCGTCACTGAACAGGGCAAGAAGAAGTGAAGAGATGATGCCACTGCCGTATTGTAACGCACCCATTAGCGCCGATGCGGAGCCAGCCACATTAGGCACTGCGTCCAGAGCGCAAGCCGTGGATGTCGCCGCGATGATGCCATTCATAGAGAAGAACACGAACACAGCGCCGACAATCACGGTAATTCCACCCACACCCAGGCCGGTGGTGACTGCCAGCACTATTGCCGCAATAGCGGCGATGAATACGGCATTCCTGAGCAACGCTTCCAGTGGATAGCGGTGAACCAGACGTCTGTTGACCATGCTCACCGCCATCAGTCCAACAATGTTTACTGCAAACAGCCAACCGTAATGCTGCGGGTCAACACCGAAGTACGTGATGTACACAAACGGAGAACCGGTGATAAAGGCGTAGGCTGCAACGTAGTAGAACGTCAGACATAGCGTAAACCGCATGTATTTGGCATTGGTGAGCAAGGCATAGTAGTTTTGAAAAGCTTTGGTTACGGAGGCTTGTGAGCGTTTTTCAGCAGGTAATGTTTCGGGTAGCCAGAATAAAGACATCAGCATTAATGTTCCGATAATCGCCAGCAGCCAGAATATGGCATGCCACGAGGTGACTTTAATCATCTGCCCGCCGATCAGGGGCCCGGCAATCGGCGCGATAGCCATGATGATCATCAATGTCGAAAGCATTTGTGCTGCACGAGTACGGCTAAACAGGTCACGGATCATTGCTCGAGCCAGCATCGGCCCGGTACAGGCACCTAACGCCTGAAAAACACGCCAGAAGACTATTTGCACGATATCTGTTGATAACGCGCAGCCCACCGAGCCGACGATGAATAGACCTAAACCGATAAACAGCGGTAGACGGCGTCCATAACGATCGCTAATTGGTCCCCAAATCAGTTGTGCAATGCAAAAGCCGATAAGAAACCCTGTGATTGTCAGCTCTGCGTCACCCTGCAAATCTTTGGCCATCATGGGCATAGTCGGAAGATAGATGTCGGTTGATAAAGAGGTAACAGCCATGAGAGCACTGAGAATTAGCAGAAACGAGAGACCGGTTTTTTTAGCTGCAGCCGACTGTGTACGTGCCTGTTGATTAAGCATGGTGATCCGTTGGACATGAAGATATAGGGGTATGTTAACGGGTTTGTGCTTGTTGATAATCGTAGGGGGGAGGATAGGGACTATGAATGGTATTCATTAATACTTAATATTAGTAGCTTCATGAAACTCTGACCCTCAAGGAATACTCTTAGGAGATGCTAAATTGTGAATGATCAAAATGAACTTTCTTCTGGGCAAGATGATTCTATGCGCAATTTAGCAGGCTGGATTATGTTCTGGATTCGCAAATGCGATAATATAGCCACTCTTCCACATCGCTTTTTAACCAACGGGAAGCTCTGCCCAACTTAATTGGCTTCGGGAATAAGCCATCCTGTATCAGCTTGTAAAACCATTTGTCGCTCAGGCCAGTAAGTTGGGTAATGAATTTCATGTCAATAAACTGATCTTCCAGTAAAGCAGGTTTAGTTACCATATTGATGTGTTCCGGTAAGTTATATTAACCGGAGCGGTAGCAAACTATTTTACTACCGGCTCCTCCACATCAACGGGTTGTCCTGTAAAAAATCAGAATTGACGCGGTCTGCCACGATTGCTTCTTGCAGATATATTGTTTCTGTTCACATACACCCCTATGCCTTTTTGACTGGTTTTTGCCAGATAACTAATGATATATCTCAGGTTGTTTATATCTTCCGGATTGCGATGATCGACAACACGCTCAACGCTGGCAACAAACTCTTTTTTATTTCTGCAATGATGGAAGTATCCCTCATTATCGGTACATACTGCCCACTCATCTCCAATCATCCGAACCAACATGTAAGGATTATTGTGTTTTTGTCCGTTCAGATAAAATACAGCATGGACATGTAACCCTTTATCAGATGAACATTCGATAACCCAGTAATAGCCGGTTATTGATTTGTTAGCCTTAATCCCATTAATCAGGTTATGCATGTCCTTTGCCATTACATCGATACTCTGTTTTTGATATCGCATACTGTTCTTTCTCCAGCCGAAATCAATTCTTACAGCCAAAAGACGTGAGTAACGGTTAAACATCGCATCAAGATGCTCATTAATATCACTGATAATTAACGGGTGCATTTCGTAATTAGGGTTTGCATTGTAGGTAGTTGTCATGATTTATCCTCTGTAGCGTTCAATAGACAGGGGCATCATGTTTTTTGTCAGAAGCTCATTTCTGAAGAAATAAGCTTTATTCAAACGGGATATGTCTGGAATGGAGTAAGTGAGGTAAGAAAGGCTACGTTAGCACTTCTATAGATAATATTAAAAAACCTTAATTCGATTATCTCCACAAGTTATTCTCCTTACCAGTCTCCTGGCCGTTAAGTAAGGCATCAACAACACTTGCACAGCCTGCTTAATGACCCGTGCTTCTACGCTAAAACCATCCTGCTTAATGACAATGTCATCTGTGATCTCAGATGAAGGCTCTGTCTTGTATAAAAAAATTCTTGAGGTGGTAAGATTCACTATTAGCAATGCGGAAAGTTCGATTTTGTAGCATGGTAAACCCTATGAAATCACTATTTGTGAACAAATAATGAGCGTTTTTGATTGCTAAAAAATTACGATTTTATGTGTGTTTTATTAGTAATAAATTGACATTTTATCGCATGGTTGATTTAGTGGTTTTTGATAGTTTTAAGCCTTCTCGGGACATGGCAGGGGAAACATAATGACGTTGATGGAGTATGAGCGTTGCAGAAAGTACTATCAGTATGTGAGGTATCTGACTGAGCATCTCGGTGTGGCTGTTGATATGAAAATCGTCAGTTCTTTCTGTTCACCGGCGCAGTACGCGCAATTGATTCATTCGAAATTAGATCAGCGTTTTGATAATTCATCTCAGAAAAGAAAGGCTATAAGTGAGATGAAGTCGTATGCCACAATACATATTGTGTCTGAAAAACATTTCGACTGGATGAAATCAAATAGACGCATTGCTTGTTTTGCATGGCTCTGGATTTTTAGCAAATCTGATTTAGAACTTAAAAAATTCAACTTTACAAATAATAATGTTGCAGCATCAAATACAATACCTTCATTCTTCACCGGGGAGATGTTGGGGCAGTATTCAAGCGATGTAGACTTTGAAGCATTAAAGAAACATCAGATTAAATTATCAGATGAAAAGAACGTTAAACCAAATGACAGGGCATATGTTAATGATATCAGCTTGCCGGGCACACATGAGGTGAACACTGTATCCCGCAGCGCAAACGGTATAAATTTCGAAAGACTTAACCCCGTACATGACTCAAAAGAAACTTATGTGCTGTCACTGATGAAGGAAATTGATAGCTTTAGATGCGATGTAAATGAAAAAATTAAAATCATTAACGAACTCTATCATTCGTGGATAAATACCTTTAATGAATTCCCTTTACCATTTTCATGGATTGATCTGAATGAAGATGAAAATGTCTACTGGTTATGGAATTATATGTCTAAGAGCTATGTCGGTTGTGATGTACAACCAGCTACCAGCAGGCAAATGAAAGATTTTGCTATTGCGACCTTTGACTGCTGGACTGGCTGGAGTGTAGAACAGGCTGATATTATGAATGTCCAGGAGGGTATGTTTACGCCAGGTAGGGAAAAGAGTAAGCAGGAATTCCTCGCGCGAGCCCGCAATTCCTGGATACAAAAACGCCATCGGGATAAAAAATCCAAAGATAGTTCAGGTATTAAACTGACAGCGCAATCTAAAAATAAATTAATGTCTTTGCATAAAGCCACTGGCATTGAGCCAAATGTATTACTTAAATCGTTTATTGATGAAGCATGGAAAAAAATGACATCCGATAGAAAGGAGTAATTAAAGATGTTTTAGATATATATCATCTCCATGAAGACTAATCAGTTAAGGCAGAGCCACGAGGTTCTGCCTAATTAGTTTATTTCTCCGGAGATGCTTTTATGCACAACTCAGATAATGTTCAAACAATTCAACAAACTCTGTCGGCTCTGCCTGATTGGGCATCGGAACGTATTTTGCAACACATAAATAACCTGACAAATTACGAACCGGTTATAGGGATTATGGGTAAAACTGGAGCAGGTAAATCCAGTCTTTGCAATGCACTCTTTGCTGGGGAGATATCGACAGTCAGTGATGTGGTCGCCTGTACGCGTGAGGCACTGCGCTTTCGTCTGCAGGTTGGTGAACGTCTGATGACAATCGTTGATCTGCCCGGCGTGGGAGAAAGCAATGCCCGCGATGCTGAATATGCTTCCTTGTATCGCCAAGAACTGCCACATCTCGACCTTGTTCTGTGGCTGATTAAGGCTGATGACCGGGCTCTGGCTGTGGATGAGCACTTTTACCTTCAAGTTATTGGCGAGGCATACCGGCATAAGGTGCTGTTTGTTATTAGTCAGTCAGACAAAGTCGAACCCACCAGCGGTAATGGTCAATTATCCATGGAGCAGAAGCAAAATATTAGCAGCAAAATCTGCCTGTTGCATGAACTGTTCCAGCCTGTACATCCGGTGTGTGCCATTTCTGTCCAAGCTAAGTGGGGATTGCGGATGATGGCCGAACGGATGATCCGCTGCCTGCCTCGTGAAGCCAGCAGCCCGGTAGTGGCGCAACTGCAGTCTCCCTTTCGCACTACGACAGTCCAGGAAAAAGCGCGTAACGATTTTGGTGAAACCGTCGGTGCGGCGCTGGATGCGGTGAGCGCTCTGCCACTGATACCGGCCCCGGTGCGGGCAGTTATCAGGGCGGTACGCGATACAGTGGTGTCGGTTGCCCGTACCGTCTGGAACTTCTTCTTCTGAATATTAAATCCTGCCAGTAGTTTTCCGAGCCCTGTCGCCTGTGCGACAGGGCTTTCTTTTATTTGTTTTCCCCGTTATGAGGAGTCTGCTTATGACCCGTCTGGCTTCGCGCTTTGCCGCTGCAAATCTTATTCGTCGTGACCGTCCGTTAACCCGTGAAGAACTGTTTCGCGTGGTACCCAGCATATTCAGTGAGGACAAACACGAATCCCGTAGTGAACGTTACACATATATTCCCACCATCTCTCTGCTGGACAGTCTGCAGCGGGAGGGCTTTCAGCCGTTCTTTGCCTGTCAGACCCGTGTACGTGACCCCGGTCGTCGTGAACATACGAAGCATATGTTGCGCCTGCGCCGGGAAGGACAGATTACCGGTAAGCAGGTGCCGGAAATTATCCTGCTCAACTCCCATGATGGCACCAGCTCTTACCAGATGTTACCGGGCCTGTTCAGGGCTGTGTGTCAGAACGGTCTTGTGTGTGGCGAATCGTTTGGCGAGGTAAGGGTGCCACACAAGGGGGACGTGGTGAGTCAGGTTATTGAGGGGGCCTATGAGGTGCTGGGGATTTTTGACCGTGTGGAAGAAAAGCGGGATGCCATGCAGTCGTTGCTGTTACCGCCATCTGCGCAGCAGGCACTGGCAAAAGCCGCGCTTACGTATCGTTTTGGTGAGGACCACCAGCCGGTTACTGAATCGCAGATACTCTCCCCGCGCCGCTGGCAGGATGAGAGCAATGACCTCTGGACCACTTATCAACGTGTGCAGGAAAACCTGATTAAGGGCGGACTCAGTGGGCGTAATGCTAAAGGTGGACGGACACATACCCGTGCCGTGCGTGGCATTGACGGGGACGTGAAGCTTAACCGTGCGCTGTGGGTGATGGCAGAAACACTGCTCACGCAACTGCAGTAGACGTTTCATGTTGCCACGTTGTTAATATCGGACACCACCTGTCCGCATTACTAAATGTTCACGGTCCTCACTCCCCCGGGGATAGTCTGTAACCCCCGCCACAACTGACATTTGCAGAAATGAAAAATAGTTACTGCGGTGTCCATACCCTGACCGCGCCCCTCTTTAAAGTAATCACATCATTTTCAGTCAGTTAAATTTCCCGGAGAACCTCTCATGACACAGGCAGAACGTCGCCATGACCGACTGGCGGTCAGGCTGTCGCTGATAATCAGCCGCCTGGTTGCCGGGGAAACGCTGAGCGTGCGTAAGCTGGCGGCAGAGTTTGGCGTATCTGTTCGCACGCTGCGGCGTGATTTTCGTGAGCGACTGATGTATCTGGACCTGGAGTATCAGTCCGGATATTGCCGCCTGCGCACCGCTGGCAGTGAGATGCAGATGGTGCCTGATGTGCTTATCTTTGCCCACCGCAGCGGGCTGGCCGGGCTTTTTCCGGGTCTTGACCGCCGACTGGTCAATGCGTTGTTGATGTGTGATGAAGCACCCTGCGTTATACCACCAGCCAGTCCGGCCTCTTCGCCGTCAGAGCAGTTGTCATTCTGGCGACTGGTTAAGGCGATTACTGACCGCAGAAAAGTCACGCTGCTTGCTGACGGGCAGCGCTGCGAGCGACTGGCTCCGTGCCGGTTACTCATCCACCAGCAGACCTGGTATCTGATTGCCGAGCATAACGGACATATTGCCGTGTTCACCCTAGATGAAATTCATCTGGTTCAGCCCCTGCAGGAGTCTTTCAGACGTAACGACAGTTTATGCCGTCTGGCTGAAGACCCGGTGTTCATTCAGGCCTTACCTCATTTTCGATTTATTCAGCAGTCACTGCTTGCGTTTGTTCCGGCTGATAACAGGCCGGAATAGCGCAGCTTTTTATCCACCTGGCAGTAAAGAGGAGCCCGATGCTGTTATCGCCAGTATCGTCAAAAACCGGGGTATCCAGCCGCCTCATCGCCCTGACACTGCCCTCTGATGTACCGGTGGGTATTATCCGGGGCATTTATGTATTCACAAAAACTATTCATCTGATTTCAGTAAGGAAAAAAATGAAACTGATTAAATTATTACCTCTGCTGGCAATGGTTGCTGGCTCCAGCTTTGCTGCATCACCGGAGAGTACGGTCAAAGCATCAGGCTGTCTGGCAGTAAACGATATGCTTGAGAACCTCAATTCGCGGGAGTCCTGTGTTTCAGTAGATATCACCAGAACATTATCTGAAGGCCGTTATCTGGCGGTTGCTAACCTGAGTAACGGCAACATCTACCCGGTCCGCATGACCCTCAGTGACGGTGTCATTACCACACGTCCGGATACGGATGAAATTGATAAGCTCAACCAACAGCAGGCGCAAAAGCGCCGGGAAGAGCAGTTACAGAAAAAGCGTGACTACTATAAGGCCCACCCACAAAAAGAGAGCGAGTTTGATAAAGCGAAAAAGGCACATCTGAACCTTACTCAATATCACTCAGCCGCCTGCCGGGCCATTGGCGAAAAAGTATGGGATTCCATTCATGAAAATGTGTCATGCCAGATGATTGAAAATACGCAGCAGGTCAGTGATACAGAGCAAACGGGAACGGCCATTCTGAGTGGGCCAGGCGCAAGCAAATTTAAGCTCCCGGTGAAGTTCAGCGTGATTCAGGAAGATTTTATCCGTGTTGACGCCGATATAGCACCGGCTGCGCTGGCACAACTAAAGGCACAGATAGAAGCGTATAAAGAAAAACTGAATCAGCGCTAATGAACTGAAAAGGATAACAGTATGAAAATTATACCCTGTTTGCCAGCTCTGCTGTCTCTGCTGGCCCCGGCCTTCACTCATGCAACGGTGACCGAACAGCAGTGGGGCGAATGGTACGGCAATATGGGCGGTATGGAGTTTGCGCTCAGCAGCGACAATCAGGCCGGAGAGAAGCTGACTATCAGTTGCAGCAACAAAAAGATGGTTGTTGCCTGGCAGCTTCCGAAGGAGGATTACCGCGCCACCTCTGATGAAGGAATGAACGAGGTGTATCTTCTGATAAACAATGAAAAATACTCGCTTGAGAATGAAACTTTGCTTCCTGGCGAGGCCGTTCCGGCTCAGGTGGCTTTTGAAGCGCTGAAGCACACAGGAGCAAAAGACAAACTGGCCTTCACCGCTTTACAGTCAGGGGAATCGAAACCGTTCAGTGCCCGTGGTCTTCACGACGCGCTGAAAGATATCACCTGGCAGGATTGTCTCGATCAATCCTGACGGCTTTTCACATAAGTCATTCGACCAGCCCTGTTGCACGTGTGCAACAGGGCTTTTTGCTTTTTGAGGTCATCATCATGCCTGAATCCCCGTTACTACCGCCCGGTTCTTTCACCCGGCAGCAGGCCGAAGCCATTATCAGTCGGTATCACAATGTCACCATCGAAGATGACCATCACACGCATTTTCGTCTGGTTGTGCGCGACGATGATGGCGGCATGGTCTGGCGCGCATGGAACTTTGAGCCCGATGCCGGTGCAGGACTTACCCCTTATATCCGGCGCTATGGCATCCGCAGGTCATTACTCACCGACTGACAAACCCCATTCCCGACATCCATCTCCCGGACCATCCTTTATTACCCCACACGCCAGCCATCGCCGCTGGCACCTTTTATTGACGGAGACATTTACATGACAGCAGCGACACAGTACGACCTTGTACCCGCTAACGAATCCGATTTCAAACTCACAGTAACGCAGGTTCCCGACGAACAGCGTCTCGATTTCTGGACGCAGCACTTTGGCTCTATCCCACAATGGATAACGCTGGAACCCCGCATTTTCGCCTGGATGGAGCGCTTCTGTGATGAGTACAGCGGTGGTATCTGGTCCTTTTACACGCTCAGCAATGGCGGCGCGTTTATGGCCCCTGATGCTGACGGTGACGATAAATGGCATCTGTTCAACAGTATGAACGGCAATGGTGCGGAAATGAGCGTGGAAGCCGCAGGTATTGCTGTCTGCCTGATTGAATACAGCCATCACGCCTGTCGCACCGAATGCGATGCCATGACGGAGCACTATTACCGCCTGCGGGACTATGCCCTGCAGCATCCTGAAGCTCACGCCATTCTGCGTATCATCGACTGAGCGGAGGAACAACGGATGAAACAGCTTTCCTTTTTACCCGGCGAGATGACGCCACAGGACCGGCGTCTCATTCAGCGGGCGCTCAGGGCTCTGGAGCGGCACCTGCATGAGCCTGGGGTAGCCTTCACCTCCACACATGCCGTTCGGGAGTGGTTGCGACTGCATATGGCCGCACTTGAGCGGGAAGAGTTTCGGGTGCTGTATCTGGATAATCAGAACCAGCTTATCGCCCATGAGACCCTCTTTAGTGGCACGATTAACCGCACCGAGGTCCATCCCCGGGAAGTGGTTAAGCGCGCCCTGTATTTCAATGCCGCGGCGGTGATACTGGCGCATAACCATCCTTCCGGCGAGACGACGCCCAGCCAGGCTGACAAAGCCCTCACGCAGCGGCTGGTACAGGTACTTCAGCTGGTGGATATCCGCGTTCCTGACCATCTGATTGTCGGCGGCAGGCAAATCTATTCATTCGCTGAACACGGTCTGCTGTGAGGTATTACATGAAAATTATCAGTAAACGCCGGGCAATGACGATATACCGCCAGCATCCTGAGTCCCGAATCTTTCGCTACTGCACCGGAAAATATCAGTGGCACGGTAGCGTTTGTCATTACACCGGCAGGGAAATTCCGGATATCTCAGGTGTCCTGGCGGTATACGCCGAACGCCGCCAGGACCGCAACGGACCGTATGCCTGCCTGATGAGTATCATCCTAGACTGATAATAAAGGAGGTTATAAATGAGCAACATCACATGGGGCCTGCAGCGGGATATTACGCCACGCCTGGGAGCCCGTCTGGTGCAGGAGGGGAACCGGCTGC
Organism: Hafnia alvei; assembly: GCF_034424155.1. Lineage (NCBI taxonomy): Bacteria > Pseudomonadati > Pseudomonadota > Gammaproteobacteria > Enterobacterales > Hafniaceae > Hafnia > Hafnia alvei. The sequence goes on along the minus strand of NZ_CP139992.1, from coordinate 3,531,992 downwards.
ATTATTTAGCTGACCGGGCCAGCATCACCGGTAAGTTCAGTGACGCCGAGTGCCGGAAGCTGGATGAAACATTCCCGCACTTTATCAGCCAGATGGAATTCATGTTGACCACCGGTGAAATGAATCCTCGTCACGCCCACTGCGTCACCCTGTACCACAACAGTTTTACCTGCGAAGCCGACACCCTTGGCAGTTGTGGCTACGTATACATCGCCGTTTACCCCACTCAAAGCTAATAACTTTCGCGAGAGCAAAAATGAAATTTCTAACTGCAACAAATATGCGGGCGGAGAAGCCACGCCTGTCGCCCGTGACTATCTGGCAAATGTTACTTAGTCGTCTGCTGGAAAAACACTATGGTCTGACCCTGAACGATACGCCGTTCTGTGATGAAACCGTTATGCAGGAACATATCGATGCCGGTATCACTCTGGCTAATGCCGTTAACTTTCTGGTAGAAAAGAATGAGTTAATTCGTATCGATCGCAATGGATTTACCTTACAGGAACGAACGCCATATTTGACTGTGACAGATATCTTTCATGCCAGGAGAGCATGCGGATTAATGAGCAGTTGTTCGTATCGGGAAGTAAGTAATATTGTTCTTAGCCGATCGCGGTAGTGAGAAAGACTTCAAGAGCCGAGAAGATTTGCACGGTCTGTGAAAAAGTTGGTGATATTGGCGACTCGGTGAAAGGCTCATCGAGTCGCATGAAAAACAAGGTGGGGGCACAAAAGGGGGCATTTATAAAGGTGAAACAAGGAAATATCTATACTTATCAATGGGTATATAGGTTGTGTTATGTTCCTATTATCGCACCATTTCAAACTCTTCCCAAGTCTACCGAAATAAACTCAAAACCCGCATATTGTGGTTTCTAGCCCATATCCAACTGGACTCAACCGAAATCAAGTCACAGTTGGGGCATAACTAGGGAGATATCCCCAAAGAAGCTTAATGCGCGACAGGCAGACGCTGCTAAACCCAGAGAGAAAGCCTACAAGCTAGCAGAACCAATACTCTCACCTACGAAAGTATTACCCAGGAACACTGTACTGCTTGAAACCGTGCAAATAGTTTATGGGAAGAGAGGCTTTTTAGTGGGGAAAGGGTTGAATATATACAGGAGGTTATATGAGGTGGAGGATTCACCATTCGGTAGGGGTAGGTCAGCCAAATTTCCCAAGCGATGTCAGAAATATTCAGATTTTACTGAATAGAGCGATTCGTGACGATAATATCGAAACGCTAAAAGAGGACGGGAGCTGGGGAGCAAAAACTTGCGTAAGGTTGGTTATGTTTCAGAGAAACCATGTCCATTTTGCACATCCTGATTCAATAGTGGATCTACATGGGCCAACTTTTAATGCGTTAAGTCGGACATTTGGTGCGTCCCAGCATGAGGTTTCACAGCTTCATAAGCATGATGCGATCATACCGGACAGTAATTCGATTAATCAACTTGCTCAGCGTGCAGCATTACCGTTATCAGCCAAGAAATCAGAGTGGATTAACAGATCGTTACCTGCTGCTATCATGGTTAAACGCAATTGGGGTGTGCCCATTGCTGTAACGATTGCCCAAGGGGCAATTGAATCTGCTTGGGGTGTTAAGTCGAATGGGAATGTTTATTTTGGAGTGAAAGGAAAATCCCCCAAAGGTAAGTCTATAAACTTTATGACGCATGAAAATTATGGTGGCTTGTCAATAAAAATAAAAGACAGCTTTCGCTCATACGATTCTTTGGAGCAATCAGCGGACGATTTTGGTCGATTTCTTACAGTTAATAAACGTTTTTCAGCTGCATTTTCTTATCCAAATGAACCGGAGAAATTTTTACATGAAGTGGCAAAAGCTGGGTATGCAACAGATCCTCTTTATGAAAAAAAAGTGTTAGACGTAATGCGCAGCACTGGAATAGAGGAATACGATAACCCAAGCGCTACTCTCTCGATGTGCTATATCAATCCAATGCATTATTTCAGTTTAATAGGTTGATTATGAAAAAATATAGGTCTGTTACTTTCTTAAGCTTGATGCTGTTAACTACAAATGTAATGTCGGTTCAGTTACCATTTGCAGTTCAGTTGGTTAAAAATACACTTGAGCAGAAAAAACTTCTCAGCTCCCCTACGTGTACGGATTACATTAACACACCAGACTTTGAACCAGATGTAGATTCAGTTGATGTTATCGAAAAACATGGCGGGGGTTGTCCTGGCGATCCGCAGGTGCAACATAGATTATTCACCGTTAATGTAAATAAGAAAACACATGAAATGACATCGGATATTAATGATCCCGGTGAGCCAGAGTTTTCGGCCTTTCCTGCGAAGTGAAAGCGCTGCGGCATCCGTGATTTTTTCATTTCCAGCTTCTCTAGAACCTGTCTAATTCCGTTAACTTTCTGGTGGAAAGTATGCGTTAGTATGTATCGATCGCATAGGATTTACCTCGCAGGAACAAGCATCATATCTGACCGTGAAAGATATCCTTCAAGCCAGAAAAGCATGCGGATTAATGAACCGTTCTTCCTATCGGGAAGCTAGTAATATTGTTCTTAGCCGAACACGGCAGTAAAGGGATGGAGATCGAAGACTGTTTCCGCGATACGTGAAGAATTTGATGAGATTAACGACTCGATGAAAAGCTCATCGAGCCGTATGAAAACCAAGGTGAGCAAAAAAGGGGTGTTTATAAAGATGAAACAAGAAAATATGTATGTTTATCAATGGTTGTACGTGTCGTGTACTGGCAGTCTTATTGATTTCATCGCAAAACGCCTACGTTGCGCGATGAATAAGTTTGTTTAGGTGAGGTATATCAACGCTTTATGAACGTTCTGCATATGCACAAAATAAGTAAGGATTAGCTGATATGATTGCTGTCCATCCTAGAAGTGAACTTTGACTTGTCATATACGGACATATGAGTTTTCCCGACTTGAACATGCACCCCTGATCAAGTCGGGATTTTTTTTGCCTGAGTTTGTAGAGAAAAAAGCCCCTAACGTGAGGGGCCAAATTAAAACTCTGTGTGGACACATATTTGCTCGCCAATGCTGAAGATTCCATAACCCATCCCGTAGACTATCTGCTTATGATCATATGGAAATCGATCAGGTGACTCTTAAAGGCATGCACTCAGCACATACTTAGTGAATATCTATAAGATGCATTGCGTGTAATGCGTTAATTGATAAAAGTTGTTTAGTTACGGTATATCAACATCTTATGAACGTTCGGCATAATCACAAAATGAGTAAGGATTAGCTGATATGATATTTTTCTGCCAAAGAAGTGAAGTTATATGTGAACTTTGCCTTTTCATATACGGAAATATGAGTTTTCCCGACTTGAACATGCATCCCTGATCAAGTCGGATTTTTTTTGCCTGAAACTTGGGTATAAAAATTCAAGCCATTTTCTTGCTTCTTCCAGCTAATGCCCCTTGTTCACCCAATAAGAAAGCCACTTATCCAATACCAAAAACGATAGAAAGGGAGTCAGCAGAAGCAAGCAGGGGATGAATCCCGCCGTAAGTGGAGCTCATGATGAGTTTATATACAATACGTTTACTGTATCTGGTGTAACTTATTGCTTCATGATTTATTGAAACTATTTACTACAATGCATAAAGTCGTGAAGTTTATATTACTTACTGTCATGTTTGTCCTTGGCGCAACGATGATCATAGGCATGTATTGTGAGTGCACTCGCTTCCCATTTTTCTTTAGTAAATTAGTGCACCATGGATATTTCTATAACAATTTCGAAGTATATCGATTGAGAAAGACATGTAAGTTTTTTTAAACTAAGAGCATTACTTCTATGTTGTAATAACCTCTTTCAAGGCCCCAAATTAATAGCTCGATGCTTTTTGCATTTAGTGTCATCTAAAACCAACCAACCGCACTCACAAATCCTCTGTCATGGCGTACATTCGGGAAACGATATTCCCTACGTACCATATAAGGCCGTTCCCTGCGGGGAAGTGGATATGGGTACGCAATGGAAAAATGAACCCAATATCACTTTTCTTCACCGCTATGTCAGCCCGTAAACTCAGGGCCTCGAAAGGCTCAGTCGTTAAATTCATCGCTAAATCCCTTGTCGAGCAACATTTGTCACCTCACCTAATCTCGGTCATCAAACATATGTTTTACCGAATATATCATTGATTTTATCAACCCGCAGAGTATCCTGTTGCCAAATATTCAGGAGGAACGATGCCGCTAGCTTGTCTGCAACTCTTCAAAAATCTATCTGATGAAACCCGTCTGGGCATTGTGTTATTGCTTAGGGAAATGGGAGAGCTATGCGTGTGCGACTTGTGCACCGCGCTTGAACAGTCACAGCCGAAAATCTCTCGTCATCTGGCGATGCTACGTGAAAGCGGTCTACTGCTGGATCGTAAGCAGGGGAAGTGGGTTTACTATCGTTTATCTCCGCATATGCCTTCTTGGGCGGCTCAGGTTATTGAGCAGGCTTGGTTAAGTCAGCAGGACGATATTAAAGCTCTCGCCCGTAAGTTGTCCGTGGCAAATTGTTCTAGCGGCGGTAAAGCTGTCTGTATCTAAAAAATTTAACTAAACACATATGTTTTTGTGTATGTGAAATTATAACGAGGAAGATATTATGTTACTGGCAGGCGCAATTTTTGTCCTGACCATCGTTTTGGTTATCTGGCAGCCGAGGGGATTAGGGATCGGCTGGAGTGCGACGTTGGGCGCGGTATTGGCTTTGATTTCTGGGGTTGTACATTTAGGTGATATTCCTGTGGTGTGGAATATCGTTTGGAATGCTACCGCAACCTTTATTGCCGTTATCATCATCAGCCTGCTTCTGGATGAATCCAGCTTTTTCGAATGGGCAGCGCTGCACGTTTCTCGTTGGGGAAACGGTCGAGGACGCCTGCTGTTTACCTATATTGTTTTGCTCGGTGCGGCGGTAGCGGCACTGTTCGCCAACGATGGCGCAGCGCTTATTTTAACGCCGATTGTTATCGCTATGCTGTTGGCGCTTGGCTTTAGTAAAAGTACCACGCTGGCATTCGTGATGGCTGCGGGATTTATTGCCGACACCGCCAGCTTGCCGCTTATCGTGTCGAATCTGGTGAATATCGTTTCGGCGGATTTCTTCCATCTAGGATTTACCGAATATGCATCGGTAATGGTGCCCGTGGATATTGCAGCGATCGCTGCCACGCTGGTGATGCTGCACTGGTTCTTTCGCAAAGATATCCCGCCAACCTATGACCTTGAACGTCTTAAAGAGCCGGCAAAAGCAATCAAAGATCCGGCAACGTTCAGGACTGGTTGGATAGTGTTGATCCTTCTGCTGGTTGGCTTTTTCGTTCTGGAGCCGCTCGGTATTCCCGTTAGCGCTATTGCTGCGGCGGGGGCTGTGATCCTGTTTGCGGTGGCGAAACGAGGCAATGCTATTAACACGGGGAAAGTGCTGCGCGGTGCGCCTTGGCAGATCGTCATCTTCTCGCTGGGGATGTATCTGGTGGTCTATGGTTTACGCAACGCTGGATTAACCGAATACCTCTCTGGCGTGTTGAACGTGTTGGCAGATAAAGGCCTCTGGGCCGCGACGTTTGGCACCGGATTCCTGACGGCTTTTCTCTCTTCCATCATGAACAACATGCCGACCGTTCTGGTTGGTGCTCTCTCTATTGATGGCAGCACCGCAACAGGCGTTATCAAAGAGGCGATGATTTATGCCAATGTGATTGGCTGCGATTTAGGGCCAAAAATCACTCCTATTGGCAGCTTAGCGACGCTGCTCTGGCTGCATGTGCTTTCGCAGAAGAACATGACCATCACATGGGGATATTATTTCCGCACCGGAATTATCATGACTCTACCTGTGCTGTTTGTAACGCTGGCCGCGCTGGCGCTACGTCTCTCTTTCACTTCGTAATGAGATACTGATATGAACAATATTACGATTTATCACAACCCGGCTTGCGGCACGTCGCGTAACACGCTGGAGATGATCCGCAACAGCGGTGCTGAGCCGACCGTTATTCTTTACCTCGAGAATCCACCTTCACGCGACGAGTTGATCAAACTCATCGCAGATATGGGCATTTCAGTACGGGCTTTGCTACGGAAAAACGTGGAACCGTATGACTCGTTAGCGCTTGCAGAAGATAGATTTACTGACGATCAACTCATCGACTTTATGTTGCAATATCCGATCCTAATTAACCGTCCGATTGTGGTAACGCCGCTGGGAACTCGGCTGTGTCGTCCTTCCGAAGTGGTTCTGGGGATTCTTCCTGCGGCCCAAAAAGGTTCGTTCGTTAAGGAAGATGGTGAGCAAATCGCGGATGATGAAGGCAACAGACTGAAATAAAGAAGAATATTTATTCTCCAGCTAATACGCGTATGGTGAAGAATTTCAACCGTAAAACTGTCTGTGTGATGTATCGATTTTCACGCGGGTGGCGTAGTCTTGAATGGGTACTTTCTCAGAGGTCATCACATGTCAAAAATCAAAAGCTATGCTGCGCTGAAACCCGGGGCAGATCTGGAACTTTATGAGTATGACGCTGGTGCACTACAGCCAGACGACGTTGAAGTTAAAGTCGAATACTGCGGTATCTGTCATTCGGATTTATCGATGATCGATAACGAGTGGGGATTCTCTGACTATCCTCTGATTGCAGGTCATGAAGTGGTGGGGCATATCCACGCGCTGGGGGATGCCGCCAAAAACAAAGGTCTAAAAGTCGGTCAGCGAGTCGGCGTGGGCTGGACGGCAAACAGCTGCCAGCACTGCGATGCATGTATCAGCGGAAATCAAATTAACTGTCAGAACGGTAGCGTGCCGACCATCATGAATAAAGGTGGCTTTGCCGATAAGCTGCGCTGTAACTGGCAGTGGGCTATTCCGTTACCGGATGATATTGATATGGCAACGGCTGGACCGATGCTTTGCGGTGGCATTACGGTGTTTAAACCGTTATTGATGCATCATATTACCGCAACCAGCAAAGTTGGCGTGATTGGCATCGGCGGTTTGGGTCATATCGCCATTAAATTGCTCCACGCGATGGGCTGTGAAGTGACGGCATTTAGTTCAAATCCAGCAAAAGAGCAGGAAGTTTTAGCCATGGGGGCCGATCGCGTCGTCAATAGCCGCGATCCTCAGGCGCTGAACGCACTGGCAAAACAGTTTGATTTGATTATCAATACCGTCAATGTGTCGCTAGACTGGCTGCCGTACTTTGAAGCGTTAACCTACGGTGGCCATTTCCATACGGTGGGAGCGGTGATGAAACCGTTAGAAGTGCCAGCGTTCACGCTTATCGGCGGCGATCGGAGCATTTCTGGTTCGGCAACGGGCTCTCCAAATGAGCTGCGCAAGCTTATGAAGTTTGCCGCACGAACTAAAGTTGCACCAACAACCGAGCTATACCCGATGTCGCAAATCAATCAAGCATTGAAACATGTGCGTGAAGGCAAAGCCCGCTATCGCGTGGTGCTTAAAGCTGATTTCTAATCGTTATTATCTTAGCCACAGGCTTTACCCTGTGGCTAAGATCTATTGCTACTATTTACTCTAAAACAGAAATAGGCGATGAGGCTGGCTTGAGGTGTTTTGCTCCCCAGCATGCTAACAATATATAAAGCGCCAGCGGCAGTAAAAAACTAAAACGTAGTGTCAGGCTATCAATCATTAGTGCTTGAATATAAGGAATAATCGCGCCTCCAATCCCAGCCATAATTAATACGCCAGCCGCGAAGTTTGCCCTGTGAGGCACCGTTGTCATGCTTTGGCTAAAAATAATAGGGTACATAATCGAATTAGCAAAACCTATTAGTAGTAATAGATAACCACCCGCCGCGTTGTTTAATAGAATGGATAGCAATATGAAAGATGCAGAGACGAGCGTAACGGACAGAAATGCAATTTTTAGGCTGATTCGATCGGCAAATATGCCAAAGATAAAACGCCCGATTAATGCACCGCCCCAGTACAGTGAAATTAATGATATCGCGATTTCTGTATTCCATTTTCCAATGGTCGATAAATAGTTGATGGTATTCGTTCCTAATGAAACCTCCACGCCAACATAGATAAATATGGCAGCTGCGGAATAAATAAACTTGGTATTACCCCATAGGGTCGGTGAGTGAGTTTTATTTTTTTTATCTTGAATAATATCAGGTAGTTTGATTGAAAATGTTATTGCAAATAATCCCACAGAAAAGAGGGCCAAGACAAACCAAATCCATTTAATCGGCTCGTTGTGATTAACATAATCAATAGGCGATGCGCGTAATGCTAAGGCAATCAGCAGTGGTGCTAACGTTGTGCCTAACGAGTTTATAGCAGAGGCCAAGGTGAGGTTACCTACACGCTTATGCTCTTGGCTGAGCAGCGTGAGATAAGGGTTAGCGACAACTTGCATGGCAGCAACGCCGGTTGCAATCGCGAATACGGCAAACAGGGCACCGATAATCGAATAACAACCCAGTGCTAAGCTTAATAGCCCACAGCCGCTCATCGTAAGCAGCAAGGCGCTGCGTAACATGGTGCGGTAACCATATAGCGCGATAAGTTTAGAACAGGGCAGGCAAGTTAAAAAGGGAGCAATATAAAATATAACATTCACGAGCATTGCCTGTGGCCATGAAAGCTGAAAGTAGCGATAGAAAAATAAAATTAATGTGCTGTTGAACGCCGTTATTAACCCCCATAAAAAGAATGTTGCGCCAACGGTCGTAAGATGTTTTTTCATATCCCTATTTCCCATTACGAAGTGAAATAATTTTGACTGATTACTCAGTTATTAAAAAATGCCTGTGCTAATCTCAAATTTGCTTAACAGGGGTTTATCATGGATATTCAAAATCTATTTCGTAACATTAAACTGAGTAATATTGAGATCGGTGTGCTTCAATATATACAGGCCAATCCTGAGTTATGTATTCAACAAGGGATACGCAGCGTGGCGGAGAAGTGCTGTAGCAATCCCTCATCTTTGGTTCGGTTAGCCAAAAAGCTTGAGTTTAGCGGCTGGCTTGAGATGGTTTACTTTATTAAGTTTAACATTACGCTACCGAAGCTCGATGTTACCAACGATGTTGATTTTATGAATATTCAGCCGCCGGAGAAAGTGGATATTCTGCTAGAAAAACTACAAAACGAACGGATTCTGATCCACGGTAGCGGCTTCTCGCAGCTTATTGCTCAATATATTTATAATAAGTTTTTAGTCACCGGCGTCAACGCCAGCTTAGCGCTATGGCCAGACTATGAAATTCTGGAACAAAAAAACGCCAATAAGTTTGATTCGATATGGCTAATCTCTAAATCGGGCCGGAGTTCATCCGCATTAAGCTGGGTAAAGGCACTAGAGAACAAAAATATCAACCTTGTTTGTTTTACCGGCGACCATCAAAGTCCGTTAGCGCAGGCTGCTAACCTGTCATTTATTATTCACGATCCACAAAAATATGATGATGATATTTATTGGTCTAATCCGTTCTTTGGCTACTGTATTCTCGGCTTTGAACATCTTCTGAAACTGTGGTTTATGCAGAAGAAATAATGAAAGGGCGTCCTGCGACGCCCCAGAGTTTCAATGCTAGGCTCTAGTGCCAGTTTTTAAACTGAGGGCCCTGCAAATAGGCGGAAACCAGCTTTCTAGCCAATGACCATGATCCGACCAACGGATGTGCCATCAATGCCTTAACCGCGAGCGTTCTATCCTGAGTCAAAATTGCCTGCACCGCGAGACGTTCATACTCTTTCACGCAGGAAATCATATTTTTCTGCGCCTCGGGTACATGGATAGGCTTAACCGGTTTTAATCCCTCTTTGCTGAGATCGCAGCTGATTTCAATAACATCGTCAGGATGCAGGAAATCCAGCGTATCGTTGTTGGAAAGCGATACCACAATACGCTTAGTGGTATTGCTGTTGACGGCTTCTAGAATATCTAATGCCACGCCCGCGTAGCCGCCGCTGTCGGGCTCTTCGATGAATTGCTGCAGCGTTAAAGGTTCCCTGGTGTGGAATTTTTCCTGCTGAGATTCATTTTGCATGTAGCTATTTTCACGACGTAGATAATGCTTCATCCAAATATCAAACGCGGTGGCTGGATTTTCTTTAACGTCGATGCGGCTAAGCTCTTCACGCATATCATGGTTAATACGTGCGATTTGTTCGCCTCGTGTTTCACCTGAATCTTGAATAGCTTTTAGCGCCTCTTCTTTATAGTAATAATAATATAAGTATTCATTTAATAGCTGGTTATCACACAGACGAACTAATTCTGGTGAGAAGTATTGCATGGCCGTTTTTTTATACAGCTCAGGCGAATTAACCAATTGTTCGGTTACATCCTCTCCGCCCACGGTAAAATGCGTGAACCAAGAGAAATGATTGAGTCCATAGCACTCAACCTGCAGTTCACTTTCGTCGCAGTTAAGAATGTCAGGTAGTTCACGAATCAGCTCTGATGGTGCATCGCAGATACCGTAAACGCGGCGTTTAAAGCCAGATTTGATAATCGCTTCGGTGACTAAGCCTGATGGATTGGTAAAGTTAAATAAGATGGCATCGGGTGCCGCATGTTCTTCGATTAATTTGCAGTAGTCCAAAATAGCGGGAATAGAGCGCATGGCCATGGCAAAGCCGCCTGCACCGGTGGTTTCTTGCCCTAAGGTATTGTGGTCCAGCGCAATACGTTCGTCATGTATACGGCTTTCATCGCCACCGACGCGCAGTGTGGTAATCACATAGTTGGCGTCTTGTAAGGCTGATACAGGCTCGGTGGTTAAGCTAAATTCAATATCAGGGCGAATAGTATTAAATATATAACGCGCAATTTCGCCAAAGATGGTTAAGTTCTGAGCTGAATTATCCAGAAAGACGACCTGTTTTAATCCGATACGGTGGGCATTATAAGCCAGAGATTTTGCCAGAAATGCGGAGCGTACTCCGCCGCCACCTAATACTGTTAGTTTCATATGTACTCCCAATTTAATTATTAGCCAGCCAGGTATCAACTTTCGAGCGTACTTGTCCAACTTTGACACCGTAAATAACTTGAACTTCATTGCTATTACGCACCACGCCATTCGCACCGGTTGCTTTTAAAGCAGCGTCATCGACGATAGTTAAATCATGAATAGCAACGCGTAAACGGGTAAAGCAATTATCGACAGAAATAATGTTATGTTTTCCACCGAGTCCTTTAATAATTTCATCGGCCTGTGAGCCCGTATTTTTCTTTTCCTGCTGAATTTTTTCTTGATAATCTTTTTTGTTATACAGCTTCACATCATCATCGTCTTCGCGACCCGGTGTTTTAAGCTTTAATTTCACGACCACGGTGCGGAATATCACGTAATAAGCAATAAACTGTCCAATGCCAATCACGATATAAAGTGGCCAGCGTGTCAGCGAAACGGGTAGTGGTAGGTTATAGGCTAAAAACTCAATTAAGCCAGATGCTCCCCATGGCCTCACCTGTAGCAGATCGCAAATAGCCTGTGATGCTGCGGTTAATGTGGCGTGAATAACCCACAGAAGCGGTGAGATAAATAGGAATGTAAACTCAATAGGCTCAGTAATTCCGGTCAGAATTGAGGTAATAATAGCCGGTAATAAAACGGCTTTCGCGAGCATTTTCTTTTCTGGCTTCGCGGTGTGATAAAACGCCAGTGCAGCGCCAGACAGGCCGAAAATAGTGGTCATACCTTGCTGGGAGAAACGCAGAGCATCGTTCATCATCGGTGTTAAATCGGGATGGCGCATATACGCAAGGAAGATGGCCTGAGTGCCAGAAACCGTCTGCCCATCGACCGTCAGCGAACCGCCGATTTGCGTAAGTTGGAAAGGCGACCACACGAAATGGTGTAGGCCGGTAGGGATTAAAAATTTCTCGAAGAAACCATAAACAAATACTCCAGCAACGCCTGCGTTTTTCATAAAGCCGGTTAACGCCGCAATGCCGTGAGTCATAAATGGCCAGAACCAAGTGAAAGCCATGGCGTAGATAATAACAACCGGCGTCATGGCGATAAGCGTTAGCTTTGCGCCGCCATACATAGATAACGCGCCAGGGAGCTCTATTTGCGAGACTTTATTATGTACCCATGCAATGGTGCAGCCAAGAATAATACCGAGGAATATCCCCATATCAACAACCACAAACCCTAATATTTGAGTTTGTCCTGTTCCGTAATATTCACCGTTTATTTTATTGGCAATGCCGTGGGTATACTCCAACCAAGAGTGGTTGGCACCTAAAAACATAATGAAGCACATAACGGAAACTAAGGCGACTTCTGTTTTTTTGTCCTTTGCTAATCCATAGCTAATACCGACACAAAAGAGTAAACCAAGATTACCAAACAGTGGCCAGAAGGTGTCTCCTAATAGCTGACCAAGTTGATGAAGAAAGCTAGTTTCAGAAATAAGCGTTGGGTTGGTTAAAATTGAACTTAATGCCAGAATTAAACCTATGACTGGCAAAAACAGCACTGCACCGATCATCGCCCTAGAGAATTTTTGCATACTCTCCAGAGTACGTTGCCGTATTCTAGACATAGCTGTTCCTTTATTATTAATAGGGGGTGTTTGTTATAATAAATTCACTTCCAGTGATGACGTTATAGCAATGGCCTTGGCGAAAAGAAACACGTTGCGAAAAATAGGTACAAATAGCCATAAAATGCATACCTGTTTCAAATTAATGCGTTATAGGCCTTTGTAATAGTGCGGCTAATAAGTAGGGGTAAATAGATGAGACGTGGATAAAATATATTTTTCAGGGCAAAATGGGTTAACTGCCTACGTATCATGACCTTTAGGTAAAAATACCCTAATGCTAATTGTTAAAACATTCTTATTATTTAGCCTGACGGCGATCGCAGAGATCGTTGGGTGCTATTTGCCTTATTTAGTTTTGAAGCAACATAAGCCGCTATGGTTATTGCTGCCAGCTGCGTTGAGCTTGGTTGTTTTTGCTTGGTTACTGACACTACATCCCACTGCGGCGGGTCGAACCTATGCGGCCTACGGTGGAGTATACATTGGCGTTGCGTTGCTTTGGCTACGCTTTGTTGACGGTGTTGAATTAACCCGCTGGGATATGGTTGGTGCCTGCGTTGCGCTGATAGGTATGGCGGTAATTGTGTTGCAGCCTTCGTAATCAATGAGGAGCCGGCAATATTAATGCCGTCATGCCGAAATATTCAGCATGACGGCGTGGTGATTAGAAGCGAATTTCCCCACCAAAAATATAAGTTCTGCCTCGAGCCGTATTGGCCGCCGTGCTGTCATCACCCTGTATTGGCATCATATTGAGCTTGTTCAATGCTTCAGAATAGTTTTTATTCATCAGGTTTTGTACGCTGAGTTTAAGCATCACGTTGCGGTTGATCTCATAAGTGCTGTAGAGATCGATGATGGTTGGGATCTGTGGGAGGTCTTCCTTCACCACCGCGCCGGTTTTCTCGTCAAAATCAAAATTAGGTGATAAGCGACGTGATTTTCCGGTGTATTTAATAATGCTGCCAACGGTTAATGAATTGTCTAGGAATCTGACACCAGTATCGAGCGTCATATATTTTCTTGGCAGCTCGGTAATATCCCCCGCGCCAAAATAGGTGCTGGCAATCGACGTTGGTTGGTCGGTGTGTTGCTGGCTATAAGCCAAACGTGCAAACGCGTAGCCCGCGTCGTAATCCATTTCTAATTCAAAACCGTGAGCTCGTACCAGTGATTGGGAGTTCACGTAGATGTACATATTGTCGGTGTAGTCGCTAACGTCAGCCCAGTCATTGCCGTTAACTTCAGTCATATTGCATTTACGACCGTTGGTGCAGACTAAATATGACTCACTGAATATGTAGTTTTTAATCTTGCTACGATAGACCAAGGCTTTTAAGCGCAGTAAATCTTCATCAACCAATAGGCTGTGCGCCTTAATATTAAAACCGGCCTGATAGGTTTCGGCACTTTCTGGTTTTAAGAACGGGTTCATTGATGCACCGCCGGAGTTAGAGAAAAACATCTCCTGAATATTGGGTGCACGCATTGATTTGCTGTAGCTTACGAACGGCTGGAGCCACGGTGTTACCTGTGCAGAGAGTTCTACTGAAGGATTATAACCACTCTCTTTTTGATCAACATTGTATTCCCCCTGTGGAACACAGATAACTCGCGGATCGCAGGCGGGTTTGAAACCGCTGATCTTATTCTGAGTGTAGTTAAGATTAAAATTAGCTTGATAAATTCCGCGCTTGATTTCAAGCCCGGTATACAGCGCTGAAATATCTTGATCGCCCGACGGGGCAAAAGGATTGTTTTCAATTGATTCTTGCGAAGACTGTGGATCACCCGCGTTGGATTTGATCAGTTTGTCATAGCGGGTACGCATCAGTTTGCTGCCGATGGTAAAAGCCAGATCGTTATTACCGAGCGTGAAGCGGCTGGTGTTATTCACATCCAGCGCATTAGAACGGTTACGCGCTGACGTGCTATAAAACGTGTACAACGATCCGTCTTGATATTTTTGGTCGCTGCGGCTGGTACTGGCCGTGACGTTGAAATCAATTAATTCAGAGAACGGCGTGTAGTGATACTTGATGTAATAATCGTCGCTGGTGATGTCGCGGCGTGAAAACTTATTTTGATAAGTTCGGGCGGAGAGTTCAAAGCTATTAAACTCATTCGGTTTGATATCCATTTTATACAGCTGTGACTTTGGATTCTGCTTCATGAATTCGTCATAGCCGAACTCTTCGCTATTAATTCCATCGCCGTTGTTAAAGTTGGAATAGACCGAGCTGCCGCTGATGGCGGCCATGGCACCAAAACTGCCGGTATCCGTAAAAGCATCGGTTTTGCCTGCGGCGGCTATCATTCCGCTGCGGCCAATGCCGTTGCTACCGACGGAAAAGCGTGAGCGCACGCCAAAAGGATTCCCAGCAAACACCACGTCATCAACGCCAATCGTGCGCAGATTGGCACTGCCCGCTAGGGCGTTTACCCCAGAGGAACCGCTGCTGTCGCCGCGAGTCACGTCAACGCCAACGAGGAAGTTGGGGTCGATAAGCACGCCAGCCTGACTGTTGGTAGAGCCGTGCACGGCGGTGCCGGAGGTCGAGGTGCCGTAAAAGCTTTGCGTAATGCCATCGACCATGGTGTTTACGCGGCCAAAACCGCTCATCCCACGAATATTCACGCTAACCGAGCCTTGGCCGGGATCGATTTGGGTATAGGTCCCGGGCATGCTGCGTAACGTTGCGTCGAGAGATTCCAAGTTTTTATTGGTGTCGCGTGAGCTGACGGCCCCTGTTTTTTCCAAGGCTTCTTGCTCGCTGGTTATTTTACCGGCCGAGACATTAAGTGGAGAAAATACCGCTGAGCCTTTTTTTTCTCCGCTGCTTTCTTCACTGGCTTGTTGTGCGTAACTGCTTGCGCTGAGCAATAGCATGCCCGAGCCGATCACGCCGGCTATTTTATTGAGTTTCATATGTCCCCTTAAAGGTACTGTCAGTCTATTTTTATTTTCTTTGCTCGGTTGTCTCAGCGTTGATTATCTACGGCCAGAATAAAGTTATATTCCAGCGCGGTATTTTCTACTCGCTTGAGCCGACCTGATTTACCGCCGTGTCCAGCCTGCATATCGGTCAGTAATAATATTTTTCCGGTTCCTAATTGATTCTCTCGCAGTTTGGCAATCCATTTTGCAGGTTCCCAATATTGCACCTGCGAATCGTTGAGGCCGGTGGTCACTAATAAGTTGGGATAGCGCATAGGCTTTATATTGTCGTAGGGGCTGTAGGCCTTCATTTGCTGATAATCAGCCAGCCGATGTGGATTTCCCCATTCATCATATTCACCGAGCGTGAGGGGGAGGGTGTCATCAAGCAGGGTGGTGACGACGTCAACAAAAGGAACCTGTGCAACAATGGCGTTAAATAGCTCCGGCTGTTGATTCATGACCGCGCCAACCAATAGCCCTCCGGCGCTGCCGCCCATGGCATACAGCCGACCAGGCTGACCAAAACCGTGTTCCACCAAGCCGTGTGTTGCATCGATAAAGTCATTGAAACTGTTGGGCTTATTCGCCAGTTTTCCCTGTTCATACCATTGCTGACCGAGCTCGCCGCCGCCGCGAACGTGAATCATGGCGAAAACGAAACCGCGATCCAGTAGGCTAAGACGATTCGCGCTGAAGGCGGGATCCATACTCATACCGTAGGCGCCATAGCCATAAACCAGTAACGGACTTTGTTTGGCCTTGAACATTTTTTTGTTGTAAACCAAGGATACCGGTACTTTCACGCCGTCGCGTGCGGTGATCCAAATTCGCTCGCTGTGATAGTCCTGTGGCTGGGTATTTTTCACTTCCTGACGCTTAAGCAGCGTGCGTTTGCCGCTGGCTAAATCCCATTCGTAGGTGCTCGTTGGCGTCGTCATCGACGAATAGCCGTAGCGTAAACGATCGGACTGTGGCTCAGGGTTATAGCCTAACCACGCCATATAGCTGGCATCGTCGAAGGGCAAGATGTCTTCGGCGTGAGATTTCCAGTTGATTTTGCGTATCTGGCTCAGGCCATCACTGCGTTCAGCTACGACTAGCCAATCTTTGAATAAGGTAAAACCTTCGATCATTTTATTGGGTTGTGGGGCAACTAACGGCTGCCATGAATGACCCATCGCGTTGGTTTGGTATAAACCAAAATTGGCATTTTCACGGTTGGAGCGCAGATAAAACGTGTCGTTGAAGTGATCCAGATAATATTCAACGTTTGGCTGGCGTGCGGTAAATAATACGGGCGGCGTATCCGCTTGGTCAGCATCTAATAAACGCACTTCAGACGACGTGCTGGCGCTTAGGGTTATTAGCAAGTAGCGGTTAGATGCCGAGCGTGACAGGCTAAGATAAAAACCGCCGTCATTTTCCTGATAAACCAGTTGATCTTGTGTTAGCGGCGTGCCGACGCGGTGGTGGTAAACCTGATACGGCACCAGCGTTTGTGGATGATTGCGGACATAAAATAGGGTAAGTCCATCATTTGACCAAAGCATATTGCCTGATGTGTTTTCGATAACGTCGGTGAGCCACTGTCCGTTATGTAAATTTCGCAGCGAAATACGGTATTGGCGTCGGCCTTGGGTATCTTCGGCAACGGCCATCATCTGATTATCTTGGCTGATCTCCAGCCCACCTACGCGATAGTAAGCTTGGCCTGCCGCACGCAGATTTCCATCAATCAGCGTTTGCCACACGGTGCTGCCCGCCAGCGGCTGGCGCTGAGTCACGGCAAAATTTTTACCTGACAGATACACGTCCTGATAGCGATAGCCGTTACGTTGATAAGGCACGGAGCGATCTTCAGGGCTCATGCGGCCGACCATCTCGCGATATAAGGCGTCGTACTGTGCGGAATACGGTTCTAATACCGCGTTGGCATAACGATTTTCATCTTGCAAATAGCGTAACACGTTTGGATTGGCGCGGCTCTCATCACGCAGCCAAAAATAGTTGTCGATACGTCGATCGCCATGTTCGATGATCGTTTTGGGGATTTTCTTCGCCTGCGGCGGCTGTAGATTGGCCGCCAGTGGCTCAGGAGAAAATAATTCAGCGGCAGATACGTGCCAAGAGCACATCGCCGTGAGCGTCATTAATAACAAAAGTTTTTGCCACAATTCACGCATGGTGCGTCCTTTTGGTTTTTTGGGCGATAGAGTGCCCTGCCAGAAAATTTCAGCATGAAAATAAGTGATTTATTAGTGCCAGCCGCGATGACTTACTGCTGTTTTAATTCCGCTAAATCAAAGTTGATCGGCATTCTTACGCTATAAAGTCCGCCGTTTAATATTTCCGCCGGTGGTTTTGGCAGCGGCTGGGCTCGCTCTAACACTTCGACCGCCTCACGATCCAACGAAATGGTGCCGGATGAGGCATAGAGCTGATTACCCTGCACGAAACCTGCCGCATTTACGGTGAACGTCACCACGGCGAGGCCAGTACGAGCGCGTCGGCGGGCATCAAGGGGATACTTTTTATATCGGTTTAGATGACCCTTAACCAAGCTTTCCCACGAAACTTTTTCGCTATTACGCTTGGTGGCATCGCTGTTGAACGGTGCCGCAATGTTGGGTGATAGCGTATTTGCCTGAGGTGCTGCGTTGCTGGCTATGGCGGCATGGCTGGCATCGCTGGTTTGATCTTTAATCTTATTTATCGGGCGCGGCTTTTTCTTTTCTCCGTCAGCCGATTTTTTCTGCTTTGCCACCTCTATGATGGCTTCTTTTGCTACCACCAGCTTTGGCTGCGCTTTATCCTTAACCTGTTGTTTTTCCTCTGCCGCCGCTGACTGCTGTTGAGCAATGCCAATCGGCAACGGCGTAGGGGAAGCAGGCGCTTGGATGGTTTCAGCCCACTGCAGCATTACCGCCGGAGGCGGTTGATAGGGCGGAGTGGCATCCGATGGACGCCAAACTAATGCCGCTAAAAGTGTGCCATGAACCGCCAGCGCGAAGATAAACCAGCGGCCCCATTTAGGCTGTGCGTTATAGAGAATATCCATAGTGGTTTACTTACTGCTCAGTTTTTGGCTGAGGGACGTACCAAACGTAATCAGCCTGCGCCAAGGTAATATTCATACCTGTCTCTGCCAGCATCAAAACGATCGGGCGTGATGAGGGGGCGAGATCTTGCATATGCAGCGGAACGCCCATGGTTTTTGCTGCGTGGTAGCCACCGGCAATCAGCATGGCTGGCGCTGGAGCTGCAAGAAGCTGCTGCGCCATAAACCGATCGCGCTGCTGTTGAATGGCGAGCATCGCTTTTAACTGCGCGGGTTCGATTTTCCCATCGTGCATCGTGACGATGGTTTCACGAATCGCGTTTTGTACCTGTGGCGCGGTGGAGATTTTTCCAGCGGGAAGCTGTGGGTTTTTATATAAAGACTGCACCTGTTCGCGGGAGAGATTCGCTACCAGTAGAGGGTAAGGGGCACGCAAGGTTTGCATCACGACGCCGTGATACATCTCCCAAGGCCAGCCTTGTTGCCAGTTTATCAAGGTCTGAATACGACCTTCGCGCACCATCGGATCGTCTTTTAACCATTTTTTGAGCTGATCGACGCGTGGCTGTTGATCGATGGTCAGCATTTCTAGCAGTACGCTGCCCTGTGGGCGCTGTTGCGGAAGATTTTTGATCAACCACATTTCAATCAGGTGATGCTGCGCGTTATCGTGTTTTTCTCCGACGATAAGCCGTGGCTGCGGCGCGACACGCGTGAGTAACTCCTGGCTGGTTAGGGTTTCACCGTTGTGCAAATCGATGATGGTGCCCAAGGTGTTTACATCGTTCAACGCGGATGCGCGTGATGGTCGAGTCAATGTTGGTTGGCTGCATGCACTGAGTGCTAATGTGGCTAATATAATCAGAGACTTAAGGCTAAATAGTGTGCTCATGTCTTTGGCCTAAAGGCGGCCGCTTGGCCGCTATATTATAAAATGTTTAATAATGAGTCGGGATTAGCTCAACGCAGGTTAGGGCGCGACCGATTCCATACTGACTAATCCCACCTTGAGATAACCCGCCGTGCGTAGCGTATCCATCACCGTCATTAGCGTGGCGTAGTCCACCGCTTTATCTGCTTGCAGAAAAATGGTGGTGTCCTTGTCTGCTTTGGTTTGCTCATTGAGCTGCTCGCTGAGCCGATCGCTGGTGGTTAGCGCATCACCGAGATAAAGCTGTTTATCTGCTTTAATGGTCAGATAGACCGGCTTATCTGGGCGTGGCTGCGGCTGGGCCGAGGATGCCGGTAAGTTCACGCGAATATCGACGGTTGCCAGTGGCGCGGCGACCATAAAAATAATCAGCAAGACCAGCATGACGTCGATAAAAGGCGTGACGTTGATGTCGTGAATCTCACGGCTTTCGGCGGATTCGCCAGCGGAATAATCATGAATGTGCAGTGCCATACCGCTATCCCACCTGCTTTTGGGGCGCGTTAAGGTCTAGATCGCGGCTCAGCAGCAACAGAATTTGCGCGGCTGCATCTCCCACCTGTGCGCGATGTTCGTTAATCATGCGGCTGAACAGGTTGTAAATCACCACGGCAGGGATCGCGGCAATCAGCCCCATGGCGGTAGCGAGTAATGCTTCGGCGATGCCCGGCGCAACGACGGCCAGATTGGTCGTTTGCGAATGTGCAATGCCGATAAAGCTATTCATGATGCCCCAAACGGTACCGAATAAGCCGATAAACGGTGCAACGGCACCAATGGTGGCGAGATAGCCGTTGCCTTTGGCAAGCTGGCGACCATAGGCCGCAACGCGACGATCGAGGCGGAAATTGGTTCGGTCTTTAATACCGTTGAGATCGGAGGCGTGTGTTGAAAGCTGTTTTTCATCCTGAGCATCGCGTAATAGGGCTGCGCTTATGCTGTTCTCGGCGAAGGACTGCGATAATTCACAGGCCGTGGATAAAGAATTAGATGGAAACAGTAAACGATATTCGCGCCGTAATTGTTGTTTAGCCCGCAGTAGCGCAATACTTTTGGCAAATAAGATGGTCCATGTGATAACGGATATAACGATTAATCCAATCATCACGCTTTTCACCACAATATCAGCCTGCTGATACATGCCGAAAATAGAAAGATCCAGCGATGAAATTCCACCGGTAGAAACGTTTTGAATGCTGCTTCCCTGCTCGCTAATAAGGGGGTCTGCGCCTGCGTATCCGGCTATACCAAAGCTGAGGAATAGCGCCAGAGATTGTTTTAGCATCCTGCTGAACTTGCCGTTAAAAAGGGTGAACTGTGCCAAAAAGTTTTCCGCTAATGCCATGCGGAGCCTCCGTTTTATTTTTTTCATTGGATTGAACTGCATTTATTGCGGACAGGATGCTAGCAAAGATTTAGATCAAATGATACTCATTATCATTCTCATTTAGTTAGGTGGGTAATTATTTTTAGAATTAAGAATAAATTTAGGTTAATTAATGCTTTTGGATCATAAATCTATTTTTCTAAGTCATATAAATTGTGTGGATATTGTCTTTTTGTGGCTTTCTCTTTGGGTGAAAATAAATTTTCAATTTAACATATTGTGCTTAATACTTTTTTTCCTGAGGCTAGACGATAAATCGGCTGATTTTATGTGTGCCACTACACCACTGTTTATGGCTATTTAGATAATATCCATGCTGATGTTGTTGGATTTATCTATCTGAATACGTGAGAATGCTTAACGTGAGCTGCCCAATCAGCGCTATCTTTTTGGGATAAATTTTTCTCTCTCTTTTATTCACTGCGAGGCAGTATGGATAGCAGTAGCAGAACGAAAGCAAACGCTTGTGGCATCTTGGCCATCTTGCTTTGGAGCACCATCGTTGGCTTGATTCGTAACGTTAGCGAAGGCGTTGGGCCAGTAGCAGGTGCCGCGTTGATCTATACGGCGGGTTCTATATTTCTTTTCATTCTGTTGGGTTCTCCCAAACTGCGCGCCTTTAAACCGGTTTATTTGTTAGCTGGGGGCGCTTTGTTTGCCAGCTATGAAGTCTGCCTCTCTTTGGCGCTGGGTTATGCCACCACGCGAGCTCAGTCGATTGAAGTTTCCGTGATTAACTATTTATGGCCGAGTTTTACCGTGCTGCTCTCTTTTTTGTGTAGCGGTGGCCGGCTAAAAATCAGTTTACTACTGGGTGTGTTGCTGTCTTTATTAGGCGTAACAGTGGTGATAAGCGGCGGTTCATTAGCCTCACTTTCTGGGATGGCTGAGAATATCGTTGCTCATCCGGTTAGTTATGTATTGGCCTTTGTTGGCGCGATCCTGTGGGCGGTGTATTGCGTTGTGACGAATAAATATGCCAATGGACAAAATGCAGCGGCGCTGTTCTTCGCGCTCACCGCCGTCTGTTTGTGGATTAAATGGTTATTAGGCGGAGCTGAGAGTTTTACTCTCTCTTTGCACAGCGCGTTTTATATCGCTATGGCCGGTGCTGCGATGGGCTTTGGTTATGCCGCGTGGAATATCGGTATGATTCGCGGGGATATTAATCTGTTAGCGACGCTCTCTTATTTCACGCCTATCCTTTCCGCGTTATTTGCCTCGCTAATTTTATCTTCTTTGTTGCCGCCCACGTTCTGGCTAGGCGTTTGCGCCGTCACAGCGGGCGCTATTATTTGTTGGCTGTCGACCAAGCCGAAGTGGGGGAATAAAACGGCTAAATAACCGGCCAAAAAAGGCCAAGCAAACGTGATGTTGCTTGGCCCAATATGTGATTAGCCTAGGGTGAGTTTATACTGCAACGGCTTCGAGCATCACCGGATGAAAATGGCGCTTGAAGTAAATCAGTCCGTGTCCTGCTTCACTCAGCGTAATCTGTTTGATCTGCACCAAATACACCAGATGTGTACCGATAGTTTGTACCTGTTCAATTTCACCTTCGAGACTGGCTAGGGTTCCGCGCAGCATCGGTTGACCGAGAATGCCTTTGGTCCAGATATCCCAGCTAAAGCGTTCTTCCATGCTGGTGCCCGTCATCCCCGCAAAATGTCGCGCCATCAGTTCTTGCTCATGGCTAAGCACGTTGACGCAGAGTTTGCCGTTCTCCTGAAAAACAGGGTTCATCGCGCTGTTACTGTTGATGCATACCATCAGCGACGGCGGTGTATCCGTTACCGAGCAGACGGCGGTGGCGGTTATCCCACAGCGACCCGCAGGGCCATCGGTGGTCACGATGTTGACCGCTGCCGATAGGCTGGACATGGCATCGCGAAAACGTAGACGGTGTTCATTTTCTAAAGACATACTGGCCTCCCGCTACTGATTATTTCAGCAGCTTGTCTAACATATTAATATCGTTGTTATTGTGCAGGTGTGGAACGGTCCAACCGTGCTGGTCATATTCCGACAGACAGCGATCAACCATAGCCATCATGCGATCCATATTGCCGGAGGTTTGTGCCTGACGCAGACATTGCAGACGGATTTCATCTTGGCTGCCTGAGTAGTTGATTTCATAAAGCTCATGACGACCGCCGAACTCACTGCCGATGGCGTCCCACATCAGTTTTAAAATCTTGATGCGTTCAACGTGATCCATGCCGTTTGAGCCGCGTACATAGCGGGCGAGGTATTTATCTATCTCTGGATTATTCAGATCGCGCGCGCTGGACGGCAGATAAATCAGGCCGCTGGTGACGTTGCGCTCGATAATGTTTTTGATTTTGGCATAGGCCATTGGGGCCATGACGCGGTAGGTTTGTAGCGCGGCGTGATCGGGTAAATAAGCACCGTTCACCCACGGCGTGGCTTCCGAACACATCGAATCGCTCAGCGCCCAAAACATATTTCGCCACGCGACAACTTCGCCGAGATCGGCCTGTACGCCGCGGAACTCAGAAGTTCCGGTACATTCCAGACTCTTTTTCAACAACGCGGTGATGAAGTCGAGTTTAACCGCCAAGCGCACACAGGCTTGAAGGGGATACATGCGCGCAAAGCCACCTTCCATTGTCCAGCGGCGACAGCGGTCGAAGTCACGATAGATCAGCACGTTCTCCCACGGGATCAGGACTTTATCCATTACCAGAATCGCATCGTTTTCGTCGAAGCGGCTAGAGAGCGGATAGTCGTAAGGAGAGCCGGTTGCGCCTGCGACCATTTCGTAAGAGGCGCGTGAAATGAGTTTGACGCCGTCGGCGTGCATCGGCGCGACAAACATCAGCGCAAAATCCGGGTTTTCACCCATGACCTGAGCAGAACCAAAACCGATCATGTTGTAGTGAGTGAGCGCTGAGTTGGTTGCCACCACTTTGGCACCGCTGACGATAATGCCGGCATCCGTTTCTTTTTCGAGTTTGATGTAGACGTCTTTCACTTCGTCAGCGGGCTTATGGCGATCGATAGGCGGGTTGACGATGGCATGGTTGAAATAGAGCCCGGTTTCCTGAATACGCTGATACCAGTGACGGGCATTGGCTTCAAACTGCCCATAAAATGCGGGATTTGCGCCTAATGCGCTGCCAAATGCGGCCTTGTAATCAGGAGTACGCCCCATCCAGCCGTAGCTTAATCGTGACCATTCGGCGATAGCATCGCGCTGCTGGCGTAAATCATCGCTGCTTTTCGCAAAGCGGAAGAATTTATGGGTATAGCCGCCGCTGCCGGTATCGGTTCCCCAGCACAGTTTGTCCTGCATCTCAGGCTTGTGCAGTGCGTCATAAAGTTGTCCTACCGACGCCGCCGCGTTGCGAAATGCGGGGTGTGTGGTGACATCTTTGACTCGCTCGCCGTAGATGTAGATCTCACGGCCATCTTGCAGGCTTTTTAGGTACTCTTCACCGGTTAACGGGCGTTTGGCGTCGGCACGGAAATCTTCAGGTTTCATGTTTACCTCACAGTAGGGTCAGAATCCAAGAACGACCTTCTGAAAGGCGTTCACTGGCTGTTTGTTAATTTATTGTTTTGTTTTTGTTTCTTAATTGAAGCGTTTAAACCGAGTTTCGGGAAGATACTTTTGAGGTAATCACTGGTACTTTTCAGGCGGGAGTGGCGGTTTGTTGGAAGAATGTGATCCAGCACGAATTTTGTGCTGGCTCAGTGTGAAACGGCGATCTGTTCAGCGCGGTAGGCGCTGGGTGAACAGCCAACTAACCGATTAAAAAAACGGGCAAAATAAGCGGGATCTTTAAATCCAAGCTGATAAGCAATTTCACTCACGGCACTGTCGCTAAATAGCAGCAGGCGTTTGGCCTCGCGTAGCTGGCGGTCGAAAATCAACCGTTTGGGAGGACGGTTGGCGAAGCGTCGGCAGATGTCTGTCAGCCTCGATTCCGTAATCCCGAGCTTATTAGCATATTCCGGCACAGACCAATGCAGACGGAAATTTTCGTCGATAAGCTGGTTAAGACGCTGGAAAACGCGCATTTCTCCACGCATTCCGCTGGAGGATTGTTCATCGAGCGGAACATTTCGTAGCAGTAGGGTGAAAACCGCCTGCGCCAAAAGTACCAACGTATGTTCGCGTCCTCCTAGCTCGCTGGTGGACTCGCGGGCAATCAGTGCCCAATAGTGGTCTAACGCCGCTAATTCGTGAGGCTTATCGGCCAGTGATAGGCAAATACCTGGCAGATCGAAAGCATCACGTTTGCCGGGATAAAGCACCTCCAGCAGCGGCCAAATCAGCTCTTGGCGAACGGTGAGCACATGGCCGTCGCTGTCTGGTTCGGTGAAAAATGCGTGTGGCACCGAGGGCGGCGTGAGAACAAACAGCGGTGCCTGCACCGAATAGCGGTGGTCGTCGAGCTGTAGCTCAATTTGGCCGGTATTCAGAAAGTGCATTTGGAAAAAACTATCATGGCGGTGTGGCTTCATATCCCGCCCAAAGAATGCCGCCATGCGGGCGAATGACTGGTAATGTACATCATCAGAGCCTTGCGTTTCGTCGTAGTCTTTGCTGATGTCGATATTGGTTATTTGGCTCATGGCTATTCCTTGATTGCGGTGACGCTAACCTCTAGAACCCCACCCCAGCCCTCCCCTTTGCAGGGGAGGGAGCATAACGAAGACTTATTTTAATCACGTGTCTCGGCCAACCTCTCCCTCTGGTTCAGAACGGAGAGGGGGAGTTTGGGTGAAAGCTTTACATCCTACGGCGTTGCACGTGGTCGTGAGCCTTTCATCGGGATCAACCAGATAATGATCGCGCCCACGATCAGCAGTCCTGCGACAAAGTAGAGCCCCGAATTGAAGTTTCCGGTTTGATCTTTAAGCCAGCCAATCAGCAGCGGGCTTACCGCTGAACCAATGTTGCCGGTGGCATTGATTACCGCGATCCCAACCGCTCTGGCTCGCAGGCTGATCGACTGATCGGGCGTTGTCCAGAAGATCGCCATTGCGCTAAATGAGCCTGTGGAGGCCATGATGATCCCCAACAGCTGGATCATGTTGTGATCGGTTGCGGAAGCCAGTAGCCAACCGACGGCAGCAAACAGAAACGGCAGCGCAGTATGGTGTTTACGTTCCTGCATGCGGTCGGAGTGTTTGCTCCACCAAATCATTCCCGCGATGGTGCAAAACTGCGGAATAGCAGCGAGTAAACCGATCGTGATATTGCTGCTCGATTGGTTAAAACTCTGCATGATTTGGGGCGTCCAGATACTAATGGCGCTCAGCGTATTCGTGAGGCAGAAATAGGCCAGCGTGTACATCAGCACGATGGGAGTGAAAATTTCACGCCACATGCTTGGCCGCTGTAAGGCATTGTGGCTAAGCGCGCCTTCAGGCTGTACCAGCTGCAAATTGTCGCTGTCCATCATCTCTTGCAGGCAGTCTTTATCTTCCTGAGTTAACCATTTGGCTTTCGATGGCTTATCGTCAAGGTAGTACCAAACGATGATGCCTAATAGCACCGATGGGAAACCCTCCAGCAGAAATAGCCATTGCCAGCCTTTGAGGCTCAAAATGCCGTCGAGCGATAAA
Source organism: Hafnia alvei (assembly GCF_034424155.1). Classification (NCBI taxonomy): domain Bacteria; kingdom Pseudomonadati; phylum Pseudomonadota; class Gammaproteobacteria; order Enterobacterales; family Hafniaceae; genus Hafnia; species Hafnia alvei. Next base: position 3,505,495 of record NZ_CP139992.1, on the reverse strand, counting down.
ATATAGCCGGAAACCAGCGAGCCGAGCGCGGTGGTAACGGGCATAGCTATCATAAACAGCGCATTGGCTCTGGCACGGAAATAGGCTGGGAACCAGTAGGTGAGATAAACCAAGATACCCGGCAGGAAGCCCGCTTCGGTAATACCTACGATCATGCGCAGCACATATAAACTGTGCGGCCCGGTGGCGAACATGGTTGCCGTTGAGGCCAGCCCCCACAGCACCATGATCGTTGCGATCCAACGACGTGCGCCGACGATGCCCAGCATAATATTGCTGGGGATGCCGAAAATCACATAGGTGGCATAGAACAGCGTGGTCGCGAGCCCAAACATAGTGGAGCTAAGGCCGAGATCTTTTCCCATCGTTAAACCGGCAAAACCGATATTGATACGATCGAGAAATGAAAATACAAACAGTACGAATAAAAACACGATCAGACGGCGGAAGAGTTTGTTGATAACCCGCTGCTGCTGTTCTGTAAGGTTTTTATGCCGATGGGCTGGCTCGACCTCGTTTGATACCGCTGATGTTGAATCGCTCATTTGCCTTTCCCCTCAGAATGAACTCAGTAAACGCCCGCGGTGGTCGGTGGCTCGTTGCCCTTGCCAAAACGTGCCGCCAAATTTTCAGCCGCGCGTGCCAGTAAGGTGGTATCAACGCCGACGGCAACAAACAATGCGCCGAGCTGGAGATAGTGCTCGGCAACCTCTGGCGATGCCATTAAGATCCCCGGCGCTTTGCCCGCGGCTTTAATCTGCAAAATCGCGTTTTCAATGGCGCTTTTGACCTCTGGGTGTTGAGGATTTCCCGCATATCCCATATCGGCGCTCAGATCGGCAGGGCCGATAAATACGCCGTCGATGCCTTCAATATCCAGAATATGGGGCAGATTGCGTAGGGCTTCGCGGGTTTCGATTTGCACCAAAACACACATCTGTTCATTCGCCTGCTGTAGATAGTTTGGAATACGATTCCAACGTGATGCGCGAGCGAGCGCGCTGCCAACGCCGCGGATCCCCTGCGGCGGATAGCGTGTGGCGCGTACCGCTGCCAGTGCTTCGTCGGAATTCTGTACCATCGGGATTAGCAAGGTTTGTGCGCCGATGTCGAGTAGCTGTTTAATTTGTACCGCGTCATTCCATGAAGGACGTACCACGGGCTGGCTAGGATAAGGCGCAATAGCCTGTAGCTGGGTAAGCACGGTTTGTATGTTATTAGGCGCGTGCTCGCCGTCGATCAGAAGCCAGTCAAAACCGGCACCGGCTAGCAGCTCTGCGCTGTAGCTGCTGCACAGACCAAGCCATAAACCAATCTGTGGACGCCCTTCTTTGAGGGCCTGCTTAAAGCTGTTATGTAGGGTCGAGGGCATGAGGTTTTCCTTATACAAAGCGGCAGCTAATACAGCCCATATTGCCGTAATCCACGTGGAAGGTGTCGCCGCGTCGGGCAGGGACTGGACGAGTAAATGAGCCACCGAGAATGATTTGTCCGGCTTCAAGTTGCACATCGTGAGCGGCAAGCTTATTGGCCAACCAGGCGACGCCGTTGGCCGGATGATTGAGCACGGCGGCGGCAACGCCGGATTCTTCAATGACGCCGTTGCGATACATCAGAGCGCTGATCCAACGCAGATCTAATGCATCGGGTTTGATGGGGCGACCACCTAAAATCACGCCCGCATTGGCGGCGTTATCGGAAATGGTGTCGAACACTTTGCGTGGACGTTGGCTATCTGGATCGATGTTGTGGCAACGCGCGTCAATGAGCTCAAGGGCTGGGATCACGTAATCCGTCGCGTTATACACGTCAAACAGCGTGCAGTTTGGCCCACGTAGTGGCTTCGCCAGAACGAAGGCTAGCTCGACCTCAATGCGCGGCACGATAAATTTATCGATGGGAATATCGCTGCCGTCTTGAAAAAACATGTCATCAAGCAGAGCGCCGTAATCGGGCTCGCTGATCTGCGAGCTGGCCTGCATGGCTTTTGACGTCAAACCAATCTTATGGCCTTTGAGTACGCGGCCCTCGTTGATTTTGAGATCGACCCATTGACGCTGGATCGCATAGGCGTCCTCAATGGTGATCTGTGGGTGATCGAGCGATATCTGGCGGATCTGCTCACGGCTTTGCTCGGCCTGATGTAAGCGGTGGGCGATCTGGCTTATTGTTTCTTTCGTTAACATTGCGTTATTTGCCGTCATAGGCACCTCAGTTGTTCTCAATTCCGCCAAAGCAGAGATATTTCACTTCCAGATAATCTTCGATTCCGTAGCACGAACCTTCGCGCCCCAAACCCGATTGTTTAATCCCGCCAAACGGCGCGACTTCGTTTGAAATCAGCCCTTCATTGATGCCAACCATTCCGCTTTCCAGCGCTTCGGCAACGCGATAAATACGCCCGATGTCGCGTGAATAGAAGTAGGCGGCGAGGCCTGATTCAGTTTGATTCGCTAAGCGAATAGCTTCTGCTTCATCGCGAAAACGGAAGAGGGGAGCGACAGGCCCGAAGGTTTCTTCATGCGCAATGCGCATGGATTCAGTGACATGGCTGATAACGGTGGGCTGGAAAAAGAGGCCGCCCAGCGCGTGTTGTTCCCCGCCGGTAAGAATGTGTGCGCCGTGTGAAACGGCGTCGCTGATGTGCGCCTGTACCTTTTCAATCGCCGCTTGATTAATTAAGGGACCTTGTTGGGAGGATGGTTCAATCGCAGGGCCAACGCGCAGTTCGCTAACGGCGCGAGTCAAACGCTGAGCAAATTCATCGTAGATGCCGTCTTGCACCAGAATGCGGTTGGCACACACACAGGTTTGCCCGCTGTTGCGAAACTTCGCCGCTAAAGCACCTTGGACTGCCGCATCAAGGTCTGCGTCGTCAAAAACGATGAACGGCGCGTTGCCACCGAGCTCTAGCGAGAGCTTTTTCACCGTGGCGGCGCTTTGTTGCATCAGTAGCTTGCCAATGCGCGTAGAGCCGGTAAATGAGAGCTTCCGTACGATTGAGCTTTGCGTTAATACCTGACCAATCGCCGCCGCATCGGTGCCGGTAACGATGTTAAACACACCGGCAGGGATCCCTGCTTCGTGTGCCAGAGCGGCAAGAGCCAGCGCCGATAGCGGTGTTTCTGGCGCGGGTTTTAATACCACGGTGCAGCCAGCGGCAAGTGCAGGTGCAACTTTGCGGGTGATCATCGCGTTGGGGAAATTCCATGGCGTGATAGCGGCAACCACGCCAACGGGCTGCTTGATGGTGCTGATGCGCCGACCGGGTAAAGGAGAAGGAATGGTTTCGCCATAAACGCGTTTTCCCTCTTCGGCAAACCACTCGATAAAGCTGGCACCGTAGGCAATTTCACCCATTGCCTCGGACTGAGGTTTGCCCTGCTCTAAGCTAAGCAATTCAGCTAGTTCGGCCTGGTTTAGCATAATCAACTGGAACCAGCGTTGCAGCGTTTGGCTGCGTTGTTTTACCGTTTGCTTACGCCATGCTGGCAGTGCGTCGGCGGCTGCGCGAATGGCGGCTTCAGTTTCATGCGCGGATAGATCGCTGACTTCGGCAATGGTCTCGCCGTTTGCCGGATTAGTGACCGCAAAAGTGCGGCCATCAGTGGCGCTTTGCCAGTGGCCATTAATGTAAGCCTGATGACGAAGCAGCTCACGCGGTGCGAGTGTGGTGAAAGGCGATGCCATAATGGATCCTTGTTATTTTTATGATGTTGGCCGCTGATGTTTCCCCTCTCGTCGAATGAGAGAGGGGAGGTGTTTAGCTAAGACTTGAACAGGGCATGCACGTTGTTTTGTTTGTAATTAAGCTGCGGGTGGAGCTCTTCAATTTCGAAAGAGAGCGCCAGATAGCGGCTTTCCATCAGCGCGGCGAAGTGCGTTTGGATGAGCTCAAACAGCATTTCACCAACCTGTTGGCGGCTTTCTAAACTGCGCCCTGAGCCAATCTTTAGCGTCATGTGCACGAAGGCATAGTCGTGTTTTCCATCCGCCATTTGCCATGTGTCTAACCAGATGGCGCGGCTGCGGATCCCGCCGATAGGGAAAATACCGGTGGCGGCAAGTGCGGCGTTAACCTTGGCAAATAACGCGGGGAGGTCAGCCTGTTCACGGATATTGTCGGTACATTCAGCGTAGAAATGTGGCATGGCGTGACCTCATGCGTGTTCTGGTAGAGGGAAAACGGCGTTGACCTGCCCGGTTCCTGAACTGGCAAAAAGATCGGTAATAAACTCCACTTTGCCGTCGTATTTGTCCCAACCGAGCATGCCGAGCAGCATGACGGTGTCGTGCATGTTGCCCTCGCCGTAGCAGTAGTCGGCGTATTCCGGCAGCATGTCGCAGAACTCTTTGAATTTTCCTTCACGCCACAGCTTGACCACGCGTTCATCCATTTGGTGATCGAACTCGCGGGTGTAGCTGTTCATGCCTTGCTCGGCGCGCTGATCGTCAATGAAGCGATGGGAAAGTGAACCGCTGGCGAGAACCGCCACGGTGCCATCGTATTGTTCGATTGCTTTTAGAATGGCTTCTCCCAGCTTCCGGCTGTCTTCAAAAGCGTGGACGGTACAAAACGCCGAAATAGAGATCACCTTGAAGTGTTGGTCGCTGTTCATATAACGCATCGGAACCAGCGTGCCGTATTCGAGCGTTAGGCTAGGAATGTTGTGAGCCTGAGCGCGAACGCCCATAGCGCAGGCTTCTTTGGCGATAAGCTGCCCTAGTTCGGGATTGCCGTTGTATTCATAGGTCATATCACGAATGAAATGCGGCAGTTCATGGCTGGTGTAAGTACCGGCAAAATGATCTGCGCAGTTAATGTGGTAGGCGCTGTTCACTAACCAGTGAGTGTCGAACACGATAATGGTGTCTACGCCCATTTCACGACAGCGCTTGCCAATCTCTTTATGACCATCAATGGCGGCTTGACGACAACCATGGTTTTTACCTGGTAACTCAGACAGATACATGGATGGAACATGTGTAATTTTGGCGGCTAAGGCTAACTTTCCCATATTTCCTCGCTTCTCGTTTTAATACATTGCGGAGGCCCCAGCGTGAGCGCTGGGGAAGTGGTGCTATACGCCCCATTTAGGGATGGGGTGATCGCCCATTGAGATACAGACGTTCTTCATTTCAGCAAAGACTTCAAAGCTGTATTCCCCACCTTCGCGTCCGGTCCCAGAGGCTTTGACGCCGCCGAAAGGTTGGCGAAGATCGCGTACGTTCTGCGTGTTAACAAACACCATGCCCGCTTCGATGCTGCGCGCCAGTCGCAGTACTTTGCTAACGTCCTGCGTCCAGATGTAGGAGGCCAATCCGTACTCCACGTCGTTGGCCAAGCGCAGCCCTTCGGCTTCATCTTTGAAGGGCATCAGGCAGGCAACGGGGCCAAATATTTCTTCCTGTGCCACGCGCATGCGGTTATCAACATCAGCCAATACGGTTGGGCGTAAGAAATTGCCGTTTTTAAGCGAGGCGGGTAGATCGCTCGGTTTATCTGGGCCGCCAGCAAGCAGCGTGGCGCCTTCTTCAATGCCTAAGCGGATATAGCCGGATACTTTTTCCCAATGCTGGCGGCTGATGAGCGCGCCAACCTGGGTATTGGGATCTTGTGGATCGCCAACGCGTAGGCGGTTAGCGCGTTCGGCAAAGCGTTTAACAAACTCGGGATAGATGCTCTGCTGAATGAAAATGCGTGAGCCTGCGGTACAGCGTTCGCCGTTAATGGAGAAGATGGTGAATAAAGCCGCATCTAAGGCGCGTTCGATGTCGGCATCTTCAAAAATCAGCACAGGTGATTTGCCGCCTAGCTCCATGGAGTATTTTTTCAGGCCTGCATTTTTCATGATGTTGCGGCCGGTCGCAGTACCACCGGTGAAAGAGATAGCGCGTACGTCGTGATGGCGAACCAACGCATCACCCGCCGTGGCGCCATATCCTTGAACGACGTTAAGCACGCCCGCAGGAATTCCAGCCTCAAGCGCTAATTCGCCTAGGCGATCGGCGGTCAGGGGGGAAAGTTCAGACATTTTCAACACCGCAGTATTGCCAAGTGCTAAGCAGGGTGCGACTTTCCATGTTGCGGTCATAAACGGGACGTTCCACGGCGAAACGAGCGCGCAAACACCGACGGGCTGAACGAGGGTGTAGTTGAGCATTTTGTCGTCGACGGGATAGGTTTTGCCGTTCATCTGCTGACAGATTTCAGAAAAAAACTCAAAATTGTGCGAAGCACGCGGGATCAGCACATTTTTAGTTTGATGAATCGGCAGACCCGTATCCGCGGTTTCCATGGCAGCAATTTCTGGGACGTTTTCGTCAATCAATTCACCTAAACGACGCATTAAACGCGCCCGCTCTTTCATTGGTAGATTGGCCCATTTAGGGAACGCCTCTTTCGCGGCTGCCACGGCGAGATTGATCTCTTCTTCGCTGCCAGAGGCCACTTCCGCTAATACTTCGCCATTAGCCGGATTCGTGGTTTCAAAATACTGTTTGCTGGCAACGTTTTTACCGTTGATCCAATGGTTTATTTTTTTCATCGCAGGCTCTCCTCATATTCGGCTTGGCTAATAATGCGGTTAATCAGGCGCCCAACGCCTTCAACCTCCACGATAACTTCATCGCCTGGCACTACATCAGACAGACCTTTTGGCGTGCCGGTGGCGATCATGTCGCCCGGTTGTAGCGTCATAAATTCACTTAAATAAGCGATTAGGAATGGGATATCGAAAACGAGGTCGGCGGTGGTGCCGCGCTGGCGTAGCTCGCCGTTAACATAGGTGCTGAGCGTTAAATTATGCGGATCGGGGATGTCTGCTTTATCAACGATCCAAGGCCCGATGGGCGTTAGTGTGTCGCGGCTTTTCACGCGCAGGTTAGGGCGGTAGTAGTTTTCTAAATAATCACGAATAGCGTAATCGTTACACACGGTATAACCGGCAACGTAGTCCATGGCTTCATCCGGCGTGACCTGAAATGCCCGCTTGCCAATAACAACCACGAGTTCGGCTTCGTAGTGCATATATTCAACGTTATCGGGGCGAACTGATATTTGCTGGTGGCCGGTTAAAGAGTTCGGCGCCTTGATAAAAATAAGGGGCTCCTCTGGGGCTTTAAAAGCCAACTCAGCGGCGTGATCGGCGTAGTTCAGACCTAACGCGAATAGCGTGCCTTCAACGGGGGGTAACCATTGCACTTCATCAGCCGGAATTTTGCTGCCGTTGGGTAAACAGACGCGGTGCTGTTCGTCGATAGTGACGTTAAAACCTTGTCCTTGATGGCGAATGCGAGCGTGTTTCATGCGGTTTCTCCCGTCCTTTTGAACTGTAGGCATACGCTGTTTTCAAGCGTTGGCAGGCCTGCCGCTTTAATGGTGATGCTGTCGCCTGGCTGGATATCAACGCGTTGCTGGGGAGTTCCTAATAAAATGACATCGCCCGGTTGTAGAGTGGCGAAGTCGCTCAGAGCACACAGGAGTTCTGCGGCGCTGCGGTTCAGGTCGGCGGTTGTCCAGCGGTTGGCTTCTTTGCCGTTGATTTCGGTGATGATATCGACGGCATCAACGTGGGGCAGAGGGACTAGTTCGCCTAGCGGACAGAAACCGTCGCGGCATTTAGCTTTAATGGCTGGGCGATAAAAGGACTCTTCTGGCAAGCTCACATCGTTAGCCAGCGCATAGCCCGCAATGTAGTCTGCGGCGTCAGCGATGGCGATTTTACGGGCAGTTTTTCCAACGACCAGCGCAATGGTGGCTCCGCTTTGTACTCTTTCTCCCTGTGGAACTGGGATTGAATCGCCGCCGTGGATAACGGTATTGCGAGGTTTGATAAACCAAACTGGGGTTTTGGGTGGTGTTTGATAAGGCGGTTGCTGAAATGCATCGAGCCAAGCTTCTGTCTGGCTACGGTGATTGAGCGCAACGGCAAAGATGGTGCCTTTCATGAACGACTCCTTTGCAAATGGTCGTGTCGGTATGAGAAATGTTTTTTATTAATATGTTAATGATCATGTTTTAATCCTTGTTTAACATTTAGGCAATAAAATCAGCCTGAAGTGTGATCTTAGTAACAATGTTTTTACATGATTGTTTTTAATTGTATTAAAAATCATATTGTTAGTCTTTTTGTGTATTTTTAATATTATTTATTTGAAACTTTAATGAAACAAATCTAGTCTAGATAAATAATTATTTAGTTATTAATGAGTTTCAATTTGAACTCATGATAAGTACATGTAGAATGCCTAAAATGTACCGAGGGATGGCCTTGGTTAGATTTTCTTGAGAGTGTGAATCTATGCATGAATCTTTGACTATTGCCCTGCTACAGGCGCGGGAAACTGCGATGGGTTTTTTTCGTCCCATATTGAAAAGCCATAATCTCACGGAACAACAATGGCGCATTATTCGAGTGTTAGCAGTCGATAATTCAATTGATTTTCATGAGCTTTCTTGTAAAACCTGCATTGTTCGCCCGAGCTTGACCGGCATTTTGACGCGTATGGAAAGGGATGGTCTTATTCTTCGTTTAAAGCCGATAAGCGATCAGCGCAAACTGTATGTTTCACTCACTCCTGAAGGCAAAAGCCTTTATGAGAAAGCGCGTTCTCAGGTTGAAGAAGGATATCAGGCGATTGAGAGGGCATTTTCAACGGAGAAGATGGTTCAACTAACGAGTTTACTGGATGAATTAATTGCATTAGGTGATGCGGCTTTGTGCCAAAGCGAGAGCGAGGAATAGATCAAAATCTCTATATATTGTCGCGTTAAAAGAACTTATTTTATTCTTTACATAAAGTGCGTATTTTTATTCCTATGTCTAAAATATCAACTGCATTGGTTCAGTGAGTTGTTTATTGGACATATTTTAGATAAGCAATTTGTGCTGAATTTTTACTGCGATAAATAAAAATAATGTTTCTTGGTCAATATATATGCCTAAGCACAAATTGAAAAATATCACTGACAAAGCATTGTTAAATTGATAGGACTGCACAATAAATAGATCTTAATATGCCATGAATATTCCTATGAATATAAATAAAACACTTTCTCCTGCTACGGCAGTTCTCGCTATCATTGCCGTCACTTTTCCTTTCCTAGCGTTGTTTAAACTTCCCTTAGCTCACGGTGTGGTGGTGCAGGTTATTGAAGATGTACAATCAGCCTGGTTGCTTTTTGGGGCGATCTTTACATGGTTCTATATGAAGCCTTTAACGCTTGCCCCACGTCCAAAGGCTTTCTGGTGCTGGGCAACAGTATGGTGGGTCGTGTTGTTTGGTCGTGGGATTAGCTGGGGCCGAGATTTTTTCCCCGAAACACCTAAAATTTATTTTAGAATAATTTCCGTTATTTTAATTGGTACCTTAATATTAATGCTATTATTACCTGCATTACGTAAAGAGATTGTAGAAAGAATAAAACATCAAAGTATACCACTGTGGAGCGTATTATTGATGGTGGTGTGTTTTCTTATTTCAGATACGATTGAACATCATCGATTATTCGCACCGATATTTATTAGAGATAGTCATTATCAGGATTTACTTGAGGAACTTTACGAACTTCCGTTTATGCTGTGCTTATTTGATATCGCACTGGGCATAATGCGTTCCGATAAAAAAATGCTTAGCCAAGAAAACATAGCGCTGATCGAATCTTATAATTAAAGCTATTTATGCTCTTAAAATAAGTCACCTAATGAATGCATGCTGAAGATCTCAGCATGCATTTTGCTTGTTAGAGACACCTAATCGCGATTGAGGATGATTACGTAATAGAGCAGATTGTTTTTTGCTACATGCTCACATCAGAAATTATTTCTATTGTTATGATTATTTTTCAATAAAAAAACGCGGTTTTGTTTCTTTGATTTTATTGTCTTTTTTCTCTTTTGAGAAAATTCTCGAGATTGTCTCGTGATAGTGCTTGCGTAAAACTACCAAACATGAGTTAATGCTCTCGGTTTGTAATGCAGAACCAGTATGAAAGACATTTTAGTAAAGCAGTTCTTTGTTTAGCGATGTGTATCACTTCGCTCATGAATTTCCTTCTTTAGTGCTCCCGTACGTCCTCTGATAGAACAGACCTTTTTCGCCCGAGAGCGGCGACTCTACTTTAAATATATTAGGAAATATCATGTCTGATAAAATGACTGGCTTAGTAAAATGGTTTGACGCTGGTAAAGGTTTCGGCTTCATCACTCCAGACAACGGCAGCAAAGACATCTTCGTTCACTTCTCTGCAATCCAGAGCACCGCATTCAAAACTCTGGACGAAGGCCAGCGTGTTGAGTTCACTGTTGAAAACGGCCAGAAAGGTCCTTCAGCAGCTAACGTTGTAGCTCTGTAATATTGCTTTTAAGTGACCACCAGAGTTTGCGATTTTGGGCAACCATAAATTGCTAAACCGGTAATCATTTAATTAGAACGGGTCCTGTTTATTCAGGGCCCGTTTTATTTTGTCTGGTTATGTATTCTCAACGTTAATATTTGTAAATCTAGTATCATTCTGAAAATTAAGACAGATAAGATAAATCTGCTGTGCGAATAAAATAAAATTCATTAAGTTTTATTTTTGCTGCAACTTAATCAAACGCAGTGAGTCAAAGACTATATGTACCGCTATAGATAAATTCTTCTTTATGCGATACGCAAACTGCTATGTATAAAGAAAGAAGGTCTATTGTGAAACACTCAGGTTTTTCAACAAGCTTACTGCACCCGCGCCATTGGTCGCTGTGGTTCGGTTTAGGCTTGTTATATTTATTGGTCCAATTACCTTACCCTGTCATTCGCCGTCTTGGCGGAGCGATGGGCCGTATCTCCAAACGTTTCCTGAAACGCCGTGTCACAATTGCACGACGTAACCTCGAGCTGTGCTTCCCTGATTTGTCACCTGAAGAGCTAGATGCTCGCGTAACGGATAATTTTACGTCTTTAGGTATCGGGCTGTTAGAAACCGGTATGGCATGGTTTTGGTCTGATGCGCGTATCAAGAAGTGGTTTGATGTGAGCGGGATTGAGAACCTCAATGCGGCCCTAGCGGAAAACCGCGGCGTGATGGTGATTGGCGTGCACTTTATGTCGCTGGAGCTGGGCGGGCGCGTGATGGGGCTGTGTCGTCCTATGATGGCGATGTACCGCAAGCACAACAATAAAGTGATGGAGTATGTTCAAACCCGCGGGCGTTCTCGCTCTAATAAAGCGATGATTGATCGTCGTAACCTGCGCGGTATGGTTCATGCCCTTAAAGCCGGTGAGGCTGTGTGGTTTGCTCCAGACCAAGATTTCGGACCGAAGGGAAGTTCGTTTGCTCCATTCTTCGCTGTCAAAAAAGCGGCAACCACAAACGGCACCTTTACTATCGCTAAACTCGCTAAGCCTATTCTGCTGACAACGGTGTTGATCCGTAAGCCAGATGGTAGCGGCTATCACCTTATTATTCAGCCCGGTCTGAAAGATTATCCTTACGATAATGAACAAGCAGCCGCTGAATTTATTAATAGCGTGATTGAGAAAGAAATTTTGCGCGCGCCAGAACAATATTTATGGCTGCATCGCCGATTTAAAACACGGCCTGTTGGAGATACTTCTCTCTACGCCTAATTAACCCATAAATTAGTTTAATTAAACACTAAACCCCGAACCATTTATTAAGCGAATGTTCGGGGTTTACGCTATTCTAAGCCCCGAATTTTAAGCCTGATATTTTCAGTGTTTAGTGAGCGAAAAGAAAAATGACGAGAGAGGCGAGTACCATGAAATACAGTTGGGTTCTTTTTGATGCTGATGAGACGTTGTTCCGGTTTGATGCTTTTCAAGGTTTAAAGCTGATGTTCTCTCGTTTTAACGTTGATTTTACCGATCAGGATTATGCAGAGTATCAGGCGGTTAATCAGCCACTGTGGGTGGATTATCAAGATGGCCGTATTAACGCACAACAGCTACAGATCACGCGTTTCGAGCTTTGGGCTCAGCGCTTAGGCGTAACAGCATGCCAAATCAATAACGCATTTTTACAGGCGATGGCTGATATCTGTGATGTATTGCCAGGTGCCAGAGAGCTAGTGAATGCGCTGAGCGGTAAGGCCAATATGGGGATTATTACTAATGGTTTTACCCAACTGCAAACGGTGCGCTTAGAGCGAACTGGGATGAAGGATGCATTCTCTACACTGGTGATCTCTGAGCAAGTGGGGATTGCGAAGCCAGACGTTGGGATCTTTGAATATGCGTTCTCACAGATGAATTATCCGCCAAAAGAACGAATTTTGATGGTGGGTGATAACCCTCACTCAGATATCTTGGGCGGTATCAATGCAGGCATTGATACCTGCTGGCTGAATACGACCGGTGCAGCTTTGCCGGACGGTATTTCGCCAAGCTATCAAGTAAGCTCGTTAAACGAGCTACAGAAAATATTGTTAGCTTAATGCAGCAAAAAAATCCCCTCAGTTGGGGATTTTTTTGGCTAAGAGTAAAATCTAGGAATTCATTTACCAATACATTTTGGTTAGCAACACACAGGCGACAACACCGAGCGCTGCTACGCCCCAGCAAAAGCGTAGGACAAGAGTGTCGATAGTTGATTTATTGTCTGAGATATAATTTTTTACAGTTGTAGTCATGAGCTTTGCCTTGAAATATGAATCGGTATAGATCCTTTTTATACTTCAAAACGGTGTTTCATTGTGATGCTGCTCACATTATGCTCTATAAGTCATACAAATGACGCATTCCTGTACAATTGATGTGTCATTTCGCACTTATGGCTAATTGAGTTTCCAGATAGCTTAAAGATTGATACCGGCAAAAGACATAAATCCCAGTGACATCAAGCCAGCAGTGCAAAACACTGCGCCTAATCCGCGCATCCCTTCGGGGATATTTGAGTACTTCATTTTTTCTCGTAGACCTGCCATCGCGACAATCGCAAGTAGCCAACCAAGCCCACACCCGGTGCCATATACAAATGATTCGGTGAAGTTATATTCACGCTGAACCATAAATATGGTTGCGCCAAAAATTGCGCAGTGAATGGTTAAAAGCGGTAGAAACATACCCAGCGAGTGGTGTAGCGCAGGTAAGAAACGATCCAATATCATTTCTAATATTTGCACCAGTGCGGCAAGAACGCCGATAAAGGTAATAAAGTCGAGGAAGCTTAAATCAAGGCCTTCAATTAAAGCGCCGTCTTTGAGTAGATAGTTATAGATGAGATTATTTAGCGGTGTAGCAACGGCTAATAATACGGTGACGGTGAGGCCAAGCCCAAATGCCGTTTCGATTTTTTTTGAAACAGCCAAAAACGTACACATGCCTAAAAAGAAATTTAGAGCCATGTTTTCGACAAAAACAGCGCGAAAAAAAATATTCAGGTATTGCTCAAGCATCATGCTTTTCCATAAGCGTCAATCAATTAAAAATCCGAAATAATAGATTAACAATCAGGAAAAACCGAGTATTGAGCGCGATCAGTTTTCAATCACAAATCATTCACAGAGCAGATGTTTATAATGAATTTGTGATTGAAATAGGATTTGGCGGGAAATTAGATGAGACTTTCGGCCGTACAGGTCCAGGCACTTGGATGTTGATCAAAACCCAAACGTGGGTAATATTCCTGTGCGAGTGGTGCTGCCAGCAGAATAACTTTGCAGCTAGGTTTAAGCTGGCGACACGTCATCTGTATTAATGCTTTACCTACGCCGCTCTTTTGAATCGACTCTGATACCGCGAGATCGGATAAGTAGCAGCAGTAGTTGAAATCTGTCACTGAACGAGCGATGCCAATCAGGCGCTCACCAGCCCATGCAGTGACTAAGATATCTGAATGTTCTAACATCCCTGCCAAACATTCTGGGTTATCTAACGGGCGTCGTGGGCCCAGTGTTGTTTCTGACAACAATTGTGAAAACTGTTCAACAGTGATCGCCTTATTGACGTGATAACACACTTCGGCTGGCGTTGATGACATCTCTGACCTTCCCGTTAGTTTAGTAAAATTGTACGTTATATTTTTGATATTAAAGCAAAATATTAACGCTGGCGTTGTGACTTAGCCCATTGCGCTTTCTGCCAGTCTTCACAGCAGTCTTTGTCACAAAAGTTGCCACTTTCAATTTTTTCGTGGCAGTTATAGCACATACCAGTAAATGGCATTTGTGTCTTTTGGCGGTTCGCAAGAGCGAGGTCACGCTCTAATTCTTCCAGTGCACTGGCGTTGTCAAACTCATCAGCCATTTTCTTCCCCTATATAGTCGTGACAAAATTGAGTAATAACAGAATATTGTGATTACAGAATAGCGTTATGATGCGGTTCTCGAATCAAGCGCGTGATTATACTCGGTTGAACGATGATCGTCATACACTTGAATTACTCCCCATTTGATTCTCAGACTTGTCTTTAGCCTACCTCGCGAAGGGTATACCTTTTATTTATATAATCGTTGTATAATAATTTATATAACGATTGCTATTTGCTCAATAATAGCAATTTATTGAGGTTATCTCTCATGGTGAAAGAGTCGTGGAGGATGATGTGAAAAATCATTTTGGCGAAGGTGTGATGGATGGAGTAAGGGCTTATGAACCTAAATCGGCCAATGAGATGAGCCAGCACTGCTTCGATTATCGGCGTGGTTTTGTTTGTGGATTTGCGCACAGCTTTGGCAAGCGGGTGGATAACCGTTACATGGCTGCTTGCCGAGCGGGTGAGCTAGCGCGTGACTATGGGCTGGAGCGGGATGCTATTGCTGATTTTTTCCACGGCAGTGAAGATCGGGGTTTACAGGAATATTATTATTCCGGCTATGAACGCTTACGCCGCGCAGACGAAGTTTTCTTCGGTGCTGAAGCGACAGGCTGAATAGATCGGGTTGGTCTCTGTTGTTACGATTAACTTCTGTTAGTATTAAAGACTGATGTAGATTCGTTTATTTCAAGCAACATCAATGTGAACTCATGACCTAGCTCCTTGATGTTACGTAATTTATAGAGTCTAAACCATTATGTCTTCAATGCAGTTTGTTTAATCAAGGAGAGCAAAATGTCTGTTTCAGCACGCAACCAATTAAGTGGCGTCATTTCAGCAGTCGCGGATGGAGCCGTTAATGACGAGGTTGAATTGACCTTAAACGGTGGCGCGAAAATCGTAGCGGTTGTTACTCATGCGAGCAAACAAGCTATGGGCCTAACTAAAGGCAAAGAAGCCGTCGCGTTAATCAAAGCACCTTGGGTTATTTTAGCTTCAGAAGATTGTGGTTTAGTATTTTCTGCTCGCAACCAATTCGCCGGTGAAGTGAGTGCTTTTCTTAAAGGTGCGGTGAACTCAACGGTGCATGTGAAAACCGATCAGGGCATTGAATTGACTTCCGTTATTACCAACGAAAGCGCAGAGGAAATGGCGCTAAGCGCTGGCAGTCGCGTAATTGCATTGATTAAAGCCTCCAGCGTTATACTGGCTACCAAGGCCTAGTCTAATGCCGCAGATTCAATTTCGCCTGTTTGATCATTCTGATGCGCTTTCTTTGCGGCTAGTGTATGAGTCTGCGGTTTCTCAACTCACCGTGGGTGAATATAACCTCGCTCAGCGTACGGCATGGATTCAGGCTAGCGCGGATCCTAAATATTGGCTACAGGTGCTCGAACGTATCCAACCAACCGTAACCTTAGTCGACGGTGAGATCGCTGGATATTTCGATTTGCAGCCAGATGGGTTAATCGATCATTTCTATGTGGCGGCTGCATTTGCGCATCAGGGCATCGCTCGAGTGATGATGGATGAAATCCTACAACGAGCACAGACGCGCAATCTTCCTGAAATTTATGCCTATGTCAGTCTGACGGCTCAGCCTTTCTTTACGCGCTATGGTTTTGAGATGGTTTATCGCCAAAACGTTGAGGTGGGCGGACAGCAGCTTGAAAATGCGCGCATGAGTAAGCGTCTGTAGGAGTATTTACTCGTTGGCAGAGAGATATAAAAAAGCCCGTTCAGTGAACGGGCTTTTTAGTTGTCAGCTTTAAACCACCTCCTCGGGAGGTGGTGATTGTCCCTGTGAGGCTATAGCCTGAAGGAAGCCCATGCCAGAAAATTCCAGCTTACTCACCACAAGTAAGAAGGAAATCACTGACATGAGCAGTTATAGAAGTTCAGCACATGTATTCTGGCGTTGCAAATATCACTTGGTGTGGACGCCAAAGTATCGCTACAAGGTTTTAGCAGGGGCGGTAGGTAAAGAGCTTTATCGCTCAGTTTATATACTTTGCAATATGAAAGATTGTGAGGTACTTGAACTGAATGTTCAGCCAGACCATGTTCATCTTGTCGTGATGATCCCACCGAAACTCTCGATCTCAACGCTGATGGGCGTCCTGAAAGGGCGCACAGCTATTCGTCTCTACAACAAGTTTCCGCATATACGAAAGAAGCTGTGGGGTAATCATTTTTGGGCGAGGGGATATTTTGCCGACACAGTTGGAGTGAACGAAGAAATTATCAGGCGCTACGTGAGGCATCAGGATAAGAAAGACCAAGAATACGAACAGCAAATGGCGTTATTACAGGATTAAAACGAACAAGGCCCCCTTTTAGGGGGCCCCATTTAAAGCCACCTCTTCAAGAGGTGGATTTTTACTTATCAGGTTGAGTTTTTACTGAGCGATTTCAGCGTCATACTGCGGGGGCGGCTGACGGAAGCGGCGAGTCAGGAAGGTTAAGTAACCTAGACCGATAGCGCCCCAAATCAGGCCTAACGTCATAGAGCTCTCTTCCAAGTTCACCCACAGTACACCAACGGTTGTGGCACCTAATACCGGCAGCAGCAGATAGTTGATGTTGTCTTTCAGCGTACGATTACGTTTTTCACGAATGTAGAACTGAGAGATAACTGACAGGTTCACGAAAGTAAACGCCACCAGAGCACCAAAGTTAATCAGCGCCGTAGCCGTCACCAGATCAAACGATACTGCTGACAAGGCAATGCAACCGACCAACAGCACGTTGAATGCTGGGGTACGCCATTTCGGATGAATGTATCCGAACAGACGCTCAGGGAACACGCCATCGCGGCCCATAACGTACATCAGGCGAGAAACACCGGCGTGTGCAGCCATACCTGAAGCCAGCACGGTGACGCAGGAGAACACCAGAATGATGGACTGGAAGAACTTGCCTGCGACAAACAGCATGATTTCTGGCTGTGATGCATCTGGATTAGCGAAGCGTGAAATATCTGGGAAGTACAACTGCAAGAAGTACGACACCACGATAAAGATCACACCGCCAATCAGCGCGGTCAGGAAAATCGCTTTCGGGATAACGCGCCCTGCATCTGGCGTTTCTTCGGACAATGAACTGATACCGTCAAAGCCCAAGAACGAGAAGCAGAGTATCGTCGCCCCGGTTATCATTGGCACCACATGCGCGTTTTCAGAGATAAATGGACGGCTGCTGATAAGCGTACCGGCACCTTCACCACCGTAAATACCGTGGATAACCAGACCCAAGAAGATAACCATGATAGCCACCTGAATCACCACAATGATGGAGTTCAAGTTTGCAACGAGGTTAATGCCTCGTAGGTTAAACAGAGTCATCAGCGTGACTAACCCACCCACAAAGATCCAAGACGGTACGCCTGGGAAAATCGCTTCAAGGTAAATTTTAGCCAGCAAAATGTTGATCATCGGCATGAACAGATAATCAAGCAGAGAAGACCAACCCACCATAAAACCAACGTGCGGGCTAATCGCCTTCTGCGCGTAAGTATAGGCTGAGCCAGCTGACGGGAAGCGCTTAACCAGCTTTCCGTAACTAACCGCAGTGAACAGCACTGCAATCAGAGCAATAGCATAAGATGTAGCAACGTGGCCATCGGTGAGACCGCTAACGATACCAAAGGTATCAAAAATGGTCATCGGCTGCAGATAGGCCAACCCCATCATGACGACTTGTACAAGCGTCAATGTTTTACGGAGTTCGACACGTTTTTGAGGTGCGGTATTAATCGCCATGACGCAGTCCTCCCATGCTCTCGACTTTTTGGTTCGATGTTGCGCAAAGCGGAGAGATCACAGGAAAACTTCGTGTGAAGAGACTACTAAAAATTGAATAATATTCGGACAGGGGAGATGTAAAAGAAGCACGAGCGGAGAAAGAAGCTCCAGCCCCGTAGTCGCTGCTGCTGCAGCGCATGCCAGTGAATCCCGGCGCGAAAGCGAATGATTGCCCCATCTAAGTTTCCTCAGTAGTAGCGCGGCTAAATGTGCCGCTTAATAGCGATTATCATGTCCGGTTTTAAGCCGGCCTCAGTTATAAAACTCATTACCTGATGCAAAAAAATAACCGATGTCATTTTATACATCGGCCATTTGCAGGGCGCGTATTTTGCCCCACGGGGGGCAATCTGACAAGATGTCTAAGCGTACTTGAGGCCTTTCTTTTTTGCTTTTCGTGCTATTTTTTCGTTTTATTTAGCTCCGGCAAAAAACATGCCCAAAAAGCTAACAAATTCACAACCGATTTTGCCCTTAATCATTCACTGAAGAACTAAATTTCAATCTTAATTCGTGATTTGAATCATGTAACGCAAATGAGAATAGATGCCTGATTTGTCTTTTTTTATCGACTTTGCGGATGCATGTTTGACGAATTCAGACGTCGTTGCCAAAGTGGGAGTATCCTGTCGTCGATTCAATTGCTCTACGATGAAAGCTACTGATGTTTGATACAGAGAAACTCCATGAATATTAACGATAACTCATTACTACAAAAGCTGCGTGAATCACGTCGTTTACGTCGAGAGAAGTTCCTGAATCAGAAAAAGGTCGCGAATGTAGCAGGTGCATCGGTGCCTACTCTAACGCTAGGCCAACGTATGGCCGATGGCGTTACCAGCGTGATTGGTTCGTGGCGGTTTATCATTATTCAAAGTATTTTGCTGGCGTGCTGGATGGTTGGTAATGCATGGTTTGGCCATAATGCGTGGGATCCCTACCCATTTATCCTCTTGAATTTGCTGCTTTCATTTCAGGCAGCCTATACGGCACCCGCCATTATGATGAGCCAAACGCGGCAAAGTGATATGGATAGAAAAAGGGCGGAAAATGATTTTGAGATTAACGTGAAAGCTGAGCTAGAAATCGAGTTGTTGCATGAAAAAATCGATTTGTTGAAAGAGAAAGAGATTCAGGCACTCACGGAAGCGATTCGCCGTTTGACTGAGCGCCTTGACGCCGCTGCACAGCAGACAAAAAACGTGGCACCTACAGATGATGTTCAATAGGTGCCATATTTAATGGGTAAGTTGGTATTTACTTACGCTTAGCGATAAATGCGCTGCGCCCAGCGTGCTAGGCCGGCTGTGACCGAGCCGAAATCATTGCCGCCGACGATAGGGATCCCCGGTAGCTGACGCGCCAACGCATCACGAATCAGAGGTGAGCGAGCACTTCCTCCGGTTAGATAGATGACATCAGGCGTAATGTTGCTGACGGTCAAGGCACTGCTAACCTGTTCCTGAATGCGTTCGAGAGGCTGAGTGATAGCTTCGGCTAATTCATGAACGTTGAGGTGCTGTACCAAACCGTTGGCGATGAAATCCAGCGTCGTGCTGATGCTATCCTGCTGAGAAAGCGCAATTTTGCTCTCTTCCGCGCTACGTACTAAGCGGTAGCTTAAACGCTGCTGGTAAACTTTCAGCAGAAGTTCAACCTTGTTAGGCTCAGCGGCATCACGGATCAGATCGCGTAACATGCGGCCATTTGCTGTGCTGTAAAAATCGCTTTGTGCGGGAACGTCGTTGGTGGCGACCGCATTCCAGTAAGGTAAGGCCGGTAGTGCGGTGCCTTTTTCGGTGACGCCGCCCGCGCCCAACAGCGGCATTAGCTGTTTAAAGGCCAGCATGATATCTAAGTCGTTACCGCCCACGCGGCAACCACTGTGCCCAAGCAGGCTCTCATGACGATCGGTACGATCGCGCCACTGTGGCCCCATCAGCAGCACAGAGCAGTCGGTTGTACCCCCTCCGATATCAACGACCAGCACTTTTTTCTCTTCATTCAGCGTTGCTTCAAAATCTAGCCCCGCGGCAACCGGCTCAAATTGAAAAGTCACATCCTGAAAACCTGCGCGGTGTGCGGCACGGTCAAGAATACCTTGCGCCTGCGCGTTCGCGTCTTCACCGCCGGTACCTTGAAAGTTGACCGGGCGTCCAATAACCGCTTGGGTAATTGATTGATTCAGCGTGCTTTCTGCCTGACGCTTGATGTGGAACATCATAGCGCACACCAAATCCTCAAACATCGCGATTTGCTGAGGTTTTAAGCCGTTGGCACCCAAGAATGACTTTGGTGATTTGA
This sequence comes from Hafnia alvei, assembly GCF_034424155.1. NCBI lineage: Bacteria > Pseudomonadati > Pseudomonadota > Gammaproteobacteria > Enterobacterales > Hafniaceae > Hafnia > Hafnia alvei. The sequence goes on along the minus strand of NZ_CP139992.1, from coordinate 3,485,128 downwards.
CGAAGTAGACCTCTTCAGGATCTTCTACATACAGGCTTAGCGCCTTTAAGCCAAACTGTAGGCTGTCTGCGGTGACGGGAATATCCTCTTCCCGATTAAAATTTATTGCACGGCGCAGCAATTGCTGATTTTCATCGCTGCCAGTGGGCACTTGCCAATGGCGATGTAAGCATTCGCTTACTGCTTCACGCGTGGGCGCACACAACATTGAGGGCAGATACGGAGAGTCCTGCTCAAGCGGTAGTAATTCAGGTTGGTCACCCTGCATGACTGCGACGGAGCAGTTTGCGGTACCGTAATCAAATCCAATAAACATATGTTCTCCTGCGTTCCCCATGCCATGAAGGGCGGCGACTTTACTCTATTGTGCCGTTTTCATCAATGAACTCCTCCCGTCATTCCTTTTTAAGCGCATGCTGATGCCAATTTTGTTGTGATATCAATGTCCGATTTCCGCGAGTCAGAACGGATAATTAAAGATAAGCTGTATACAGAAGAAGCGGGGGAAAATATGAACGGTAATCATGAAATCTGGTATGCCGCATTAAAAGCACGCGATCCCAAATTTGATGGGCGTATTTTTGTTGGCGTTTCATCAACAAAAATATATTGCCGTACGGTATGTGGGGCGCGCACGCCGAAAGCGGAGAACTGTCATTTTTATCCGAGCGCGGCGGCAGCTGAACGTGATGGTTATCGTCCTTGTTTAAAGTGTCGCCCAGAGCTTGCCCCTGGGCTATCTATCGTCGATCTCTCTAATCGCTACATACAGGTTGCGGTTCAGTTGATTGAGCAGGGCTATTTAACGCAGCACAGTTGTGAAGCGTTAGCGTCGCGTCTCGGTATTTCGGATCGCCAGCTACGACGGGTTTTCGCCGAGCATTTTGGTGCTTCCCCGATTGAGTATGCACAGTCTTATCGCTTGCTACAGGCTAAACGGCTTTTAATGGATAGCCAGTTGCCACTAGAAGAAGTCGCATTTAGCGCGGGGTTTGGCAGCCTGCGTCGTTTCAATGAACTATTTAGTGCGAGGTATCGAATGACGCCCAGCTCTTTGCGCGCCAACAAGGCGAAACAAGAAGAAGGTCTCATGCTGTCGGTCAGCTATCGTCCTCCTTATGATTGGGGCTGGATGCTAGGGTTTTTGCAGACACGTTGTGTGGCGGGTGTAGATAAGGTGACGGTGGAAGGAGAGTATCAGCGCACGTTGCGCGTGGGGCAGGATTCGGGATGGATTGCTTTGCATCCTGATGAGTCGCGATGTCGGGTTAACGTACAGATTTCGAGTTCTTTAACGGCCCATGCGCCAGAAGTGCTGCGCCGAGTTCGTCAATTGTTAGATTTAGATGCGGACCCACAGGCTATTGCTGAAGGCTTAGGCAAGCTTGCCATGCACAATCCAGGGTTGCGTTTGCCGGGGTGCATGAATGCGTTTGAACAGTCGGTACGCGCTATTTTAGGGCAGGTAGTGAGTGTAAAAATGGCGGCGAAATTTGCTTCGGCGATTGCTGAGCGGTGGGGGGATTTCGTCGAAACGCCGTTAGAAGGTTTGAATGCCATATTCCCTAATGCTAATCGGTTGGCTGCGCTTTCTGCGGAAGAGCTGAAAACCATCGGCATCCCGCTTAAACGTGCTGCTAGTATTGTGCGTTTGGCGCACGAGGTGAGCGAGGGACGTCTGATCTTAGAAGATGTTCTGGATATTGAAGGGAGTATTGCTGCTATCACAGCTATTCCGGGGATCGGCAGTTGGACCGCCACCTATATTGCGATGCGCGCGTGGAGCTGGCCAGATGCTTTCTTGCAGGGCGATTATCTGATTAAACAGCGTTTCCCGCAGATGACGCCGAGTAAAATTGTGAAATATGCCGAACGATGGCGGCCATGGCGGGCCTATGCCAATTTACATCTTTGGCATAACGACGCTTGGACAATGGAGACATGTTGATGAATTACAGCCAGTTTAAAACGCCTCAGGGCCAGATGTTTATCTTGTTTGATGATAGCTTTGTACATGGCGTCTATTTTGACGGGCAAAAATATCTTCCTGATTTTCGTCAGCATCAGGAACTCAATAATCATCCCGTGCTTGAACGTGCTCGTCAGCAGCTACAGGCTTATTTTTCCGGTGAAAGCGATGGCTTTGATTTCCCGCTAGCGGTGCGTGGCACGCCATTCCAACAGGCTGTATGGCAGGCGCTGAGTGAGATTCCGTGCGGCGAAACCTGTACCTATATGGCCGTGGCTCTGAAAGTGGGTAACCCTAAGGGCGTGCGGGCCGTTGCTCAGGCGATCGGTCATAATCCGTGGTCGGTCGTGATCCCGTGCCATCGGGTAATTGGATCTTCGGGGAAATTGACCGGTTATGCGGGCGGCATTGATAGGAAAGCCTGGCTTTTGAAGCGAGAGGGCGCCGATATTCCGCTTTAGTTAATGCCGAAATATCCGCCTTGGAGAACGGACGAAAGCGGTTTAACTTCTTGAATCATATTGCCAAATGTTAAGTCGATTTTGATGCTATCGAGGGTAAGCAAGGAGGCCTGTATATCTGCAGGTCCTGCGATAGTCTGTGCGCCGTGTCGCCATGCATTTCCGTGGATGATCGAAACCAGAACTTCATCCATTTGGTTGCAATGTACGTTGGTGATAAGCGTTGGTGTGATCATGACATATTCGATTTTGACTGACTGCAAACGTTCAGTCACGCTGAGATTGCGACCAAAGTCTTCAACGATCAAGCGACAGCCCAACTCAGTGAGCGTATTGAGAGCTGGTTGTGCATGTGCGTAATCTTCGTTGAGAGCGCTTTCAGGTATTCTAATCAGTAATCGAGTAGGAGGAAGCTGTGAAGCTTGAATCATCTCAAACATTTGTGTGGTAAATGTTGGGTTGCACAGGCTGCTGGTGGCAACAGGGATAGCTATGCTGATTCCTTTGCTTTTTAATGCTTGTGCTTGGTTCTCAAGCACTTCACGCAGCATCCAGCGATCGACCTCTTCTCTACGATGGTTTTGGAAGCAGGACTCCTGAAATAGCTCAGGTAAAATGTTGATGCCCGCGGTGCTATGAGGAATAAGTTCGAGATTATAAAAAGCAATCGACTGGGGCGTTTTCGGCGGAGCAATCCCCTGGGCCTGAATGTTGATGCGGTTTTGAGTCAAAATATCATCAATTTCTTCTGCGCCAAGCAACCCTTTGCCATAGTTTATGTGCTGCTTGTGTTTGGGTTCATAGCTCATCAATTTGCCACGTCCGCTGTGCTTCGCGGTGTAACACGCAATATCGGCCTGATTCATCAAATCGACAGCTAGTGCATTGCCTATGTTGATAAGCGTCATGCCTGCGCTAGCCCCAACGCGATGAAGTTTTCCTTCCCATTCAAAGATGTAGTCATTTATCTGATTGATGACGCGTGTAATGATCTCTTTGGCTTTGTCTGCTTCGCAATCGATGAGGATAAAGGCAAATTCATCGCCGCCCAGACGAGCCAATATATCCTGAGTACGGATATTTGAATGCATGAGTTGGCTGATTTTTTGCAATAGGGCATCGCCCGCGGCATGGCCAGCGCTGTCGTTGACGGCTTTAAACCGATCAAGATCGAGGAATATCAGCGCATGGGTGCGTTCTTCCTCCACGGCCTGACGGAGGGCTCGTTTAAGCGCCTGTTCAAAGCTCACTCGATTCGGGAGCCCTGTAAGAGGGTCATGCAATGCGCTATAAGAGAGTTTGCGTAGCAGTTCTCGGGATTCGCTGACATCTTGGAACACCAGCACATAGCCCATTAAGTTTCCGTTAATGGATGTGAGCTCGGAGACCCTACTCTGCACATCGAAATGTGCGCCTTGCAAATTTTTGAGGATCAGACGATCTTCGGCACGTCTGGTATGACTATTCTCATCGGTACGTAGCGGGTAGACGCTGTCACCATCAATGCCGTCGTATAAATGTACGATATTGTCGATAGGCAAACCGAGCGCTTCCTCTTGTGTCCAGCCGGTCATCTTTTCTGCCACAGGGTTCATAAACGTCACGCGCATCAAGCTATCGGTGCTGATTACCGCATCGCCGATCGACGTTAAGGTGATATGCAGACGCTCTTTTTCTTCATGCAGTTTGTCTAAAAGCTGTTGTTTGTATCTTTCGTTATTCTTTATTTCGCTGATGTCTTTGATTTGCGATACAAAATACAGCGGTTCGCCTTGCGGGTCGCGAATTAAGGAGACGCTGAGCAGAGTCCAAATGCTGGTGCCTGAACTGTGTAAGTAGCGTTTTTCCATGCTGTAGCTGCTGATTTTGCCTTCAACTAAAGCGCTTAGCTGGCTGAGATCGGACTCCAAATCGTCACGGTGCGTGATGTCTTGAAACGTCATGTCGGTTAGCGTGCGAGCAGGATAGCCCAGCATCTGGCAAAGCGCAGGGTTTACCTGGATCCAGCGGCCATCAAGAGCAACCAACGCGGTACCGATGGCTGAAAATTCAATAACGTTGCGAAAACGAGTTTCGCTTTCTTCGATGTGGTCGCGCTCTAAGCGGAATGCGTGCATCAGTACAGCAACCGAGTTAACGGGCAATAGCACTAGGAGAAGCGGGGTATAAACCAGTACATCATTCACTGAAGGGTAGGCCGAACGTATATCGACTACGTGATAGGCCATCATGATTGCCAGCAGGATAATCACACATAAAAAACTGGTGAAAGCCTGTAGCAGCGGTAAGCGAATCGCGGCCCAAAGCATGGGAATAATGGCGAAAGTGAAGGGGAAGGGCAGGTACTGCATGGCATAAAAGCAGGAAACCATCGCAATCGCTATGATCATGATGCTTTCTGTCAGCGTTCGCTCATTCAGGCTCTTACGCCAAAAACCACGATAATAAAGAAGGCCCACCGGCGTGAGTGCCATCACGCTGATTGATTCTGACATAAACCAGACGCCAAAGATCTGGTTGAATGGCGCAAGCCCGTGCAGCGAAACAATGGTGGCGGCTAACGTTGCGCTAAATAGCGGCGCAAGTATCACGCTGCAAATAACGAATCGGAGCCAAGTGTAGAGGCCGTTTATCGGCGATTTGTGGTTCAAGAAGCGGCTCAACAGCAAGGTGCAGACCACGGCTTGAACCTGATTAATCAGAGCGAGCTGAATCGAAAAAAGACTGATGGGGAAAAATGTCCAGTTGGCTGCCATGGTCGCTAGCTGAGCCGCGATCAGTATAAAAGGCCATTGATGCTTTCTATGGTGGAATAAAAAGGCAATGGTCGCCGCCGTGGGGAACCACAGAGAAGCCAGATTGGTGTCGTGCTGAGTAAGTGTGATGCAGAAGCAGGCAAGCAGGTAAATTAGACCGGCGAAAATGGTGAGGGTCACAATAAAGTAGGGCTTTTTTTCATCGCCAACATCTAAACTGACATCCATACCCCTGCCTTAGTGACGTGTAAATGACACGTTCAATATATTAATTTATCTGATATTTCTTGCGCTAACATTTTCACGAATATTAGTCTAAATGTCATCTTGTGCAACATTAATTAGCATAGCAAATGAATTTTGATTTATCTCTGATTCGGTATTGAGCTGTAGCACACAAGTTAACAGAATAACGTGTGCGCTAGCTTAAAATCTGGCGAGATGTTGAAACAAAAGCTAAAGCAAGAATAGGGTTGCCAAACCAAGGAAAATAAAGAATCCGCCGGTGTCGGTGATCGCGGTAATAAGCACACTAGAACCCACGGCAGGATCACGGCCAAAACGCATCATGGTCATCGGGATAATGACACCCATTAACGCCGCCATGAGTAAATTTAGCACCATTGCCAGCGTCATGACGCCACCCATCGCTGCATTGTGGTAAAGCAAAAAAGTGACAATGCCCATAATGCCGCCCCAAACCACACCATTAATCAGCGCCACACCCAGCTCGCGTAGTAATAGGAATGAGACATTCCCTGCTTGAATGTGCTGTAAGGCTAGGGCACGAACGATCATGGTGATAGTTTGATTTCCGGTGTTACCGCCGATCCCCGCCACTATTGGCATCAGCGCTGCAAGCGCCACCAACTGCGAAATAGTGTGCTCAAATAAGCCGATGACGCGCGAAGCCACAAAGGCCGTACATAGGTTGATGGCCAGCCATGCCCAACGGGTTTTGACCGCTTTTGTTACGGGAGCGAAAACGTCTTCTTCGGCGCTCAAACCACCCATACGGCGTAAGTCAGTGTCGCTTTCTTCATAAACCACATCAACGATATCTTCGATGGTGAGGCGTCCCATCAGCTTGCCTTTGCCATCAATAACGGCAGCGCTGAGTAAGTCATCGCGCTCAAAGGTACGCGCTGCGTCTTCGTCATTATCTTCAGGATCAAAAGTGGCAGGGTCTTTGTCCATGACCTCACCAACCCGCGCCTCAGGTTTATTCAGCAAGACCGTGGTTAAAGACAGTTCACCGAGCAGACGATTAGTGCGGTCAGTGACAAACAGTTTATCCGTGTTAAGCGGAATGGTTCCTCGCATACGTAAGAAGCGCTGCACGGTAGCGAGAGAAATATCAGGGCGCACGGTAATGATTTCGAAGTCCATGATTGCGCCAACGGTATGCTTGCCGTAGCGAATAACTTCGCGAACCTGTGCGCGTTGCTCAGGCTCCATGGACGTCAAGAGACGCCCCATCAAATTGCGGGGGAGGTATTGTCCGAGATAAACCTGTTCATCAATATCGAGTGATTGCAGGGCCTTGAGTAACTCTTTGTCACTCATTTCGTCGATCAGGCTATCCCAGACGCTTTCGGAGGCTTCAACCAGCGTTTTGCCGCGCTTTTCTTTTCCAACCAAACGCCATAATGCATGTCTTTCTTCTGCGGGAAGTGCTTCTAGCGTATCCGCCAGGTCGGGCGCAGGGAGTTTATTCACCAGCGATTTTATTTCAGCTGTTTGGTCGAGAAGTTCGGGGTTGTTGAGCTGCGAGGGGTCTTCAAGCTTGCCAAGTATCCCTTCAGATAACGATTTATTATTGAGTAATAACTGGAGGATGCGGAAGCGATCTTCTGCGCGCTGTTTGACACTGTTTTTTGCAATGACGGGCATCGGAAAGGTAATTCCTTTTTCTTATAAATTATTAAGCTGCAGGTGGGAACTGGACTCTTAAATAGTAGCTGTCCGGCTAGGGTTATGTCCCTTTTTTATCCGTTGACGGTGATTCTGGGGTATTCATTTGCAGAGGCTGAGACTGTTCCGTTGGCGCTGGCGTCGCGTTTTCTTTTTTATCCTGATGATGGGATATCGCGCCAAAGGAAGCATAAACTAAGCGGCCAATCAAAATAAAGAAGCTGATTAGCAATACAATTTTGGTCATGTGGACGTTAGTGCGTCGTTTTAATTTATGAATATTCATCGCTGTCTAATCATCTCGTTTTAGAGATATCAGCCTCTGATTTAGGCATAGTCGGGCTCGTGCGTCAATCATAGGATATCGTGTGGTAAAAAAAATTCATACTATTAATGAGTTATCTCATCACGCTGCTTAACGTTTGATAGGGTAATTTTCGATGTTGAAAGCGTCTAGCATTTTAGTCGCTTTTTAAATGATGGTTTAACATTGGTTCAATATTTAACCTTTAGGTGTCATGAATGCTGAGTGCGTTTTACAGGATAAATCTGGATTAAGCATAATTTATGATTGAATTTAGTGTTTTTTGATCATTATCAAAAGGTAGAATGCACCGTTACATAATATTTCAGGCCGCTCTCAGATGTATTTCCATACAATGGGCTTGGGTTGACGTTCTGAACTCCAAAGGTTGAGTTCAAAAGAGTGATTAGGAAGCCACTTTTCATTATCATTGTTTTTTCATCGGTCTCTATTTTATAAATTGCTTTAATGACCGTGTTAGAACATGTAGCAAGGAGTGACCTCGGGACCTATTGAAGTCTAATCCATGAGCCAATTACAACATCTACTGCATCGTTTGAATTATTGGTGGGGAATTCCCCTGCTTTTTACCCTTGTATTATTACCCTTTAGCCTTTCTGCATCTCCCCATCTCGTAACGGGTGATGGCGTCGTTTATCTTTTATTCTTACCCATGGCGATTTCACTTTCGCTGTTAATGATTTTTAGCTGGCGTGTGATGCCAGCATTAGCCGTTGTTTCCTTCGGCCTTTATATTCATAAAATAGGCTATTTACCGGGGGCGCTGGTTGCCACCGCGCTTATACTTTCTCTGGGTATTAGCTGGTACGGTTTCCTGAAACACGTTGGGCGGCGTTGGTCGTGTGGCTTTGGCCGCATGCAAACCATGCTGCCGCGGCTGTTTTGGATGGTGGTTGTTTTGCCGCTTATCTTCGTGATGCTGATTCAGATTATTGTTGCTCTCGGCATTTTTGAACCCGTTGAAAAAATGGCCGCATCAGCTCCGTTTTCCATTAGAACACTGATTGGCTACCAAGCATTGGTACTTGCCTGTCTCGCTGGTGTTCCTGCGTGCTATTACCTTTTACGTGTTGTTTTTAAACCGCGTTTTCTGCGCGTTATTGTGAATCGCTGCCGTAAGGAACTCGCTAAAGGGGTCACTGCATGGGAGATTCAGATCTGGTTGTTGCTGCTGGTGGCGATGATAACCGTGCTGGTTATTCCTGCTACTGATGATGGTAGTATTTTTTATACTGACTATACGTTAACCCTATTGCTGCCATTAATGCTCTTTGGCGCGATGCGCTATGGGTATCAGCTCACCAGTTTGGTGTGGTCAGCCTCGGTGATCACGTTACTTTTAAACTATGACGGTTTTGTGCAATGGAATAATTTGGTTCATAGCCTTGCGTTGATCATGTCAATGATGGTGATGTTTACGCTGACGATTATTCTGATGGCAGCAGTGAATACGCGCCAGCGTCGGCTATATGAAAAGACTCAGCGGGCATCAATGATCGATCCCGTGATTCAATTGCCTAACCTTCGTTGCCTACAATATGATTTGCAGCAGCATGAACGCTCGGTTGTTTGTTTTCTGCGTATAGCGAATCTTGACACGCTTTGTCGCACGTATGGAATGCAGCTTAAGCTTGAATATAAGCAACGGCTAGCCTGCATGATTAAAAAGGTGCTGGCGTCCGACGAAGATGTATACCAGCTCCCGAGCTATGATTTGGTGTTGCGTCTTAATAACCGGAATGCGGCTGAAACACTAAAAAGCCTCAATGATGCAATGAAATTATTCCGTTTATTGTGGAATGGTTTACCGTTGCGTTTGCACTATGGTATTGGCTATTGCACGGTTCGCCAGCCGTTTGCTCATATCTATAACGTGATTGGTGAATTAAGCTCTATGGCTGAGCGTTCTTTGATTACGGGGAATGCGGAATCCACTCACCTCAATGCGCAGAGTTTGCAGCAAGGTATTCATAGCAAAGTAGCGATGCTGCATCATATTCAGCAAGGGCTGGATAAAGACCGGTTTATGCTGATGGCTCAGCCAATTGAAGGGTTTCGCGGTGACCGTTATCACGAAATTTTGCTTCGCCTGCTCGATGAAGATGGCAATATCATCATGCCCAACGATTTCTTCCCAGTCGTGGCCGAATTTGGCCTGAATTACGATGTTGATTTCTGGGTGCTGGCTCATGCACTTGAATTTATTAATTTGAACCGTGAGCGTCTTCCAGCTGCGTGCTTCTCGATCAACCTTACCCCTTCAACGCTGGCTAGACCAACGTTGGTGCAGGATATTTCCCGCTTATTGGCTCAGCATCAGGTTGAGGCCTACCAGATTATCCTCGAAATAACAGAAAGTAATATTACACAGCCTAAAGAGCTCACGGCAAAAACGCTATCGCAGCTTCGTCAGATGGGATGTCGAATTGCTATCGATGATTTCGGCACTGGTTTTGCCAGTTATGATCGTTTAAAGAATATCGAAGCGGATATCTTAAAAATTGACGGTAGCTTTGTCCGTGAATTGATCGATAGCCCAATCGATCAGCAGATTGTCTCGGCAATGTGCCAGATTGCGCGTCTGAAAAAGCTTTCAGTGGTTGCAGAGTACGTCGAAGATGAAGCACAGAAGTTTCAGTTAAAAGCACTGGGTGTTGATTATATTCAGGGTTATCTGCTAGGAAAGCCGCAACCTCTCGCTTCTCTCTAAGTTAAACCATAACTCAACGAAATCTACGTTTTATGGCCGTCAGTGTTTTCTGACGGCCATTTTTGTTTCTTAAAAAATTAACTTTTTGATTTATATTAATTTTATTGGTCTGAGTTTAACGGTTTAATGGCCATATATATTCTTTTTTTGCGTTCAGTGTTGGTAGTGTAAAATTCTTTGCATGGATTACTTTTTGAACAATCATCCGCAGAGAACACCACTCTAAGGGGCAATTTATGTATGGTGATACTCTTAAAATGCCAAATCATTAACTGGTCTGCCAACTTTCTCTGGATGATGATTCCGCAAGTGAATTTAGCTCTTGTCTTTTACCTGCCAGAACGTGTTTACTTATCCATGTAGTCGCCATATAACGTCAGCTAATAACTTATACAGTAATCATCTGTCGGGTGGTGTAACCCACACCAATGGCTTTTCTCAGGGGAAGTCAGGGTTATGAAATCAAGGCAGAGCGACGTTTATGTGTTGATGTGAATTATGAAGTTACGTAGAAAAAAGCGATCGTCCTAAAACGCTATTTTCTTCTGTCTGCATACCTCTCATCTGTAAGGATATTTCTCCGCGGCTCACTATTCGATTGAAACTCTTTAAACTGTTATAAGGCAGCACGACATCTCATTATGACTCATCGTTTAACTTCCAAAGATATCCTGGCATTAGGATTCATGACCTTCGCGCTGTTTGTTGGCGCAGGTAATATCATCTTCCCTCCGATGGTAGGGTTGCAGTCAGGCGAGCATGTCTGGATTGCGGCTATCGGTTTTCTTATCACCGCAGTAGGTTTGCCTGTTATCACCGTTGTCGCTTTGGCGAAAGTCGGCGGTGGTATCGATGCGCTGAGTACGCCAATTGGCCGTAAGGCGGGTTTGCTGCTGGCAACTGTTTGCTACCTCGCCGTGGGGCCGTTGTTTGCGACTCCGCGTACGGCAACCGTTTCTTTCGAACTGGGTATTGCCCCTCTGACCGGTGACGGCGCAGCGCCATTGCTGATTTATAGCTTGGTGTATTTTGCCTTAGTGATCGGCATTTCTCTGTACCCGGGCAAATTGCTGGATACCGTTGGGCATATCCTCGCTCCGCTGAAAATTGTTGCGCTGGCCGTTCTGGGTATCGCTGCTGTTCTGTGGCCTGCCGGTTCTCATGTTCCAGCGATTGAAATTTATCAGCAGGTACCATTTTCCAGCGGATTCGTTAATGGCTATCTGACAATGGATACGCTTGGTGCCATGGTGTTTGGTATCGTTATCGTTAACGCGGCGCGTTCCCGTGGTGTAAGCGATAGCCGTTTGCTGACGCGTTATACTATTTGGGCAGGTCTGATCGCCGGTATCGGCTTAACGCTGGTTTACCTGAGCCTGTTCAAACTGGGTTCGAGCAGCGGTGAGTTGGTGCCAGATGCGCAAAACGGTGCGGTGATTTTGCACGCCTATGTTCAGCATACCTTTGGTGGTATCGGTAGCCTGTTCTTAGCCGCGCTGATCTTCATTGCTTGTATGGTAACGGCGGTTGGCCTGACCTGTGCGTGCGCCGAATTCTTCGCGCAGTATTTACCATTTAGCTACCGGACGCTGGTGTTTATTCTGGGTCTGTTCTCTATGGTGGTATCGAATCTGGGCCTGAGCCATTTGATTCAAATCTCCATTCCAGTTCTGACCGCGATTTACCCACCGTGTATCGTGCTGGTGGTGTTGAGCTTCACTCTGCGCTGGTGGAATTCCGCTCCGCGCGTATTCTCGCCGGTAATGGTGATTAGCTTGGTGTTTGGTATCTTGGATGCGCTCAAAAGCTCTGCGTTGTCTTCCCATATGCCTGCATGGACAGAGCATTTGCCGCTGGCAGGCCAAGGGCTCGCATGGTTACCACCGTCATTAGCGGTTCTGGTTGTGATGGGCATTTATGACCGCACCATGGGCGCGCGTAACGTCGCGGTGCATAACTAAAAATGGCTCCAGACGGAACTCATTACATATTTAGATAGTGTATTCAGAAGTCCGTGCATTTATAATCAAAAAATATGAGTTTATTTGCAGCACGGGCGTATAACGCCCGTGTTTTTTTTGACAGGTACTAACGGGTAATTTTTGTATGCAACAACAACCCAACCAGCTGAAACGTGGGCTTAATACGCGTCACATTCGCTTTATGGCGTTAGGCTCTGCCATTGGTACTGGACTGTTTTATGGCTCCGCGGATGCCATCAAGATGGCGGGGCCGAGTGTTTTACTGGCTTATCTGATCGGCGGCGTTGTCGCCTTTATCATCATGCGTGCGCTTGGTGAGATGTCGGTTAATAATCCTCAGGCCAGCTCTTTTTCTCGCTATGCGCAGGATTATCTGGGCCCAATGGCGGGTTATATCACCGGATGGACCTACTGCTTTGAAATTCTGATTGTTGCGATTGCCGATGTTACCGCATTCGGTATCTATATGAGCGTCTGGTTCCCCGCGGTTCCGCATTGGATCTGGGTGCTCAGCGTTGTGCTGATCATCGGTGCGGTTAATCTGATGAGCGTGAAGGTGTTTGGCGAGCTTGAGTTTTGGTTCTCCTTCTTCAAGGTCGCTACTATCATCATCATGATTGTAGCGGGTATTGGTATCATCTTCTGGGGAATTGGAAACGGCGGCCAACCTACCGGGATCCACAACTTGTGGAGCAACGGCGGATTCTTCAGTAACGGCTTTATAGGGATGATCTTCTCACTGCAGTTGGTGATGTTTGCCTATGGCGGGATAGAAATTATCGGTATCACCGCGGGTGAAGCTGAAAATCCAAAAGTGTCGATTCCTAAAGCCATCAACTCGGTGCCGCTGCGAATTCTTGTGTTCTATGTGGGCACGCTGTTTGTGATTATGTCGATCTACCCGTGGAATCAGGTGGGCACGCAGGGAAGTCCGTTTGTGCTGACGTTCCAGCATTTGGGGATCACCGTAGCAGCCGGGATTTTGAACTTCGTGGTGATTACAGCATCGCTGTCCGCGATCAATAGCGATGTGTTTGGCGTGGGGCGAATGCTGCATGGTATGGCTCAGCAAGGTCATGCTCCGAAGATTTTCTCTAAGGTTTCACGTCGTGGTATTCCGTGGGTAACGGTATTGGTGATGGTTTTAGCCCTGCTGATTGCGGTGTATCTAAACTACATCATGCCTGAAAATGTCTTCTTGGTGATTGCTTCGCTGGCGACGTTTGCTACCGTCTGGGTATGGATTATGATCCTTTTCTCTCAGATTGCGTTCCGCCGCAGCCTAAGCGCAGAGCAGGTTAAAGCGCTGGAGTTCCCGTTACGTGGTGGAATATTCACCTCGGTTATCGGTATTATTTTCCTCGTGTTTATTATTGGTCTGATTGGCTATTTCCCAGATACTCGCGTATCGCTTTATGCCGGACTGGTTTGGGTTGTGGTGTTGCTGGCGGGCTATTGTTTTGTGAAGAAGTCAGCTAAGGCAGCATCGCATGACAAAGAAAAACACATCGCTAATTAAGCCGAATATTGCCTAAATAAAAACGGAGCCAAATGGCTCCGTTTTTTATGGCGTAACCGATGTCGAAGTCATATCAACCTAAACGGATATTTCTGCCTGATTCTGCATTTGTTGTTGGTGCTGAGACTTCATGGTGCTCTTCATCGCGCTCTTCTCGTCGAGACTCGCGCACGCTGAGAATTAGGGCTTCACGAACGTCATGTAAATCGCTAGTGAGTTGAGAGTAGCTTTGAATATTTTGGCTGGCGAGTTTACTGATATCGACATCGGCAGAGTGCAGACTGGTCATCAGGATCAGCGCAGACAAAAATGGCATCAGATGTGCCCTTAGCTTGCTAAGGCAAAATGTACTGAACAATTTCCCCTCCGTTGACTTGAATAAATGGAGTGCTATTGATAACAGGTTTTGATTGGAAGGGAAGGGGGCAGACATTTTTGGCCATGTTTGACATCGTTCCCTTACCTTCAGAAACAATTCTGTGAGGAAATGTCAGCTGAAGGTAAGGGATGTGTGAATCTTAGTTTAGCTGCGTATGGCCTATTGCTCGCATGTCATTGCCGGTCGGGGTTTGATGCACGCGCAGCCCGAACTCGGAAATAATCGCGAAGGTGTGATCAAAAATATCGGCCTGAATGCTTTCATACTGCGCCCACACCGTTGTATTGGTGAAGGCGTAGATTTCCAGAGGCAAACCGTCAGACGTTGGCGCAAGCTGGCGAACCATGAGCGTCATGTCTTTGCGGATCTGCGGGTGCGCATTCAAATAGGCAATCAAATAGGCGCGGAAGGTGCCTAAATTTGTCATCCGTCGACCGTTTAGCGGTGAGCTGAGATCGGCATGCAACCCGTTGTTATAGGTTTTGATCTCTTGGGTTTTGGCATCGATATAAGGTGCCAACAGCGCACTTTTCATCAGCCGTTGATGCTCTTCATCTGACATAAAGTGAACGCTGGTGGTATCAATATTCAAACTGCGCTTGATTCGACGTCCACCAGACTCTGACATGGCACGCCAGTTGATAAAAGAGTCAGAGACCAGCGCATAGGTTGGGATCATGGTGATGGTATTGTCAAAGTTGCGTACTTTGACCGTCGTCAGACCAACGTCAACAACGGTACCGTTCGCGCCATATTTGGCCATTTCCAGCCAGTCACCCAATTTAAGCATGTTGTTTGCTGAGAGTTGAATGCCCGCAACTAAACCTAAAATTGGGTCTTTAAACACGAGCATGAGCACCGCAGCCATGGCACCCAGGCCGCTAATTAGCAGCAGCGGTGACTGTCCTATCAGCAGTGAAATCATCAAAATACCAATGATGATTGCTGCAACAAGTTTCAGGCTTTGGAAGATACCGCGTAAAGGCAATTGCTCTGCAATCGACATGCTGCGCGTGAGATCGAGCAGGGTATCCAGCAGTGAAAAGAATGAGAGCAGTGCGTACAGCATCACCCACATTTGTGCGCAGATAATCAGGGCATCGCCCGCGTCAGTGCCGGGATGTAACCAGAGCACCGCTTGAATATTGACGATAACGCCTTGTAACGTAAAGGCTACGCGATGAAAAAGCTTATGCTGGGTGATCACTTTCAGCCATAGCATTTTGCTGTGTTGACCGCGCTTTTCTAAGCGAGAAAGTAGCACCCGATGCAAAAGCAGATGAATGATGACCGCGGTCACCATAATGAGGCCAATAACAAGAATAAGCGAAGTCACATGTGTGAACTCGATTCCATATTGTTCAAGCCATCGTCTCAGTGTGTTGTGCATTGAGCTTCCCTTTTCTTTCAAATAATTTGACGCAATAAGCTGACATAGGCTAACGACTTGGCGTTTTCAGTCAACCAAAAGCGAAACAAAGCACCAATATAAACATCATCATCGCTATCCTCCCCCCCGCTCATCCCTACAAAAAACAGTTATAGAGGAGTGAGACAGAACGGCAACGTGGCATGCTCAGCGTTAATAATTCGTGGGGGAGAATTTTATGTTGTTTGCCTGGCATCTACCGGTACCACCGTATGTACGTTATCACGCAGAGCATCTTGAGATTCGTCTTTTGGTGCAGGGAGACGATGAGCTACCGCAGCAGGTTATGTTGAGATGTGAGCCCGATAATGAGGAGTGGTTGCTGACGATGCAGCCGGAAAAACAGGGCAGTTTTACCTGCTATCAGGCGGATCTCACGCTGTTGGCTGGTGAGGCCGTGCGTCGCTACTGTTTTAAATTTCTCTGGAACGACCGGCAGCAATGGTTTGGGCCACTGGGGTTCAGCGTCGTTCCCCCTGCGCAGGTGGAGCAATTTGCGATAGAGATCCCAACTCATTCGCCGGAGTGGGTTGCCGATCAGGTTTTTTATCAGATCTTCCCCGATCGTTTCTCGGCAAGCGGGCAGGATCATACGATAAAAAATGACAGCTACTATCACTATGCGGTGCAACGCAAGGTGATACGTAAAGAATGGGACGAACCGTTAACAGAAGAAAATGCCTCTTCCACTTTTTACGGTGGTGATTTGGACGGTATTGTTGAACGTTTACCTTATCTACAGGGAATTGGCGTTACGGCTCTGTATCTTAATCCGATCTTTACCGCCCCCAGCAACCATAAATATGACACTGAGGATTATTATCAGGTCGATCCCTATCTTGGCGGTAATGACGCTTTAGTGCGCCTACGTGAGGAAACGCAAAAGTTGGGCATGCGCCTGATCCTTGATGGCGTGTTTAACCACACGGGTGACACTCATCCGTGGTTTGATCGTTATCAGCAACGAACGGAAGGCGCATTTTACGATCCTGCCTCCCCCCATCGTCTGCGTTTCACGTTTACCGCTGATGGGCGTGTGCTTGATTGGAAAGGAAACTCAACCTTACCTAAGCTCGATTTTTCGAGTCAGGCTGTGGTGGATAGCGTGTATCAGGCGGACGATAGTGTGCTGCGGCACTGGCTGAGAGAGCCATATCAAATCGATGGTTGGAGGCTTGATGTGGTACATATGCTGGGGGAAGGAGGGACTGCACGGGGTAATTTACATCATCTTGCTGGGATGTATCGTGCGGTGAAAAATGAAAACCCTCAGGCTTATGTGTTTGGTGAGCACTTTGGTGATGCGCGGCGTTGGCTGCAAGCCGGTGTGGAAGATGGCGCAATGAATTATATGGGGTTTGCCCTGCCGGTGCGTTCGTTTTTAGCCGGTGTAGATGTGGCTTATCAGCCGATCCATCTTGATGCTCAGCAGTGTGCCGAGTGGATGAACGGCTACCGAGCGGGCTTATCGCACACTCAACAGTTGGATATGTTCAATCAACTAGATAGCCATGATACCGCACGCTTTTTAACGTTATTGGCCGATAAGCCACAGCGTATGCGTATGGCGCTGGTTTGGCTTTTCACTTGGATTGGCGTGCCGTGTCTCTATTATGGTGATGAAATTGGCCTTGATGGCGGCAACGATCCGTTTTGTCGCAAACCATTCCCATGGGATGAATCACGCTGGGACGGTGATTTATTGGCGTTAACTCAGCGGATGACCACCTTAAGACACCAAAGCAGCGCATTACGGCGCGGTGGATGCATGGTGGTTCATGCACGCGCTGATACGCTGGTATTTGTTCGTCAGTATGAAGATGAAATACTACTCATTGCGCTGCAACGAGAGGGGGAAGGACTCTGTGTTTTACCTCATTCGCCAATCATTCCGGCTGGCAGTTGGGAAAAAGCCAACGGTGAGGGGAAATTGGTTCGAGAGGCCGATTATATCGAACTGGCTTTGCCTCCCGAAAGTGCAACCGTGTGGCGATGGGCGGCAGCCTAATACAATCTTTAGGTAATAAAAAAGCGGCCAATTGGCCGCTTTTCTCACATTGCTAACTGAATTACAGTTTAGCAGCGTTTTCAGACAGGTATTTAGCGACGCCGTCTGGAGAAGCGCCCATACCTTCTTGGCCTTTTTCCCACTGAGCTGGGCAAACATCACCGTGCTCTTCATGGAACTGCAGCGCATCAACCATACGCAGCATTTCATCGATGTTACGGCCCAGAGGCAGGTCGTTAACAACCTGGTGGCGAACCACACCTTCTTTGTCGATCAGGAATGAACCGCGCAGCGCAACGCCTGCTTCTGGGTGCTCAATGCCGTATGCCTGCATGATTTCGTGTTTGATGTCAGCAACCAGTGGGTACTGAACTTCACCGATGCCGCCATTGTCGACAGGGGTTTTACGCCATGCGTTATGAACGAATTCAGAGTCCATTGAAACGCCAACAACTTCAACGCCACGGGATTTGAATTCTTTGTAACGGTGGTCAAAAGCAATCAGCTCAGAAGGACATACGAAAGTGAAGTCCATTGGCCAGAAGAAGACAACCGCTGGTTTGCCTTTAGTAAATTCTTTGAAGTTGAAGTTTTCAACGATTTCACCGTTGCCCAGTACGGCAGCGGCAGTAAAGTCAGGGGCTTGACGAGTAACCAGGACCATATTAACTCCTGTTAATTGTATGTTGGATGGATGATTAAATTCTTAGGTCGGGAGTCACTATACGTATTAAACGTTGGTGAATAAAGCGTAAAGCGCCGATTGATAAGATAGCTTTTACCTATCAATAATGCAAAAGGGTAAAAGTAAAGATTGGTATATAACATAGCGCTTTTGTAAAAAAGGGCAATAGGGAAACGCACTAACTGTTAACAGCGTCAGTGTTTATAGGGTCTTTGCCTTGGCTTGGGCGATCATTTGCGGATAAAACTGCCAAAATGTTTGTTCAAGAAGCGTGTAGTTATTTTCGATGTCGATAAAAGAGCCCGCCAGCGCACCGAGTTTCGGCCTGCGATTTGCCATACCTTGTAACACTTTGGCAATAAATGGCAGTTCAGCGTAGCGTTCTAGCCAGCGTTCTTGCCACATATAGGCATTGAGGTTCTGAAAACGCTCAGGGGAATCTGGCAGCATTGGCACAATTTCAATTTGAGCGCGGTTGACGAACGCTTGCAGAGAGATTGCAGGCTCCAGTTCTTGCCAGTGCAGCGCGAGAAAATGATCCCATACAACATCAAGGGTAATGGGGGCAACGCGGCGAAACTCTTCACGGAAGAAGCGTTTTGCCTCCAAGACTTGCGGGAGGCGATCGGTCATGACATCAACTCTGCGATGCATGAATATGCCGTCGATAACCTTATCTGAATAATTTCCTTGCGGATTACCGCGGACAAAGTCGGCCAGAATATTGCCATACAGTGAACTGTTGGCTAATGAGGCAAGATGGAGGTGTGCGAGAAAGTTCATTTAATCATTATAAATGAGAATGTAGATGTTTAATCCATGCTTTTTGTATGGTCACTAATTCCTATTAACGAAGACTAATAACATCCTTAACCGCTTAACAGTTGCAGCCGAACGCTTGCGGCTCTAGACTAAGCGGCCTGTTTTTTGCGTGCTCCTACGTCTGCTATATATAGAGTGAATACTAACCATGCGTGTTTCTGATTTTTCGTTTGAACTTCCCGATAACCTTATTGCTCGCTATCCACAAGCCGAGCGCAGCGCATGCCGTTTGTTATCGCTGGACGGGCCAACGGGAAAATTAGAGCACGGCGTTTTCACTGATGTTTTGGATAAAATCGAAGCAGGCGATCTGCTGATTTTCAATAACACTCGCGTTATTCCCGCTCGTCTGTTTGGCCGTAAAGCCAGCGGTGGCAAGCTAGAAGTGTTGGTTGAGCGCGTGTTGGATGATACCCGCGTATTAGCGCATGTGCGCGCTTCGAAATCACCTAAGCCGGGGGCTGAGCTGTTGCTGGGTGATAACGAAGATATTCGCGTCACCATGGTTGCACGCCATGACACGTTATTTGAACTGCGCTTTGACGACGGTCGTGATGTATTGACGATCCTGAATGCGGCGGGTCATATGCCATTACCGCCTTATATCGACCGTCCTGACGAAGATGCTGACCGTGAACTGTATCAAACGGTCTATAGCTCCCGTCCTGGTGCAGTTGCTGCGCCGACTGCGGGTCTGCACTTTGATGAGCCATTGCTGGAAAAGTTACGTGCCAAAGGCGTTGAGATGGCCTTTGTGACACTGCATGTTGGCGCGGGAACTTTCCAGCCAGTGCGTGTTGATACCATCGAAAACCACACCATGCATTCTGAGTATGCCGAAGTGCCGCAGGATGTGGTTGATGCTGTACTGGCGTGCAAAGCTCGTGGTAATCGTGTTATTGCGGTAGGAACAACGTCGGTTCGCTCGATCGAAAGTGCGGCAGCGGCGGCAAAAGACGCACTCATCGCGCCATTTTTTGATGACACGCAAATCTTTATCTATCCGGGCTATCACTATCAGGTGATTGATGCTCTGATAACCAACTTCCATTTGCCTGAATCTACGCTGATCATGCTGGTGTCTGCCTTTGCGGGTTATCAAAATACTATGCATGCGTACCACGAAGCGGTGGCGAAGGAATATCGGTTCTTCAGCTATGGGGATGCCATGTTCATCACCCGTAGTGAGCAGGCAGAGCAAGAAAAAGTCTCTGCTGAGTGATTTCGTGGCCCGTGCAGCTGTTGATATGACGCAGCGCACGGGCCAATTTTTGCCCATATAATGTTTGGCTTCCCGCTCTGACGGGTATGTTGAATAGGGCTTCTTTCCATTAGGAATGCAACATCAGACTGTTTTTCTGATGCTGGAGGTTTTGAGTGAAGTACGAATTAGATACTACAGATGGTCGCGCTCGTCGTGGTCGTTTGATTTTCGATCGCGGCGTGGTTGAAACACCTGCGTTTATGCCTGTTGGAACCTACGGTACCGTTAAAGGAATGACGCCAGAAGAAGTGAAAGAAACTGGCGCACAAATTCTGCTGGGTAATACTTTCCACCTGTGGCTACGCCCTGGGCAGGAAATTATGAAACTGCACGGTGATTTGCATGATTTCATGCAGTGGAAAGGCCCTATCCTAACCGACTCAGGTGGTTTTCAGGTATTTAGCCTAGGCAAAATGCGTAAAATCAAAGAGGAAGGCGTTCACTTCCGTCATCCGATCAACGGTTCACCGATTTTCTTAAGTCCTGAAAAATCGATGGAAATTCAGTACGATCTGGGTTCTGATATCGTTATGATCTTTGATGAGTGTACACCGTACCCTGCTGATTGGGACTACGCCAAGAGCTCAATGGAGATGTCTCTGCGCTGGGCAAAACGCAGCCGTCAACGCTTTGATGAACTGGGCAATAAAAACTCTCTGTTCGGGATTATTCAGGGCGGTGTTTACGAAGATTTACGAGATGTATCACTAAAAGGGCTGGTAGATATCGGCTTTGATGGTTACGCTGTGGGCGGCTTGGCCGTGGGCGAGCCAAAGGAAGACATGCACCGTATTCTGGAACATGTTTGCCCGCAAATTCCGGAAGATAAGCCTCGCTACCTGATGGGCGTAGGTAAACCGGAAGATTTGGTGGAGGGTGTGCGCCGTGGAATCGATATGTTCGACTGCGTGATGCCAACACGAAATGCGCGTAATGGTCATTTGTTTGTGACCAACGGTATTGTAAAAATCCGTAACGCCCAATATAAAGATGACGTCACAACGCTGGATGCAGAGTGTGATTGCTACACCTGCCGCAACTATAGCCGTGCTTATTTGCATCATCTTGATCGTTGTAATGAAATTCTGGGTGCTCGCTTAAACACGATCCACAACTTGCGCTATTATCAGCGTTTGATGGCTGGTTTACGTCAGGCCATTGAAGACGGTAAATTAGACGAGTTCGTGGCCGATTTTTATGGCCGACAGGGTAAGCCTGTTCCGCCAGTGGGCGCTAAGTAAATTTAGGCCGGTAGGAGTGATACCTACCGGCTTTTAGAATGGCTTGTTTCTGGCTGTTTGTAGTTGCATTCAATCTGTAGTTAATAATGAGGGATATTTAGATGAGTTTATTCATTTCCGACGCTGTGGCATCTGCTGGGGCACCGGCTCAGGGCAGCCCGTACTCTTTGGTTATCATGCTGGTAGTGTTCGGCCTGATTTTCTATTTCATGATCCTGCGTCCACAGCAGAAACGTGCAAAAGAACATAAAAAACTGATGGATGCCATCAGCAAGGGTGATGAAGTTCTGACCAACGGTGGTTTGATCGGTCGCGTAACGAAAGTTGCTGAGACGGGTTACATTGCTATTGCTCTGAACGATACCACCGAAGTTATCATCAAACGTGATTTCGTGACCGCTGTTCTGCCGAAAGGTACGATGAAAGCGCTGTAATTTTTGATTTTCCCTAAGGGAACTGCCGTGTTAAACCGTTATCCTTTGTGGAAGTACATCATGCTGATCGTGGCGCTTGCCGTTGGTCTGCTTTACGCACTTCCTAACCTTTATGGCGAGGATCCGGCTGTTCAGATCACTGGCGCGCGCGGTGTCGCCGCCAGTGAAACAACACTGGTCCAAGTCCGTGATGAGCTTGAAAAACAGCACATCGCCAGCAAGTCTATTGCGCTGGAAAATGGTGCCATTTTGGCACGCTTCAAAGATACTGACGTTCAGCTTCGGGCACGTGAAGTGCTGATGGATATGCTGGGCGACAAATACGTTATTGCATTGAACCTTGCTCCGGCAACGCCGAGATGGTTAGAAGCCATTGGCGCAGAACCGATGAAATTAGGTCTGGATCTGCGCGGCGGTGTGCATTTCCTGATGCAGGTTGATATGGAAACTGCTCTGAGCAAATTGCAAGAGCAAAGTATGGATATGCTGCGCAGTGATTTGCGTGAAAAGGGCATTCCATACTCAACGATCCGTAAAACTGACGGCTCCTCCTATGGTGTTCTGATTACATTCCGTGATGCTGAAACTCGTGATAAAGCGAGCAGCTATCTATCGCCTCGTTACCTTAATAATCTCGTCTTTAGCAAGGTTGGCGATAATGGTCTGAAAGCGGTAATGACCGATCAGCGTCTGCAAGAAGCGCGTGAATATGCTGTTCAGCAGAACATCAATATCCTACGTAACCGTGTAAACCAGCTAGGTGTTGCCGAGCCACTTGTTCAGCGCCAAGGTTCAGATCGCATTGTGGTTGAGTTGCCGGGTATCCAAGATACGGCACGTGCAAAAGAAATTCTGGGGGCAACTGCGACCTTGGAGTTCCGTTTGGTGAACTCGAATGCTGACAGCACCGCTGCTGCCAATGGACGTGTACCGGGCGATTCTGAAGTTAAATACACACGAGATGGGCGTCCTATCGTGATGTATAAGCGCGTCATCCTGACCGGCGACCATATTACCGATTCTACCTCGAGCCAAGACGAATTTAACCGCCCTCAGGTTAATATCTCGCTCGACAGCGCCGGTGGTAGCGCAATGTCTAACTTCACGAAGGATAACATCGGTAAACCGATGGCAACCCTGTTCGTTGAATACAAAGACAGCGGTAAGAAAGATGCGGGCGGCAAATCAATTCTGGCTAAGCAAGAAGAAGTGATTAACGTTGCGACCATTCAGTCTCGTTTGGGTAATAGCTTCCGTATTACCGGCATCGATAACCCGAATGAAGCTCGCCAGCTTTCGTTGCTGCTGCGTGCGGGTGCGTTGATTGCGCCAATTCAGATTGTTGAAGAACGTACGATTGGTCCGACTCTGGGGGCTCAGAATATCACTCAGGGTCTGGAAGCGTGCTTGGCTGGCTTGATTGTCTCAATCCTGTTCATGCTGTTCTTCTATAAGAAGTTTGGTCTGATTGCGACTTCGGCGCTGCTGGCTAACCTCGTGCTCATCGTAGGGATTATGTCCCTGCTACCGGGGGCGACTCTGACCATGCCGGGTATTGCGGGGATTGTGTTAACCCTTGCGGTAGCAGTCGATGCCAACGTACTGATAAACGAACGTATTAAAGAAGAGCTTAGTAACGGACGTTCAGTACAACAGGCGATCAATGAAGGTTATCAAGGCGCATTCAGCTCCATTTTTGATGCTAACGTTACGACGCTTATCAAGGTCATCATCCTGTATGCCGTTGGCACCGGGGCAATTAAAGGCTTTGCGATCACGACCGGTATTGGTGTGGCGACGTCAATGTTTACCGCAATCATCGGTACTCGTGCCATCGTAAACCTACTGTACGGCGGCAAGCGCATCAACAAGCTGTCTATCTGAGGAGTGCGTTGTGGCACAGGAATATAGTGTTGAGCAATTAAACTACGGGCGTAAAGTCTATGACTTTATGCGCTGGGACTACTGGGCGTTCGGTATTTCTGGCTTTCTGTTGATCCTTTCTATCGCAATTATTTGCGTGAATAAGTTCAACTTAGGGCTCGATTTTACCGGTGGTACCGTCATCGAAGTTTCGCTGGAAAAACCAGCGGATATGGACATGATGCGTGATGCGCTGCAGAAAGCAGGTTTCGTTGATCCGCTGTTACAGAATTTTGGTAGCAGTCGTGACATCGTGGTGCGCATGCCTCCAACGTCAAGCGCAGCGAGCGGTGAAGCGTTAGGCAGCAAAGTCATTGGCGTGATTAACGAGGCCACTAGCCAGAATGCAGCGGTAAAGCGTATTGAGTTTGTTGGGCCGAGCGTTGGTGAAGATTTGGCACAGCACGGCGCGATGGCGCTGTTAGTCGCGTTGCTGGCCATTTTGATTTACGTTGGCGTTCGATTCGAATGGCGTTTGGCTGCTGGGGTGGTTATTTCATTGCTGCATGATGTGATCATCACCTTGGGCGTATTGTCGTTATTCCATATTGAGATCGATTTAACCATCGTCGCGTCACTGATGTCGGTTATCGGCTACTCACTTAACGATAGTATCGTGGTCTCCGACCGTATCCGTGAGAACTTCCGTAAGATCCGCCGCGGAACACCTTACGAAATCTTCAACGTGTCTCTGACACAAACGTTGCATCGTACATTGATCACTTCAGGCACCACCTTGATGGTTATCCTGATGCTGTATTTATTTGGTGGACCGATGTTGAAGGGCTTCTCGCTGACCATGCTGATTGGTGTTTCTATCGGTACGGCTTCTTCCATCTATGTCGCATCCGCGCTGGCGCTGAAACTTGGCATGAAGCGTGAACACATGTTGCAGCAGAAGGTAGAAAAAGAAGGGGCGGATCAGCCGTCAATTCTGCCGTAATAACCGTGAAATAACGTTGGTTACAGTGATAAAAAACCCCGCTTCGGCGGGGTTTTTTTTATGGTTACTTATCAGCGTAAAACTATTGACGTTCTAAGCCACTCAAGCGAATGAAACCAAGGTTTTCCGGTGCGATATCGCTAAAGCGGACTTCCATGCTGGTAACATTGGTCGGCGTCGCAGGGCTTGTGAAGCTTATATTTTGCGACAGAATACTGCTTTGGTCAGGTTCCAGCGTGGCCTGATTTAACGTACCCCACTCCAGAGAACCGGTGAAACTAGGCAAAATCGAACCATTGGCCGTTTTGATCTGCAGCACGGCTTTGCTACCGTCCGCTTCAGGTTCAAGGTGGCTGATTAGGATGCGCAGTTGACCCAAACTGGTAATTCCCAATGCGTCACTATTGGCCGCAGGGATCAGGTAAATACGCTGTTCGTTATTTTCGTTCATCGCTTTCTGACGCTCCAAATACTCAGCTTCAGTGCTCAGTTTCTGGACTTTTTGTGTCAGCTCCTGAACTTCAGACTGAAGAGCTTCAGTTTTAGGATCAGAAGCGCATGCCGTTAGCATCAATGCCAAGGGGGCAAGCACGAATAAAGGGCGGAATATAGACATAGATCGCTCGATTTATTATGGACATAGATAAAAGATTAATCGCCTTTGCTCTGAATGTCACATGCTAATTGCTTTGTTTCCGATATCAATAAGTATATACCCATCATACTTGAAGCTGTATTTTTGTTGGGCGCACTCGCTTACTTGAGTAAGAGCCTCAGGATTCACTTGTTTGAAACGCTAGAATGATGCGCGCTGAAGTAAATCGTGGAGAAAACGCAGAAAATAGCTCTCATTGGTCAATGTTCAATGGAAATGTGTCATTTACCGCATAATTGGTAAACTGACTTCCTTTTGTTGTTATGTCACTTCGGGGTACACTAGTGCTATCTCAGGCCTTTCAGGAAGAGCTATGCATTGCCCATTTTGTTCCGCCGTTGATACCAAAGTCATTGATTCTCGCTTGGTTGGTGATGGTACTCAAGTGCGCCGCCGTCGCCAGTGTCTGGTTTGTAATGAACGTTTCACGACCTTTGAGGTTGCTGAGCTGGTGATGCCACGCGTCATCAAAAGTAATGACGTTCGAGAACCGTTTAACGAAGATAAGTTACGCAGTGGCATCTTAAAAGCATTAGAAAAACGCCCTGTAAACTCAGATGACGTTGAAATGGCGATCAGTCATATTAAATCTCAGTTACGTGCCACCGGTGAGCGCGAAGTTCCTACCAAAATGGTGGGTAACCTCGTTATGGATGCGCTGAAAAAACTCGATAAAGTCGCCTACATTCGCTTTGCTTCCGTATACCGTAGCTTTGAAGACATCCGAGAGTTTGGCGAAGAGATCGCGAAACTACAGGACTAGGCTATCTCAGTATCTGAAAGTACCAGCTTAGCGTTTTATTTCATTTTTGGACGATATTTATGCAGCAAGATCAGCAGCGTGGCGATGAATTTTACATGGCGAGAGCCTTTGAGCTAGCACGCCGTGGGCGTTTTACCACCACGCCAAACCCCAATGTCGGCTGCGTTATCGTTCTGAACAATGAGATTGTGGGGGAAGGTTATCACCTGCGCGCCGGTGAGCCTCACGCAGAGGTTCATGCGCTACGTATGGCAGGAGATAAAGCACGTGGCGCAACGGCCTACGTAACCCTTGAACCCTGTAGCCACCATGGACGCACACCACCTTGTGCTGATGCTTTAGTTGCTGCTGGCGTTAGCCGAGTGGTTGCTGCAATGCAGGACCCTAATCCCAACGTCGCAGGACGCGGTCTATTCAAGCTGCAACAAGCCGGTATTGATGTCAGTCACGGTCTGATGATGAATGAAGCTGAAGCTGTCAATCGTGGTTTTCTCAAACGCATGCGTACGGGGTTCCCATTCGTCCAACTGAAGATGGCGGCATCATTAGATGGAAAAACGGCGATGGCATCTGGCGAAAGCAAGTGGATCACGTCAGTTGAAGCACGACAGGACGTGCAGCGATACCGCGCCCAAAGTTCTGCAATATTGAGTTCCAGCGCTACGGTACTGGCTGACGATCCTTCACTCACGGTGCGCTGGGATGAATTAGATGTAACGACCCAGCAGGCCTATCCGAAAGAACGTCTTCGCCAACCGCTACGCGTTATTGTTGATAGCCAAAACCGCGTTACGCCAGCACATAAAATTGTCTCGCAGCCGGGCGAAACGTTGCTGGCAAGAATTCATCCTGATGAACAGGTGTGGCCAGAAGGCGTTAAACAACTTTCTATTCCACAGTACGGCCAAGGGCTGGATCTGGTTGTGTTAATGATGCAACTGGGCAAACAGCAGATTAACTCCGTATGGGTGGAGGCGGGGGCATCCTTGGCGGGAGCTATGTTGCAGGCTGGTTTAGTCGATGAGCTGATTGTTTATATTGCACCAAAACTGCTGGGCGACAGCGCCCGCGGTTTATGTGTATTGCCCGGCTTGACTGAGCTCGCAGACGCGCCTCAGTTTGTATTTAGCGAAGTGATGCCCGTAGGCCCTGATTTACGTGTAGTGTTACGTAACGCGTACTAATCATGCTCTGAGCGTTGTTTTTGCTGCTTTATTTTTGTTTCATCTCATCACCTGACCAAGTTAGCGAAATGCACCTGAGCAGGGGACGAAAGAATGTGGTAGAATCCGCCCCCCTATTAGCTCTAGAAGAGAGATAGGGGTATTGAACATAAAGATTTTAAGGAAACTGTATGAAAACGATTGAAGGCGTTGTTGCTGCTCCACAGGCTCGTGTTGCTATCGCTATTGCGCGTTTTAACAATTTCATTAACGACAGCTTGCTGGAAGGCGCAATTGATGCCCTGAAACGTATTGGCCAGGTTTCTGATGACAATATCACTGTAGTTTGGGTTCCAGGCGCCTATGAACTGCCATTGGCCGTTCGCGCACTGACCGACACTAACCGCTATGATGCGGTTGTCGCTTTGGGAACCGTAATCCGTGGCGGTACTGCCCACTTTGAATTTGTTGCAGGAGAATGCAGCTCTGGTCTGGCAAGTGTAGCTATGAACAGCGTTGTACCTGTCGCATTTGGTGTACTGACTACCGAAAGTATCGAACAAGCCATTGAACGTGCTGGGACTAAAGCGGGTAATAAAGGTGCAGAAGCTGCCCTGACCGCTCTCGAAATGATCAATGTTCTTAAAGCAATTAAAGCCTGATTTTTAGTAAGGGGAATTCCGTGAAACCTGCTGCTCGTCGCCGCGCCCGTGAATGTGCTGTTCAAGCACTTTATTCTTGGCAGATATCCAAGAACGACATTGCTGATGTTGAATATCAGTTCTTGTCAGAGCAGGACGTCAAAGATGTCGATATTAGCTACTTCCGTGAGCTGTTATCTGGCGTCGCCACTAACGCAGAATACTTGGATGGCCTGATGGCGCCAGTATTATCTCGTCAGTTGGAAGAATTGGGTCAGGTTGAGAGAGCGGTTCTGCGTATTTCTCTGTTTGAACTGAGCAAGCGCGAAGACGTCCCTTACAAAGTTGCAATTAACGAAGGTATTGAGCTGGCAAAAACTTTTGGCGCTGAAGATAGCCATAAGTTTGTCAACGGTGTACTGGATAAAGTTGCTCCAACGATTCGCAAATCGAAAAGATAAGATTGCTGTTCAGGTTTACCTGACGGAAGCCCTCGGGCCATTTCGTTCACCCAAAAAGGCCGGTTTTCCGGCCTTTTTGTTGGGTAAAATTAGGTAGACGCAGAAGAGTGGTCCCATTAAACCAATCAGGAAATGTGTTATGGCATGCGGCGAATTTGATGTTATTGCCCGCTACTTTAACCGTCATCGGACGGCTCGTCGGGATGTACAGCAGGGTATTGGGGATGATTGTGCTCTGCTTTCTATTTCTGAAAAACAGCTGATTGCAATCAGCACTGATACCCTCGTATCTGGCATCCATTTCTTACCTGATATCGATCCCGCCGATTTAGGCTATAAATCTTTAGCTGTAAACCTAAGCGATTTAGCCGCTATGGGCGCTGATCCTGCTTGGGTTTCTTTGGCTCTGACGCTCCCTGAAATCAATGAGCCATGGCTTGCACGTTTTAGCGACAGTTTATTCGAACAGCTTGATTATTACGGTATGCAGTTAATTGGCGGTGACACCACCCGTGGCCCGTTAAGCATCACCTATACCATTAATGGCCTCGTGCCTGCTGGGCGTGCATTATTGCGCAGCGGTGCACGTATCGGTGATTGGATTTATGTTACCGGTACATTGGGAGACAGCGCTGCTGGATTGGCTATTTTGCAGAATCGGCTTTCAGTCGAAAATGATGAAGAACGCAGCGCGCTAATTCATCGCCATCTGCGCCCACATCCGCGCGTGTTACAAGGGCAAGCGCTGAGAGATCTCGCCAGTTCAGCGATTGATATTTCTGATGGTGTTGTCTCAGACTTGGGGCATATTCTGAAGGCCAGCGATTGTGGTGCTAATCTCTATTTAGACGACCTGCCAATGTCAGCGAGCCTAACGAATAACACAACGCCTGAACAGGCGCTGCGTTGGGCGTTATCCGGCGGCGAAGATTATGAGCTGTGTTTCACCGTTCCTGAGCTGCATCGTGGTGCATTAGATGTCGCACTAGGCCTGCTGGGTGCTGATTTTACCTGCATTGGACAAATTGCCCCTGCAGCTGATGGTATGCGGTTCTGGCGTGGTAACGCTCAGGTGGAATTAGATCTTCAAGGATTTGACCATTTTGGCAAAGATTAGCAAGTATGACAGCCAGGCAGCGAAAGCGCGCCTGCGCATGAGCAACCCGTGGCATCTGCTGGCTACGGGATTCGGCAGTGGTTTGAGTCCGATTATGCCCGGCACTATGGGGTCTCTAGCCTCAATCCCGTTTTGGCTATTATTGATTCAGCTACCGTGGCAGCTTTACTCGCTGGTAGTGATGTTTAGCATTTGTATCGGGGTTTATATCTGTCATCGCACGGCTAAGGACATGAAAACTCACGATCATGGCAGCATTGTGTGGGACGAATTTGTTGGCATGTGGATCACGCTGATGGCCCTGCCAGTCAATAGTTGGCAATGGGTGCTAGGTGGTTTTCTTGTCTTTCGTGTGCTAGATATGTGGAAGCCGTGGCCAATTCGCTGGTTCGATCGTAATGTTCATGGCGGCATGGGTATCATGGTGGATGATATCGTGGCGGGTGTTCTCTCTGCGGTGATTATCTATGCTATTGGTCATCATTGGCCGATAGCGCTATTTGGTTGATGCATCCTCAGAGATTATCGCAGGGCGTAAAAGCTATGCGATAATCTTTTCTAGCCCGCCCTATGAGTTACTCAAATCCCTTTTGTGCATACGGCTGTAATCCATACCTCATTCTGTAATTTCTTCCCCTTTTAGTGGAATCTCCTACGCTGCCATAGTGCGAGTGGAAATTTTTACATTAACTTATTCTGCTGCCTAACATAATTTTACCCACGTCATCTGAAACTAATAGTGTTCACCGATATTTATTAGAAGCAACCTCAGTATCATCGAGGAACATTATATGCAGTGTTGCCAAAATAAAAGATAAATATCATGAGCTTCAACGTATGGCATTTATCTTGCTTGAAATAAAGGCTTCATTTTTTATGAGGCCTTTATGTTTGTTACGTGGATACAACCGCAGCAATGAACGACAGCGCTGCAGAGTCTGTGTTTGCCACATAACCCACTAAACTCTAATCTTTAACGGTGAACATTACTATGAGCGGTTACAATGAGGTCTTAGCAAGAAACACGCAGAATGCACCAAGCGATATTGGACTCTATTCACAAACTGTCGCATTTTCTCATTATAATAATTTTTCAGTTCAGTTACCGATTGATCCAAAATCAGGTGAATTGGTCGCTGGTGGTATAAATGAGCAGGCCGAGCAGTGCTTTAAAAATATTAAATCCGTTGTAGAAAGCATCAAACATGTGATGAGTGATGTGGTTCGCATCACGATATTC
This sequence comes from Hafnia alvei, assembly GCF_034424155.1. Taxonomy (NCBI): domain Bacteria; kingdom Pseudomonadati; phylum Pseudomonadota; class Gammaproteobacteria; order Enterobacterales; family Hafniaceae; genus Hafnia; species Hafnia alvei. The sequence goes on along the minus strand of NZ_CP139992.1, from coordinate 3,454,324 downwards.
GTTACAAATATCAAAGATGCTGACGCTGTAAGTGTAATTTATAAATCATTCTTCCCAACCTATGTACCCGCGCTAACGGTCGTTGCCGTTGATGCTTTGCCAATGGGAGCGCTAGTGCAAATTGAAGTGCTACTCTCAAACGGTGAAGGAACAATTCCAAATGCACCACAATCTGGTGATCTTATAAAACTTATAAATAACACGGTAAATGCGCCAATCTGTTCCCTGTCTTCACAAACTGTCGCTTTTTCTCATTATAATAATCTTTCAGCCCAATTACCTATTAATCCGATAACTGGCAGAGTCGTGGAAGGGGGGATAAAAGAGCAAACTAAGCAGTGTTTAAAAAATATTAAGGCCATTGTCGACAGTATTGACGTGCCCTTTGATGACATTGTGAAGATAAGTGTTTTTCTAACCAACCTTGCGGATCTTGAAGCCGTCAACGAAGTTTACGCCACATTTTTCCCTGATTCAGCGATTGCCCGAACCATCGCTTATGTTCCTGCACGGACAGTGATTATTGCATCAGGCTTGCCAATGGGGGCTTTGGTACAAATAGAAGCCGTGGTGTCACACGGTGATGGTACACCGCCGCAGGCCGTTGAAGACAGACATGGGCTCATTATAGAACCGCACAATACGGATAATGCGCCAAAATGTTCTCTATCTACACAGACTGTCGCTTTTTCTCATTACAATCATTTGTCAGCCCAGTTACCTATCGAACCTAAATCCGGTAAATTGGTGGCTGGTGGGGTAAAGGAACAGGCTGAGCAGTGCCTTAAAAATATTAAGGCAATTATAGAGAGCATCGAACACAGCATGAGGGATGTGGTTAAAGTTAATATCGCCCTTAAAAATATCGCAGATATTTCCGCAGTAGACAGCGTTTACGCAACATTCTTCCCTGGCGGTATTCCTGCTCGAAGAATTATTGGCGTGGCTGATTTGCCTAAAGATGCGCTAATCCAGATAGAAGTTGTGGTAGCCAATGAGGAAGGTACCCCTCCGAAGGCATAATACCTTGCCTCGCTGTTTCTGCACGGGCTACCTTTACTCATCCGAATAGATGGTTTTAATTAAGTGGTTCGGAATGCAGTCTCTTAATACCTTATTTCAATGAAGCCTCGCTCTGTAAAGGGCGAGCGCATGCTGTATTCAAAAGGCAAAATTCTTTGGTCATGTAATTCCATCTATCGATGGAAGGATGTTTTTTATCTCCGGTATAGAAAAAACTTAGTGCACGGATTTTGTGGATGATTAATCTGATTATTTGGCCTTTCCCAATTAAAATTTCCAGAACGGAAGCTTTTTTCTAGTTTATGAATGGTGCGATTTATATCTGCTTACATTCGTTTTGATGATTGGCAACAAATTTCTCAGAGAGACAGATAGCATGGAGATAGAAAAAGACGTACTTCTCTTTTTCTTTTAAGGAACATCTCTTTTAACTTAGCTCGGTTTATTTATAAGGATATTGCAATGCCTACTCCATGTTATATCGCCATCCAAGGTAAAACTCAGGGAAATATTACGTCTGGCGCATTCACTTCTGATTCTGTGGGTAATATTTACGTTCAGGGCCATGAAGACCAAATGTTGGTGCAGGAATTTGAACATATTGTGACTGTACCAACCGATCCGCAATCAGGTCAGCCTTCTGGTCAACGTGTTCATAAGCCATTTCGTTTCACCGTTGCGTTGAACAAAGCCGTGCCTTTGTTATATAACGCATTAGCTTCAGGTGAGATGTTGCCGAAAGTTGAGCTGAAATGGTATCGCACCTCCATTGAAGGGAAACAAGAGCACTTCTTCTCAACCATTCTGGATGATGCCACTATCGTTGATATTGATTGCCATATGCCACATTGCCAAGATGCCGTTAAAGCTGAATTCACTCAGCTAGTCAAAGTGTCTTTGGCATACCGTAAAATTACTTGGGAACATACCGTTTCCGGTACTTCTGGTGCCGATGACTGGCGTGCACCAAGCGAGTCTTAATATTGGCTTAGCTTGTGTGGTAAGCATAAAAAATCAAAGCTACCGAAAGGTAGCTTTGTTATTGGTAGCTTTGTTATTTGGAAAGAAGTTTAATCTTGTAACCAGCGCGAGATCTGGCTAACGATGCCTGCTGAATCTAACTCAATTTCATGCAAGGCTTCAGCCTGAGTCCCCTGTGGGATAAATTTATCCGGTAAACCAAGGTTTAGTACAGGAACGAGCTTACGTTTCGCCATCAGCAGTTCATTCACGCCGCTGCCAGCACCGCCCATAATAGCATTTTCTTCTAGCGTCACCAGTACGTCGTGCGTGGCGGCTAGTTCCAACACCAATGCTTCATCGAGTGGCTTAACAAAGCGCATGTCAGCAACGGTGGCATTTAACTGTTCTGCGGCGACTAAGGCATCTGGCATCAGCGTGCCGAAGTTTAATATGGCGATCTTCTCGCCCTGACGACGAACAATGCCTTTGCCAATCGGCAGACAGGCTAAAGGCTCTAGCGTAGCGCCGGTGCCTGAGCCGCGTGGGTAGCGTACTGCCGTTGGGCCATCCTGATATTGATGTCCGGTATGCAGCATTTGGCGGCATTCATTTTCATCACTTGGCGTCATGATGACCATGTTAGGGATGCAGCGCAGGAATGAGATATCAAAGGCACCCTGATGCGTTTGGCCGTCCGCACCTACGATGCCGCTGCGATCGATAGCAAACATAACCGGAAGTTTTTGCAGTGCCACATCGTGAATGACTTGGTCATAGGCACGTTGCAGGAACGTGGAGTAAATGGCAACAACCGGTTTATAGCCACCGATGGCTAAACCAGCGGCGAATGTCACGGCGTGCTGCTCGGCAATCGCAACGTCAAAATATTGCTGCGGGTATTCTTTAGAGAATCGCACCATGCCAGAACCTTCGCGCATGGCTGGCGTGACCGCCATCAATTTGCTGTCATCAAGCGCTGTTTCACACAGCCAATCGCCAAAAATTTTGGAATAAGTGGGTAAGCCACCGGCATTTTTGGGCAAGGTTCCGCTGGCTGGATCGAATTTAGGTACCGCATGCCAGCTGATCGGATCCTTTTCGGCAGGGGCATAGCCTTTGCCTTTTTTGGTCATAATATGCAGCAGCTGTGGGCCTTTTAAATCACGCATATTTTTTAGCGTGGCGGCCAAGCCTTGCACATCATGCCCATCAACGGGGCCAATGTAGTTGAAACCGAGCTCTTCGAATAAGGTTCCAGGAACAACCATGCCTTTAAGGTGTTCTTCGGTACGTTTAACCAGCTCTTTAATGGGTGGCAAGCCGGAGAGTACCTTTTTCCCGCCTTCACGCAGGCTGGAATAGAGTTTGCCGGAGAGCAATTGGGCCAGATGATTATTCAACGCGCCCACGTTCTCGGAGATCGACATTTCGTTATCATTCAGAATAACGAGCATGTCTGCCTTGATATCACCTGCGTGGTTCATGGCTTCAAAAGCCATACCCGCTGTGATAGCTCCATCGCCAATAACACAAACCGTGCGACGATTTTTGCCTTCACGCTCGGCGGCAACGGCCATCCCCAATCCAGCACTGATGGATGTTGAAGAGTGGCCTACGCTGAGCACGTCGTACTCGCTTTCATCGCGCCATGGGAATGGATGTAAACCGCCTTTTTGGCGGATGGTTGCAATGCGATCGCGGCGCCCGGTCAGGATCTTATGCGGATATGCCTGATGGCCGACATCCCAAACCAGTGAATCAAATGGGGTGTTGTAGATATAGTGCAGCGCGACCGTGAGTTCTACGGTGCCTAGCCCTGAGGCAAAGTGTCCGCTAGAGCGGCTAACGCTATTGAGCAGATACTGACGAAGTTCGTCGCACAGCTTTGGCAGGCTTTCTTTCGGCAGTAGGCGAAGATCGTTAGGATCTTCAACCAGTGCGAGTGTCGGGTATTTGGCGATATCAAAACTCATTAGCGGCTCATGTCTGAATTACATTTTTCAATATATACCCGTCATATGCCAAGCTGCATATCGTTGTCTAAGGCGTTGGCCTGACTGCAACTCGGATTATTTCGGGTATAGACTCCAACTCATCGGCGTTTAACGTGCGCGAAGGGCGGTTTCTATTTTTATTGGCTTAATTATCGCGCTCAATGATGAAACTGGCTAAGGATTTTAACGCCAGCGTATCAATGCTGTGGTGTTGCTCAAGCTCTTCAAGAACATGTATTGCATCTTTGTACAGATCGAGCGCTTTATTTTGGGCCTGTTCGAGGCCGAGCAATGCAGGGTAAGTACTTTTCTCTAATTCTTGATCTGAACCCTGAGGTTTACCCGTTTTAGCGCTATCGCCGATCACATCTAAAATGTCGTCTTGGACTTGGAATGCAAGCCCGATGGCCTGAGCATAGCGATCTAACAACGGTAGCGCAGCGCGTCCGGCATCACCAGCGGCCAAAGCCCCCATTCGAATCGCACAGCGAATTAATGCACCCGTTTTGTGGCTGTGAATTTGCTCAAGCGCCTGCAAATCAACGTGTTTGCCTTCGGCTTCTAAATCTAACGCTTGTCCACCGCACATGCCTGCCACGCCGCTGGCCTGTGCCAGTTCGCTAAGCATCGCCAATCTATCGGTCACGGCAACCGCAGGCATTGGGCTATCAGCCAAAATGGAGAACGCCAGCGTTTGCAGCGCATCGCCGGCCAAAATCGCGTGGGCTTCGCCAAATTTAATATGACTTGTAGGCTGGCCACGGCGGAGATTATCGTCGTCCATTGCGGGTAAATCGTCATGCATCAGCGAATAGGCGTGAATGCATTCAACGGCCGCAGCGGGGGCGTCTAGATTATCTAATGAAAGGCCGAACATTTCGCCGGTGGCATACACCAAGAAAGGACGAAGACGTTTTCCGCCGAGCAGCGCGCCATAGCGCATCGCAGCAACCAGCTGCCCATCAGAAAAGGGCAGTGGGTCAATATAGTGTATTAACGCGGCATCGGCGCGTTGATGATAGGTTTTGAGTAACTGTTCAAAAACAACCATGTTTTATTCTTGATCCGCGTTAAAAGGGGATAAAGGGGCGTCCTTATCGTCATTGAGTAGGATCTGTACGCGCTGTTCAGCCTGTTGCAGCGTCTGTTGCCCAAGACGAGCAAGCTGAACGCCACGTTCAAACTCATTGAGCGCGTCTTCTAATGGCAGTTCGCCAGATTCTAAATGAGTCACAATCTGTTCTAGTTCGCTCAGAGCTTGTTCAAAGCTAGGCGCGGCGGGTGCTTTTTTTGCCATAGTCGTCTTATCTTCGCTGTTCTGTAATGGTGTTCTGCAATAAATAGCGGTTCTGCGATGGAGTGACAGAATTTTTTGCCACGTTACCGGAGTCTGTAGGACTTGGCAAATTACGGATTTTAAACTCGTGAGATGAGGTTCAGTGCGCCAGTGAGCAAGTTAGTGCTATACTGCGCGCCTTGTACATTGCGTCCTCAATTTCTAAGCATGCAGTGTAAGCCCTTTTAACGTAAATCACGACGAAATAGCCACTGCCATCATGAAGTTTATCATTAAATTATTCCCAGAAATTACTATCAAAAGCCAATCAGTGCGTTTGCGCTTTATTAAGATCCTGACCGGGAACATTCGCAACGTTCTGAAAAAACAAATTGATGAAGTGGCTATCGTACGCCATTGGGATCATATCGAAGTTCGCGCTAAAGATGAAAGCCGCACCGAACAGGTTCGTGACGCTTTAACGCGAATCCCTGGGATCCATCACATTTTAGAAGTTGATGACTGCCCTTACACCGATATGCACAACATCTTTGAGCAAACGCTCGAAATGTACCGTGACAAGCTGGAAGGCAAAACCTTCTGCGTGCGTGTTAAACGTCGTGGTAAGCATGATTTTACGTCGATCGAAGTTGAACGCTACGTCGGTGGCGGTCTGAATCAGCATATTGAAAGTGCGAAGGTCAAACTGTCCCATCCTCAGGTGACCGTTCATCTGGAAATTGAAGACGACCGCCTGCTGCTGATTAAAGGCCGCTATGAAGGCTTAGGTGGCTACCCAATCGGTACGCAGGAAGATGTGCTGTCGCTGATTTCCGGCGGCTTCGATTCGGGTGTTTCCAGCTATATGCTGATGCGCCGTGGTTGTCGCGTACATTACTGCTTCTTCAATCTGGGCGGTTCCGCGCATGAAATTGGCGTCAAACAAGTCGCTCATTATCTGTGGAATCGTTTTGGCAGCTCCCATCGTGTGCGCTTTGTTGCCATCGATTTTGCCCCGGTGGTGGGTGAGATTTTGGAAAAAGTCGATGATGGCCAGATGGGCGTTATCCTCAAGCGTATGATGATGCGTGCGGCGTCGAAAGTTGCAGAGCGTTATGGCGTTCAGGCTTTGGTCACCGGTGAAGCACTGGGACAAGTTTCAAGCCAAACGCTAACCAACCTGCGTTTGATTGACGGCGTGACTGACACGCTGATCCTGCGCCCGCTGATTTCACACGATAAAGAACATATCATTGATATGGCTCGTGAAATTGGGACTGAAGATTTTGCCAAAACCATGCCTGAATTCTGCGGTGTGATTTCAAAAAGCCCAACCGTAAAAGCCGTGAAGTCCAAGATTGAAGCCGAAGAAGAAAACTTCGATTTCGACATTCTTGAACGTGTGGTGGCCGAAGCGCAAAACATGGATATCCGTGAAATTGCCGAGCAAACCAGCGAGCAGGTTATTGAAGTTGAAACCGTTGATGCATTAAGCGGCGATGAAGTGGTTCTGGATATCCGTTCTAACGACGAACAAGAAGACAAACCGCTGAAGATTGAAGGGCTAGAAGTGAAAAGCCTGCCATTCTACAAACTGGCGACCCAGTTTGGCGATCTCGATCAGAACCGCAACTATGTGTTGTACTGCGATCGTGGCGTGATGAGCCGCTTGCAGGCGCTGTATCTGAAAGAGCAGGGATATAACAACGTTAAGGTGTATCGCCCGTAATTGAACCCCCTCCCAGCCTCCCCCTTCGCAGGGGGAGGGGCAGACCGAGCACTTAAAGTAGAGCTAGGTTCGGCTCCCTCCCCTGAGAAGGGGAGGGTTGGGGTGGGGATTGCGTGCTACCACTCCTGATAGTCATAGATCCCCGATGCGGGAATTAACTGGGCTGCCACTTCGGCGGCTTTTTCTTTGCCTAAAAGTACGTCGATAATTTTTAGCGCAAAGTCGATACTGGTTCCTGGCCCTTGGCTGGTCAGCAGGTTAACGCGCTCATCGAAATAAGCGCGTTTGTCGATCCACTGATTCTCGGGGATCTGATCTTTTAGCGTTGGGAAACAGGTGATATTTCCTATTGGGAATAGCTTGTGGTGAGCTAATACTAATGCGGGAGCGGCGCAGATTGCGGCGACCAGTTTTCCCTCAAGATGCATTTGGCGCACCTTCTCAACGACCAGTTCACTGTCTCGAAAACACTCAGCGCCTTGCATTCCACCGGGCAAAACAATGACGTCATAAGACTCATCGGCAACCTGAACCAGCGGTTTATCCGCTAACAGTTTTACGCCGCGTGAGCAGGTTATGACTAATTCGCCATCGCTGGCAGCACTTGCCGTAGTGACTTTAATGCCCGCGCGAACAAGCAAGTCAATGGTCGTTACTGCTTCGGTTTCTTCGCTACCAGGAGCCAGACACACCAGAGCCGATGCGCTCATAGGTTTGTTCCTTTCGTTTAATGGTTTCAAAAATATGGGCATTCTCAGTGACGCTAAGTCCATGCTTGCGCGCTGCCCTGAGCAGATAGCCAGTGATGTAATCAATTTCAGTATGTCGCTGAGCCTGCACGTCTTGGTACATTGAAGAGTAATTATCGGCGGTCATGCACATCACGTTGGTCACGTAATGCAGCAAGCTTTCGGGAGACGTTCGATACCCTTCAGCCTCCATTACCTCGGAGATTTCTTTTACAATGGCTTCTACGTGCGGCATGTATTTTTGCAAATCGCCGTTGCGGCAGTTATAGATAACTGACAATGGATTAATGACGCAGTTAACGGCTAATTTTTTCCAGATAGCGGGCATGATATTGTCATGCCAGGCCACATCAGGAAGTGCCTGATGCAAGACTTCTGCAATGTTGCTTTGCCCAATAGCCGCTGAATTCGTTGGACCGATATGTGTCGTGCCCGCGGCAACGTGGATAATCGTATTGCCATCACGGCGCGCCGCGTGGGTGGTGACCCCTTGAAATAGGGGCTGTTCAATCAGGTTTGGAAACTCATCCTGGCTGCCCATCCCATTATGTAGCAGGATAATTCGGCAGTGAGGGGGAATTTTCGCCAGTAATGGAACCAAACCGTTATAAACCTGCCAAGCTTTTAGCGTCACTAATAAGATTTGGCTTTCCGCTAAATGTAGAGGGTCGTTCGCCGCTAGGTTTTTATTGTATGACTGTCCGTTAAGTTGGATGATGTTAACCGGACAATAGGGCTGAGGTACGCGTAACCAGCCTTGAACATCGTGCCCAGCTTGTTCTAATGCCGATAACCATAGCTGCCCTAGCGCCCCGCAACCAAGAACTGTTATTTTCATTTGGCCTCCTTCCCGATACATCAGGCGATTTGCGCGCAAAGCAGAAATATTCAATCTAAGCAGTATAAACTTTTATGACGCAGATCGCAGTGAGAAGCATCGGTTATGGTGTAAGGACTGTGGCTGGTCTTGCATCGCCGGAGGAAGCCGCTATTATGCTCGGCATTCAACCGAGAGGAGATTTAACATGCCTTCATTCGATATCGTTTCTGAAATTGATATTCAAGAAGTTCGTAACGCCGTAGAGAACGCTTCACGTGAGCTAGGAACTCGTTGGGATTTTCGCAACGTTGAAGCCAGCTTTGAGCTGAATGAGAAAAATGAAAGTATCAAAATCTCCAGCGTCTCTGATTTTCAAGTCAACCAGCTCGTGGATATTATGCGCGAAAAACTGGCGAAACGTGGCATCGATGGTGCTGCATTAGAGATCCCTGAGCAGATTGAACATAGCGGCAAGACGTACAGCATTGAAGCCACGCTGAAAAAAGGCATTGATAGCGCGATGGCGAAAAAAGTCATCAAGCTGATTAAAGACAGCAAGCTGAAAGTGCAGGCGCAGGTTCAGGGTGAACAAGTGCGTGTAACGGGTAAATCACGCGATGATTTGCAGGGCGTGATGGCGCTTATTCGTGGTGCAGATTTGGGACAACCGTTCCAGTTTAATAACTTCCGCGATTAACGCTGGGTTTTGAATCAGATATTCGATCTGCTCCTCCCCCTGCGAAGGGGGAGGCTGGGTGGGGGTCATGGAAGGGAACAATACCAGAGCTAGACTGTCTGCCCCGCCACAAACAACTCAATGTCTCCACGGTTTGTGAGCTTAGAATCAATCTTCACATACGCCGTTTTCTCTTCAGGAATCAGTACCACATCAGCCACGCCGTGCAGTTGCTTAAGCGCCTGCTCTAATTCCGGCGTTGCAGGGATCGCATCGGGAATAACAATGCGCAGGCTACTGACGTAGGGCGGCTCTTTCATCGTCATGCTGACCGCAAGCCAGATCACGGCTAACACTGCGCACCCGGTAAACACGGTTGCAGCGCCGTTATGCGAATACAAGAATCCACCTAAGCTTCCGCCGATGGCCACGCCGAGAAATTGGCTGGTGGAATAAATTCCCATCGCTGTGCCTTTATAGCCCGCGGGTGACTCTTTGCTGATCAGCGAAGGCAATAACGCCTCCATCACGTTGAAGGCTATAAAGAAGACTTGGACGCCAAAGATGATGCCCCACAGATGTAAATCGGCGTACCAAAGGATCACCTCAGCGGCGAGCATTAAAATAACGCATACCTGAAACACCTGCTTCATACGGCGTTGTTTTTCTGCATAGATGATGAAAGGGATAACGCAGACAAACGCGATCAGCATGGTAACTAAATAGACTTTCCACTGATTATCTCGTGCTAGACCGGCTTCTTCCATCAGCGGTGGCAGTGCCACAAAGCTCGACATCAGTAAGATATGCACGCACATAATGCCGAAGTTAAGCTTAAGCAACCGGCCGTTTGCCAGCACTTTGCTAAAGCTTCCCTTCACCATGCTGGATTCACGGTTCAGCACGTGATGGCGCGGCGTTGGGATGCAAAACAGTGTGATGATAACGCCACCTAATGCTAACAGCGCGATCATCCAGAAAAGGCCAGAGAGGCCAACGGCATGGGTAATAATTGGGCCTGCGACCATTGCAATGGCAAAAGTGACACCAAAACTGACGCCGATAAATGCCATCGCCTTAGTGCGATTTTGCTCGCGGGTTAAATCGGATAGTAGCGCCATAACAGCGGCGGCAATCGCCCCCGAGCCTTGTAATGCACGGCCAAGGATCACGCCCCATATTGAGTCTGTCATGGCCGCAATAGCGCTGCCGAGAGCAAATATGAGTAGCCCGCCGACGATGAGCGGTTTACGACCAATTCTGTCAGAGAATAGGCCGAATGGGATTTGGAAGACGGCCTGTGTTAAGCCATAAATCCCAATCGCGATCCCGATTAACGTTTCGGAAGCGCCCGCTAAAGACATGCCATAGGTGGTGAGCACCGGCAAAACCATAAACATCCCAAGCATACGCAATGAGAATACGGTTCCTAGACCCCAGGTGGCTTTCCGTTCCTCTGGTGTCATCTGAAAATCATTCATTACAACCTCAGTTTCTTTTAGTGCGGGAACAACCCAGCGTTATCACTGCGTTGAAATTATTCTTGTTATTGGTGCTTTCTAATGAACATTGCTCTGATGGCAATTGGTGGTAAGCATTCCCGAGGAATAGTATCTATTGTTATTACAGCCGAGCTAGATTACTTGACCTGACCCGTTTTGAACAGACTCAGGACGAAGTGGGGGAGGGGAAAAAAGAAAGCCGGATGAGATATCCGGCTTTTCACGATTAATCATTAAGGCTCAATGATCAACGCAGCATTGTAAGCAGGCTTTCTGTTGCCGGAGACTGGAAGTCAACCGACATCATGACGCTCAGGCAAGTGATGGTCACGATGGAGAACACAAACAGTTTGCGTGCCCATACGCGATCGTCCACCGCTTTTTTATAGCCAGAGAGCGCCATACCTAACCACCACACGCTTACCGCCGCTGCAACAACCAGATATTTATAGCCCGCATACCCGCCAAGAGACAGCATCAGCGTAGCAACCATAAACGCCACGATATATAGCGTAATGTGGTTTTTCGCTACCGAAATCCCTTTAACCACCGGCAATACGGGAATATTGGCGGCTTGGTAATCCTTGAAGCGGAAGATGGCAATCGCATAGGAGTGCGGCATCTGCCACAGGCTGAAAATAGCCAGTAGGATTAGCGCGCCAGCGTCGAATTCGTTGCTGACGGCGCAGTAGCCAATAACAGGAGGAGCTGCGCCAGACAGGCTGCCAATCAGCGTGCCGTATACGGAATGACGCTTCATATACAGGCTGTACACGCCAACGTAGACGATGAAGCCAATCACTGCTAACAGCGCGGCTAATGGATTAGCCGCAACATATAACAATGCAACACCGGCAAGGCCCAACAGCGTAGCGTAGGTCAATGTCACTTTAGGTGCGATTAACCCTTTCACCAAAACGCGGTTTTTGGTTCGCTCCATAATTTTATCAATGTCTCGGTCAATGTAGTTATTAAATACACAGCCCGAGGCGACAACCAGCGACACGCCAACCATGGTCGCGATGAACAGGGGAACATCTAAGCTCCCCTTCGAGGCCAGGAAGAATCCACCGATAACCGAAATCAGGTTACCGAAGATAATGCCCGGTTTTGTTACTTGCAGGTATTGCTTCATCATCACAGGCAGCTCTTTAGTGGACCATCATATTGATGTTGAGGTTGTACATAATCCAAAGTGAGCCAACGACAACAATGGCGATAATCAAGGCGGTAAATGCCAGAGCTATCAGGTTCCAACGCTCTTCAGACGAGGTGTTCATGTGCAGGAAGTACACCAGATGAACAAAAATCTGAATCACAGCCATCGCAACCACGGTAATCAAAATCGTTTGGTGCGACGCGGTACCTTCCATCACCATCCAGAACGGGATAACCGTGAGGATGACCGACAGAATAAAGCCAATCATGTAAGACTTTGCGCTGCCGTGGCTAGCACCGTTGTTGTCTGTAGAATGGTGACCCGTTGTAGGTGAGTGACTCATTACATTGCCCCCATCAGATAAACTACGGTGAATACGCAGATCCACACCACGTCCAAGAAGTGCCAGAACAGGCTCAGACACATCAGGCGAGTACGGTTACGCGCGGTCAGGCCTTTTTTGCCTACCTGAATCATCATCACGATAATCCAGATCAGGCCGCTGGTAACGTGGATACCGTGCGTGCCAACCAAGGTAAAGAAGGCAGACAGGAATGCACTTTTGTCAGGGCCAAAACCTTCGGCAATCAGGTGATGGAATTCGTAGATTTCCATCGCGATGAAGCCAGCGCCGAACAGGAAGGTCAAACCTAACCATGTATTTACGGTGCCTACTTTACCTTTGTTCATCGCCAGCATGGCGAAGCCATAGGTGATGCTGCTAAATAACAGCAGGAAGGTTTCAACCAACACAAACGGCAGTTCAAAAATATCTTTGCCGGATGGGCCGTCAGCGGTGCCGTTGACCAAGACTGCATAGGTTGCGAACAAGCTCGCAAACAGAATACAGTCGCTCATCAGGTAGACCCAGAAGCCGAACACTTTCGTGTCACCGGCGTCGTGGTGCCCATGCTCCGCATGGGCCTCCTGACCGTGAGTATGATGTAAAGTATCAGTTGTCATATTTCACGCCTGCTTTGCTAATTTGTTCAAAGTGTTGGTTCTCAATACGTTCAATTTCAGGAACTTGAACGTAGTAATCAACATCATCGTTGAAGCTGTGCACGATCCACGTGGCAATCATGCCCAGGAAGCAGACAATCGCCAGCCACCAGATGTCCCAAATCATGGCAAAACCAAAGACGAGGCTAAAGCCTGCAATGATGACGCCTGCGCCCGTGTTACGTGGCATATGAATGGGTGCATATTTCTCTGGTTTCTTATAAGCGATACCTTCTTCTTTCAGCTCCCAGAATGCATCACGCGAATGAACCTGTGGTTCGATAGCGAAGTTATAGAACGGCGGTGGAGAAGAAGTTGACCACTCCAGCGTACGGCCGCCCCATGGATCGCCAGTCAGGTCGCGGTTCTGATCGCGGTCGCGAACAGACACGAAAATCTGAATCAGCTGGCAGGCAATACCACATGCAATCAGCGCAGCGCCGCCCGCAGCAACCATCAGCAGAGGATGGAATGCAGGGTCAATTTGCTGGCTCAGACGACGAGTCATGCCCATGAAGCCCAAGCCGTACAGCGGCATGAAGGCAACGAAGAAGCCGATGATCCAGAACCAGAATGCGCGTTTGCCCCAAGTTTCGTTCAGCGTGAAGCCAAATGCTTTCGGGAACCAGTAAGTCATACCGGCGAAGCAACCGAATACCACACCACCGATGATCACGTTATGGAAGTGTGCAATCAGGAACAGGCTGTTATGCAGAACAAAGTTTGCACCTGGAACCGCTAGCAGAACCCCGGTCATACCACCTACGGTAAAGGTGATAATAAAGCCGATAGTCCACAGCATCGCAGAGTTAAACACGATGCGGCCTTGGTACATGGTGAACAGCCAGTTGAAGATTTTTACCCCGGTCGGAATCGAGATAATCATCGTGGCTATACCGAAGAACGCATTGACGTTTGCGCCTGACCCCATGGTGAAGAAGTGATGCAGCCAAACGATGAACGACAGGATGGTGATACACACGGTCGCCCATACCAGCGAGGTGTAGCCAAACAGACGTTTCTTACAGAAGGTTGCCACCACTTCGGAGAACACACCGAAGACTGGCAGAACCAAGATGTACACTTCCGGATGGCCCCAGGCCCAAATCAGGTTGATGTACATCATCATGTTGCCGCCCATATCGTTGGTGAAGAAATGGGTGCCGAGGTAGCGGTCAGCCGTCAGTAAAGCAACGGTAACGGTTAAAATCGGGAAGGCAGCAATGATCAGAACGTTGGTGCACAATGCGGTCCATGTGAAGACCGGCATTTTCATCAGCGACATGCCAGGGGCACGCATTTTGATGATAGTGGCAAAGAAGTTAACACCCGTCAGCAAGGTACCTAAGCCGGATATCTGTAGACTCCATATCCAGTAATCGACCCCTACGCCAGGGCTGTACTCCTTACCTGATAGCGGTGGATAGGCCAACCAACCGGTTTGAGCAAATTCACCCACACCCAGCGACAGGTTGATCAGAACCACACCGGCAACGGTGAACCAGAAGCTGAGGTTGTTCAGGAATGGGAATGCAACGTCGCGAGCACCGATTTGCAGCGGTACAACGACGTTCATCAGACCTACCACGAACGGCATCGCCACGAAGAAGATCATGATTACGCCGTGAGCGGTGAAGATCTGATCGTAGTGGTGCGGTGGGAGGAATCCGGCTTCACCGGCGGACGCAAGCGCCTGCTGGCTACGCATCATGATGGCATCGGCAAAGCCGCGCAGCAGCATGACAAACGCCACGATGATATACATGATACCCAGACGTTTATGGTCAACCGAGGTTAGCCACTCCGTCCATAGGTATTTCCATTTTCCAAAATAGGTAATCAAAGCCAGAAGGGCCAGACCGCCTAAGATAATGCCGGCAACCGTAACCATAACAATCGGTTCATGGTACGGGACGGCGTCGAGTGTTAGTTTTCCAAACATCTGTTATTCCTCGGCTCCTGCGTGAGCGTGCTCACCCATGTCCATATCCATATGCTCGTCTTTCTTCATGTCCATCTTCTTGCTACCCATGAATTTGTTAATCACATCGACAAACAATTCAGGATTAGCGCTAGAGAAGTACTCAACCGGATGATATTCACTTGGCTTCGCTAATGCGTCGAACTCTGCCATGGTGGTCAGCTGATTAGGTGCTTTCTTAACGTTGGCAACCCACTGATCAAAGGTGGCATTATCGGGCGTTGCGATAGCGGTGAATTTCATTCCAGAGAATCCTGGACCGCTGTAGCTGCTGGAAATCCCGTTATATTTACCCGGTTCGTTGGCAATCAAATGCAGTTGGGTCTGCATGCCTGCCATCGCGTAAATCTGCCCACCTAAACGCGGAATGAAGAATGAGTTCATTACCGAGTTTGACGTGATGCGGAAATTAACCGGAGTATTAGCTGGGAAAGCCAGTTCATTAACGGTTGCAATCCCCAGATCTGGATAAACGAACAACCATTTCCAGTCGAGTGAAATTACATCGACACGGATCGGTTTAACGTCGGAGACCAGTGGTTTATACGGATCCAGTTCGTGAGTCGTTTTCCACGTTAATGTTGCGAGGATAGCGATAATGATAATTGGCACTGTCCAAACGACAGCTTCAATTTTATTAGAGTGAGACCAGTTGGGAGTGTATTTGGCATCGGTATTTGACGCGCGGAATTTACGCGTAAATACAATTGTCATTACGATTACTGGAATCACCACGATTAACATCAGCCCAAGGGCAGTCAGTATCAGGGATCTCTGCTCTAGACCTATTTGTCCTTTAGGATCCAGAAGCGCCATATCACAACCGCTCAGCAAGGCTGAGGCTGCGATTAAAGATAATATCCCAAAGCTTTTATTTAATTTACTGAGTCTCATCTAACGACCTCAATCGAAGGCTCTCTGTCGTCCCAAATGTAGGGGCATTTTACGGGAAGGTTGCAGATCTGTAAACATTCTTAAAGGTCTGTCACTCTATTGTTTAAAAAGTCCAGTTGGTTTGTTCAAAATGTCGCATTTCATGGTGTCTTTTAGGCGAAATGTAGCTATCAAATCAGAGGCTTATTTTCACTTTGTTGTAACAAAGTAAATGTAACAAAAGATATTTCTCTGCCTCTGAAAATCACGTTTTGTCACTTTTAGCCTAGCCCCTAATCTGCGGTTAGCCCATGTATTACCAGCTTAAAATAGGAATATGTGACACAGATCGTAGGGACATGTAACTCGTTACATTTAGGCTTATTTCTTCCCTTAGAAGGCACGAAACGTGAAAGAGATCTCTATTTGTTAATTTTTTGTTCTTCGTTTTTCCGACGCTAAATTTAATTTAGCGTGAAAAATAAGCAGTTATTTGAGGGCGAAAATACAGCGGAATATCAGTAAAAAATTATTTAGGGAATAATTAAGCGGTAAATGTGAAGAATAAAAAAACGCTGTCTAAAATATAGACAGCGTTTTTTTTATTATTTTAAGGCTTAAATTAATTTAGCAACGGAATTAAATGACCTGCTGTAGATCGCGTTGGCTGCGATAATCTAAACCTGCGCCAAGTAAAATGCCAAATAAACTCAGCAATAAGCCAATATTTAACAGCCAAGCCATGATGACGTCAGCACTGAAACCAGAGAGGCTTTCTGCGGCTAGCCCCAGTAGCCACAATGCGATCAGAATGCATCCGACCAACAGTGATTGAGAGGCCAGCTTATAGGCCCGAGCAAAACGGGTTCGGCGCGAGAATTCACCGGTGGTTTGCGTGTACTCCAAGGTTTTGCGGCAGGCGACCAGCAGCAAGAGTCCAGGAACGGCGGCGACGATTGAGAAAAGATAGAACAACGGCCAGCCATGTAATTCAACAAACCAACCCGCAACCGGCCCTACATAGACACGACCTACCGCTGAAAGTGCCGAGAGCAGGGCGAATTGGGTTGCTGAGAATGACTTGTTACACAGCGTCATTAACAAGGCGACAAACGCCGCGGTGCCCATTCCCCCGCAGAGGTTCTCGAGAAAAATAGCGCTGCCCATGGTAAGCAGGTTTTTATCGGTTACCGCCAGCAGCCAGTAGCCAAAATTGGATACCCCTTGCAAGATACCAAACAGCATTAATGCGCGGAAAAGGGACAAGCGCTGCATCAGTACGCCGCCAAACAAAGCGCCGACGATGGTGGCAAACAACCCTAGTGTCTTGTTGACGATACCAACTTCACCCGCGTCGAATCCGACACCGCGGATCAGAAACGTTGTGCTCAAACTACCGGCGAAAGCATCACCCATCTTGTACATCACAATGAGTAATAAAATTAACCATGCATTGTTTCGGCCAAAGAAATCCTTAAGCGGTTCAATCACGGCCTGTTCAAGCGTGCGTGGCGCAGGCGCTGATACCTGAGGTTCTGGTGCAAATAATGTAGCCAATATACCGATCAGCATTAAGCCAGCCATCAGCCAATAGGTACCCTGCCAGCCAAAATAGCGATCGGCTAACCACAGCGCTAACCCACCGGAAACCAGCATGGCAAGTCGATAACCCAAAACGGAAACAGCTGCGCCGGTTCCGCGTTCTTCGGCGCTAAGCAAATCGGTTTTATAGGCGTCGAAGACAATATCTTGGGAGGCTGAGCAGAATGCGACAATGACGGCCAAACCAGCGAGCCACCACAGATGCTGGATAGGATTGAGTAATCCCATGGCAAAGATAGTGATTAGCAGCAGGATTTGCGTGACTAAAAGCCAGCCACGGCGGCGACCAAGGAAAGAAGGCGTATAGCGATCCATCATCGGTGACCAAAGGAATTTAAACACGTAGGCCTGGCCAACCAGTGAAAAGAAGCCAATCGTTTTGAGATCGACGTTGGCAACGGTCATCCAAGCCTGAAGTGTACCGGAGGTTAATGCGAGAGGAAGGCCTGAGGCAAAACCCAACAGTAATAAAATGACCGTGTTACGTTGGGTGAAAATAGCTAAGTTTGAATTAGACATTCAATTGATTCCCATGCACTGCCCAAGGTCGGGCAGTGCGGGGTGAAAACGGTGTATGCCCATTATCATTCGATTGCGCTTTTATCCAACGGTCCGAATGACTCTGAGCATAGAGATTAACGTGCGTTGGCTTTGATGAAGTCGCTGATGCTAGTGTCTTGCGCCATGTTAGACACGATATCCGACATAGTATTGTTGACGGCATTAGTGATTTTGCTGTTTGACGCGGTAAATGCACCTTGCTCGTTGTAAACAGAGCGATAGTTTTTCACCTGCTTATTGCCATTTTTCGCCTGTGCGATAATGGAAATATCAGCATTGGTGGTGATGTTGTAGCGCAGGTTGCCTTCTTTTACATCGGCATACAGCTGGTTGACTACGATCTGCAAATCAACGGCACCGCTTGGACCCACCATATAACCGCGCTGGGTCATTTGGTTTTCCAGCACTTCCTGCAGCAAGAAACGCAGATCGCGTGAAGGCGTCAGCGTAACTAACTCGCCATCGCGATTCACTTTTGCCAGCGCTTTATCCTGGCGAACGTCGGCACCGTTAATGCTGATCGTAATGCCTTGCAAGGTTGGATCCTGCTGCGGCAACGTCATCTTAGGGTTAACGTCTATCGTATTCGAGCTGGTTGCGCATCCGGCCAAAGCGAAAACGGCCAAAAGCGGGAAAAACAGTTTTGTGATCATATTCATCGAGTTAATAACCATTTTTACGTGGGAAGATGCCGTGCTCATCCTTCATCTATGACCGAGTTAAGACTGAGTATGACTATGATGAATCAACGGACTTTACGGACAAAATATCCGCCATCATAGCATTGCCATTAGGATGTTGAAGCCCCCAATAAATATTTTTATCTTAAGGATAGTTAAATCACTATCGTGGTGGCGTTTTGCCTATCTGCTTAAACATTAAACTGACTTTCCAAGCCACCCATTTGAATGATAGACAGAAATTTTTTATAAGTTACGCTACGCAAAACACGATAAAAATGTTTCGCAGCGGCGTTAGTTGCAAAAAACAGCTACGCTTAACGTTAAGATGTGTTTTTCGATTGGGCGCTTGTCCGCGCCTGATGTGGGCTGTCACTGAAAATAAAGGTGATAGCTGAGCGGTTCCGAGAGGGAAATACATTCCATTAAGAGCAGCGCTCTTTCTGCCGATGCAGTATGAGGGGATATCTTATGATGAGAGAACAGATAGAAGCAAAGTTACGCGCCGCGTTTGAACCTTTCTATCTTGAGGTGGTTGATGAAAGCTATCGCCATAACGTACCGGCAGGTTCTGAAAGTCACTTTAAAGTTGTCATGGTTAGCGATCGTTTCCAAGGTGAGCGCTTCTTGACGCGTCATCGTTCTATATATGGCGTTTTGTCAGAGGAACTGGCCGACGGCGTACATGCGTTAGCCCTACATACCTACACCCATAAAGAGTGGGAGGCGTTGCAAGATACGGTTCCTGCATCACCGCCCTGTCGCGGGGCTGGCACCCTAGCCTAAGCTAACTTGCTTAAATAGGCGGCGAAAAGGCAAGTAAATTACCACGAAGGTGGAACTCTTAGCCGTTTTTGCTGTATTAATAGCGTGTTTGACGAGAAACGGCCCGAGTGGCCGTTTCTTTTTGCGTAGCAACTTTATGACTTAGGTGCGCACGCGATTTCGTGACTTTGGCCCGTGGACTTGGTGCTACAACGCTCTAATTTTGTACCCGAGTTGCTGAGGTATCGCTCGAAACTGTGAATCACGCCGCGGACAGTTGGCGTGCGGTTCTCGACTCATTGCTCATGCATCGCTATAATGTCGCGTCTATTTTTTCCTGAATGTATTCGGGACGCTTCTACGCCCAAAGTACTTGATGTTGTTGCTAGGCGGCCAGCGAGTGAATCCCGATGAGCTTACACCGGTAAGCGATTAGGGTGAATAACCGCAGCTAGCACCGTAGCGGCTTCAAGTAAGAAGGGATAAACAGGGAACACGGTTCTGCTGAAAGCGGCCGTCCCGGTTCTGTGGAGTCTGGTTTTCTTCGTTGAAAATGACTTCTGGAGTTGACCGAGCACTGTGATTTTTTGAGGTATAAGATGCAAGTTTCTGTTGAAACCACCGAAGGCCTTGGCCGCCGCGTAAATATTACTGTTGCAGCCGACAGCATTGAAAAAGCAGTAAACAGTGAGCTGGTCAACGTGGCTAAAAAAGCACGTATCGACGGCTTCCGTAAAGGTAAAGTGCCAATGCACATTATCTCTCAGCGTTATGGCGCTTCTGTTCGCCAGGACGTTCTGGGCGATCTGATGCAGCGTAACTTCGTTGATGCGATCATCAAAGAAAAACTGAACCCAGCTGGCGCGCCTAACTATGTACCAGGCGAATACAAACTGGGCGAAGACTTCTCTTTCGCAGTTGAATTCGAAGTTTACCCAGAGATCGAACTGAAAGATCTGGAAAGCATCGAAGTTGAAAAACCAGTTGTTGAAGTCACTGATGCTGACGTTGACGCGATGCTGGACACCCTGCGTAAGCAGCAGGCGACTTGGACTGCAACCGAACGTGCAGTTGAAGCTGAAGACCGCGTCACCGTAGATTTCACCGGCTCTATCGACGGCGAAGTTTTCGAAGGCGGCAAAGCCTCTGATTTCGTTCTGGCAATGGGCCAGGGTCGTATGATCCCAGGTTTCGAAGAAGGCATTCTGGGCCACAAAGCGGGTGAAGAATTCGCTATCGAAGTGACCTTCCCAGAAGATTACCACGCTGAAAACCTGAAAGGTAAAGCGGCTAAATTCGATATCGTTCTGAAGAAAGTTGAAGAACGTGAATTGCCAGAATTCACCGAAGAATTCATCAAACGTTTCGGCGTTGCTGATGGTTCTCTGGATGGTCTGAAAGCCGAAGTGCGTAAAAACATGGAACGCGAACTGAAAGGCGCGGTACGTAACCGTATCAAGTCTCAGGTTATCGACGGTCTGGTTAAAGCAAACGACATCGACGTTCCAGCTGCACTGATTGACGGTGAAGTTGACGTTCTGCGTCGTCAGGCTGCACAGCGTTTCGGTGGCAACGAGAAACAAGCTCTGGAACTGCCACGCGAACTGTTCGAAGAACAGGCTAAACGTCGTGTTGTTGTAGGTCTGTTGCTGGGTGAAGTTATCACCAAGAAAGAGCTGAAAGCTGATGAAGATCGCGTTAAAGCGCTGATCGAAGAAATGGCTTCTGCTTACGAAGATCCAAAAGAAGTGGTTGAGTTCTACAGCAAAAACAAAGAGCTGATGAACAACATGCGTAATGTTGCTCTGGAAGAACAAGCTGTTGAAGCACTGCTGGCTAGCGCTAAAGTGTCTGAAAAAGCGACCAACTTCAGCGAACTGATGAACCAGACTCAGGCTGCGTAATGTTGCTCTGAACGGCTTATTCGTTCCGAAGTAATAAAAACCTTCGCTCTTGGGCGAAGGTTTTTTTATGGGAAAAGGTTTATTTCTTTGATTACTGTCCCCAAATATTGGCTAAGTGTCTAACCTATAACAACAGACACAGACAGTTGGGCATGGTCAACGATGGTCAACATAGTTTATCTACAGTAGAATCAAAGCAAATAATGCCAAAGTGATTTCTATAGGAGACGGTTAATGTCATACAGTGGCGAGCGTGATTTAGCACCGCACATGGCCTTAGTGCCAATGGTTGTTGAACAGACTTCGCGTGGCGAACGTTCATACGATATTTTTTCCCGTCTGTTGAAAGAACGAATTATCTTCCTGACTGGTCAGGTTGAAGATCACATGGCAAATCTGATCGTGGCTCAGATGCTGTTCCTCGAAGCAGAAAACCCAGAGAAAGATATCCATCTTTATATCAACTCACCGGGCGGCGTCATTACTGCGGGTATGTCAATTTATGACACCATGCAGTTTATCAAACCGGATGTGAGCACCATCTGTATGGGACAAGCGTGTTCCATGGGCGCGTTTCTGCTGACGGCAGGGGCGAAAGGTAAGCGTTTCTGCCTGCCAAATTCACGCGTGATGATTCACCAGCCGTTGGGTGGTTTCCAAGGGCAGGCGACGGATATCGAAATCCACGCCAAAGAAATCCTGAAGGTTAAAGCTCGTATGAATGAGCTGATGGCAAAACATTCAGGTAAATCGCTCGAAGAGATCGAGCGTGATACCGAACGTGACCGCTTCTTGTCAGCGGACGAAGCTGTAGAATACGGCTTGGTTGATTCGGTAATGACTCACCGCGGCTGATTGTGTCAGACTAAGGCCTAGATTCAGGACGTCTGTGGAACCAAACGCATACGCTATTATCTCGTCCAACCGCCGATAGCGTGACTATCATGTTACGGCGGGTTGCCGATATACTATAGTGAATATAAAGCGCGGAGCGATGCTCGCATCGCGCTAATGGGTTGCATAGACTACGCTGATAGGCCGTTTTGCGCAGATTGGTCGCACTGCCGTTGAGCGGTCTTAGCCGTAATAGGCTGATTCGACGGGACAGATACTTAATGAAAGAGGTTTACTGATGACAGATAAGCGCAAAGACGGTTCAGGCAAGCTGCTGTACTGTTCTTTTTGCGGCAAAAGCCAGCATGAAGTTCGTAAGCTGATCGCCGGGCCGTCAGTGTATATCTGCGACGAGTGTGTCGATCTGTGTAATGACATCATTCGCGAAGAGATTAAAGAAGTTGCTCCGCATCGCGAGCGCAGCTCTCTGCCAACGCCGCATGAAATTCGTAACCATTTAGATGATTACGTCATTGGTCAAGAACAGGCGAAAAAAGTCTTGGCGGTAGCGGTGTATAACCACTACAAACGCCTGCGTAACGGCGACAGCAGCAACGGTGTAGAACTGGGCAAAAGTAATATTTTGCTGATCGGTCCAACCGGTAGTGGTAAAACTTTGCTGGCTGAAACGCTAGCACGTTTCCTTGATGTGCCATTTACCATGGCTGATGCAACGACCCTAACCGAAGCGGGTTATGTGGGCGAAGACGTTGAAAATATCATTCAGAAGCTGTTGCAGAAGTGTGATTACGACGTTCAGAAAGCACAGCGCGGTATCGTGTACATCGACGAAATCGATAAGATTTCTCGTAAGTCTGACAACCCGTCTATCACCCGTGATGTTTCAGGTGAAGGCGTACAGCAGGCATTGCTGAAGCTGATTGAAGGTACCATCGCTGCGGTTCCACCTCAGGGCGGCCGTAAGCATCCACAGCAGGAATTCCTACAGGTTGATACCTCTAAGATCCTGTTTATCTGTGGCGGTGCGTTTGCGGGCTTGGATAAAGTCATTGGCCAGCGTGTGAATACCGGCACCGGTATTGGTTTTGGTGCAACGGTTAAAGCGTTGTCTGAAAAAGCAACCGAAGGCGAGTTGCTGGCTCAGGCAGAACCAGAAGATTTGATCAAATTTGGTCTAATCCCTGAGTTCATTGGTCGTTTGCCGGTTGTCGCTACTCTGCGTGAACTGAGCGAAGACGCGCTGATTCAGATCCTGAAAGAGCCAAAAAATGCCCTGACCAAACAATATCAGGCATTATTTAATCTGGAAGGTGTCGATCTGGAGTTCCGTGACGAAGCCCTGACGGCTATCGCGAAAAAAGCGATGGCGCGTAAAACAGGTGCTCGTGGTCTGCGTTCTATCGTTGAAGGCGCGCTGCTGGAAACGATGTACGACTTGCCATCAATGGAAAACGTCGAAAAAGTGGTTGTCGACGAAAATGTCATTGAAGGTCAGGCGGAGCCAATGCTGATTTATGGTAAACCAGAAGCACAAGCTTCTGGCGAATAATTAGCCAGTAAACTGATGGGTTATCAATAAAATGGGGGATTTTATCTCCCATTTTTTTTTCTGTTGTTGTTTGCGTTGAATCCCTGGTAAACATCCCCATATACTCAGATACAAACTGGGTGAAGCAACAACGTAAAACGGGTTGTAAGATTCCCATAACCTGGCGGAAGCTAAACTAAGAGAGAGCTCTATGAATCCTGAGCGTTCCGAACGCATAGAAATCCCCGTATTGCCTCTGCGCGATGTGGTGGTTTATCCGCACATGGTGATTCCATTGTTCGTAGGCCGGGAAAAGTCAATCCGGTGCCTAGAAGCCGCAATGGATCACGACAAGAAGATCCTGCTGGTCGCGCAAAAGGAAGCCTCAACGGATGAACCAGGGGTAAATGACCTTTTCTCTGTAGGTACCGTTGCCTCTATTTTACAGATGCTGAAATTACCCGATGGCACCGTCAAAGTGCTGGTCGAGGGGCTTCAGCGTGCGAAAATCACTACGTTATCTGACAGTGGTGAGCATTTTGCTGCACAGGCTGAATATTTAGACATTCCAGAAATGGACGAGCGCGAACAAGAAGTATTGGTTCGTACCGCCATTAATCAGTTTGAAGGCTACATCAAACTGAACAAAAAGATCCCACCAGAAGTGCTGACCTCGCTCAACAGTATTGACGATGCGGCTAAGCTGGCAGATACCATTGCTGCACACATGCCGTTGAAGTTAAACGACAAGCAGGCCGTGTTGGAAATGTCAGACGTGACTGAACGTCTGGAATATCTGATGGCGATGATGGAGTCTGAAATCGATCTGCTGCAGGTTGAAAAACGCATTCGTAACCGCGTTAAAAAGCAGATGGAAAAGAGCCAGCGCGAGTACTATCTGAATGAGCAAATGAAAGCGATTCAGAAAGAACTGGGCGAAATGGACGATACGCCAGACGAATTCGAAGCGCTGAAACGCAAAATCGAAGCGGCAAAAATGCCGAAAGATGCGCGCGAGAAAACGGAAGCTGAGCTGCAAAAGCTGAAGATGATGTCGCCGATGTCTGCTGAAGCAACCGTAGTGCGTGGCTATATCGATTGGATGATTCAGGTTCCGTGGAATGCGCGCAGCAAGGTCAAAAAAGATCTGAATAAAGCGCAGGAAATTCTAGATACCGATCATTACGGCCTTGAGCGCGTCAAAGACCGTATTCTGGAATATTTAGCGGTTCAGAGTCGCGTTAGCAAAATTAAAGGGCCTATCCTCTGTCTGGTAGGGCCTCCAGGGGTCGGTAAGACCTCTTTGGGTCAGTCTATTGCTCGTGCTACGGGGCGCCAGTATGTGCGTATGGCGCTGGGTGGCGTGCGTGATGAAGCCGAAATTCGTGGCCATCGTCGTACCTATATCGGTTCTATGCCGGGCAAACTGATCCAGAAGATGGCAAAGGTTGGGGTGAAAAACCCACTGTTCCTGCTCGATGAGATCGACAAAATGTCTTCGGACATGCGTGGCGATCCGGCTTCAGCGCTGCTGGAAGTTCTGGATCCAGAACAGAATATCGCGTTCAACGACCATTATCTGGAAGTTGATTACGATCTGTCTGACGTTATGTTTGTGGCAACATCGAACTCGATGAACATTCCTGCGCCGTTGTTGGATCGTATGGAAGTGATTCGTCTGTCGGGTTATACCGAAGATGAAAAACTCAACATTGCGAAACAGCATCTGCTGCCAAAACAGTTGGAACGCAACGCACTGAAAAAAGGTGAGTTGACGGTTGATGACAGCGCAATCAGCGGCATTATTCGCTATTACACTCGCGAAGCGGGCGTGCGTAGTCTGGAACGTGAAATCTCAAAACTGTGCCGTAAGGCGGTAAAAAACCTGCTGATGGATAAATCCGTTAAGCATATTGAGATCAACGGCGACAACCTGAAAGACTTCTTAGGTGTGCAGCGCTACGACTATGGCCGTGCGGACAGTGAAAACCGCGTGGGTCAGGTTACTGGCTTGGCATGGACTGAAGTGGGCGGCGATCTGCTGACGATTGAAACCGCATGCGTACCAGGTAAAGGCAAGCTGACTTATACCGGTTCTTTAGGTGAAGTCATGCAGGAGTCCATTCAGGCTGCGTTAACCGTGGTTCGTGCTCGCGCTGAGAAATTGGGTATCAACCCTGATTTCTACGAAAAACGCGATATTCACGTCCATGTGCCTGAAGGTGCAACGCCGAAAGATGGCCCAAGCGCGGGTATTGCGATGTGTACCGCGTTGGTTTCATGCTTAACCGGTAATCCTGTGCGTGCCGATGTGGCTATGACCGGTGAAATTACGCTGCGTGGTTTAGTGTTGCCTATCGGTGGTTTGAAAGAAAAACTGCTGGCGGCTCACCGCGGTGGAATTAAAACCGTGCTGATCCCAGACGAAAACAAACGCGATTTGGAAGAGATTCCAGACAACGTATTGGCCGATCTGGATATCCATCCGGTGAAACGAATTGATGAAGTTTTAGCCTTGGCGCTGCAAAATTCACCATTCGGAATGGAAGTGGTTACCGCGAAATAGTGATATATCGCATAAACCGCTGATAAAACCTATGCTGGCAGTCGATTTCGGACTTGCCAGCATTTTTTTGTGCAGCTAACTTAGAGCCCTGTCAAATTAGGAAAAGCCGCATCTCATGTGTCTTGCCATGAACTGACAGGATTGATATAACAGCAGCGCAGCCGTACCCTAAGGACAATATTCCAGTACGGCATAAGATTTCTAAAGGGGATGAAAGAGTGAATAAGTCACAACTGGTCGATAAGATTGCCGAAGGCGCAGATATTTCTAAAGCAGCAGCTGGCCGTGCATTAGATGCGATTATTGCGTCTGTTACTGAGTCTTTGCAGAGCGGTGATTCTGTTGCTCTGGTCGGTTTTGGTACTTTTGACGTGCGCGAACGTTCAGCACGTACTGGCCGTAACCCTCAGACAGGTAAAGAAATCAGCATTCCTGCTGCCAAAGTACCTGGCTTCCGTGCTGGCAAGGCACTGAAAGACGCTGTTAATTAATAACGCGTCCGACTCAACCGTCTGAATTTGTTTGTATGTTATGAACCCACGTGAGTGGAAACAATGAAACATTAGACTGACGTGGCTGAGTTGCTAGGGTAAAATACAAGGCGCATCGTAACCGATGCGCTTTTTTTATGGCTAAAGTTTCATGGAAACAGAGCCTTTCCCAGTAGGTCGATTCGGTTAATGGGATAGGTTTTTGATCTTATAGCCCAATTTTATCGTATTACGTGTGCAGTGTTGGCTACGAATCAGATAGACTGAGCCGACAAAAATTACTGTATTACCCACAATCACAGCGGAGTGTTGCCACACTATGATGGACAATTTACGCGCGGCCGCTAATCACGTCGTGCTCAAAATCATCCTGGGCCTAATCATCGTGTCATTTGTTTTGACCGGGGTAGGGGGTTATTTGACCGGCGGTTCCGGTGACTATGCGGCGAAAGTCGATGGTCAGGAAATTAGCCGTGGTCAGCTTGAGCAAGCGGTTCAAAGCGAACGTAGTCGCTTACAGCAGCAATTGGGCGACCAATTTTCAGTGTTGGCAGGTAACGAAGGCTATATGAAAGAGCTGCGTAAGCAGGCTCTTAACCGCCTAATTGATGACACTCTGCTTGATCAGTACGCCAAGAAATTGGGTCTGGGAATTAGCGATGAGCAGGTGAAAGAAGCTATCTGGGCCATGCCTTACTTCCAGACTAACAACCAGTTCGATAATGCTAAATATCTGAACATCATTGCCAATATGGGATTAAGTCCAGATAACTATGCGCAGTTGGTTCGCCAGCAGCTCACCAGCCAACAGCTGATTCAGGCTTACACCGCAACGGGCTTCACGCTGCCGGTAGAAGTGGAAGCTATGGCTGCGTTAACCATGCAGCAGCGCGATGTGCGTTTGGCAACGATTGATATCAAAGCGTTGGAAAAAGCTCAGCAGGTTACTGATGAAGAGCTGAAATCCTACTACGAGCAAAATAGAAATAGTTTTATTGCGCCGGAAGAAGTGAAGGTTAGCTATATCGAAATGGATGCCGCGGCGATTCAGGACAAAATTACCGTTTCTGATGAGGATATCGCAGCTTATTACGATCAGCATAAATCCAGCTACACCCAGCCGGAGCGCAAAGATTACAGCGTTATTCAGGTAAAAACTGAAGCCGATGCTAAAGCGGTATTGGATGAACTGAACGGCGGTGCCGATTTCGCCAAAGTCGCTGCTGAGAAATCCACTGACATCATCTCGCGTAAAAACGGCGGTGAGTTGGGATGGTTAGAACCGGGCACTACGCCAGATGAAATTCTGGGTGCTAAGTTAACCACCAAAGGTCAGCTATCAGGCGCAGTAAAATCAAGCGTTGGCTATCTCGTTATTCGCCTGAATGACGTGAAACCAGAGCAGGTAAAACCGCTGGCCGAAGTCCGTGCGGATATTGCCACTCAGGTTAAACAGCAGAAAGCACTGGATGCTTACTACGCGTTACAGCAAAAAGTGAGCGACTCTGCAACCAGCGATAATGAATCACTGGCCGGTGCAGAAGAAGCCGCTGGCGTGAAGGCGACTGAAACTGGCTGGTTTACGCGCGACAGCGTTCCTGCTGCGCTGAACTTCAAACCGGTTACTCAGGCAATCTTCGATGGTTCTCTGATCGGTGAGAATGGCGCACCAGGAAGCAACTCTGATGTGATCAGCGCTGAAGGCGACCGTGCTTTCGTGATCCGTATTTCTGGTCATAAGCCGGAAGGCGTTAAGCCGATGGATCAGGTTAAAGATCAAATCACCAATATGGTGAAGCGTCAGAAAGCCATCCAGCAGGCACGTAATGAAGGCGACAAGTTACTGAGCGCCTTGCAGTCTGGCAAAGGTGATGAAGCGCTGAAAGCAGCGGGGATTAGCTTTGGTGCAGAACAGACCTTAACGCGTGCCTCTGAGGATCGTCAGTTAGCAGATACCGTGTTTGCCATGGCGCAGCCAAAAGACAACAAGCCGGTTTATGGCTTGGCTCAGGATCGTCAAGACAACATCGTGCTGATCCAATTGGACGCGGTTAAGTCGGGTCATTTGAGTAATGAAGAGCTTAAAGCCTTCTCTTCTCAGATGTTGACTGGTGCAACCGGCATTACCTTCGATTCACTGATGGATAATCTGCGTTCAAATGCCAAAATTAAATTAGGCAGCGCAGCGAGCGAAATGCAGTAAGCATCGCAATAAATTTGCATCCTGATGCAATCACAAAAGGCCGCTTATGCGGCCTTTTCCATATCTAGAGAATGGTGTTTGTCATGTTTTTTATCCTGCTGCACTCTGTGTTCGCTGACACACAACAGGAGAATTTCAGCATGAAAAAGCAAAAAATGATGGCGCAATTAATTGGTGTATGGGCCTTGCTTACAGGGGCCTTACTATTACCGTTACAGGCTCAAGCAGCGACGACGGCTAGACCAACAGCCCCAAGCGTTGAACAAACTCAAAAAGCCACTGATCTTCAACCGGTAACTAAAGATGCCTCACCGGGCATTGTGGGAACCAGTATCAATATCAATACGGCCAGTGCGGAAGAAATAGCAACGGTGCTCAACGGTGTTGGCCTGAAGAAAGCACAGGCGATCGTGGAATATCGTGAGAAAAACGGGGCCTTTACCCAGATAGAGCAGTTGGAAGAGGTGAAGG
Organism: Hafnia alvei; assembly: GCF_034424155.1. Lineage (NCBI taxonomy): Bacteria > Pseudomonadati > Pseudomonadota > Gammaproteobacteria > Enterobacterales > Hafniaceae > Hafnia > Hafnia alvei. Next base: position 3,424,951 of record NZ_CP139992.1, on the reverse strand, counting down.
GAATTGGCGCAGCATTAATCGCACGCAACCGCGATCGTTTAAAATTGTGATCGAGCACAAAATTCAGTGGTCTAACCAGTTTGGTTTTTTAGCGCTCTGCTACTTTCAATAGTGCGCTAAGAATTAAAAATAGCTGAGCAGGCGACTGCATGTTTGCAGTCGCTTCAGTCAAATACTGGAAAAGGCCACATGAACGATGAGCAATGCAACCATTATTAAGGTTCGAGGATACCATTTAGATGTCTATCAGCATGTCAATAACGCCCGTTACCTTGAGTTCCTTGAGGAGGCGCGCTGGCAGTGGCTTGAAGACCATGGTGCTTTTGATTGGATGATGAAGGAGGCCATCGCGTTTATGGTGGTGAATCTCAACATCAACTATCGTCGCGGCGCGGTGCTAAATGATGAGCTGGTGGTGGAAAGTAAACTGCATCAGCTTAATGGCCGTAGCGGCGTGTTAAATCAAATCATCACTCGCACTTCGGATAATGAAATTATCATTGATGCTGCTTTAACGTTTGTTTGCACCGATCTGAGAACGCAAAAAGCATTGCCTTTGGAAGGCGCATTACGCGATCGTCTGCTGGAATTGAGCGGAGATAAGTGAAAATCATAAAATGAGCCGCCAATGCGAGAATATAGCGGCTCATTGAAACGTGATGACCGTTTGAGAGATCGAGATACACGGGGCTAGCACACCGCGGGGCGCTCCGGTAGCTAAAGCTGCTACGACCCCATCGGTGTACTTCCCCTAAAATCAGGCTTAAGTGACCAACATTGATCTTACAGACCGGTTTTTTCTTTCAGGCTTGCAGAAACCGCCGCGCGGTTTGCTAAATAATCATTGAGCCCGTGCGAACGCAAATGGCAGGCAGCGCATTCGCCGCAGCCGTCACCTTGAATACCGTTGTAGCAGGTGAGCGTTTCCTGACGAACCAGATCAAGTTTTTGGTAATGATCGGCTAACGCCCAAGTTTCTGCTTTATTCAGCCACATCAACGGGGTTTCGAAACGAACGTCGCGCGCCATGCCTAAGACAATCGCTTTGTTTAACGCTTTCACAAATTCGTCACGGCAGTCTGGGTAGCCGGAAAAATCAGTTTCGCATACACCGGTAATCACGGCCTCAGCCTGTACTTGGTAAGCATAAATAGCCGCTAAGGTCAGGAATAGAATATTGCGGCCAGGCACAAAGGTATTTGGGATACCGTCTTCGCTTTCGGTTGGAACCGGAATGTTGTCGCGGGTAAGACTGCTTATTGCTAGTTCGTTAAGCAAACCAACGTCGAGTACTTTATGCGCTGATGCGCCGAGTTTAATGGCGAGATCGCGTGCGACGTCAATTTCAGCACGATGGCGTTGGCCATAATCAAAAGTGATGCAATGCACTTCGTCATAACGTTCCAAAGCTTGAATTAGACAAGTTGTGGAGTCTTGACCACCACTGAATACTACCACCGCGCGTTTCATTGCCTTACCTCTATATCAATCTAAAAAAAGAGAGGCAGACAATAAAATTGTCTGCCATAACGCGGTCTATGGTAACGGCTATGGGAGGAGATGAACAGCCTGACTATTCATCCGTGGGGGCGGGAACCCATGCCCGACAGAAGTCGAACCACCCATAGGCGGTAAGCGTTACGCCTTCTACACGAGGAGGTGCACTGATTTGATACTGGTAATTAAACAGCGGCATGATGATGCCCTGCTGCATAAGGTGGGTGTAATAATCGCGCAGGGCATGATGGCGGTTCGTTTCGTCCGCTAACTGTTGCACGCTATCAAGCACCATGCGGCATTGCTGCTGCTCTTTATCGTTCAAAATTGCCTGCCAGAGCACATCAATACGCAGCCAATTCTCCAAGGCCACTTCCGGTGATTCACCGATTAATCTGTCGCCTAAAATAATATCGACTTCGGCAAACTGCTCGTTAGACTCCCAACGTTTACCGTCATAGAAACGCACTTCTAACTCACATCCAGCCTGGGCGAGGCGTTCCTGTAGCCGGTCGGAAAGCGCGGTGAGCTCTGCCGGTGGGTGATAAAGCAGCGTGAGTTTTGGGGGCAACAAAATCGGCTCAGGGGTAGGGTCTGGCAGCGGCCAGCCAGACAACATTGCGCTGCTGCGCGCAATCAAACCATTTTCAATTGGGAGATGATTGAGCGTATTTTCTTCTCGAATCAGCGTCGTGAGGTAACGCCTCTGAGCTACTGTGAGTTTTCCGCGCTTCTGGTTGAGAGCGATATAGCAAAAACCAACGCTGGTGCTGCGTTGTACCGGACGAACGCTGTCTAACTCTTCGTACTGTCCGATAGTTATTTTTACCGGATGCTGGCTGCTGGGCGCTGCTGATGCTTGCTCTGGATTGGATGTGATCCAATATTCAATCGCATGCAGGTAAGGGCGGTGCAGATGATAGCTGCTGTGCTGCTCAAGCCTAATGAGCATGTCTGAGGAGCTGATCTGACGGAAAGGCCCTGCGCCGATTTCAGGATAATCAGGATGAGGTAAAAGACAGAGTAAATCAGCCAGACGGTGAGCAAGCCAATAGTCAGCACACTTTAAGGTAAAACGAATGCACAGCGCATGAGGCAGAGAAATATCCGCGATGCTGCTCAGAAAACTACCGCAGCGAGGATGATGGCACAGCTGTTTTAGCTGCTGGACCAACTGTTCGGCAGTGATTGGCTGCCCATTGTGCCAGCGTAAATCGCTGCGCAGTAAAAACTGCCACTTAAGACCATCGGCGCTGATTTGCCAATGATGCGCTAAATCGGGCTGTGGGTGTGGATTACCGGTTTCAAAGCGAGTGAGCCCTGCATGGATGGTATGCGCAAGGTGCTGTTCGGCACGTCCGGTTAGTGCTAACGGCGCGATAGGTTCAAGCGTTCGATAGTACGGAATACGCAGCGTAGGAAGGTCCGAATCCCATTGCCCACCCAGATGTGGCATAAGCAGTTCATTGAGATGAATGGGATCTCGTTCAGCCAGCTTTAACGCGTTTTGATGATCGCCTGCGTTGAGCAGTTGTTGCATTAGGTTAGCACGCAGCTGCTGTTCTGGAATGACGCAGTGCAAGCGCGCGCGTTTCCCACGTCCTGCTGTGGCATGCCATTCCAACCATTTCAGCGCCTGAAGTTGGGCTAACAACGTACGCACATGGCGTTCACTACAGCAGAAAACCCCTGCCAGTTCAGCAACGGTTGTTTGAATTGGATCGTCACCAGCAAACTGGTTTAAACGTTGGTATTGGCTAAGCCTCTGTAGCAGGCGCATTGCTAAATCCTGAACAATTTTCTTTAATTGTTCACTATTAGTTCCGTAAATGCCACGCCATACTGTTTATCTCACTGTATTCGTCACAAAATTATTCGTCACCAAAAGAGGTTTCGGTATGGTTCGTTTAGCGGCCTTTGATATGGATGGCACTCTGTTGATGCCTAACCATCAGGTTGGGGCTGAAACCTTGGATGCGCTGCATCGCTTGTCTGAAAATCAGATTGCGCTGACGTTTGCAACGGGGCGGCATTTTCTCGAAGTGCGTACTATTGCGCGTCGATTAGGTCTGCAGGGCTATATGATTACCGGCAATGGCACTCGGATACACGATCGCGAGGGTAATAATTTATTTTCCAGCGACTTGGTGCCAGAAATTGCGCTTGAGGTTTTGCATTCGCATTGGGAAACGCCCGCCTCGGTTCACGTTTTTAGAGATGATGGCTGGTTGACCTCGGTTGAGTATCCAGAGCTCTTAGCCCCACATGTGGAAAATGGTTTTGGCTATCACATTACGCCGCTGCGTTCTTTACCGGCTTATGGCATAAGTAAAATTTGTTTCTGTGGCGATCACGATGCCTTAACGAGTTTACAAACACGCCTGCGCCTGCATTTTGGCCAGGCTGTTGATCTGTGTTTTTCGGCCTACGATTGCTTAGAAGTTTTGCCCGCGGGAACGAACAAAGGCTCTGCGCTGAGTCATTTATGCGACCACCTAGATATCGATCTTGCTGATTGTATGGCGTTTGGTGATGCGATGAATGACAGAGAAATGCTGGGCATGGTCGGAAAAGGTTACATCATGGGTAATGCGTTGCCGCAGCTCAAAGCCAGCCTGCCGCACTTAGAGATTATTGGTCATTGCCAGCAACAGGCGGTGGCACAGCAGTTAAACAATTGGCTGAGTTCACCAAAAAAACCTCACCATTCCCCCGAATAACGAGGATTCTTTTACAGCCGCCGGGCCTACACATAGCGTGTATCGCCCGGTTTTTTATTTCTGCTTTAGACAGAATGGGTAAGCTACATCGCTTCCAACTGTTGGGTATATTGGCTTAAGTCGCCAATATTCTTTTTCACCCAATCAGCATCATAGTAGGTATCTAAATAACGTTCACCGCTATCGCAGAGCAGGGTAACGATAGCGCCTTGTTCGCCGCGATCGCGCATTTGACGTGCCAGCGTTAATGCTCCCCACATGTTTGTTCCTGTCGAAGCGCCGACTTTGCGGCCTAATATCTTCTGCAACCAATGGATGGTGGCGATGCTGGCGGCATCTGGAACACGCGTCATGCTGTCAATAGCCTCAGGGATAAATGAGGGCTCAGCACGTGGTCGTCCGATACCTTCGATTTTGCTGCCACAGGTACCCGTGATGGTGCGGTCTTTTTGCAGATAGCTATCCATAAACACCGAGTTTTCAGGATCCACCACCATCAGATGAGTCGGGTGTCCTTGGTAACGAATATAGCGACCCAAGGTTGCAGAGGTGCCGCCGGTGCCTGCGCTCATGACGATATAAGCAGGAATAGGATGCGGCTCGCGTTCCATCTGACGAAATATGCTATCGGCAATATTATTGTTGCCGCGCCAGTCTGTTGCTCGTTCAGCGTTGGTGAACTGATCCATATAATGGCCGTTCAACTCTTTGGCTAACTGTTCTGACGCCGCATAAATCTGGCTGGCGCTGTCAACAAAATGACAGCGTCCACCATAGAACTCGATCTGTTCGACTTTTTTACGTGCGGTGCATGAAGGCATCACGGCGATAAACGGCAAATTCAGCAGTCGAGCGAAATAGGCCTCGGAGACGGCGGTACTGCCTGAAGACGATTCGATAATCGTGGTGTCTTCTTTAATCCAACCGTTACATAGCCCATACAAAAAGAGTGAGCGGGCTAGACGATGTTTCAGGCTGCCGGTTGGATGCGTGCTCTCATCTTTCAGATACAAATAGATGCCGGGAAAAGTAGGCAGATTTAGACGAATAAGGTGTGTGTCTGCCGAGCGTTGAAAATCGGCTTCGATCTCGCTGATAGCGTGCTTTACCCAAGCGTTGTTCATGATAGTGGCCTATGTGAGTCAGTCTGAACGTATGGGATAAGACTATCGGATTTTGCAGAAAAAGAAGTTGCTATATAGACTTCATATTGGCCTAATAAGAGAAAATATTTCTCCATAAGTGATATATGTTAGATAAAACAGACCGAAAACTGTTGGAGCTCTTACAGCGCGACTGCACTCAGTCGTTGCAGGTGTTGGCCGATGCGGTCAACTTGACCTCCACGCCCTGCTGGAAACGACTGAAGCGCCTAGAAGATGAGGGCTATATCGTCGGGCGCGTGGCGCTGTTAGACAAAGACAAACTTGGCCTTGGTTTGACCGCGTTTGTTATGATCAAAACCCAGCATCACAGCAGTGAGTGGTATCATCATTTTGTGCAGCAGGTTGAGCACATGCCTGAAATCCTTGCGTTTTATCGTATGGCTGGAGAGTACGATTATTTAATGCAGGTACAGGTTGCGGACATGAAAAGCTACGATGCTTTTTATAAGCGATTGGTGAATGCGGTGAAAGGCTTAAGTGACGTCACTTCCAGTTTTGCGATGGAACAAATCAAAAGCACCACGTTCTTGCCCGTGGGTGAATAAAGCACGCAAAATTTACCCATCACGCGGTTACCTAAGTTTCCTATCGGTGTTATCCTAGTGCTGTTTATATATACAGCATTTAAAATCAAAGCCCACTATAGGCTATGGAATAAAAATACGTGAGATTATTTGCCCAACTAGGCTGGTATTTTCGTCGTGAATGGCGGCGATATCTGGGAGCCGTACTTTTATTAGTCGTTATCGCTATTCTGCAACTGGTGCCGCCGCGCATTGTTGGCATCGTGATTGACGGCGTGTCAAAACAGCATATGCCAGCTTCAACGCTGGCATTTTGGATTGGTATTTTACTGCTCGTCGCGGTGGTGGTGTATCTGCTGCGCTATGTGTGGCGAGTGCTGCTATTCGGCGCGTCCTATTTGCTGGCCGTTGAACTGCGTGAAAAATATTATCGTCAGCTCAGTAACCAAGCGCCTTCATTTTATCAGCGCCACCGCACCGGCGATTTGATTGCCAGAGCGACCAACGACGTCGATCGCGTTGTCTTTGCCGCGGGTGAAGGTGTATTAACGCTGGTGGATTCACTGGTGATGGGCTTGGCGGTGCTGTTTGTGATGAGCACCCAAATTAGCTGGGAGCTGACGCTACTGTCTCTTATTCCGATGCCGATTATGGCCATGGTGATTAAGCATCAAGGCGCGCAGCTACACTCGCGGTTTAAGTCTGCACAGGCGGCTTTCTCCATGCTCAACGATCAGGCTCAAGAGAGCTTGACCAGCATTCGCATGATCAAATCCTTTGGTCTAGAAAATCATCAGTCGAAGCGCTTTGCCGATGTCGCAGCCGAAGCAGGTGCCCGTAATATGCACGTGGCTAAAGTCGATGCGCGCTTTAACCCAACCATTTTTATCGCGATTGGCTGTGCCAACTTATTGGCGATCGGCGGCGGTGGGGTGATGGTGATTCATGGTCACCTAACGTTAGGACAATTGACCAGCTTTGTGATGTATCTGGGCTTAATGATTTGGCCGATGCTGGCATTAGCGTGGATGTTTAACATCGTGGAGCGTGGTAGTGCGGCTTATAGTCGTATTCGCAGCATGCTGTCTGAGCCGTCAACGGTTCAAGACGGCGAACGCTCTTTGCCTCAGGGGCGAGGTGTGCTCAGCGTTGATGTTGAGCGTTTCGCCTATAGCGAAGGGGCTAATCCTGTACTGCATAACATTCAATTCAATCTCGCGCCGGGCCAGATGCTAGGCCTGTGTGGGCCAACGGGGGCGGGTAAAAGCGCTTTGCTCTCATTGATTCAGCGACATTTTGATCCCGACCAAGGGGAAGTGTGTTTCCACGGCATCTCTTTACGTGAACTTCGTCTGGATGAATGGCGCGCTCGCCTCGCCGTTGTGAGTCAAACACCTTTCCTGTTCTCGGATTCTGTTGCCATGAATATTGCATTAGGTAAACCTGATGCAACACAGGAAGACATTGAACGCGTGGCTAAGCTGGCCAGCGTGCATGAGGATATTCTGCGCTTGCCTGAAGGCTATCAAACCGAAGTGGGAGAGCGCGGCGTGATGCTGTCTGGGGGGCAAAAGCAGCGCATCTCTATCGCTCGGGCATTGCTACTGGACGCGGAGATTTTGATCCTCGACGATGCGCTGTCGGCGGTTGATGGCCGTACTGAATACCAAATTCTGCATAATCTGCGTGAATGGGGAGAGAATCGAACGGTGATTATCAGCGCGCATCGCCTTTCTGCGCTGACAGAAGCCAGCGAGATCCTCGTTCTGCAGCAAGGCGCTGTCGCTCAGCGTGGCTTGCACAGTGAGCTGAGTCAACAGCGTGGTTGGTATCGAGATATGCATCGTTTCCAGCAAATTGAAGCTCAGCTCGATGAGCCAGACTCGCAGATTCAGGAGCCAGATAATGCGTAATATCAAACAACTCTGGCCGACCCTGAAACGCCTGCTTGCCTATGGTGGCCCTTATAAAAAACCGTTAGCAATTGCCGTGGTGATGCTATGGGTGGCTGCGGCTGCGGAAGTTTGTGGCCCGATTATCATCAGCTACTTCATCGATAACGTGGTTGCCAAAGGCGATCTCAGACTTGGGTTGGTGACAGGCTTAGCGCTGTTATATCTGCTGCTTGAGTTTACCGCAGCGGGTTTGCAGTATGCGCAGGCATTACTGTTCAACCGTGCGGCGGTTGGGGTAGTGCAACAGCTACGTACCGACGTTATGGATGCTGCGCTACGTCAGCCTTTATCAGCTTTTGACAATCAGCCTGTCGGACAGCTTATCTCGCGAGTGACCAACGACACCGAAGTGATCAAAGATCTTTATGTCACGGTGGTAGCGACGGTGCTGAAAAGTGCGGCGCTGATTGGTGCGATGCTGGTGGCCATGTTTACCCTTGATTGGCGGATGGCGCTTATCTCTATCTGTATTTTCCCCGCCGTATTTGTGGTGATGGCCGTTTACCAGCACTACAGTACGCCGGTAGTACGTCGCGTTCGTAGCTATCTTGCCGATATCAATGATGGTTTTAACGAAGTGATCAATGGCATGGGGGTTATCCAACAGTTCCGTCAGCAGGCGCGCTTTGGTGAAAAAATGGGGGAGGTGAGCCGCTCTCATTATCAGGCGCGTATGCAAACATTGCGATTGGAAGGCTTTCTACTGCGCCCGTTGCTGAGTCTTTTCTCCGCCATGATCCTTTGTGGATTATTAATGATGTTTGGCTTCAGCGCCGAAGGTTCGATTGGCGTGGGCGTGCTTTATGCTTTCATTAACTATTTAGGTCGTCTGAATGAGCCTTTGATAGAGCTCACCAGCCAACAGTCCATGATGCAGCAGGCCGTAGTTGCTGGGGAGCGCATTTTCGAGCTGATGGATGATGCTCAACAGAACTACGGCGGTGACATTCAGCCTTTGCAGAGCGGGCGCGTCGATGTTAACAACGTGACTTTTGCCTATCGGGAAGGCCGCCCAGTTTTGCAGGATATCAATCTGCACATTGCATCTCGCGGATTTGTGGCTTTAGTCGGGCATACCGGCAGCGGTAAATCGACATTGGCTAACTTGCTGATGGGGTATTATCCGGTAAATCAAGGCGAGATCTGTATTGATGGGCGTCCGATCCCTACGCTGAGCCATCAGGTTCTGCGCGAAGGCGTGGCTATGGTTCAGCAGGATCCCGTCGTGATGGCAGAGTCGGTTATGCATAACGTGACGCTTGGCCGTGATATCAGCGAGGCACAGGTGTGGAAAGCGCTGGAGGATGTCCAGCTTGCACCGCTGGTTAGAAGCTGGCCGCAGGGAATACAAACTCAGTTGGGTGAACAGGGGAATAATCTGTCCGTGGGGCAAAAACAGCTGTTAGCAATGGCGCGAGTGCTGGTTCAGGCACCTCAAATCCTCATTCTGGATGAGGCTACGGCCAATATAGACTCCGGTACCGAGCAGGCGATTCAGAAAGCGCTCAATGTGATTCGCCAACAAACAACCTTAATTGTTATTGCTCATCGCTTGTCGACCATTGTAGATGCTGACTCTATTCTTGTTCTGCACCGAGGACAGGCGGTAGAACAAGGTTCGCACCACGAACTACTGGCTAAGCAGGGGCGTTACTACCAAATGCACCAGTTGCAACTAGTGGGAGAGGCGCTGGCGGCTGGATTGCATCAAGAATCACCGACGATCTAAATATTGTCCATCGCTACAAAGCCGGTTGCTATGTCATGAATGCATAGCACCGGCTTTTTGTTTTCTGCAGCGTTCATCACGGTAATCCTCGCTGTGCATTTGCAGTGCATCATCGCTTCGAATTGTGTAAAAAAAATGCACCGTAACTTCCCCGGTTGCACGCTATTGGTGCGCTTTTGAGAAATACCTCACGTTTTATCTGCTGTAACCGAGTCTCTCCCTCCCTAAAACCAGCATTTTCTTCCATCAACTAGCCTTATATAAAGTTGGCATAGCCTTTGCTCATATCAATGCGTAGACGAAATTATTCGGAGTCATGTGAGGAGAGGCCGTATGAAGCTTGTAACCGTGGTGATTAAGCCGTTCAAACTGGAAGACGTACGTGAAGCCCTTTCCTCTGTTGGGATCCAGGGATTGACCGTTACCGAGGTAAAGGGATTTGGCCGCCAAAAAGGCCACGCCGAGTTATATCGTGGGGCAGAGTACAACGTGAATTTCTTGCCGAAAGTGAAAATTGATGTGGCGATTGCTGACGATCAGCTCGATGAGGTGATTGATGTCATCAGCAAATCAGCCTACACCGGAAAAATTGGCGACGGAAAAATCTTTGTTGCCGAACTACAGCGCGTTATTCGCATTCGTACCGGTGAAACCGACGAAGCGGCTCTGTAATTAATAACTCACACAGATAGGGATGGATTAATGATGAAAACACGCTTATCCACTTTAGCTCTGGGGAGTGCTTTATTACTACCCAGTGCCGCTATGGCCGCAACGCCAGCCGTAGCAGACAAGGCTGATAACGCCTTTATGATGATTTGTACTGCGCTCGTTCTGTTTATGACCATCCCTGGCATTGGCCTATTTTACGGTGGATTATTACGTTCTAAAAACGTGCTGTCGCTGATGACGCAGGTAATGGTGACGTTTGCCGCTATCTGTGTGCTGTGGGTTGTCTATGGCTACTCTTTGGCGTTTGGTGCTGGTAACGCCATTTTCGGTAATCTAGATGAAGTGATGCTGAAAGGCATTGGGCTAACCGATTTAACCGGCTCATTCTACAAGATGATCCACGTTGCGTTTCAGGGCTCATTCGCCTGTATTACCGTGGGTCTGATTGTGGGCTCGTTTGCAGAACGTATTCGTTTTTCGGCGGTGCTAATTTTTGCCGTACTGTGGTTTACGATCTCTTATATTCCGATGGCTCATATGGTGTGGGGCGGTGGATATTTAGCGGCAGACGGCGCGCTGGACTTTGCAGGTGGAACGGTCGTGCATATTAATGCGGCGATTGCCGGTTTGGTCGGTGCGTATCTGCTAGGTAAGCGTGCAGGATTTGGCAAAGAAGCCTTTAAGCCTCATAACCTACCGATGGTCTTTATGGGGACTGCGATTCTGTATATCGGCTGGTTTGGCTTTAACGCAGGCTCGGCAAGTGCAGCGAATGAAATTGCCGCGCTGGCCTTTGTGAATACGGTTGTGGCGACGGCGGGGGCGATTCTGTCTTGGGTATTAGCGGAGTGGATGACGCGCGGAAAGCCGTCTCTGCTGGGTGCGTGTTCAGGCTGCATCGCTGGGCTGGTTGCGGTGACGCCTGCCGCGGGCACCGTTGGTGTGGGTGGCGCGCTATTGCTCGGCTTGATTGCGGGTGTCGCTGGGTTGTGGGGCGTGGTGATGCTGAAACGCTGGCTGAAGGTGGATGATACCTGTGACGTATTCGGCGTGCATGGTGTGTGCGGTATCGTGGGATGTTTAGCCACGGGGATCCTAACCGCAACGTCTTTGGGAGGAACCGGCTATGCCGAAGGGGTGACCATGGGCCATCAGTTCGGCGTGCAGGCACTCAGCGTTGTGGTCTGTATCGTTTGGTCTGGCGTGGCTGCGTTAATTGCCTTTAAGATTGCCGATGTTTGTGTAGGTCTGCGTGTGCCGGAAGAACAAGAGCGCGAAGGTCTGGACGTCAATAGCCACGGTGAGAACGCTTACAACCAGTAGTTTTCTTCTTCAATCGTGCAATTGCAGATGTGAAAAGGGCGGAGAAATCCGCCCTTTTGTTATATGGATGATATTTGGATTTTACGAACGCTGGCGGATCACGCCTTCCTGAACCGTAGAGGCAATCAGTTCACCGGCTCGGTTGTAAAATTGTCCTCGTACAAAACCGCGAGCGCCAGACGCAGAGGTGCTCTCAACCGCATAAAGCAACCACTCATCCAAGCGGAACGGGCGATGGAACCACATCGAATGGTCAATCGTTGCGACCTGCATGCCAGGCTCTAAGAACCCTTTACCGTGTGGCTGTAAGGCGGTTGGCAAGAAATTGAAATCGGACGCATATCCCAGTAAGTACTGATGAATGCGTGGGTCGTCAGGCATTTCGCCATTGGCTTTGAACCAAACGTTACGGATAGGTTCTTCTACTTTGCCCATCAAAGGGTTATGGAAGCTCACCGGACGCATTTCTAACGGTTTTTCGCAGGTAAATTTTTCACGCACGGATTCTGGGATGAGGTGTGCCATGCTACTGGCAATTTCAGATTCAGATTTTAATGATTCAGGCGCTGGTACATCGGGCATCACGTTCTGATGTTCGAAACCCTGTTCGGCAGTTTGGAAAGATGCCGTCATGTAGAAAATAGGTTTACCGTGTTGCACCGCCTTCACCCTGCGCGCGCTGAAACTATTACCGTCACGCAGATTTTCAACGTCATAGATTATCGGCTGGCTGCTATCGCCGGGGCGGAGGAAATAGCTGTGAAAGGAGTGAATATTGCGCTCTAAAGGCACCGTTTGTTTCGCGGCATAGAGCGCTTGACCAACCACCTGACCGCCAAAAACTTGACGTAAGCCAAGATCTTCACTCTGCCCGCGATAGATCCCTTCTTCAATTTTTTCCAGATCTAACAGATCGAGTAAATTTTTTAATGCCTGACTCATGAGTGAGATCCTAATTAACCAGTGTTGAAAACAGGAGCGAAACTCCCAACTGCATTATCAATTATGGCAGAACTTATCACAAAACTATTTAAGGGTTCGCCATCGTTTCTAGGGTTCAATTATCTGAAAATGTTAATGTAAAGTAGATAAAACTGGAAAACTCAGCGCTTTGTGCCATGCTTATCAAGTATCTTAGTTTAAGAAACTATTTTAAGAGGCTCGTGTCGGTTGCTTAATATGCTTTTGTAGATAGGCATTCGACAACAAAAATAAAAGGAAGGAGACCGAACTTATGAAACTCTGGAAAATTGTAGGTGGTGTACTGATGACCGCAACGGTTGCTGGCTGCTCTTCAAATGCTGCTGATGTCCCAACGCCTGCTCCAGGTAATCAAGTGACTGCAGATGCGTCGCAGATTAGCGGCCCAGCGGTGCGCGGTAGCGTGAATATTCGTCAGCGTATCGCTTTGCCACCAAATGCGGAAGTTACGGTCACCTTAGCCGATGTTTCTCTGGCGGATGCGCCTGCTCGCGTGCTGTCACAGAAAGTGTTCCGCACCGATGGCAAACAGCCACCTTATAACTTTGTTCTGCCGTTCAATCCTCAGGATATTCAGCCAAACCAGCGCATTAACCTGAGCGCGGCAATCAAAGTCGACGGTCGCTTAGTGTTCATCACCGATACGTTGAATGAAGTGGTAAATAACAACGCGGGTACGCAGAAAGATCTGGTCTTGGTGCCTGTTTCTGCTGATGGTGCTGCCACCGTGCTGAGTGAAAAAAAGAAGGTTGAAGGAACATCACCTTTCTAATATTCGTTTAGGCGATATGAAAAACCTGCCGACTGTGGCAGGTTTTTTTATGGCTGCGATGGATCCCATCCGTAAAGAGCCAAATCGATAACGCCGCTCGCGTTGAAGGTGATGCCTTCATCTTGCAGAGCAGTACGTTGGCGCGTGTAGTCAGGGCCAATCAGAGAGATGTTGCCGCTACGATTGACGACGCGATACCAGGGAATTGATGAGCCCTTAGGGAGCTTGCGTAAAATACCACCGACCTGTCGTGCCGCGCGTGAAGACCCCGCAAGGCGAGCTATTTGCCCATATGTTGCCACTTTTCCATAGGGGATAGCGTGAATTGACATCAAAACACGTTGGCGAAAGTTATCTTCAGGTACCGATGGGGTATCGTTTGGCATAAGGCATTGAAATTCAAAATGAGTGGCTCATGGTATGAACGCAGTTTGCCATAAGGGGCTGATGGATAAAATGATTGTTTAATAAAACGACGTTCGGCAGCCTTAGCCTTGCTTTTCGCCGAGTCATCACTGATAATGCCCCCGCACTGAAGTGATGCATGACGTTATGCAGTAATCATTCAGTTGCTCATCAATGGAGGCCCTGTTGGTTCTCCCGCAACGCTAACTTGTGAACTCGGTCAGATCCGGAAGGAAGCAGCCGCAGCAGGCGACGTGTGTGCCGGGATGTAGCTGGCAGGGCCTCCACCCATTTAAGCCCCCCATATTTTCTTAACGTAAAATCATTCGTTTTTTTCATCTTTAGTCAGCTATTCTCAAATTCGTTGTATTGCCCTATCTATGATCGTTTTATCACAGCTGTAATATGCAAATGTGACAGAAGGTGTATATATTCTTTCTATTGGATGTATTGATGAGGTTGTCATGATGAAAAAAGGGTTACTGACAATAGTGCTATTTTTATGCAGCGTATCAGCACATGCAAAAGCGCCTTTGGGAAAGGATATCGATGATTCCCTGGCACGCTGTAAAAATGTGGCTTCTGCGACACAAGCTATTTCTAGCTGTTACCAGACTGCCATGAAAGCGTGGGATGCCGAGTTAAATAATCAATATAAGTTATTACTCAAAGATCAATCAGTGGCTGCTCAGGAAAAACTAAAAATTGCGCAAAGAGGGTGGGTTAAATATAAAGATGATTACTTTCTAGCGATAAATGCGTTTTACCAACAAGAGCAGGGGACCGTATGGGGTCTGGTTGCGGCTGAAACCAAGCTCAATGTGATTAAAGAAAAAGCTATTGACCTAGATAGATTGCGTCGTAGTACGAACTTATCGGGTGAATAGAGCAAGCAAAGGCCAGCGTATATAAGCGTTATTGGCCTTTACTGTTTTTCTTTCTGGCTGCTGAAACAGTAGCATCTAATGTAAGATGCAAAAATACAAATGGAAAACCACTGATGATTAATCCAATTGATAAAAGTGTTTATTAATCGTTAAGCAATAAATAAAGGTAATTTCTTAGGTGATAATTTAGGTTAACTATTTAGCGAACATACTTCCAAACTTCAGCAGGGATCTTATCATACAGTTTGTTCATGGTGAGTTCGGCCAAACGATGGTCAGCGGCTGAGTAGAAAGTTTCTAGCTCATCGTCGGATAGCTCATATTTGTTTTTTTCAATTACGCGCTCTAAAGTTTCTAACGTTGTACACTTTCGTAAGCGCATAAGGTAATCAATTTTAGTCATAGGAACTCCTGATCTAAGGTTAAAAGTTCAACGCGGATGCTGGTTTTTCACCCGCTAAATAACGCAAAATACGGCCTTTTACTTTAAGCCATTTTTTTAGTTCTGGTTCGTTTATGCTGTAATTACTAAACAGACTGTAAGTTTCGTCAAGATACTCATCTAATATTTCAGTTAATTCTGAACTCTTTGGATACTTAATCTTGAACGTTAAACCGAACGTTGCGATATGTTCGTTTAATTCATTGAGTTGCAGATTAGCTACAGCAGTTGGGTCATTAACCCAGCCATGATAGCTATCACTCAGAACTTCCATTCCCTGATTATACAGCATATTACACAGGTATTTCAGTTCAGTTATATCGTGCTGATAAGACGTGTACTCATCCATATCATGCCTCCATCTTGCTCAACGTTGTCTCAACGAATTAGTCTATGTCGTCGTGAAGCACAACAATAAACATCAAAAGCAGTGTACAACCATCAGCATTACTAAAGGCCGCAGCATCATAGCAAAAGCACATCTAGATTGGCGATAATTTGTGTTAATAAGTATTTAATTAAGACGCTTCGCGTGTTTTTTAAACACTTTTCAGAAAACTCTAAAGCAAATCATCCTTGCGGTTCTAAAGGTGTTTAACTAATTAAGCATAGGGTAATGACTTGAAGATAATTATCTCTTTATGATTATTGCACAAATAGGCATCTAACCAAGGGAATTTTACCTTTTATTACGCTGTGTTTATGTGTCTCGGTGTGCTAACGAAGTACTAAAAAGCTGATTTGTTTTTTTTCAATATGTTGGATGTAAGATTGGGCATAACGCAGAGTAAACAGGATAACGAGATGAAGAGGTAGCAGCAGCCCCACAATGTGGGGCTGTGGTGAGTAAAAAGGGTCATATTTAGCGTTTTTTCTTTCCTCCTTGCACGGCTTTGAAGCGTGGGTTTGACTTACAAATAACGAATATGCGGCCATGGCGTTTTACGATTTTACAATCTGGGTGGCGCTTTTTGGCGGATCGTAATGAGCTTAAGACTTGCATTAGTTGGCCTCTGCGGTTTTTTTCTTCGTCATAAAGTGACCGAAACGTTGCTGGAATTTGGCTGCGCTGCCTTCTTTAGAAAACTCTTTCTGCTTCCCTGTGTAATACGGATGCGAAGCGGAAGAGACATCTAGCGTGACATACGGATAACTTGCCCCATCCAACTCGATAGAGCGGTCGGATTGGATCGTTGAACCGATTTTGTAATAGGCGTCTGCCGTTGTGTCGTGGAAAACCACGGTGCGATAGTTTGGATGGATATTGGTTTTCATTTTCTTGCTCTTCATTAATGTTATAACATAACAATTATTATGCGACGCATTTTTTGCCGATGCAAGCGGATTGTTGATCAGGATTTTTAAACTGATGAAAAGCGAGCAAGAAGGGCAATAAAAAAGGCCGCATATGCGGCCTTTTTAGGAGGAAAATGAACTATTTCACCTGGTGGTCAACAGGGTGGCTATGTTCGATGTCTTCACCGCCTTTATTAAAGCGACGACGAACGACCACAAAGAACATCGGTACGAAGAAGATGGCCAGAATAGTTGCTGTAACCATACCGCCCATTACGCCTGTACCTACCGCATTCTGTGCGCCAGAGCCAGCACCGGAGCTGATAGCCAATGGCAGAACACCCAGCATAAATGCCAGAGACGTCATCAGAATTGGGCGTAGACGCATGCGTACCGCTTCTAACGTCGCTTCAATCAGCCCTTTACCTTCTTTATCCATCAAGTCTTTAGCAAACTCGACGATAAGTATGGCGTTTTTGGCTGAAAGTCCGATGGTCGTCAACAAGCCTACCTGGAAGTAAACGTCGTTGTTCATACCACGCATTGTTGCTGCCAACAGTGCACCGATAACGCCCAATGGAACCACGAGCATAACGGAGAACGGAATTGACCAGCTTTCATACAATGCTGCCAGACACAGGAAGACCACGATGAGCGAGATGGCATACAGCGCCGGAGCCTGGTTACCTGATAGACGTTCCTGATAGGACATTCCTGTCCAGTCATAACCGATACCGGTAGGCAACTTGGTCACCAACTCTTCCATCAGCGCCATGGCTTCACCGGTACTTTTACCCGGTGCCGCTTCCCCAAGGATTTCCATGGATGGCAGGCCGTTATAACGTTCCAGACGCGGAGAACCATATTCCCATTTTGATGATGAGAACGCTGAGAACGGTACCATTTGTCCTGCATCACCACGGACATAGTAGTTATTGATATCGTTCGGCAGCATACGATATGGCGCATCAGCCTGTACGTAAACTTTCTTCACACGACCGCGGTCGATGAAGTCGTTCACATAAGTACCACCCAGCGCGGTAGACAGCGTTTGGTTGATGTCTGAAATCGAAACGCCTAACGCCTGTGCTTTTTCCTGATCGACAATGATCTTGAACTGCGGCGTATCTTCCAAACCGTTTGGACGTACACGAACCACGGTGTCTGGATGCTGTGCGGCCATGCCTAACAGCTGATTACGCGCTTCGGTCAGTTTTTCATGGCCAAGGCCAGCCTGATCGATAAGTTCAAAGTCAAAGCCGGTTGCCGTACCCAGTTCGATAATCGCTGGCAGGTTGAATGGGAACACCAAGCCATCTTTAATCTTACTGAATGCGCCAGTTGCACGGGCGATAATGGCCGGAACCTTATTATCGGCGCCGGTACGTTCATCCCAAGGTTTCAAGCTGACGAAGGCCAAGCCGTTGTTCTGGCCTTGACCGCTGAAGCCGAAGCCGCTGACGGTAAAGACGGATTGAACGTTAGCTTTTTCTTTATCCAAGAAGTAATCAGTGACTTCTGCTAGAACCTTGTTGGTACGTTCTTGCGTTGCACCAGCCGGTAACTGAACCATGGTCAGAGCAATACCCTGATCTTCATCCGGTAAGAATGACGTTGGCATACGGACAAACAACAGACCCATACCGACAACGATAATCAGGTAAATCAGCAGATAACGACCGGTACCACGCAGAATGCCCGCAACGGAATTCGTATAGTGCTCGGTGCTCTTATCGAACATGTTGTTAAACCAACCAAAGAAGCCGGTGGTTTTACCGTGGCCGCCTTTTTCGATCGGTTTGAGCATGGTGGCACACAGAGCCGGTGTTAGGATCATCGCCACCAGTACTGACAGCACCATCGCGGAAACGATAGTGATGGAGAACTGACGGTAAATCGCACCGGTTGAGCCACCGAAGAATGCCATTGGGATAAATACTGCGGACAGTACCATCGCAATCCCCACCAAGGCGCCCTGAATCTGCTCCATGGATTTACGCGTTGCTTCTTTTGGTGGTAGGCCCTCTTCGGCCATAACACGCTCAACGTTTTCCACCACAACGATGGCGTCATCCACCAAGAGGCCTATCGCAAGCACCATACCAAACATGGTTAGGGTGTTTATCGAATAGCCAAAGGCCGATAGAACAGCAAAGGTCCCTAACAGTACCACCGGAACCGCGATGGTTGGGATCAGGGTTGCGCGAATGTTCTGCAGGAACAGATACATAACCAAGAACACCAGCACGATAGCTTCCAGCAACGTTTTCACAACTTCGTTGATGGAAATCTTAACGAACGGCGTGGTGTCATATGGATAAACAACCTTCATGCTGGCAGGGAAGAAGGGCTGCAATTTAGCCAGCTCTTTTTTAACCCCTTCAGCGGCATCCAATGCGTTAGCGCCGGTTGCCAGTTTAATCCCCAGACCTGCGGCAGGTTTGCCGTTAAAGCGTGCAATAACGTTATAGTTTTCGCCGCCTAGCTCAATCTTGGCAACATCACGCAGCAGTACGCGAGAACCATCGGTTTGAACCTTCATCAGGATCTTGCCGAATTCTTCCGGTGTCTGTAAGCGTGTTTGCGCAATGATTGAGGCGTTCAACTGCTGGCCAGGAACCGGAGGAGCACCACCTAATTGGCCGGCTGCAATCTGGTTGTTCTGGATTTTGATCTGGTTGATCACGTCCAGAGGGGTCATCTGGTAGTTGTTCAGCTTATTTGGGTCTAACCAGATACGCATCGCGTACTGGGCACCAAACAGCTGTACGTCACCAATCCCTTCGGAACGGCTGATCGGATCTTTAATGTTGGAAGCCACGTAGTCGGCGATATCATCCTGAGACATACTTCCGTCTTCAGAAATAAAGCCAGCAACCATCAGGAAGCTACTACTGGATTTCTCAACGCTGATCCCTTGCTGCTGAACTTCTTGCGGCAGCAACGGCGTTGCTAGCTGCAATTTGTTCTACACCTGAACCTGTGCGATATCCGGGTCAGTACCAGACTGGAAGGTAAGCGTGATCGACACGCTACCCGATGAGTCGCTGGTTGAGGACATGTACATCAGATTATCGATACCGTTCATGTTCTGTTCGATAATCTGTGTCACCGTGTCCTGCACCGTCTGCGCATCAGCACCAGGGTAGACTGCGGAGATCGACACCGCCGGTGGGGCAATCGTTGGATATTGCGCCACCGGTAGTTTCATAATCGCTAGCGTACCGGCCAGCATGATAATGATGGCGATAACCCAGGCGAATATAGGTCGATCTATAAAAAACTTAGCCATGAATTACTGGCTCCTTTTTATCAATGTATCAGCAACGAGCATCACTTAAGACTTCTTCGGTTCGCTAGCCGCTGCATCTTTTGTTGAAGCGTTCCCTGCAGAAGCTTCTTCTACTTTCACTTGCACACCTGGACGAACTTTCTGCAAGCCAGTCACAATCACTTTGTCACCGGATTTCAGACCATCAGTCACCAACCATTTGTCACCGATGGCTTGCGCTGCGGTTACGGTACGGTTTTCAACTTTGTTGTCGGCACCGACTAACATGACGGTTGCTTCACCACGAGGATTACGGGTGACGCCTTGCTGCGGTACGAGCAACGCATTGTTTTTGATCCCTTCATCCAGACGAGCGCGCACAAACATGCCAGGCAACAAATCGCCTTTAGGATTTGGGAACACGGCGCGAATAGTGATTGAGCCAGTGCTTTCATCAACGGTGACGTCAGAAAACTCTAGAGAGCCTTTCTGTGCGTAGACCTGACCATTTTCCAACACAAGCTCAGCCTTAGCCTTACCGCCTTCCTGTTCTAAAGTGCCGTTAGCCAGCTCTTCTTTTAAACGCAGGAAGTCGTTGCTTGACTGAGTCACGTCGACATAAATCGGGTCCAGTTGCTGAACGGTTGCCAGCGCATTAGCCTGATTTGAAGTCACCAAAGCACCCTCGGTCACGCTAGATTTACCAATACGACCGCTGATTGGTGAAGTGACTTTGGTATACGCCAGATTGATACGTGCAGTTTCTACTGCGGCTTTTGCCGCGGTAACGGCTGCATCGGCCTGACGCGCATCGGCAACGGCGGTATCGTATTCTTGCTGACTGATGTACTTAGTACCGACTAATGTCTTATAGCGATTGACTGTCAGGTGAGCGATGTTTGCAGCGGCTTCAGCTTTGGCCAAATCGCCACGCGCGCTGTCATAAGCGGCCTGATAAGTTGCTGGATCGATTTGATACAGTGAAGAACCGGCCTGAATGTCGCTGCCTTCCACGAAGTTACGCTTAAGGATGATGCCGCCAACCTGTGGGCGAACTTCTGCGATGCGATATGCAGATGTACGACCAGGAAGCTCAGTGGTGACGTTCAACGGCTCAGCTTTCAGCGTGACAACACCCACCTCAGGTGCGCTTTGCTGACCTTTTTGCTCGTTTCCGTCGTTACATCCTGTAAGAAGTAAACTACCAGAAAACATTAGCACGGCCGCCAGAGGCGTTAACCCTCTGTTTTTATTCATAGATAACCTCAAGAGTTCGATTGTTAAATGGGTATTGATTCATTTGTGAAAACCCATTGCTGCGCTAATTAAAACTGCATGTTATGGTACATACATTCATGAATGTATGTAAATCAAAGCACATTAAAAATATAACGCCATGGCACGAAAAACCAAAGAGCAAGCTCAAGCAACCCGACTGCAAATACTTGAAGCGGCAGTATGTGAGTTTTCCGCACGCGGTGTGTCCGCTACCTCTCTAACGGATATTGCCAACGCAGCTGGTGTAACGCGTGGCGCGATTTATTGGCACTTTAAAAATAAAGTAGACCTTTTTAATGAAGTCTGGAACCTGACCGAATCAAAAGTCAGTGACTTAGAGATAGAGTATCAAGCAAAGTATCCAGATAATCCACTTAGGATTTTACGCGAAATCCTAATTTATATCTTGGTCGCAACCGTGGACGACCCACGCCGTAAAGCGTTGATGGAAATTATATTTCATAAATGCGAATTTGTCGGCGAGATGCGTTCTTTAGTTGATATTCGCAAGATTTTGTACCTCGAAAATTTTGAGCGCATCGAAAATGTGCTACGTAACTGTATTGAGTGTCAACAGTTGCCTGCTGAACTTAATACTCGGCGCACAGCGGTAATGATGCGCTCGTATATAACGGGTATAATGGAAAGCTGGTTATTTTTACCAGAAAGCTTTGATTTGAAAGAAGAAGCTTCATTTATGGTCGACAGCTTTATCGACATGATCAAGTACAGCGAACATCTCCTGCATGGCGCTGTTAGCATGCCGTTTGAAGCGCCGGCATGCGCGGTGGCGATGACGCCGCTTAACAGAGGGAAATCCTAATGCAGAAAATTGTTTTGATCGCCAATGGTGCTGGTTATGGCCAAGAATCATTGTTTAACGCACTGCGCTTGGCTATTGCGATGAAAGAGCAGCAGGGCGAGATTGAACTGAAAATCTTTATGATGTCTGATGCTGTCACATCGGGTTTGGCTGGGCAGAAGCCTCATGAGGGCTATAACCTTCAGCAAATGATTGAAATTCTGACCGCTCAGCAGGTGCCTTTTAAACTGTGTAAAACCTGCGCCGATGGCCGTGGAATCAGCACATTACCGTTGATTGACGGGGTTGAGATTGGAACGTTAGTTGAGCTAGCTCAGTGGACGCTAGCCGCAGATAAGGTGCTTACGTTCTAATTTAGTATTGAACCGTAATTGGGACGATAGGGATTAATTCCCACACAAATATCGTCCTTATTTATTGGATAAAAAATAGATTTCATTTTCGGCTTTTGCCTATTCATTGTCTTAATATCTTCGTGCTACGCTAATCTACTCTTCCCGTTAAACGATCTCTTCCCATGATGGCTGGCTGCATTACGTTACGCTCTGTTCAATTAACTCGGCGCGCACAGTTTTATTTAATTTCATTAATTATTAGTGTGCTTATTTTATTGGTTCCTGATTATGCTTTAGCGCTGAGCGGCGATATATCGACGCGGGCTGAAGTACAGAATCAGTTAGATTCTTTAGGTAAGCAGAAATCGCTGTCGCCGGGAGAAAAGCTTTCGCAGCAGGATTTGATGAAAACGCTCGAATACCTCGACGGTATCGACCGCATCAAGCAGGAAAGCCAGCAGCTTAAACAGCAGATTCAACAAGCTCCACTCAAGCTAAATCAGGCACTCAGCGGATTAGAGTCTATTCAACAGGCCGATAGCGAAGCCATCACGCGTTCGTCGCTGTCGACGCTTTCTTTGCGCCAGCTAGAAAATAAAATGGGCAGCACGCTGGATGACCTACAAAGCGCGCAGGAAGATTTAGCGAATTTTAATAGTCAGCTTATTTCTCTTCAGACCCAGCCAGAGCGTGCGCAAAGCAGCATGATGGCGACGTCACAGCAGATTCAGCAAATTCGAAACGCGTTATCCGATCCCAGCAATATGCGTCCAACACAGCAAAACATGTTGAATACGCAAATGGCGATGCTGAATATGTCTCTCGACTACCAGCGCCAAAGCTTGTCGGCTAACACCGCATTACAAGATTCCCTGCAAAAGCAGCGTGACTACGCTAATGCCAGAATCAATCAGTTAGAGCACATGGTTCAGCTGGTTCGTGAAGTTGAAAACGGCAAGCGGTTAACGCAGTCTGAAAAGACGGCGCAGGAAGCGCAAAACCCCGATGATGCCACGCAAGATATTCAGCAGGATCCTGTTATTGGGCGTGAGCTCGATATTAACCGCCAATTGAGTAAGCGGTTAATTGAAGCGACCGAAGGCGTGAACACGCTGGTTCAGGAAAATATCCGCATCAAAAACTGGCTAGATCGCTCTCTACAGGCAGAGCGCAATTTGAAAGAGCAGATAACGGTGCTGAAGGGCAGTTTGCTGCTGTCGCGCATTCTCTATCAGCAACAACAAAATCTGCCGACGGAAAAATTGACTAACGATGTTGCTACGCAGATTGCTGATTTACGTTTGGAACAGTTCGACATCAATGAAAAGCGTGATGCGCTGTTCCAAGGAACGGATTACGTCACGCAGTTGCTTAGCCAAAATAAGGATAAACCGTCTGACGATGTGGTTAGCGCGCTCGAAGATATTGTTGATGCTCGCCGTGAGCTGTTGGATCAGCTCAATAAGCAGCTCGGCAGCCAGTTAACCTTAGCAATTAGCCTGCAGATTAATCAGCAACAGTTGCTGAGCGTAAATGAATACCTGCAACATACGTTGACCCAACAAATTTTCTGGGTGAGCAGTAATAAGCCAATGAACCTCAATTGGTTTATGGATCTTCCAAATGCGTTAAAAGTTCAGGCCCAATCTCTGCACTTTGACCTTACGCCGGGAGCGTTGGCTGAAGGTGCGCTGAGCTCCATGTTCGTTTTCATTCCTTTGCTGATCCTCTTCGGCCTGTTCCGTTGGCGCTATTGTAGAATTAATGAGCTTCTGGAAAAGCTTGGTAACGAAGTCGGCCAATTAAAACGTGACACACAGCTGCATACACCAAAAGCCATTGGGCTGCTGATGGTGAAAGGATTGCCCGGCACGCTATTGATATTGGCACTGGGCTTTTGGTGCTATCGCTCGGATATCAGCATTAATAACTTTATGTGGTCGCTGTCGTTGCAGTTTGCCATGTTCTGGATGGTTATCAGCACCACATATCGCCTGTTAGCGCCGGAAGGTGTATCGGAGAAACATTTTAATCTCTCTCCGCTGCTGTGCGCGCACTATCGCCGCGTGACCCGACGAGTTGGGGTCACGTTAATCCCGCTGATTTTCTGGTGTGTATTGGGTGAAAAAGCACCGTTGCGTCTGAGTGAGGATGTGATTGGTCAGGTTGCGGTGCTTATCACCTTAGCGCTGATTACCGCTTTTGTTTTCCCAATTTGCCGTGATGCATGGCGCGAGAAAAACTCTCACACCGTACGACTCATCATGGTGACGCTATTAGCTATGACACCGTTGGTGCTGATGGTTCTTACCGCGTTTGGCTACCTCTATACCACGCTAAGCCTAGGACTGCGCTGGCTTGATAGCCTCTATTTAATGATCCTGTGGACCATTATTTATGCGACGGCTATCCGTGGACTAAGCGTTGCCGCACGGCGCTTAGCCTATCGACGTGCTTTGGCTCGCCGCCAGCAAAATACCGCACGTGAAGGTGCGGAGGGTTCAGAGCCGATTGAAGAACCGCCATTGGCGATTGATCAGATTAATAGCCAGTCATTACGCCTGACGACGATGGTGCTATTCCTCATCTTTGGCTGTGTTTTGTATTGGATTTGGTCCGATTTAGTCACGGTGATCTCCTACCTTGACAGCATCACCCTGTGGCATTACAGCAGCGGTTCAGGTGCAAATCAGACCTTACAGGCCGTAACGCTAGGCAGCGTGCTCTTTGCTTTAGTGTCAGTGGTTATTGCCTATATTTTAACGCGCAACTTACCGGGTCTGCTCGAAGTGCTGGTGCTCTCGCGTATTCAAATGCGCCAAGGCTCTTCCTATGCCATCACCACGGTTCTTACCTATTTGATTATCGTGGTGGGGACGATAATCTTCTTCGGTTCGCTGGGGGTATCATGGGACAAGCTACAGTTCCTTGCCGCAGGGTTATCGGTTGGTCTAGGTTTTGGTTTGCAGGAGATTTTCGGAAACTTCATCTCTGGTCTCATTATCCTCTTTGAGCGTCCAATTCGCATTGGCGATACTATTACTATCGGGACGTTCTCAGGCACGGTAAGTCGAATTCGTATTCGCGCCACCACGATCACGGATTTTGATCGTAAAGAGGTGATTATCCCGAATAAGGCGTTTGTGACAGAACGGTTGATCAACTGGTCATTATCCGATACTACAACCCGCTTACTCATAAAAGTGGGGGTCGCCTATGGTTCGGATCTGGACAAAGTGAAGCAGATTCTCCTGCAAGCGGCTAAAGAAAACCCACGCGTGATGACCGATCCCGAACCGCAGGTATTCTTCTTAGCGTTTGGAGCGAGCACATTAGATCATGAGCTGCGTTTATACGTACGTGAACTTCGCGACCGCAGCTATACGGTTGATGAGCTGAACCGTCGAATCGATCAGCTTTGCCGTGAAAACGACATTAATATCGCGTTTAACCAGTTAGAAGTGTATCTGCATAACCAAGAAGGCAAGGAAGTTCAGGTGATCAAAAAAGATCTGGACGGTAAAGCCGGTGATGAGTCATTGGCATAATCACGCTGTGGCTTTGATGTGATTTTCGCTTCTGCCAGTTTTAACGGAAGCTTACGGCGTTTGTTTAAGCATTAAATATCCTGCTTAATTAACGCTATAAGCTTCCTATTGTTAACTGACGTCGTTAACTGAAGCTGTTAACTGAATTCGCAGCTTCAAAATTAAGCCTTAGTGACGATATTGTTCTTCCCGTTATGCTTCGCGGTATATAAATAGTCGTCAGCGATTTTTAATATTTCCTCTGCGGTTTCACCCTGCCATTGGGTGAGTCCACCGCTGAAGGTGACATGCAAGCCTGCCTCGTGCCACTGTTTCTGGTCAACGGCGATACGCCATTTATCGAGCAGATGTACCACGCTGCTGGTGTCGCTGTTCAAAATCAGCATCACTAATTCTTCACCGCCATAGCGGCACAACAATCCTTGAGGCCCTGCAATTTCCTGACCGACTTTGCCGATATATTTTAACACTTCATCGCCCACGGGATGGCCAAAACGATCGTTGATTTGTTTAAAGTTATCAATATCAATCATGGCCAAAAAGAAAGGGACTCTGTTTTCAATTAGGCTGGGCAAGCGCTCATCAAAATAGCGACGATTGAATAATCCCGTCAGGCTATCTTCAATCGCGGCTTTATTCGCTTCTGCTCTAGCTCGGTGCTGCTTTTTAATTTCAGAATAGACGCTGGCGAGATCGGATGTTTTTTCATCCATGCTGCCACTGCGTATTGTTGCCAGTAGCTCGCTTAGCATGCGTTGCAGGCTCGTGTTCCAAAGTACCGCCACTGTGATATAGAGCATTACCGTGACAATGGCCAAGATCAACATCGGTTGCGTTGACTCAGCAATTAAAGCCTCGATTTTATTCTCCTCGACGGTGAGAATAAGATGCCAATCAGGGTTGGTAAACGAATGGTAATAAACATGAATGCCTGAGTTTTCATCATAAAAATAGCCTTCGGCATCCGTCATTTGTTTCAACCATTCTGGATGAGCAATCGGCAAGGTAATTTCTTGAGGATTGGCGTGCATGACAATCTGACCAGAATGATGGACTACGGCTAATTTCCCATTTAATGGTAAGGCTATCTCTTTTAACGGTAGACTCATTGCCGCCAGATCTAAATCCATAGATAACGCGCCATAGCGAACACCCTGATCGTCATTCAGGTTTTTCGATATAGTTAAAACATTATGATGAGTAAACTCATCGCTATAGGGCATTGAGAAACGTACCCAGTTATTCTTTAGGGTATCGCGTGGAAACCAAGGGCGCTCTTTCGGATCGTATGAGGGAGATTCTATCTTTGGAATACTGTTAAAACCCGCGCCATCGATCCACACCAGAATATTGGTGAAATGGCGATTAGCATTAATGGCATACGCCACAATTTTCTTTAGATTGCTCTCATCTGAATCAATGAACATACGAGATTCACTTGGCGATGCTTGGATCGCAAGTGCGATGGCACTATTTTTGATATCTTTAATTTGTCGGTCAACTGACTGCATAGCCGTATTGTGTGTGATGAATGCTAGTGTCTCATCGATATTATGATACGTCTCTTGCTTCACGTGCTGATAGAACCAGACATAGAGAACGATCAGTGGAAGTGCTAGCGTGAGAATCGCTAGGTGAACCTGCTTTTTAACTGACCATGGTTTTTGCAAAGTAGAAATCATAAATTAAGAGGCTTATGTTGCATTGAGTAACCAGAATAGCTATCTGGAGGTAATTCCTTTACCAAAATAAATAATACGTTATTTATAATAAACTTTATAGGATTAATGAATATATCAAGATGGATAATAATATTCCATCGATCATAAAATGATCTTGAGGGAAATCAATTTAACGTATTAAGGAAATAAATCTTCCGTCGTTAATTAACTATCTGGAATGTTTTTTTCCCGTTAATAACTGTAGTTGGGAAGTTCTATTTCCAATATCAAAAAATATTTTTAATAAGATATTTCTAACTATGGTTAGCATGATAAATATAATATAACCAATAAGTGTTAGTGGTATAAATAAATAGGATTTTTATAAAAACAAACCAAGACATATATTAATTATAATAAGAAATTTCAATGCGAATTATTCTTAAATAAAAAAGGAGCCATTTGGCTCCTTAAGATATGACTCGAGAGGCTATACGTTGCTGAGTGGCGAAGTTGTCTGGTGTTTTTTGCGCGATAGTTTAGTTTCATAGTCGTTTTTGACTATTTCTAAGGCGGCTAACACGACTTCAGGACCGAGATCGTTGCTTTCCAGTAGATAGATCAGATCGACGGCAAGTTGCACTTCAGGCGCTGCTTTCTCGAGTGACATAACCTTTCCTTAGTTTTTCAATTTGCGATAGATGAACAGCAACAGCATAGCACCCAGAATTGAAATAATCAGGCTCACGAAATTAAAACCGGTGACGCTTCCCATTCCAAAGAATGAGCTGATGTAGCCACCGACTAATGCACCAGCAATACCCAAAATAACGGTCATAAAGAAACCGCCGCCATCTTTGCCTGGCATGAACCATTTAGCCAAAATGCCGACAATAAGACCAAGAATGACCCAAGAAATAATGCCCACGATACGTCTCCCTTAAACAAATATTTAGCGCTAGTTCTGATGACATCGAATGCGATATCAGAGAAGAAAGCTTTGATAATTATAGATAGAAATAAGCCCTCACCATGAAGGCCACATCATTTTATTTGTTTGTAGGATGAATAGAACGACTTTCTGCATAAATGGGTTATTTTCAGAATTTTAGGAAAAGCCAAGCTCCATTTGTTCTATTTGTTTTTCAATTTTTTTCAGCGCTTGGCGACAACGACTTAAACGTCCCTCTAAGGCCACGAGTTCTTGCTGAATCCCTTGTTGCTGCTGCAACGTTTGACACTGTCCAAGCTGGCTTTCACGCTCATAGAGCATGTCATTTAAACGGCGCTCATAGCCCTGATTTTCTGCTAATTTCTGTTGCATAATGGAAAGCGGTGAACGCCGACTTTTAGCATCTTGGCGGCGCAACTGCTGTGTGGCGAACTCTCGCTGTAGCGCTTCGATCTGAGCGACTAAACGTTCAGCCAAAAAACTGACCTGCTGTGTATGGTTACGCTTTACGGCATCAGTGAGTTTTACAAAATTACCGCGCAGTTCTTGCAAATAATCCTTCAGGCCTGTTTCGACGCTGGCAAAAAGAGCACGATCAAAACGTGGCTGTCGGGTCGGGATATAACCGCTATTTTTTAGCGAGAGCTCCAGTTGGATGATGCGCTGTTCTAACACCTGTAAAAGCTGTTGGCTTGACATCAGAGATACCTTAGCGGTGATTATCGGGCTTAAAGAAGGAGGGCGGAATAGTTATCACCCATGACTTTCGGTGCAATGCTCATGTAACATCAGATGGTAATGGAGTCGTGGGGAGTAGGGCAAGAGACATCATGCAACGCATATTACTCATTGTTTTGGGCTGGTTCGCTTTTGGACTGGCTTGCCTAGGCGCCATTTTGCCTTTATTACCAACCACGCCCTTCCTGCTGGTGGCGGCTTGGTGTTTTTCTCGTTCGTCACCGCGTTTTCACCACTGGCTATTGTATAATTCTTGGTTTGGCGGCTATTTACGCCACTGGCAAAAACATCGTGGTTTGCCATCAGGAGCTAAGCCAAAGGCCATTATTTTTATTATTCTGACCTTCGCGCTTTCGTTGTGGTTGGTGAACATGTGGTGGGTACGTATATTGCTGCTGGTGATTTTGGCCTGCCTGCTGATCTTTATGTGGCGCCTGCCGGTAATTGATGCAGAGCAAGAAAAAACACCGTGAAATGAACTCTACAGTTGCATTTGTTCGCCAGTTTCAATAGATTTGAGCGTTTTCGTGCGCGGGTTACCTCCTGTCCCTTTGCTCTATACCGAACACCGCAGGTCTGAGACTACAGGCCACGTATCGGGGGAAGTTCAGGTGGCTTGCGTTAGCCCGGACCCGCTGTTTTATCAGGCAACAATTTTATGACCGCTACAGCACAACAAATCGAATTCCTTAGAGAAAGCATTAAGACTATCCCGGACTATCCAAAACCAGGGATTTTGTTCCGCGACGTCACCAGCATGCTGGAAGACCCAAAAGCCTATGCACTGAGCATCGAGCTGCTTGTTGAACGCTACCGTAACACCGGCGTAACCAAAGTCGTGGGCACCGAAGCCCGTGGTTTTCTGTTCGGAGCGCCTGTGGCACTGGCGTTGGGCGTAGGCTTTGTTCCTGTGCGTAAGCCGGGCAAGCTGCCGCGTGCTACGTTAAGCGAAAGCTATGAACTGGAATACGGTACCGACACGCTGGAAATCCATCAGGATGCCATCCAGCCTGGCGATAACGTTTTAGTCATTGACGATCTGCTGGCAACCGGTGGCACCATTGAAGCCACGGTGAAACTGATCCGTCGTTTAGGCGGCGTGGTGACCGATGCGGCGTTTATCATTGATTTGCCAGAACTGGGCGGCGAAGCTCGTCTGACCGCGCAAGGCATCAATTGCTATAGCCTCGTTGACTTTGCTGGTCATTAATTACCGGTGACAGGCATCCACCATCGCTGAGATAAGGCCCCGTTAATACGGGGCTTTTGTATTTTTCAGACCACGAGATATACCGAGCGCGTAAGGTCACAAAACCCTCTCGTTCACCGCGCCGAAAGTAATTAGGAATCAACATAAAGCTGCTGTTACAATACAGAAATAGCTCGTCATAATGCGGCTGAGCGTAATCATAAGTTGAGATCTTTCTGTTTAGCACCATATATAACGAGTTCGTTGAACAGAATGAACCCCCGGTCGGTATATGATAACCCCGATCAGCATCGCGGTTTTTGCAGTCATACTGAAATTACCCCTTACAAATCAATGATGAGTATCAATGAGCTATCAGGTACTTGCCCGTAAGTGGCGTCCACAAACGTTTTCTGACGTCGTGGGTCAGGAACATGTTCTGACCGCGCTAGCAAACGGCCTTTCTTTAGGGCGTATTCATCACGCCTATCTGTTTTCCGGCACTCGCGGCGTGGGTAAAACCAGCATCGCGCGCCTTTTGGCGAAAGGGCTTAACTGCGAAACCGGCATCACCTCAACGCCATGCGGCGTGTGTGATAATTGCCGTGAGATTGAGCAGGGCCGTTTTGTGGATTTGCTGGAGATCGACGCCGCCTCGCGAACCAAAGTTGAAGATACCCGCGATCTGCTGGATAACGTTCAGTACGCGCCTGCGCGTGGTCGTTTCAAAGTCTATTTGATCGACGAAGTGCACATGCTTTCCCGCCACAGCTTTAATGCGCTGTTGAAAACGCTGGAAGAGCCGCCTCCACATGTCAAATTCCTGCTGGCGACGACAGATCCCCAAAAACTGCCGGTAACGATTTTGTCTCGTTGCCTACAGTTTCATCTCAAAGCCTTAGACGTTGAGCAGATCCGCACCCAGTTGGAAAAAATTTCCACCGCGGAAGGATTAACCGCCGAGCCGCGCGCATTGCAACTGCTGGCGCGTGCCGCCGAAGGCAGTATGCGCGATGCATTGAGCCTCACCGATCAGGCGATTGCGATGGGGCTGGGCCAAATTACAGCAGAAACCGTTGGCCAAATGCTCGGCACCCTAGATGACGAGCAGCCACTGGCGATTATTGAGGCGCTGGTGGATGCCGATGGCGAGAAAGTCATGGCGCTGGTTGAACAGGCGGCTTCACGCGGAGTTGATTGGGAAAATCTGCTGATTGAAACCCTGACTCTGCTGCACCGCATCGCGATGCTGCAACTGCTGCCAAATGCGTTAGACAGCCACTATATTTCCGTTGAGCAGCGCCTGCGTGAATTGGCGCGTACGCTGCCGCCGTCAGATTTACAGCTGTTCTATCAGGTGTTACTGACAGGCCGCAAAGAATTAACTTATGCGCCAGATCGTCGCATGGGCGTGGAAATGACGCTGCTGCGTGCGCTGGCGTTTCATCCCAAAGCCGTGATTGCTGAACCTGTTGCCGCACCGCAAACGGCGTTGCCGACCATGCCTGCGCAAGGCGGGGCTCATTCGACGTCTGGTTACATGCCAGCGCAGAATACAGCGCCACAGCAGAATACCATGCCGCCAGCGGGGCAGTTCCAACCGCAGAACGTGGCTCCGGCACAGCCTGCGGCAAAACCGGCCGGGCTTTCGGATGCCACCGCCCAGCTATTACAGGCTCGAAGTCAGCTACGACAGAAAGCGGGTGGGGGAACTGACCCAAAAAAGAATGAGCCGGCAGCGCCAGTAACCGCGCGGCCGGCAAGCTCAGCACTGGAGCGTTTGGCATCAGTGACGGAGCGCAGCCAGCAGCGTCAAGCTGCCGCGGCAGAAGCGAAACCGTCCAAGAAAGAAGCCTACCGCTGGAAAGCACAAACCAAAGCGGTAGAGGCCAAGCGCGAAGAAATTGCTACGCCGAAAGCGTTGCGCACCGCGCTAGAGTATGAAAAAACGCCTGAGCTTGCCGCCAAGCTGGCTGAGGAATCGTTGACCCGTGATGAATGGGCGGCTGAGTTAAATCAGCTACGTCTGCCAAAACTGGTTCAGCAGCTGGCATTGAATGCGTTTCGTGAACCGGCAGAAGAGGGCAAAGTGCTTCTGCATTTACGTTCTTCGCAACGTCATTTAAACTCCGCTTCTGCGCAGCAGACTTTGTCTCAGGCGCTGAGTGAACATTATGGTCGCCCAGTTGAGCTGACGATTATCGAAGACGATAATCCAGAACGACTCACGCCGCTGGAATGGCGGCAGGCGATTTACGAAGAAAAACTGGCGCAGGCTCGCCAGTCCATTGCTGCGGATAGCAACATCCAGACTTTGCGACGTTTCTTTGACGCCGAACTGGATGAAGAGAGCATCCGCCCTGTTTAACCGCTGTGTCAGCACAAGGCCGACACAGCCCCACGCAAAGAGAGAACACTATGTTTGGTAAAGGCGGATTGGGCAACCTGATGAAGCAAGCCCAGCAAATGCAAGACAAAATGGCGAAAGTGCAGGAAGAGATCGCTCAGCTGGAAGTGACCGGTGAATCTGGCGCGGGTCTGGTAAAAGTGACCATCAACGGTGCGCATAACTGCCGTCGTATCGAAATCGATCCAAGCCTGATGGAAGACGATAAAGAGATGCTGGAAGATCTGATCGCTGCCGCGTTCAACGATGCGGCACGCCGTATTGAAGAAACTCAGAAAGAAAAAATGGCTTCAGTTTCCAGCGGTATGCAGTTACCGCCGGGCTTCAAGATGCCATTCTGATGCAAACCAGCCCGCTTCTTGAATCATTAATGGAAGCACTGCGCTGCCTGCCGGGCGTTGGCCCGAAGTCGGCGCAGCGCATGGCATTCCACATGCTGCAGCGCGATCGCAGCGGTGGAATGCGTCTGGCGCAGGCGCTTACCCGAGCGATGTCGGAAATCGGCCATTGTGAAGACTGTCGTACATTTACCGAACAGGATATATGTACGATTTGTTCTAACTCGCGTCGTAAAGAAAATGGACAAATCTGCGTGGTCGAAAGCCCAGCAGATATCCATGCGATAGAGCAAACCGGGCAATTCTCAGGCCGTTACTTTGTTCTGATGGGGCATTTGTCCCCGCTGGACGGTATCGGCCCGCAGGATATCGGTTTAGATCGCTTGGAAGAGCGTTTGGGACAGGAGTCACTCACCGAGGTGATTTTGGCCACTAACCCAACGGTTGAAGGCGAAGCAACCGCGAACTACATTGCTGAAATGTGCAATGCTCACGGCGTATTGGCTTCCCGCATTGCCCACGGTGTTCCCGTTGGCGGTGAGCTTGAGATGGTGGACGGCACTACTTTGTCGCACTCTCTGGCCGGACGTAACCCCGTTCGTTTTTAACCTCTGCCTGACCGGCGTG
This sequence comes from Hafnia alvei, assembly GCF_034424155.1. Lineage (NCBI taxonomy): Bacteria > Pseudomonadati > Pseudomonadota > Gammaproteobacteria > Enterobacterales > Hafniaceae > Hafnia > Hafnia alvei. Next base: position 3,391,415 of record NZ_CP139992.1, on the reverse strand, counting down.
TAATTTACCCACTCATAAAGTGATCTGGGTTACACGCCGCATTTCTTTTTTCCTCGATTGTATTTTTTACCCTTGAAATTCAACATCCCATCCCCATTTTTTAACCACTCTACCCAAAATAGTTCAAGTTGTAGTAAGGCAGCGAGTTTATGAGTCCCTAGGAGCATAGATAACTATGTGACTTGGGCGAATAAACGCAGCTAACGCACATACAGCTTGAACAATGAAGGGTAAAACATTTTGTCTGAGTGCTATCCATTGAGGTAAAAGCAAAATTATGAAAGGCCAAGAAACCCGTGGCTTCCAGTCAGAAGTCAAACAGCTTCTGCATTTGATGATCCACTCACTCTATTCAAACAAAGAAATTTTCCTGCGTGAGCTGATTTCCAACGCATCCGACGCGGCCGATAAACTGCGTTTCCGCGCGTTATCAAGCCCTGAGCTGTATGAAGGCGACGGTAATCTGCACGTTCGCATTTCAGCAGATAAAGAAAAACGCACCCTGACTCTGAGCGATAACGGCATCGGGATGACCCGTGACGAAGTTATCGACAATCTGGGGACGATTGCGAAATCAGGCACCAAGGCATTCTTGGAATCTATCGGTTCCGATCAAGCCAAAGACAGCCAACTGATTGGCCAGTTTGGTGTTGGTTTCTATTCTGCTTTCATCGTGGCAGACAAAGTCACCGTTCGCACGCGTTCAGCCGGTGCTAACGCCGATCAGGCGGTATTCTGGGAATCAGAAGGCGAGGGTGATTACACCATCGCTGACATCGAAAAAGTCGAGCGCGGTACTGAGATCACGCTGCATCTGCGCGAAGGTGAAGATGAGTTCCTTGATGATTGGCGTCTGCGCAATATCATCAGCAAATACTCTGACCATATCGCCCTGCCGGTCGAGATCCTGACCACTGAAGGTGAAGACGGCGAGCAGAAGTGGGAAAAAATCAACAAGGCGCAGGCTTTGTGGACGCGTACCAAGTCTGAAGTTACCGACGAAGAGTACAAAGAGTTCTACAAGCACATTGCCCATGACTTTACCGATCCAGTCACTTGGAGCCATAACCGCGTTGAAGGTAAGCAGGAATACACCAGCCTGCTGTACATTCCTGCGCAGGCACCGTGGGATCTGTTCAATCGCGACCATAAGCACGGGCTGAAACTGTATGTGCAGCGCGTATTCATTATGGATGACGCCGAGCAGTTCATGCCGAACTATCTGCGCTTTGTGCGTGGTCTGATCGATTCAAACGATCTGCCATTAAACGTTTCGCGTGAAATTCTGCAAGATAGCCGCGTGACGCAAAGTCTGCGTGCTGCGCTGACTAAACGCGTGTTGCAGATGCTGGATAAACTGGCCAAAGACGATGCTGAGAAATACCAGAAATTCTGGCAGCAGTTTGGTCTGGTGCTGAAAGAAGGCCCAGCCGAAGACGGTAGCAACGCTGAAGCCATTGCTAAGCTGCTGCGCTTTGCATCGACTCACAACGACAGCGCGGTGCAGAACGTTTCTCTGACTGACTACATCAGTCGTATGGTGGAAGGCCAAGAGAAGATTTATTACATCACGGCCGACAGCTATGCGGCGGCGAAGAGCAGCCCACATCTGGAGCTGCTGCGTAAGAAAGGTATCGAAGTGCTGCTGCTTTCCGATCGCATCGACGAATGGATGATGAGCTATCTGACCGAGTTCGATGGTAAGCCATTCCAATCCGTCAGCAAAAAAGATGAGTCTCTGGATAAGCTGGCTGATGAAGAAACCAGCGAACAGAAAGAAGCTGAAAAGGCGCTGGAACCATTTGTTGAGCGCGTGAAAACCCTGCTGGGCGACCGTGTGAAAGACGTACGTCTGACGCATCGTTTGACCGAAACCCCAGCGGTAGTCACTACCGACGCGGATGAAATGACCACGCAGATGGCAAAACTGTTTGCTGCTGCCGGTCAGGATGCGCCTGAAATTAAATATATCTTTGAGCTCAATCCTGACCATGCGCTGGTGAAACGTGCCGCTGATGAGCAAGACGAAGCTCGCTTTGGTGAATGGATTGAACTGCTGCTGGATCAGTCACTGCTGGCTGAACGCGGTAGCTTGGAAGATCCAAACCAGTTCATTAAACGTGTTAACGATTTACTGCTGGCTTAATCGTTGTTAATCAAGTCATAACCTATGCCGCGCCGTGATACGGGGCGGCATTTTTTTATCCTGTCATTGCCGTTTTTTTCTTCAATCCCCCTCTGTTTTTGCGTCGTGCATTGCATTTTTGAACATCAACTTTGATAAAAACAAAACGCTGTTTTATAAAAACGGAGAGGTTGATCGGTAATCTCTTTATATTTTTGCCATTCACCGTCATCAAGTGGCAAAAGCACAAAGGTTTTCAGTCGGTCATAAACCTACTTTAGACCCATAGGAAGAGTTCCCTCTGCTATTTCGTGAGTGACCGAAATCGCGGAGGGGGCTCAGATAAGACACTACGGGGAACGAAAGTGATGACGATGCCATTGCAAAAGACACGCAAAATAGGGCTGATGAACTATTTGGCTTACGGTTCCGGAGATTTTCTCGGTGCAGGCACCACGGCCCTAACAGCGGCCTGGCTTCTCTATTTTTACACCACGTTTTGTGGACTAAGCCCGATTGAAGCCACGTTTATTTTTGCTATGGCGAGAGTGCTTGATGCGGTAGTCAGTCCTTTAATGGGGTTTTTAACCGACAACTTTGGCTCAACGCGTTTGGGTAAGCGCTTTGGCCGCCGTAAATTCTTTATTCTGCTCGGCATTCCTTTGGTGTTCAGCTATAGCCTAATGTGGGTTGGCGAGATGCACTATTGGTACTATCTGCTGACCTACCTTTTCTTTGACGTTGTTTACTCGATGATATTGGTGCCATACGAAACGCTGGTGCCAGAAATGACCGATGACTTTAAACAGAAAACCAAATTTTCCGGCGCTCGAATTGCCTTGGCACAGCTCTCTGCCATATTGGCGGCATTTCTACCGGGCATTCTGTTGGCTTATTTCGGCAAAGATAACGCCATCTCCTTTTTCTACGCCAGCTTAGTGTTCTCCGTTATCTGCGCGGGTGTGTTGACGCTGGTCTATTTCTATACGTGGGAACGACCACGAGAAGAGATGTCTGAAGCTCAACTCAGAGCCGAGCAGGAGAAGCAAAAACTCACCTTGCTACAAAGCCTGAAGCGTTTAAACGTGGAACTGACCTCAACGCTGCGTATTCGTATCTTCCGCCAGCATCTGGGGATGTACCTTGGTGGGTATAGCACAGGACGTCTTTAACGCGGTGTTCACCTACTACGTGGTGTTTGTGCTGATGCAAAGCGCTACCGTCGCGTCTAGTTTGATGGGAACCATGGCCATCATGCAGTTTATTGCGGTTATTGGCATGATCCCTCTGTGTATCCGCTTTGGCCCCGCGCCTTCATATCGCTTGGTGGTGGTGTTGTTCGGCCTTAGCGCCTTGTCTTATGGCGTATTGTATTACGCAGGCATGAATGACGCGATGTCGCTGCTGTTGCTGATTTCCGCGGTGGCAGGGTTGGGGCGCGGTGGTATCAACTATGTGCCGTGGAATACCTACACCTATATTGCTGACGTTGATGAAGTGATCACGGGACAACGCCGTGAAGGCATTTTTGCCGGCATTATGACGCTCACCCGTAAAGCTTCTCAGGCCTGCGCGGTGATGTTAGTCGGGATTGTAATGCAACTTTCCGGTTTTGTTTCGGGCCAAGCACAGCAGGCTTCAACAGTCAGCCATACCATTCTGATGATCCTCAGCGTAGGCACCGTTTGTGTGCTATGCGTCGGTTTTTATATCTCCTTACGCTTCAAGCTCAACCTGCAAACGCACAGCGTGCTGCGCGAAGAAACCATCAAAATGCGCGAGGCAGGGCATATCGTGCCAGAGCAAATCACGCCAGAAGCGAAAGCAACCGTCGAACTGCTGGCCGGTATGCCATACGAATCGTTATGGGGTAACAACAATATTGGCTATCTCAATCGGGATAAACCTGCGCCTAAGGAGTTGCATATATTAAAAAATGCCTAATCCGCACGGCGCAGCGAAATGACACAGTGAAATGAATTTGAATTATTTTCTGAATTAATTAAGGGAGTTCCCATGCTCGTATATCCGGTAAAACACAGCCCATTACTGCGTCAGCCTGAGCGCTTCATCGCTCGCGATGAGCTTAAGGGATTAATCTGTAAGATGACTGACAATCTGATTAATATCAGCGACGAAACCGGAGAGTTCCTGCTGCGCTTGGATGATGGAAGAGTGATTGATACCAAAGGCTGGGCGGGCTGGGAGTGGACGCACGGTATCGGTCTCTACGGCATTTATCAGTATTACCAGCAGACCGGCGATCAAGCGATGCGCGCCATCATTGATGACTGGTTTACCGAGCGCTTTGCTGAGGGGACACCCACCAAAAACGTGAATACGGTGTGTCCGTTTTTGACACTGGCTTATCGCTATGAAGAGACTCAAGATCCGCGCTGGCTGCCTTACTTAGAGCGCTGGGCCGAATGGGTGATGTATGAAATGCCGCGTACCGAACGTGGTGGAATGCAGCACGTCACGCTGGCAGAAGAGAATCATCAACAGCTCTGGGATGACACCCTGATGATGAGCGTGTTGCCGTTGGCAAAAATTGGCAAGCTGCTGAACAAGCCTGAATATATTGAAGAAGCAAAATATCAGTTTTTGGTGCATACCCAGCATCTGATGGAGCGTGAAACCGGTCTGTGGTTCCACGGTTGGACGTTTGAAGGCCACCACAACTTTGCCAAAGCGCGTTGGGCGAGAGGGAACAGCTGGTTGACGATGGTGATCCCTGAATTTATCGATCTGCTGGATCTCCCTGAATATGATGCCACGCGACGTTTCTTGATTCAGGTACTGGAAAGCCAGGTTTCAGCATTGGCGAAATGTCAGGATGACAGCGGTTTGTGGCACACCTTACTCGACGATCCTGATTCCTACGTTGAGTCGTCTGCCACCGCCGGATTTGCCTACGGCATTCTCAAAGCGGTGCGCAAACGCTACATCAGCGCAGACTATGCGCACACGGCAGAAAAAGCGGTGAAAGGCGTGATCAAGCATATTAATGCCGAGGGTGAATTGACCAATGTGTCGTTTGGCACGGCGATGGGGCGAGACTACGATTATTATCGCCAGATCCCACTGACCTCAATGCCGTATGGTCAGGCGATGGCTATTTTGTGTCTGTCAGAATATATGCGCGTTTATCTATAACGTTCATTGCTGAGAATCAGGCCAAAAACGGGCGCAGGTGAGAGAAAAATCATCTGCGCCCGTTTTATTATGTGAGTTTCACGTTTCAGCAGCGGCCCGATTCCTTGAGGTAGCGGTCACAAAAATGGTAAGGTTTAGTGTTTTTGAATTTTATAAAAAATAATTTAAGAGGATTTACGCGATGCGTATCATTCTGCTTGGCGCTCCTGGCGCGGGTAAAGGCACTCAGGCACAGTTCATCATGGAGAAATACGGCATTCCGCAAATCTCTACGGGTGACATGCTGCGTGCAGCAGTGAAAGCCGGTACCGAACTGGGCAAAAAAGCAAAAGAAATCATGGATGCCGGCATGCTGGTAACTGATGAACTGGTTATCGCTTTGGTTAAAGAACGCATCACTCAGGAAGATTGCCGCAACGGTTTCCTGCTAGATGGTTTCCCACGCACCATTCCTCAAGCTGATGCCATGAAAGAAGCAGGCATCAACGTTGATTTCGTACTGGAATTTGATGTTCCTGACGAACTGATCGTTGAACGTATTATTGGCCGTCGTGTTCATCAGGGTTCTGGCCGTGTTTACCACATTAAATTCAACCCACCTAAGGTTGAAGGTAAAGACGACGTGACCGGCGAAGAACTGGTTACCCGTAAGGACGATCAAGAAGAAACTGTACGTAAGCGCTTGGTTGAATATCATCAGCAGACTGCTCCGCTGATCGGTTACTACAGCGCAGAAGCTGCGAACGGCAAGACTAAGTACGTCAAATTAGACGGCACCCAGTCTGTTGCAGCGGTTCGTGCTGAGCTGGAAACTATCCTAGGCTAAGAAATAAGAACGATTTTAGGCGAGTTTGGCCTAGAGCGATAAAAGGCGGCTAATAAATAGCCGCCTTTTCTATATCTCCGAGTGATGGGGTTGACCAATCAGAGTAATGGGTTGGGATTTGCAGCATTTTGGTTACAATATCAAAACTTTCAATCTATCAAGATAATGCAAAACCGAGGGCAGCATGAGGCAAGAAAAGTTCGGCGTACTGTTAGTTAATCTGGGCACGCCAGAGGCTCCAACCTCGTCAGCGGTTAAACGATACCTCGCTGAGTTTCTCAGCGATAAACGCGTGGTTGATGTTTCTCGCCTGATCTGGTGGCCGGTTTTAAACGGCATCATTTTACCGATCCGCTCTCCTCGAGTGGCTAAACTGTATCAATCAGTCTGGATGGATGAAGGCTCGCCGCTGATGGTGTATAGCCGCCGCCAGCAGGCCGCTTTGCAGGCGCGTTTGCCAAATATTCCGGTTGAATTGGGTATGAGCTATGGTCAGCCTGCGCTGAAAAGCGCAATTGATAAACTGCATGACGCCGGTGTCGATCGCATTATTCTGCTGCCGCTTTATCCGCAATATTCCTGTTCGACAAATGCGGCGGTATTTGATGCGGTCGCCCGACATTTTGCTCAGATGCGCCGTATCCCCTCGTTGAACTTTATCCGTGATTACGCGGAACATCCTGCTTATATTGCGGCGCTGGCTCAGACGATTAAAACCAGCTTTGCCCAGCATGGCGCACCGGACATGCTGCTGTTTTCATTCCACGGAATTCCACAGCGTTATGCCGATCAGGGCGATGATTATCCGCAGCGTTGCCGTGCGACCACGCGCGCAGTGGCCGATGCCTTAGGGCTTAGCGCTGAGCGTTACATGATGACCTACCAGTCGCGATTTGGCCGTGAACAATGGTTAACTCCGTTTACGGACAAAACGATTGAGCAGCTTCCAGCTAAAGGCGTGAAGCATCTTCAGGTTATCTGCCCAGGATTTTCCGCCGATTGTCTGGAAACGCTTGAAGAGATCAAAGTGCAAAACAAAGAGTTCTTTATAGAAGCGGGGGGAACGCAGTTTGAATATATTCCTGCGCTCAACGATGACGCTTTGCATATCGAACTGTTTTATCAACTGGTGATGGAACAGATGACGCGCCCTGCGTGATCGCCGTTGGCTAAAGTTAATCGTCAGAGTCTTGGGCTCTGACGATTAAGCAAGTGATGTGTTAGAATTCTCGGCTTCCCGTTAATAACAACGCTCCATAACTGCTGACAACACTGATGAAATTCCCTGGCCAACGCAAATCTAAACACTACTTTCCTGTAAACGCGCGCGATCCGTTGTTGCATGCAACGCAAAAAAGCGAGATTGATACCTCCTACGTGGTCGGCATCGACCAAACGCTGGTGGATATTGAGGCGAAAGTCAGCGACGAATTTATTACCCGTTACCGTCTGAGTCAGGGACATTCTCTGGTGATTGAAGACGATGTTGCGGAAGCGCTGTATCAAGAGTTGAAAGATAACGAACTGATCACCCATGAGTTTGCCGGTGGCACTATCGGCAACACCATGCACAACTACTCCGTTTTGGCTGACGATCGCTCCATTTTACTGGGCGTGATGTGCAGCAACGTGAAAATTGGCAGCTATGCCTATCGTTATCTATGTAATACCTCCAGCCGTACCGATCTCAACTATCTGCAAGGCGTTGATGGCGCGATTGGTCGTTGTTTCACCTTAATTAGTGAGAACGGCGAACGTACCTTTGCTATCAGCCCAGGAATGATGAATCAGCTGCGTCCTGAAAGCATTCCGGAAGAGGTTATCGCTGGCGCTTCTGCACTGGTGTTGACGGCCTATTTGGTGCGCTGCAAACCGGGCGAGCCGATGCGCGATGCCACGATGAAAGCCATTGAATACGCGAAAAAGCACAATGTACCAGTGGTGTTGACGCTGGGGACTAAGTTTGTGATTGCTGACGATCCGCAGTGGTGGCGTGATTTCCTGCGCGATAACGTCACAGTTGTGGCGATGAATGAAGAAGAAGCAGAAGCCTTAACTGGATTAAGCGATCCGCTTGCAGCATCAGATAAAGCGTTGGAGTGGGTCGATCTGGTTCTGTGTACCGCGGGGCCGATTGGCTTATATATGGCGGGTTATACTGAAGAAGAAGGTAAACGTAAGACTCAGCATCCATTGCTGCCGGGCGTTATTCCCGAATTTAACCTGTATGAATTCAGCCGTCCGATGCGCAAAAGCGCCTGTGAAAACCCGTTCAAAATCTACTCGCATATTGCGCCATACATGGGCGGCCCTGAGAAGATCATGAATACCAACGGGGCTGGCGACGGTGCACTTGCCGCCTTGCTGCATGACGTGGCTGCCAACGGCTTCCACCGTACCAACGTGCCAAACTCCAGCAAACATCAGCGAACTTACCTGACGTATTCTTCGCTGGCACAGGTCTGTAAATACGCGAACCGCGTGAGTTATCAGGTGCTTAACCAGCATTCACCACGTCTAACGCGCGGCCTGCCGGAACGAGAAGATAGTTTGGAAGAGTCGTACTGGGAGAGGTAAGTGGGGCCAAAGACCCCCATAAAGCCCTACAAAGACCCCACCCTAACCCTCCCCTTCTCAGGGGAGGGAACTGTTCGGTGATGCTGAGAAGATCCTCGTTCAGCCCCACCCCTGCAAAGGGGGGCTGGGTGGGAGTCAGCTCCCCCCTTTGCAGGGTAGTAAACTGTTCGGAGATGTTTGTAAAACTCTCGATCGGCTCCTCCCCCTGCGAAGGGGGAGGTTGGGAGGGGGTCAGTTCCCCTTCACAGGGGAGGATGAGAAGGGATTAAATCGGACACTCCTGCATCTTATCCGCATCCGTCATCTTATCGACCTGTAGCAACTCCAGCATACTGTTCGCAATTTCGCGTTCACCCATCACCACCTGATTGGCGCCACGGTCTGAAATGTAGGCCACTTCATCGTCGTAGTGCGCACGGGCAATAATATCCAGCGTATCGCGTTTAGTTCGGGCGAAGGCCACAATCTCACCGGCTTCATAACCGTTTGGAATGGTGAGCAGCAGCCAGCGCGCGCAGTCAATTCTCGCCAACTCCATAATTTCAGGATTAGCCGCATTCCCTAGCACGGCATGAATACCTTGCTCACGCAGCGCTTCAACGCGTGGGCGTGAGTTCTCGATAACCACCAAAGGAACGCCGGCATCGTGTAACTTAGCCCCAATCAGGCTGCCTACGCGCCCGTACCCAACCAACAGCACGTGGTTGCATAGGTCAACGGGGATCTGCTTCTCTTCTTCCTCTGTGACCTCTTGCAGGCTCTGGTCTTCGATAGTCTCGGTTTTAGCGAGATAGCGCTCTAACAGCGTAAAGAGCAGCGGGTTGATCATGATGGAGAGGATCGCACCCGCCAGCACCAAATTCCGTCCTTCTGGCGACAGCATATTTAACGAGATGCCTAATCCCGCCAAAATAAAGGCGAACTCACCGATCTGCGCCAAGCTTACTGAAACGGTCAGGGCGGTACGCTTGGAGTGACCAAACATTTTTACTAAGAAGAATGCGGCAAGGGATTTACCAAAGACGATAATCGCCAAGCAGCCTAACACCGCCAGCGGCTGTTCAACCAGAATCATTGGGTCAAACAGCATGCCCACGGAAACAAAGAACAGAACCGCAAAAGCATCGCGCAGCGGAAGCGTATCGTGAGCCGCTCGATGGCTAAGCTCAGATTCGTTCAGAACCATCCCGGCAAAGAACGCGCCCAGCGCAAAGGAAACGTCGAAGATCGCCACGGCGCCATATGCCACGCCCATCGCCAGCGCTAAAACGGAGAGCGTGAATAGTTCGCGTGAACCGGTACTGGCGGTTTTCGCTAAAATCCACGGCACCAAACGGCGACCTACCACAATCATAATGGTGATAAAGGCCACGACTTTACCTAGCGTGATCCCCAGCTCGATCAACAAGTCTTTGAGCTGCATATCTTGGCCTTCGCCCATAATTCCGGCAAAAGCAGGCAGCAAAACCAGCGTAAGCACCATGGCCAGATCTTCAACGATCAGCCAGCCAATGGCGATTTGGCCGCGTTGGCTGTCAATCAACTGCCGCTCTTCCAGAGCGCGCAGCAACACCACGGTACTCGCGGTGGATAAACATAGGCCAAACACTAAACCGGTGACTAAATCCCAACCCAACAACGACGAAAGCCCCATACCCAACAGCGTCGCTACGGCAATTTGTGCAATAGCGCCGGGTATGGCGATGTTTTTAACCGCCATCAAATCTTTTAGAGAGAAATGCAAACCAACGCCGAACATCAGCAGAATAACGCCAATTTCGGCCAGTTCAGGGGCAAGCGAGGTGTCTGCCACAAAACCGGGGGTGAATGGACCAGCAAGCACGCCTGCAACGAGATAGCCCACCAATGGGGATATTCGCAGACGATTTGCCAGCATACCTAAAAGAAAGGCGAGAACTAAGCCTCCAACGATTGTCGTAATAAGCGGGGTTGAGTGATGCATCTAGACTCCTTCTAGCACTGCACGAACAGCTAAATAATTAATACCCTTCTTAACTTGAAGCAGCGCTGGATAGCTCGCCGCAACTTCAATTAATGTGTGTATAAATCCGGCATTTTCCACTCTTTTATTGCAATCAATGTGTATTGGTTGAGTGAAACTCACAGGTATCTGTAATAAGTTTATTGTATTTATCGGAATTCTGCTGAGTTAATTTTGGGAAATAGGTCTGAATTTAGAAAAAAAACGCGCCAACGGCGGTAAAGAGAGGTTTTGTGATACAACAGCATGCAGCACGCGGCTTTGAGGAAAAGCAAACCCGACCAATCCTACAGGATAAGTCGGGTTATTAAGTCTAATTAGCGTCTTTATGTTCTATATTTGGCAATAATGCCGTCAAGATGCCGAGTAATGGTAGGAATGCGCAGATCTGATAAACCAAGTCAATGCTGGTTAAATCGGCAACATAGCCTAAAACTGCGGCACCTAAGCCACCCATACCAAAGGCAAAACCAAAGAAGAGGCCAGATACCATCCCAACTTTGCCAGGGATCAACTCTTGCGCGTACACCAAGATAGCTGAAAACGCTGAGGCCAGAATCACACCGATGATCACGGTTAAAACCCCAGTCCAGTAAAGAGATGCATAGGGTAAAGCCAGCGTAAACGGTGCGACACCCAGAATAGAGCCCCAAATAACATATTTACGCCCTATCTTATCGCCCAGAGGCCCGCCAATAATGGTTCCGGCAGCAACGGCAAACAGGAAGGCAAACAAATGTATCTGTGCGCTTTGCAGTGAAACGCCGAACTTATGGATGAGATAAAAGGTGTAATAGCTGCTAATGCTGGTGAGATAGAAGTATTTTGAGAAAATCAGCACCAGCAGTATGGATAAGGAAATCACCACGGTACGGCGTGGGAGCACTTTCACATTGTTGTGGCCTTTAGGTTTGCCTTTGCTTTGTCGAGTTTGCTGCTGATACCACTTGCTGACCTGAAGCAAAACAATGATAGCCAGTAGTGCCGCCAAAGAAAACCACGCAATATTCCCCTGGCCATAAGGTGCAATGACCGCTGCTGCTAGCAAGGGGCCGAGCGAGCTGCCAAAGTTACCGCCCACCTGAAACACCGACTGCGCGAGGCCATGGCGTCCGCCAGAAGCCATACGCGCGACACGAGAGGACTCAGGATGGAAAATAGACGATCCCGTACCCACCAATGCGGCGGCGATCAGCACAATTTCAAAACTAGGCGCAACGGAAAGCAGTAAAAGCCCTGCTAAGGTGAATCCCATGCCGACTGGCAGAGAGTAGGGTTTCGGATGTTTATCAGTGTACATACCGATCAACGGTTGCAGCATAGAGGCCGTCAGTTGATAGGTCAGAGTGATAAGGCCTACCTGTGCAAAATTCAGTGAAAACTCACCGCGCAGAATAGGGTAGATCGCCAGAATCAGCGATTGGATCATATCGTTTAGCAAATGGGACACGCTGATAGCGCCCAGTATGGAAAACGAGGTGCGATTGACGGGCTTTTGTGTCACGGAGTCGGACACCGGATCGATGCGGTCAGTCATAGTCTGTTTTTATGATTTCGTCAGTTAAGGAGCTATTTATGCAGGCAGATAAATAGGGATAGACATCACGCTAACAATGACAAAGTTTATCATTCTTGGTCAACCGTTGTTTTTGCCTTCATATGGACTATTTACCGGTTATTGAGGCAAAACGGACTGCGTAATTTGAAATGGCTCGCAAAAAAATGAAAAGATCTCCTTATCTTGCCGTTAGAATTTTAGACTTGGTATCAAGCACAGTGATTTGAATTTGATAATCATAATAATGAGAAAGTCTTTGGGATGATGAATATGACGACACGGAGAATCCGTATGAAATTGGCTTTGAAAGGCAGCGTATGTGCGTTAGCGGTCACTTTGGCACTGGTGCCAACCTGGGCGGCAGCGTGGGAAAAAGATAAAACCTATAACATCACCATTCTGCATACTAACGATCATCACGGCCATTTTTGGCAGAACGCTAACGGTGAATATGGTCTTGCGGCGCAAAAGACGCTGGTGGATCAGATTCGCCATGAAGTGGCTGTGCAGGGCGGTAGCGTTTTATTGCTTTCCGGCGGTGACATTAATACCGGTGTTCCTGAATCTGATTTACAGGATGCCGAGCCTGATTTCCGTGGCATGAACCTCGTGGGTTACGACGCGATGGCTATTGGTAATCATGAATTCGATAACCCACTGTCGGTCCTGCGCCAGCAGGAGAAATGGGCCACGTTCCCGCTACTTTCCGCCAATATTTATCAGCAAGGCACGGAAAAGCGCCTGTTTAAGCCGTATGAGATTTTCGATAAGCAAGATATCAAAATTGCGGTAATCGGCTTAACCACTGACGATACGGCCAAAATTGGTAATCCTGAGCTGCTGAAAGGTATCGAGTTCCGCGATCCCGCAGTCGAAGCAAAAACGCTGATTCAGCAGATCAAACAAAACGAAAAGCCAGATGTCATTATTGCCGCCACCCATATGGGGCATTATGACAACGGCAACCACGGTTCGAACGCGCCGGGCGACGTTGAAATGGCGAGAAAATTACCAGCCGGGTATCTTGATATGATCGTCGGCGGTCATTCACAGGATCCCGTGTGTATGGCATCCGAGAACAAAAAACAGGTTGATTATGTTCCGGGAACGCCGTGCGCGCCCGATCGCCAAAATGGAACGTGGATCGTACAGGCTCATGAGTGGGGGAAATACGTTGGACGCGCTGATTTCACCTTCCGTAACGGCGAGCTGACTTTGCAACACTACCAGCTGATTCCCGTCAATCTGAGCCAGAAAGTCACTAAAGACGATGGCACGACGGAACGCGCTTACTACACCCACAAAATTGACGAAAACCCGCAGATGCTCAAACTGCTAACGCCATTTGAAGAGAAGGGTAAAGCGCAGTTAGAGGTTAAGGTTGGCAGCGTTGATGGCAAGTTGATGGGCGATCGTAGCAAAGTTCGCTTCGAACAAACCAATATGGCGCGTTTACTGCTTGCCGCTCAGATGGAGCGCACGCAGGCGGATTTAGCCGTGATGAGCGGCGGCGGCGTGCGAGATTCAATTGAGCCGGGCGATATCACCTACAAAGATGTGCTGAAGGTACAGCCTTTTGGCAATTTGGTGGCCTACGTCGAGATGAATGGCCACGACCTTGAAAAATATCTGGCGGTAGTTGCCAATAAAAAAGTCGACTCCGGCGCGTATGCGCAGTTTGCTAACGTGAGCCTGGTTGCCGACGGACAAGGCGTCAGCGATGTAAAAATTAAAGGCGAGCCTTTGCAGGCAGACAAAACGTATCGTTTAGCTTTGCTGAGTTTTAACGCCACCGGCGGCGATGATTATCCCATTGTGAGCGATCGACCAAGCTATGTGAACACGGGGTTTGTCGATGCTGAAGTGTTAAAACAGTACATCGAAAAACACTCTCCGCTTAAAGTCGCAGACTATGAGCCGAAGGGTGAGATTGTTTATAAATCGGCGAATTAATCTGTACAAACTACACTGATTCAGAGGGCAGATTCTGCCCTCTGAGCGGTGCAAACATCGTCCTCATCTAAACTTCCACCAGTCTAGCCGTCTAGATGAGAAAATTATTATTTGAAAATAGTTCTTGATAAGCAAGGGTGGGTGTGAGTAAATAGCGTCATCGGTTTGAAACACAGACCTTATGAACGCAGTTTTAGTAAAGCAGTCCTCAGTTCAAGCGCTATCCGCATAGATACCTCTTCTTCTTGTGAGTCTTCTCCTAAGTGCTAAGTAAGAACTTTTCAATAAGTAACTCTTTGAAGACGACCACCTTCGCTGCACGATTTATTTGAATCATGGCGGCACACAAAACAAATAAAGGAAGTATCTATGTCTAATAAAATGACTGGTTTAGTAAAATGGTTTGACGCTGGTAAAGGTTTTGGTTTTATCTCTCCTGAAGATGGCAGCAAAGATGTATTCGTACATTTCTCTGCAATCCAGAGCAACGATTTCAAAACTCTTGATGAAGGCCAAAAAGTTGAGTTCTCTATCGAGAACGGCGCTAAAGGTCCATCAGCAGTAAACGTTGTTGCGCTGTAATAGCCAACAGCCATCGCAGTAACCTCTGAGTTACCGCGAACCAAAAACCCGCCTTGTGCGGGTTTTTGCGTTTCTGAGGGTTGTCATCTTCTGTTTTTCAGCACTTTTACTCTAGTTATCAAATATCTATTCTCATTTGTGGCGCAAATGTTATCGCTGTCACGGTCAGATGAAATAAGAGTGATTAAGATGCCAAAAAAGGAGGAAACACACTGATGAAGAAAATTGTTTTAGCGACGTTAGTTGGTTTATTAGTTTCTGGTTACGGCATGGCTGCCGACGATCACTATCTTAAATATGAACAAGCCCCCGACAGCTTAAAGCTGCTACCACCGCCGCCGTCTTACACCAGCATTGATTTCTTGAGCGATAAAGCTCATTACGATGAAGGTAAAGCGCTGCGCAGCACCGAGCGTGGTAAACAGGCTTATGATGATGCCGATGTGTCTAAAGATAGCTTGGCGAGAAATTTCTCCACCGCTTTTGGCATCCCAATTTCTAAAGAAAAAACCCCTGAAACGTTCACGCTGATTACAACGATGAAAGAAGATGCGGGTGAATACGCAACGCGTTCTGCGAAGCAGCACTATAACCGTGTGCGTCCTTTTGCTTTCTATAAGGAAGCAACCTGTCGCCCAGAAGATGAAAAAGAGCTCTCCACCAACGGTTCATATCCTTCGGGCCATACCACGATCGGCTGGTCAGTGGCGCTGGTGCTAGCGGAAGTGAATCCTGCAAGACAGAATGAAATTCTCAAGCGTGGCTATGAGCTTGGGCAAAGCCGTGTGATCTGCGGTTATCACTGGCAGAGCGACGTCAATGCTGCGCGTGTAGTTGGAAGCGCGGTTGTTGCCACTCTGCATAATAATCCAGCGTTTGAAACTCAGTTGGCGAAGGCCAAGGCTGAAGTGCAAAAACTAAATACTCAAAACTAATCCTGCCTTAAATATTTAACGAGTCTTGCCGCATGCGGGGCTCGTTAATCTCGCTTGGCAATTTCCGCAAAGCTGCCGCTGGTCATACGGCTAAGATCCTGAGCTGCAAGTTCGATATCCAGACCGCGCTTTCCGCCTGAAATAAAGATCGTAGCAAACTCTTGAGCGCCGCTGTCGATCACGGTAGGCAAGCGTTTCTTTTGCCCAAGTGGGCTAATGCCGCCGACCAGATAGCCTGTTACGCGCTGAGCGATCTGAGGATCGGCCATGTCAGCTTTTTTAGCCGATAACGCTTTGGCGACTTTTTTTAAATCCAGCATTGAGGCAACCGGTGTAACCGCCACGGCTAAATTCTTGCTATCACCGTTGAGCGAAACGAGCAGGGTTTTGTAGACTTGTTCGGCGTTCAAACCCAATTTACGGACGACTTCATCGCCGAAATTAGTTTCGTCGCTATCGTGGTGATACTGATGGAGGGTAAAAGGAACCTTGTTTTTTTCAAGAAGAAGAACTGCGGGAGTCATTTTCTAAGCCTCTACGATGACGAATCACGCAATGATAGCGCTGTTATTTCGCTGAGTCAGTTTCGGAGAGTTATTTATTCGTGCGTTATATGCATACGCGAGACACCATCTGGCGAATAACCATTGCCAGAATCACTGCTGGATTGTTAATCTATGTGTGAAACTGTAAGAGTAAACGCCATGTTTGCGCTTACAGCATAACGATAATAATGAAATTCCTCTTTGACTGGCCAATAGAAATATTGGCCATTTTTTTCGCCTAATGAATCACATACGGTGCCAGCAGCTCGGGCAGGTTTCCTTCACTGTAAAGATGCAATGCCCCTACCGCCACCACATAATTTCCTGCCGGTAGGGCGAGCAACATTTTTTGCCATTTGTGATTTCGTTCGCCCATCAGAATCTGATAAAGATCGTCACTAAAGGTCGCGGGTAGCTCTGTCGTTGCTCTAGATTCCGTGGGTGAAATCCACCAGCCGATCAGCATTTGCAGCAGGCGTGCGTTGGTATGCCAGTGCGCCAAGGTGTCTTTTAACAGGACGATCCCGTTATCGGGCAGCGCATACAGCAGCGCCATCTGAGTATCGGCGCCTTCCAACTCAATAGTTTTTAGCGACGTTTGCTGGGCAAAACGCAGCATTTGATAGTCGATACCATATTCAGAGCGCAAACCGAGCTGATGTGCCTGCTGTGCCTGTAGGGTCAACGCCGTACGCCACGCCGGATAATGTTGAATCGCGTTAGCAGGAATGCCGGTTTCCTGACAGCGCTGTAAAACTTGCTGCCAAAGCTCAGGTGAAAGCTGTGACTCCAAAGCCTCAGCAACTTCAGCAGTATCAAATGCGGGCGATGCTTGGGTTATGTCTGCTTCAACAATCAGTGCATCCGCGCGTTTAAGGCATTGAATTAATGCCGCAGGCAGGGGCGACATGTTTTCAGTGCCCATATGAATACTTCCCACCAGATGCAGATGAATGCCGCCTTGCAGATGAATATCAAGCGCGGGATAGGCATAGGTGGTCGTCGGAATAATTCCCAACCAGAGAGCGAGTTTTCGCAGCCATTGAGTCATAAGTCACCTTTGCCTTTTTTTCTATGCTACGTGCAGTGTGGAGGTAAAGGCAAAAAAAAGCACCGAAACGTCGGTGCTTTTTGTGTCTTTCAGTGTCTATTTAGATTTCATTTAGCCTGTGATTTGGGTTTAAACCGCAACAGACGGTTAGCGTTACTCACCACGGTAATGGATGACAGCGCCATAGCTGCTCCGGCAACCACTGGGCTAAGCAGGGCGCCGGTTAACGGATACAACACGCCGGCAGCAATCGGAATACCCAGCGAGTTGTAGACGAACGCGCCTAACAGGTTTTGCTTCATATTGCGCAACGTGGCACAGGAAAGTTCCACCGCGTCAGCCACACCATTCAGGCTATGGCGCATCAGCGTAATCGCCGCGGTTTCAATGGCGATATCACTGCCACCGCCCATCGCAATACCCACATCAGCCTGAGCTAAAGCAGGGGCGTCGTTGATACCATCGCCAACCATCGCGACTTTATGTCCTTTAGCCTGTAACGCTTTGATCGCATCGGCTTTACCTTCGGGGAGCACGCCCGCGATAACCTGATCGATACCCGCTTCTTTAGCAATTGCATTCGCCGTGAGTGGGTTATCACCGGTTAGCATCACCAGCTGATAGCCTAAACCATGCAGGCGTTGCAGTGCTTCCACGCTGTCGCTTCGTAGCGGGTCACGAATAGAAAGCAATGCGGCAGGTTTCCCGTCTGCGGATAACAGTACCGGCGTTATCCCGCGTTCGGCCTGCTGTTTAAGCAGGGATTTAGCCTCTGAAGTATCAACCTGTTGCTGCTCCATGAGCGCGTCGTTCCCCAACAGCAACGAATGTCCATCAACGTCACCGCTGACGCCAAGACCACGTAACGTGCGGAACTGGGTAACTTCAGGGATAACCAAACGATCGGCTCGTTCTGTGATTGCGCGTGCCAATGGATGGTTTGAACCCGCTTCTAAGGCCGCAGACCACTGCAGCGCCTGCGCTTCGCTAACGCCGTTAAAGGTGTGAATTTCAACCACTTTTGGCTGGCCTTCAGTCAATGTACCGGTTTTATCGAATACCAACGTATCGAGTTCACTGGCGCGTTGTAATGCGTCGGCATCACGTACCAATACACCCAGCTCAGCGGCTCGCCCAACACCGGCGATGATCGACATTGGCGTTGCTAAACCTAAGGCGCATGGGCAGGCAATAATCAGTACCGTGGTCGCCACCACCAATGTATAAACTATTTGCGGCTGTGGGCCGAAGAAATACCAGATCAGGCCGCTAAACACCGCAATCCCAACGACGGTAGGGACAAAAACTGCGGAAATGCGGTCAGCCATTTGCCCAATTTCAGGCTTGCTGCTCTGTGCTTGGCGCACCAATTTAATGATGCGCGCCAGCGTTGTTTGACTGCCGATGGCACCCGCACGGAACAGAACGCTACCATCTTGCACGACGGTACCCGCATGCACCGGATCGCCTGAGGATTTCTGCTGTGGAATCGGTTCGCCGGTTAGCATGGCCTCATCCATCCATACTTCGCCGGAAATAATCTCACCATCAACCGGAACCCGATCGCCGGTGGTTAAGCGTAACGTCATACCAAGCTTAACCTCGGACAGCGGTAACGTTGTCTCTCCCTCTTCGGTGACCACGCGAGCGGTCGGCGGGGTTAAATCCAACAGACGCTCAAGTGCTTTGGAAGAACGTTGGCGTGCTCTGGCCTCCATGGCGTGCCCGAGGTTGATCAAACCAATAATCATCGCACTGGCTTCGTAGTAAAGATGACGTGCTTCCATCGGGAACACATCTGGCCACAGCGTTACCGTAATGGAGTAGAGCCACGCGGCACCGGTGCCTAATGCGACCAAAGTGTCCATCGTGGCACTACGATTCATCAGGCTACGCCACGCGCTGCGATAAAAATGCCCACCGGCAAATACCATCACGGCAAGGGTCACCAGACCAACGATCAGCCAGTTATTCTGGTTACTCGCCGTGAGCTCCATCGTTCCACCGAATAGCCCCCATGCCATCAGCGGTACACCCAGCCCTAAGCCCAAAGCGGCCTGCCAGCGGAATTTTTTCACCGATTTTTCCGCTGATTCCTGCTGGCGTGCACGACGTTTCTCTTCATCTTGGATGATTTCAGCACCGTAACCGGCTTTTTCAACGGCGTGTATTAAGGCATCAGGATCGCTATGCCCGGTGACCAATGCGCTACGTTCGGCAAGGTTTACGCGGGCTTGTTGAACACCGGGGACGCTCTGCAAAGCATTCTGCACTTTCAGTACACAGCTCGCGCAGCTCATGCCGTCGAGCAACAGCTGAACGCTATCGTCATTGTCAGAAGCGTTTGGAGTTGCTGTCGCCGGAGACGTTGTTTCAGCCGCTGCCAGAGTTTCCGGCGCTTGTGGTGCTGTCGAGTTTGCTGTTGCAGACTGTGTCAGCGGCTCAGTTTTTGGGTAGCTTTCTCCACTTGCCAATGAAGCCTCATAGCCAGCGGCTATAACGGCATTAATCAGCGTGGTTGGATCGGCGGAACCATAGACTTTGGCGTCGGTTAATGAAACTTCAACCGCGTCAACGCCAGCAACGGCCTCCAGCGCTTTGGTGACGCTGGCGGTGCAATGGCTGCAGCTTAGGCCGCTTAGCGCCAGCTCTACGTCAGGCACTCCCGCAACCGTGGCATGGTAGCCCGCTTGCTCTACGGTTGAGATAATCGCCTGAGCATCGGCATCACCGGTGACTTTGGCATAGCGTGGATTATTCAGCTGGGCCAGTTCAATATCAGAGCGAGCCTCCAGCGCGGTTTTGACTTTTTTCGCACAGTTCATGCAGGACAAGCCTTGCAGCGCGAACAGTTGAGTTTGTGACATAATAAAATCCTCTCGAGTATTGCCCAATGAACACGTGGTGTTGATGGGCGAATCACATGGTATTCTTCACTTGGACTAAGCTTAAACCTTCCTGCAAGGGTAAGGTCAAGAGGGGAGGCAGAATGAATATCAGTGAGGTTGCCAAGAAAACCGGACTCACCAGTAAAACCATCCGTTTTTACGAAGAAAAAGGGCTGATGACTGCGCCAAATCGCGCTGATAACGGCTATCGGTTCTACGGTGAAAAACATATTGAAGAGCTCACGTTGCTGCGTCAGGCGCGGCAGGTGGGCTTTACGCTGGACGAATGCCGTGAGCTGGTCGGGCTTTTTCATGATAAAAGCCGCCATAGCGCCGACGTTAAGCGACGTACGTTAGAGAAAGTCGCTGAGTTGGAACGACATATTGAAGAATTGCAGCAGATGCGCCACCGGTTGATGGCGTTAGCCGATGAGTGCCCCGGCGATGAAAGTGCGGATTGCCCGATCATTAATAATCTGGCGGGGTGCTGCCACGGGCATACGGCTTAAGTGGTTTATCCCCCGGCAAACCTCTGCGCGGGGGATTGGGCGATTTAAATACTTTTCACCACTAACGTAATACCTTCTACGTCGATAACTTCAACGACGGCACCGATCGGTAATTCCTGCGAACAGGTGACTCGCCAACTGCTGTCGCCGATACGGATGCGTCCATTGCCGTTGACGATCGGCGCTTCAAGCGTGGCACGCGCACCAATAAGCTGGCGGCTACGTTGATTAAGCAGGTCATCGTTATTTCTTGATACCGGCTGGCTGCGTCTCAACCAGCGCCACCAAAGTAGCGCGGTGGCGACGGTGATGATAGCAAACAGCGTTGCCTGCCATTCCCAGCCAAACGGAAGTACCCACGTCAGCAGGCCAACCAGCAGCGCTGAAATGCCGCACCACAGCAGGTATCCGCCAGCGCCTAATAACTCCGCAGCTAATAGCACACCGCCCAGCGACAGCCAAAAACCATGCGGATTTTGGGCAATGTAATCAATCATTATGATTTGCCTTTAACGGGTCCTGTTTCTTTCAGCAATTCAGCGATACCGCCGATGGAGCCCATCAGGTTGCTGGCTTCCAGCGGCATCATGATCACTTTGCTGTTAGTGGCAGAACCGATTTTTTGCAGCGCGTCAGTATATTTTTGTGCCACGAAGTAGTTAATCGCCTGAATGTTCCCTGCGGCAATCGCTTCTGACACCATTTTGGTGGCCTGAGCTTCAGCTTCCGCGGCACGTTCGCGCGCTTCTGCCTGCAAGAATGCAGACTGACGTTCACCTTCGGCTTTCAGGATCTGAGACTGCTTTTCACCTTCGGCACGCAAAATAGCTGCCTGACGCACACCTTCCGCTTCGAGAATGTCTGCACGTTTGGTTCGCTCGGCCTTCATTTGGGCGTTCATGGAAGCAACCAGTTCGACCGGCGGACGCACGTCGCGGATTTCGATACGCGTGACTTTTACGCCCCAAGGATTAGTGGCTTCGTCAACGATATGCAGCAAACGGCCATTGATGTGGTCACGTTGTGACAGCATTTCATCCAGTTCCATCGAGCCCAGAACGGTACGGAAATTGGTCATGGTTAAATTGACAATGGCACGTTCTAAATTGCTCACCTCATAGGCGGCGCGGGCTGGGTCGATAACCTGAATAAAGCAAACGGCATCGATGGTGACGTTGGCGTTATCCTTTGAAATGATTTCTTGGGCAGGGATGTCTAACACCTGTTCCATCATGTTGATCTTACGACCGACGCGATCCATGAATGGAATGATTAAATTCAGGCCAGGCATTAATGTTTTGGTGTAGCGGCCAAAGCGTTCAACGGTCCACTGAAAGCCTTGCGGCACGATTTTAATCCCTGACCATACGATGACCAACGCAACAACCACTAAGACGGGAATAACGGTAAACATCGACAACCTCCTGTTAGCGAACGGCCTCATACCGCACGATTGATATTAGTTTAACCAATCGTGCGTAAGACTGACATGATTAACAGGAATAAATCATTTTAGATTAACGAAGAATAAGACATCTCAGGTTTATTCATCAAATCCGGTTAATTCAAAGACCCCAAGATGGCCGTGACCGTCTAAATTAACGGTGTGAGTTTGTGGGCGAGGCGTGACTAGAACGGCGCTGTCGTAGCGGTTTAGCGTAATTGATTCACCGCCGCCAATCGGCGTCAGTGAAATTTCGCCGTCGTGGCAGAATAAAATAATGGTGCTAGCGTGGCAGCGCAGTGGCGGCATATTCGGGCTGGTGGTGACCCACTGAAGGCGTGCGCCATAATAGCGTGGATCATAAATCAAATTTAGATCGCGTACTTTGCCATTGAGCAGCGTGCTGCTCACGCGACTGTCGCCGGAAAAGCGCTGGATGCCACAGGTCAAAATCGGTGGTTCAATACGTCCATCGATTTTCAGCTGCAAGCCATCGCCTTCCAAAATGGAAAGGATGCGCTGATATCCCGTATAGCTGGAGAAATCACCGTCAGAGGAAACTTCTGCCATGGATAAACGCCAGCGGAAATCGCGCCCGCTTGGGGAATCCACTCGCATGATCTCCTGCGTAACGCCTTGTCCATTTTTCCAAGGCATAGCCTGATAATCAGCCCATCGTATGATCTGCCATTGATTCATGAGGTGAAATGTCCTTTTAAACGATGTCGAGTTCCGGGAAACAGCAATTTTGCAAAGGTAACATTATGATGTTTAGACCAAGTTCGACGTTCGATCAATAGGCAAGGCTCATTAGCCTGAATGTGAAGCCATTGGCTTTCTTCTGCCGAAGGCAGCAGGGCTTCAACAATATGTTCCCCTTCGGTGAGTGGTGCCACGCGCGAAAGGTAGTCGTGCGGCGTGATTTTGAGAAAGTCCTGCTGTAGGTAATCAGGCGCAACGATAGGATTCACATAGCGATTTTCAATCTGCACCGGCGTGTCATTTTCGTAATGCACGATGATGGAGTGAAATATTGGCGCGCCCACGCTGAGATTTAAGGCTGCGGCCTGTTCGCTATTGGCCTGCACTTTATCCAGCAAGATAATTTTGCAGTGATGGCGGTGATTGCGTGCCAGAATTTCGTCACGAATGCTGTGAACTTCAAACAGCGCAGATTGCCCTTTAGGTTCAGCAACAAAAGTGCCAACGCCCTGCATGCGCACCAGTAATCCTTGATGAGTTAACTCTCGCAACGCCCGATTAATGGTCATTCGGCTGAATCCCAGATGCGCGACTAGCTCGGCCTCTGAGGGGATGCGATAATTTGGCGGCCAAGCTCCGTTACTGATGTTATCGGTAATCATTTTTTTGACCTGCTCATACAGCGGCGCAGGCGTTGATAGCGGTGATAAATCAGCGGGAAGAGTCATGGATAACATTCCTTATGGGCAATCGCCGATGTTCCATTGATGTAGAATTTGCCATGCAATGCGTGCCGCCGTGCGGGCACCGAATTGCTGAATATCCAAAGAGGGATTGTATTCCACCAGATCCGTTCCCCACAATGACGGACTTTCACATATCGTACCCACTAACGGTAAAAGTCGTTCAATTGGCAATCCCACG
Source organism: Hafnia alvei (assembly GCF_034424155.1). Taxonomy (NCBI): domain Bacteria; kingdom Pseudomonadati; phylum Pseudomonadota; class Gammaproteobacteria; order Enterobacterales; family Hafniaceae; genus Hafnia; species Hafnia alvei. The sequence goes on along the minus strand of NZ_CP139992.1, from coordinate 3,367,638 downwards.
GCGGCGGGCGCTGAGACGCCGGGCATTTGCCATGCGGGAAGTACGTCCAGATCGATCGTCAGATAGACGATCTCACACTTCTCCATAAATGCGCCGATCTGGCGATGCAGATCGTCGAGCGATCGCGTAAGCGCGTCGGTATCCCATACGATCTCAACGTTCAAGCGCTCGGCCTCGGTGACCAACGCCTGCGTGTTCGCCGCGAGGCTGGCGCCAACGCAGAGATAATGAAACGGTCGCTGGTTTTGCTCGCAGTAATGAGCGAGCTGGCGAAACGGCGTGCCCGATGTCGCCACGTCGTTGCGGCGCAGATCCAAATGAGCGTCAAAATTAATAATGCCGACGGTTTTGTCGGGATGCGCCTGATATATCCCTAAACCGTGAGCGAAGGCGGTTTCATGTCCGCCGCCAAAGACTAAGGTTCTCACCCCTTGCTGGTGGTATTGCGTGACTTTCTGGCTAAAGAGCGCCTGTGCTTCTTCTAATGGGGTATCGCCAACGCGTAACGTGCCGCCGTCGGTGACGCGGTCATGTCCTGCATGCGCAGCAAGATTAGCCAGCATTTTGCGCAGCGCATCGGGCGCTGCGGCAGCACCGGTGCGGCCATGATTGCGTTTAACGCCTTCATCACAGGCAAAACCGAGCAACACGATAGGGCGAAGCTCATTGTGTTGCCCAATGGTCTGAAATAAGCGTAACGCTTCAGGAGATTCCGCTAGATCGTTACGTCCTTGCCAAACGTCATTAGCGGTGGGCTGCCAGTGGCTCATTGCATTTCCTCATTTTCGCTCTGTTTTAGAGTCGCCTGACCCTGATAAATCCGCTGATACAGTGGATTTCGCCCCAGCTCATAAATTACTTCAACCGGTTTTTCTGCCTCCCACACCGCGAAATTAGCCTGAAAACCGGCGGCAAGCTGTCCGTGGGTGTGCTGGCGGTTTAACGCCTGAGCCGCATGTCGAGTCACGCCTAGCCATGCTTCTTCCGGCGTAAGGCCAAATTGCACGCAGGCCATATTCATCGCGAGGCGCAAAGACGCAAAAGGGCTGGTTCCGGGATTGAAATCGCTGGCTACCGCCATAGGAACGCGATATTCACGTAATAAATCCACCGGAGGGCGTTTGGTTTCGCGTAAAAAATAGAAGGCACCGGGCAACAGAACCGCCACGGTTTGGCTGTGCGCTAAGGCTTGAATACCGGCCTCATCCAGATGCTCAATATGGTCGGTCGACAGCCCGTGATAGCGGGCCACCAGCTCGCTGCCGCCAAGATTAGAAAGCTGTTCCATATGCCCACGCACAGGGATTCCGAGCTGCTTAGCGGCCGTGAACAGCTTTTCGCTTTGCGCGAGTGAGAAACCTACGCTTTCGCAAAATACATCGACCGATTCAAACAGTTTTTTCTCCCACAGCTGCGGTAGGATTTCCTCACAAATCAGGTCGATATAGTGGTCTGAGCGGCCATGATATTCCGGCGGCGTGGTATGTGCTGAAAGCAGCGTTGGGCTAACGTCGATGGCATTTTGCCGAGCCAGCTGCTGGGCAACGCGTAGCTGTTTTTCTTCATTGATAAGATCCAGACCGTAACCAGATTTCATTTCTACCGTGGTTACGCCCTCGTCCATTAAAGCCTGTAAACGCTGTTGGCTGATGCTGAGCAACGTATCCGGTGAGGCATCGCGCGTGGCGCGCACGGTTGAATTGATTCCGCCGCCTTTCTGGCTGATTTCGGTGTATGACACGCCGTTCAGGCGCTGTTCCCATTCGTAGGCACGATCGCCACCGAAGACTAAATGCGTATGACAGTCGATAAGACCAGGAGTTACGAGCCGATTCTGGAGATCGATCTGCTGGGGATGCTGCGCGGGAAGCTCATCCTCTGGGATCACCGCTATAATATGCTTATCGCGCACCACCAGTGCATGACGATCGAGAAGACCATAAGGCGCGTTGCTTTGTGCGCTCATGGTGGCTAAGCGTCCGTTGCGCCAAATAACGTCGGACTCCAATAAATTCATAGCATCCCCAAACCTGTATAGAGTTGTATATACATTTATTTTCGAAAGGCCGATGTGTGTCAAACGTTTTTGATGAAAATGTTATTTAATTGTGACTTCAAATGCGATGTGCGACTGAGGTGCGGCGTATTTGGCGTCGCGGGGGCAAATCTGCGACAATGCGACGCAGCTTTTTTATGGTAAGAAAGTTTTATTAACAATGAGAGTGTCATGTCGTATCCGATAAACGAACTGTTCCAGACCCTGCAAGGGGAAGGTTTTTACACCGGTGTTCCGGCTATTTTTATTCGCCTGCAAGGTTGTCCGGTAGGGTGTAGCTGGTGTGATACCAAACATACATGGGAACAGTTACCTGAACGAGAAATCGGCATGAACGAAATCTTGATCAAAACTGAAGAGAGCGATGCGTGGGGCAGCGCTACTCCTGAGCAACTGCTGGATATCCTGCGCGATCGCGGATATACCGCTCGCCACGTGGTGATCACCGGCGGCGAACCCTGCATCCATGATTTACGTCCGTTGACGGAATTGCTGAATCAAAATGGTTTTTCCTGCCAGATAGAAACCAGCGGCACCCATGACATCCGTTGCTCTGAGGCAACCTGGGTGACGGTCTCTCCGAAGGTCAACATGAAAGGTGGAATGAAAGTTTTGGAGTCTTCTTTGGTACGCGCCGATGAGGTTAAGCATCCCGTTGCACGTGAGCGCGATATTGAAGATTTAGATGCATTACTTTCCGTGCTTCACGATGACAAGAAACGCATTATCGCGCTCCAGCCGATTAGCCAAAAAGAGAGCGCGACCAAGCTGTGTATAGAAACCTGTATTGCGCGCAACTGGCGCTTGTCGATGCAAACCCATAAGTATTTGAACATCGCCTAACTATGCTGATGAGAAGCGCGCTGCTAAATAATTATCGGATGATTTTTGGCACCGCGCTTCTGATGTTGGTATTTTTGCTGACCGGCTGTGCCAAATCTGACGCGCTGTGGGGCGTGGTGGATAAAGTTTGTCGCGTTAACTATCAGCAAAAGCACGATCCCGCACCCTGCGCCCAGATCTACTCGCCGACTCACGATCGGCGATCTGCGTTTACCGTCATTCAAAACCCGCGCTTTCCCGCTCATTTTATTTTGGTCCCCAATGCTCGGATGAGCGGCATTGAGAGCCCTGTGCTGCTAGAAAATGACGCGCCGGATTATTTCGGTTACGCATGGACGATGCGCTATCGGCTGGCGTATGAATATGGCCGACCGGTTCCCGACGATGTTCTGGGGCTGGCGTTAAACTCAGCCTATGGACGCAGCCAGAATCAGCTTCATATTCATCTCACCTGTTTGCGTGAAGATGTTCGCCGCCAGCTAAAAGCCGAACGTCCCTATATTGGTCGCGAATGGGGTTTGCTGCCTGATTTGCTGTTGCGTCATCGGTTTTATGCCAAGCGTATCGAGCAACCGGCGCTCATCGGCGTGAACCCAATCAAATCGCTTGCCGATCGGTTTCATCTTACGCCTGAACAGCTGGCCTATTATGGCGTAGCCGTGGTGCCAACGACGTTTGAAAATCAGCCGGGCTTTATTTTATTGGCGACACGGGTGGGAATGGGAGAGCGAAATAGGGCATCGGTGGAGTCATTGTTGGATAAGCGCTGCGAGCTGCTGCAAACAATCCCGGCTCAGTGAACCGGGAAAAGGGAGTCAGATTTAGTACGCCTCTTCTATTAAAGCGACGTCGGGCTCTTTCTCTGAATGATCGGCTAATGCATCATGTGAAATTTGCAGCTTCAGGTCGAATTCGATCATGGATATTTCCTGATTAATTTCGGCTTTAAGTGCATCAATTTTGTTTAACGAAGTGGTTTCCGTCACTCGTCAGCTTCCTAGTCAAAAACAGGGATGCCTATGTTAACCAGCATTCCGATATATAAAATCAATCAAATCCTAAATTTAGACCCGCCTCTCACAAAAGTTTAAGCTGTTTCACCGCCGTTTACGCTTGGCAAACAACCGATAAACAAAGCTGCCTACACGCGTTAAAAACTGTTACCTATTTCCTATATATCCTCTCGAAAAAAATTTGATGAGGGGGATGTGTACATCTCATTTGCTAATTGATTTTGCGACAATATTCATTGCCAGCATGGGATGCCTCTGTCAAAGTAACGCGTTTAAAATTAAGGAGGAAAAATGTTGCCGTCTGCAGGTTGGTTAGGACTCAGTTATTTCACCTATTTTTTCTCTTTTGGCATATTTCTGCCGTTTTGGAGCTTGTGGCTGCAAGGCGAGGGAATTTCTCCCGAATCCATTGGCCTATTGCTTGGCGCAGGGATGATAGCCCGTTTTCTTGGTAGTTTATTCATTGCTCCCGCCGTTAAAAAAACCTCTCAACTGATTACCGCTCTCCGCCTTATTGCTCTCCTCGCCCTGATTTGTTCTATCGCATTTTCCTTTGGTACTGCATGGGCGTGGCTGTTGGTGGTGATGGCCGGATTTAGCCTTTTCTATGGGCCGTTAATTCCGCTGACCGATGCGCTGGCCGCGACGTGGCAACGCCAGGTGGGGCTGGACTACGGCAAGGTACGCCTGTGGGGATCGATGGCCTTTGTTATTGGCTCTGCGGTAACGGGGGAGGTGGTCAATGCCTTTGGCCATAAGGCTATTATGTATTGCCTGTGGGCGGGTCTGGCGGCCATGCTGGTGGGAATGCTTTTACGCCCGCGTCACATGCCACAGGATGCACCAAAAGATAGCGCGGTGCAGGAAACCACACCGTGGAAAATTTTATTAAAAGAAGCGCCGGTATGGCGTTTTTTATTGTGTGCCGCTTTACTTCAAGGCGCTCATGCCGGCTATTACGGATTTAGTACGATTTACTGGCAGGAGGCGGGCTATTCCGCGTCGGTAGTCGGTTATCTGTGGTCACTAGGCGTTGTTGCTGAGGTTATCGTCTTTGCATTAAGCAAGCGCTTATTCCGTCGTATGTCGGTTTCCCAGCTACTGCTGTTGTCGTGTTTTTGTGCGGTGATCCGTTGGAGCTTAATGGGCTCAACAACCGCGCTGCCGTGGCTTATTTTGATTCAAATTCTGCATGCGGGCTCTTTCACCGTATGTCATCTGGCGGCAATGCGCTTTATTTCGGCACGGCAGGGTGGCGATGTGATCCGTCTGCAAGCGGTCTATTCGGCGTTAGGCATGGGCGGAAGCGTAGCGATTATGACGATGCTGTCGGGCTTCCTGTTTGAGCACTATCAAGGCGGCATGTTCTATGCGATGGCGCTGGTGGTGTTGCCGGTGATTTTCTTTAGACCGAAAGTGACAAGCCATTAGTTTTGTGGCTAAGACCCCCTCCCAGCCTCCCCCTTCGCAGGGGGAGGAGCCGATCGAGATTCTTACCAACATCACTGAACAGTTCCCTCCCCTGCGAAGGGGAGGGTTAGGGGGGGCTTGAACTTATGACTTGCCTGTAATCAGCCCATCTTTTCTAAACATGCTTTTAATCCCGCGCACGGCCTGACGAATACGATCTTGGTTTTCGATCAAGGCGAAACGAACGTGGGTATCGCCATAGTCACCAAAACCAATCCCTGGGGAAACGGAAACTTTGGCATCGGCCAACAGCTTTTTGGCAAACTCTAGCGATCCAAGGTGCGCATAGGCATCGGGGATTTTTGCCCAAACATACATCGATGCTTTAGGGTTTTCTACCATCCAACCGGCTTCGTGCAGGCCTTTGACCAGCACGTTGCGGCGTTGACGGTATTGCTCGGCAATATCACGCACGCATTGCTGGTCGCCTTCGAGAGCCGCAATCGCCGCCACCTGCAACGGAGTAAAAGTACCGTAGTCGTGGTAGCTCTTGATGCGTGCCAGAGCGTTAACCAGCTCAGGATTGCCGACCATAAAACCGATACGCCAGCCAGCCATATTGTAGCTTTTCGACAGGGTGAAAAACTCGACGGCGACGTCTTTAGCGCCGGGGATTTGCATAATCGAAGGCGCTTTCCAGCCGTCATACACAATATCGGCATAGGCTAAATCGTGTACCACTAAAATATCGTGTTCTTTCGCCAGCTTAATGACGCGTTCAAAGAAATCTAATTCAACGCACTGGGCGGTAGGGTTTGAAGGAAAGCCCAGAATCATCATTTTAGGCTTGGGAATACTCTCACGGATGGCGCGTTCTAATTCGTTGAAAAAGTCGATGCCTGAAACCAGCGGAACTGACCGCACCTGCGCGCCAGCAATGACCGCGCCGTAAATGTGAATGGGGTAGCTAGGATTTGGCACTAAAACGGTATCGCCATGATCGAGCGTTGCCAGCATCAAATGTGCCAGACCCTCTTTAGAACCGATGGTAACAATCGCTTCGCTATCGGGATCGATATCGACCTGATAACGATCTTGATACCAATGCGAGATCGCGCGGCGTAAACGTGGAATGCCGCGTGACGTGGAGTAGCCGTGGGTATCTTCACGCTGTGCCACCGTACACATTTTTTCAACGATGTGCGGCGGCGTTGGGCCGTCAGGGTTCCCCATGCTGAGATCGATAATGTCTTCGCCGCGCCTGCGCGCAGCCATTTTTAGCTCAGCGGTAATGTTAAATACATAAGGGGGAAGACGATCGATACGAGTAAAACGACGCGGAGTGCGTGAGTCTGTCATAGATACCTCAAGATGACGTTAGCGCCCGGACCGTCCGAGCGACGCTGCCTGTGTACAGGCTATTAACGAAAATAGGCGAAGCCGAAGATTCTGTCGAGCAGATTTTTTAAACAGCGCTTTCCAGAACACTCCGAGCCCTTATCGCTGAGTTTCAACTATGCTTATACCCGTCATACTTGAAGCTGCATCTGTGTTGGCTGCTCTCGCTCACCCGATAAATCTGCTTGGAGCAGATTTAAACGCAGTTTACTGCGGCCCTAGTGGCGAGGCCCATGGATGGGCCGAGTAATCACTTACTTGAGTAAGCTCATCGGGATTTACTCGCTTGCCGCCTTGATGCAACTCCAATTATTTTGGGTATGTTAGCTGACATTAAATTTGCTAATCATTTTTCGCCAATCCTTTGAACATGATTTTGATACAGCAAGAGGGAACACTATGTTTAGAAAAACCGATAAAGTTGAACGTAGCATCGAAGAAGAGGTTTCATTGCTGGCGGATGCACTTGAAGGTGTGTTGCAGGAGGGGGCGGATAAAACGGAGGATGAAATCGCTTCGCTGCGCCGTAGCGCACAAGATACGCTGCGTGAGGTGAAAGCGCGCATCAGCGGCGATACACCGTGTCCTGTAACGGATCGGGTGAAAAATGCCTGCTGTGATGTGAATGGCTACGTGCGGAATAAACCGTGGCACAGCGTGGGAATTGGGGCAACGGCAGGGTTGATTCTGGGGCTCTTGCTGTCAAAACGCTAATCAATCACTGCGCTATTGATACGCGCGATAGCGGCAAGACGTTTATGTGACCGGTGCCATACCGGTCACATCATGGCAACTATCAACCGCGATAGGTGCAGCCTGCGGTGCAGGTTTCTTTCACCAGTACGGCGCTTAGCAACGGCAGCTCAGGTTTCAGCTGTTGCCAAATCCACTGGGCTAACACTTCGCTGGTTGGGTTCTCAAGACCAGGAATATCATTCAGATAATAATGGTCGAGGCGATCCAGAATGGGTTTGAACGCCGCTTTCAGCTCGGCAAAATCCATCACCCAGCCGGTATAAGCATCCACTTCGCCGGTAATTTCAATGCGTACTAAAAACGAATGGCCATGCAGGCGACCACACTTATGTCCTTCCGGAACGTGGGGCAGATGGTGCGCAGCTTCAAACTGAAAATCTTTAAACAGGGTGGTTGTCATGATGACGCCTCGTAACCTAAAAAACCTGCGCATACTACCGGAAAGCGCCCGTTGGCGGTAGTTTTACCGCGATTGTTTGAGTATAAGCAGAAAATTTATTCTTTAATGTCTAAGAGGCGACTTGTTTTATTTCTGACCCGTTATTTTTTTAACGGGCTATGAAAAGTTTGATCCTATCTATTAAGACTCCTTTCGATGTAAAGAATAAAGCCAATAGTAAAGTGAGCAGAAATGATTATGTAATAACTAGCTGTTATTCATTGATTTTATAGGTTTTAACCTAAAACACCCCAGCCTCTATCACCTACCTGAATTAGTGGTTAGTTCAAATGGTTATTTGTTATTTCCATCACTTATTTAATTGTTATTATCCAGCTAGGTAACCTTACAAAAAGCGCTACATCAATTCGCCACACCCACGGTTCTTAAAGCTAAGTCTGAGGCTGCTTGAAGTACCAAAGGGATCACTGTGCAAGGAACACTTAGCAATGACGACTCAGGCTCCTCCTACTTCTATGCTTCCACTCACGCCGGAGCAATTGGCAAAGCTCCAGTCGGCGATTGGTGAGTTTTCACCACACCAGCTGGCGTGGCTCTCCGGCTATTTCTGGGGAATGGTTAATCAACAGCCGGGCACGGTAGCGGTGACGCCAGCACCGGCTGCGGCCGCTTCAATTACCGTGATTTCTGCTTCGCAAACGGGCAACGCGCGACGGGTGGCTGAACAGCTACGCGATGATTTGGCCGCCGCGGGTTTGGGTGTGACGTTGGTTAACGCGGGTGACTATAAATTCAAACAGATCGCGCAGGAAAAACTGCTGCTGATTGTTGCTTCAACCCAAGGGGAAGGTGAACCGCCGGAAGAGGCCGTCGCGTTGCACAAATATTTGTTCTCCAAAAAAGCCCCTCAGATGGCAGGAACGGCGTTTGCGGTGTTTGGCCTTGGTGATACGTCTTATGAAAACTTTTGCCAGACCGGAAAAGATTTTGATGCCCGTTTAGCAGAATTGGGTGGTGAGCGCTTATTCGACCGCGCCGACGCCGATGTTGATTTCAAATCGGCGGCAGAAGCATGGCGTAAGCAGATCGTAGACGTTTTGAAACAGCGCGTGCCACAGGCAACGGCGGCGCAGACTCAGGTTAGCGTAGCGGGAAGCGTGGCGCAGATCGTGAGCAGCCCATACAGCAAAGAATCCCCGCTCACCGCCTCTTTGGCGGTGAAGCAAAAAATTACCGGACGCAACTCGGATAAAGACGTGCGTCATATTGAAATCGATCTCGGCGAATCAGGCTTGAGTTACCAGCCGGGCGACGCACTGGGCGTGTGGTATCACAACGATCCTGATTTGGTTGAAGAAATTATTGGCCTGATTTGGCGTACCGGCGACGAGACGGTCACTCTCAACGACCAAACGATGACGCTGCGTGAGGCGCTGACCGAACGCTTGGAGCTAACGCAAAACACCACCGTTATCGTAGAAAAATACGCGGCGCTTTCGCGCGATGAGCGTTTGATTGAGCTCTTAGCGGATAAGCATCAACTGCAACAATACGCACAAACCACGCCGCTGCCGGATATGATCCGCCAAGCACCGGCAGATTTAGACGCAGAGCAGCTAGTGGCGCTGTTACGCCCGCTAACGCCGCGTCTTTATTCCATCGCATCTTCCCAAGAGGAAGTGGGCAGTGAAGTGCATATTACCGTTGGCGTGGTGCGTTATGAGATTGATGGTCGCGCCCGCACCGGCGGTGCTTCTGGCTATTTGGCCGATCGTCTGGAAGAAGATGGCGAGCTGCGCGTTTTCATTGAGCATAACGACAATTTCCGTCTGCCTGCGAATCCACAAACGCCGGTCATTATGATTGGCCCTGGCACCGGCATTGCACCGTTCCGTGCGTTTATTCAACAACGCGCAGCCGAAGGGGCAGAAGGTCTTAACTGGCTTTTCTTTGGCAATCCTCACTTCACCGAAGATTTTCTGTATCAGGTGGAATGGCAGCGCTTTGTTAAAGACGGCGTTCTATCCCGTATCGATTTGGCTTGGTCACGCGATCAAAAACATAAAGTCTATGTACAGGACAAGCTGCGTGAGCAAGGGGCCGAGGTTTGGCGCTGGATCGAACAGGGCGCACATATTTACGTCTGCGGAGACGCCAACCGCATGGCGAAAGACGTTGAACAGGCGTTACTGGAGCTATTGGCTGAACACGGTGGAATGGATGCCGAACAGGCCGATGAATTTTTAAGTGAGCTGCGCGTTGAGCGCCGCTATCAGCGGGACGTTTACTAATAATGAGCAAATCGATGCAAGATAATTACGCTTTTAGCAGCAAACACCCGGGGCCCTTGGTGGTTGATGCACCCTTGGCCGACGCTGAGCGCCTTAAGCGTGAGAGCAATTTTTTACGCGGCACCATTGCCGAAGATTTAAATGATGGCCTGACCGGTGGTTTTAACGGCGACAACTTTCTGCTGATCCGTTTTCACGGCATGTATCAGCAGGATGACCGCGATATTCGTGCCGAACGCGCCGAGCAAAAGTTAGAACCACGTCATGCCATGATGCTGCGCTGCCGTTTACCGGGCGGCGTGATGACGCCACAGCAATGGCTGGGTATCGATAAGTTTGCCGACGAAAGCACGCTGTACGGCAGCATTCGTATTACCAACCGTCAAACGTTCCAGTTTCACGGCATATTGAAGCAAAACGTCAAACCGGTGCATCAGTTGCTTAATCGTTTGGGGTTAGATGCGCTGGCGACCGCCAATGACGTTAACCGCAACGTGCTGTGCACGTCGAATCCCGTGGAGTCTGAGCTGCACCAAGAAGCCTATGAGTGGGCGAAAAAACTGTCTGAACATCTGTTGCCGCGCACTCGCGCCTATGCAGAAGTGTGGCTGGATCAGGAAAAAGTCGAAACCACCGATGAAGAGCCGATTCTCGGTGCAACCTATTTACCGCGTAAGTTCAAAACTACGGTGGTGATCCCGCCGCAAAACGATGTGGATTTGCATGCCAACGATCTCAACTTCGTGGCGATTGCGGAAAACGGCAAGCTGATCGGCTTCAACGTGCTGGTCGGTGGTGGGCTGTCTATTGCTCATGGCGATAAGGCGACCTATGCCCGCACGGCCAGCGAGCTTGGCTTTATTCCCGTCGAGCACACATTGGCCGTGGCTGAAGGCGTGGTGACAACGCAGCGCGACTGGGGAAACCGTACCAATCGTAAGAATGCAAAAACCAAGTACACCTTGGAGCGCGTCGGCGTAGAAAACTTCAAAGCTGAAGTGGAAAAGCGTGCGGGAGTGACGTTCGAGCCGGTACGTCCTTATGAGTTTACCGGACGCGGCGATCGCATTGGCTGGGTGAAAGGTATTGATAATAAATGGCATTTGACGCTGTTTATTGAAAATGGGCGCATTCTGGACTATCCAAATCGGCCGTTGAAAACCGGCATGGTGGAGATCGCCAAGATTCATCAGGGCGATTTCCGTCTGACGGCCAATCAAAACCTGATCGTGGCGGGCGTGGCTGAAAAAGACAAAGCCCGCATAGAACAGATTGCGCGTGAACATGGCCTGATCGACGACGGCGTCAGCGAGCAGCGTAAAAACTCGATGGCCTGCGTGTCGTACCCAACTTGTCCGCTGGCGATGGCGGAAGCCGAGCGTTTCCTGCCGCAGTTTGTGACTCAGGTTGAAGAAATTATGCAAAGCCATGGCGTTGGCGATGAGCATATTGTTCTGCGAGTCACAGGCTGTCCAAACGGCTGTGGTCGTGCGCTGCTGGCGGAAATTGGTCTCGTCGGAAAAGCGCTGGGGCGCTACAACCTGCATTTAGGTGGGAATCGCGCCGGAACGCGGATCCCGAGAATGTATCGCGAAAACATCACCGATGCCGAAATCCTCGGCGTGATTGACGAACTGGTCGGTCGCTGGGCGAAAGAGCGTGAAGCCGATGAAGGCTTTGGTGATTTCACCATTCGCGCAGGGATCGTGCGCCCGGTGCTGGATCCGGCAAGAGATTTTTATGACTGATTGATGCTAATACCCCACCCCAACCCTCCCCTTGTCAGGGGAGGGGGCTGAACGGTGATGCTGTATATGTTCTTTCTCTGAGAGCTAAAAGGTGTTGCTGTTATGCCCCTCCCCCTGAGAAGGGGGAGGTTGGGAGGGGGATGCTGGTTCATCGCGGAGAATTTTATGTCTGCATTAAACTTACATGAGCTGAAAGCCTTACCCAAAGTCGAACAGGTTATGGCGTTAGCTGAAATTAACACTCAGTTAGAAAAACTGAGTGCGCAGGAAAGGGTGCGTTGGGCGCTAGAGCATTTGCCCGCCGAATTTGCGCTCTCTTCGAGTTTTGGCATTCAGGCAGCGGTATCGCTGCATTTGGTCACCCGTGAGCTACCGGATATTCCGGTGATCTTAACGGATACCGGCTATTTGTTTCCTGAAACCTACCAGTTCATCGATACCCTGCACGAAAAGCTGAATTTGAATCTCAAGGTTTACCGCGCTGAGCAGTCGGCTGCGTGGCAAGAGGCTCGCTATGGCAAACTTTGGGAGCAAGGTGTTGAGGGCATTGAGCGCTACAACGATATTAACAAAGTTGAGCCGATGAACCGTGCATTGCGCGAGCTCGGGGCGCAAACGTGGTTTGCTGGCCTGCGGCGCGAGCAATCAGGCAGCCGTGCGCATTTACCGGTGCTCGCGATTCAGCGCGGGGTGTTTAAAATACTGCCGATTATCGATTGGGATAATCAGCAGATTTATCAATACTTACAGCAGCATGGGCTCAGCTATCACCCGCTGTGGGAGCAAGGTTATCTGTCCGTGGGTGATACTCACACTACGCGTAAATGGGAGCCGGGAATGGCGGAAGAAGAAACGCGATTCTTTGGGCTAAAACGCGAATGTGGATTACATGAGTAGCCTTTACTGAGATAAACAGCCTGACCTTAGCGTCAGGTTTTTTTTGCCCATATATTATTTATTTAACTTTCCAGTATAATTTTTTTCACATTAAAGCAAAAAGCGGTATCCTCGAAAGGATTCATCATACTAATAAAAGGACTATGGCTATGCAGGAACAACCTCTTGGTGCGAGTCAGACTTCCGACTCGCGGGTGTTAATTCAACAACTCACGGATATCGTGGGTAAATCTCATATTCTTACCGACGCGCGTAAAACTGAACGCTATCGCAAAGGCTTTCGTTCCGGACAGGGCGATGCGTTGGCGGTGGTCTTCCCAGGCAGTTTGCTCGAACAATGGAAGGTGTTTAAGGCCAGCGTTGAGGCCGATAAAATTGTGCTGATGCAGGCGGCTAACACCGGACTCACCGAAGGTTCCACGCCGAGCGGTAACGACTACGATCGCGAAATCGTCATTATTAGCACCCAGCGCTTGGATAAAATTCAGCTGTTGGACGAAGGCAAGCAGGTTGTGGCTTTGCCGGGCAGCACGCTGTGGCATCTAGAACGCATCTTAAAACCGTTGGGGCGTGAGCCACATTCGGTGATTGGTTCTTCCTGCATTGGCGCATCGGTCGTGGGCGGCGTATGTAATAACTCTGGCGGCTCGCTGGTACACCGCGGCCCTGCGTACACCGAAATGGCGCTGTATGGCCGAGTTAATGAGCTCGGGCAGGTTGAGTTGGTTAACCATCTGGGCATTGCGCTGGGTAGTACACCAGAAGAGATCCTGACGCGTTTGGAAAACCAGAAGTACGGCCCGCAAGACGTTGAACATAGCGAACGTCAGGCGTCCGATCACGATTATGCCGAGCGAATTCGCGACGTTGAAGCGGATACGCCATCACGCTTTAACGCCGATGAACGCCGTTTGTTCGAAGCCTCTGGCTGTGCGGGCAAACTTGCGGTATTTGCGGTGCGCTTAGATACTTTCCCGGCGCAATCCTCATCGCAGGTCTTCTATATCGGCACCAACCAGCCGCAGGTGTTGACCGAACTGCGTCGGCATATGCTGGCGAATTTCAAAAATCTGCCGGTGGCGGGTGAGTACATGCATCGCGATATTTTCGATATTGCGGAAGTGTATGGCAAAGATACTTTTGTGATGATCGACAAACTGGGCACCGACAAAATGCCGATGTTCTTTACCCTGAAAGGGCGTATGGATGCCATCTTTGGCAAAGTGCCTTTCCTGCCAAGTCATTTGGTCGATCGCACCATGCAAACACTGAGTCACCTGCTGCCATCGCATTTACCCAAACGTTTGAAAGAGTATCGCAACCGCTTTGAGCATCATCTGATGCTAAAAATGTCGGGCGAGGGCATTGAGGAAGCGCGCGCGTGGCTGGAATCCTATTTTGCTCAGGCCGAAGGGGAGTTTTTTGTCTGCACGGCAGAAGAGGGAGCAAAAGCATTCTTACATCGATTTGCCGCTGCGGGCGCGGCAATCCGCTATAACGCGGTGCACAGCAAAGAAGTTGAAGACATTCTTGCGCTCGATATTGCGCTGCGCCGCAACGATCATGATTGGTTCGAGCGTCTGCCGCCGGAATTTGACGATGCGCTGGTGCACCGCCTCTATTATGGGCATTTCATGTGCTACGTTTTCCATCAGGATTACATTGTTAAAAAAGGCGTCGATGTGCATGCGCTGAAGGAAAAAATGCTCGCGCTGCTGGATACGCGCGGCGCGGAATATCCTGCGGAGCATAACGTTGGTCATCTGTACAAGGCTAAGCCACAGCTGAAAGCTTTCTATCAACAAAATGACCCGACTAACACGCTTAATCCGGGCATCGGTAAAACCTCCAAGTTGAAAAACTGGGGCTGCGACTGCGCAGAACATCAGAAGTAACATGAGCTGGAGCGCCCGTTGACCTTGACGTGGCGCTCTGTGTTCCCAATAATGAATGCCTTGACTCGGGGTGCCCACATGAAAATGAAAGGGCTGAGAACTTACCCGTATTACCTGATCTGGATTATGCCAGCGTAGGGAAGTCTCGGTGCATGAGCGCATCGTCTTCTTGACCGCCGGTTGGGAGGAATATGTCCATCGCGTCGAATCCACACCTTACCGAATTTCCCCACATCGAATTACCCGGTGAAAGCGCCGCTGCCGCTTTTGCTCAGTTTCGCCATCACGCTCCGTTGGTCCATTGTCTCACCAATGAAGTCGTTCAAACATTTACTGCGAACGTGCTGTTGGCGCTAGGAGCATCGCCAGCCATGGTGGTTGAGCCGCAAGAGGCTGCGCAATTCTCTTCATTGGCTGACGCGCTGTTAATCAACATTGGTACTTTGCATGCGCAACGAGCGCAGTCGATGTTAGCGGCCATTGAGTCTGCCAATCAGCATCAAAAGCCGTGGGTGCTTGATCCGGTTGCCGTTGGCGGATTGGCTTATCGCACCGAATTTGCACGTCAGCTTCTAGCGCTGAAGCCCAGCGTTATTCGTGGCAATGCCTCAGAAATATTGGCATTGAGCGGAATGGAAGCGGGCGGTCGCGGCGTTGATAGCACCGATGACTCGGCGGCGGCATTGCCAGCGGCTCAGGCTCTGGCGCTGCAAACGGGAGCCGTGGTGGCTGTAACCGGTGCAACGGATTATGTCACAGACGGTGAAAGAGTGTATGGCGTCACCGGCGGTGACGCGCTGATGACTCGTGTCGTAGGAACTGGCTGCGCATTGTCCGCCGTGGTAGCGGCGTTTAGCGTTCGGCAGACCGACCTTTTGTTGGCCGTTGCCACCGCCTGCCAAGCGATGTCATTAGCTGGTGAGCGCGCGGTTGCTGTATCCCATGGCCCCGGCAGCTTTGTACCCGCTTTTATCGACGCGCTATATCACTTAACCCCGCAGGATTTTATTCGCTCTGGAGATCGCTCATGAAACGTATTAATGCACTAACCATCGCAGGAACCGATCCGAGCGGCGGCGCAGGCATTCAGGCCGATCTCAAAACGTTCTCCGCGTTGGGTGCCTACGGCACCAGCGTGATCACGGCGCTGGTGGCGCAGAACACACGCGGTGTGCAGTCTGTTTATGAGATTGAACCTCAGTTTGTGGGCGCCCAGTTGGCGTCCGTGCTCACCGATGTTCGTATCGACAGCGCAAAAATTGGCATGTTGGCCAACGCCGATATCGTCGCGCAGGTCGCGCAGGCGTTAGACCTGTATCCTATTCCTTTTGTGGTGTTGGATACGGTGATGGTGGCAAAAAGCGGCGATCCATTGCTAGCCCCAGAAGCGGTGCAGGCCGTGCGGGATTTGCTGCTCCCCAAAGTCGCGCTTATCACCCCAAATCTGCCTGAAGCAGCTGCGCTTTTAGATTATCCAATGGCGACCAATGAAGATGAAATGCGCCGACAAGGCCACGCATTGTTGGATATGGGATGCCAAGCGGTTTTGATGAAAGGCGGGCATCTGAGCGACAGCGAAAGTCCGGATTGGCTATTTAGTCGCGATGGCGAACAGCGCTTTACCGCACCACGGGTGAATACTCGTCATACCCACGGTACTGGTTGCACGCTATCGGCGGCGCTTGCGGCGCTACGCCCACGATATCAGAACTGGAATGAAACGGTGCTTGCCGCCAAAAGTTATCTGCAAAAAGCCTTAGAGGCCGCAGATTCATTAGAAGTTGGCCATGGTATAGGGCCAGTACACCATTTCCATCAATGGTGGTAGGTGTGAGATTGCCACCGTTTTAAAGGAACCGTGGCATGCTATGGGCAAGTGAGAAAAGCCAACTACTGTCAAGAGGGGCTTTTCTACACCTAAGATGATTTAGGATATACTGACTGAACTTACAATAAATTTGACATTTTTATGGGTAACTCTATTAAACGTAGCATCATAGAAAAGCCTCTGGAGAGTATTCATCGTTTGATGACTGCTTTTGTCAGTATCTCCAAACCCTACCTACTCGACAGCAAGAACATAGAAGCGCGGCTAAAAGGTAAAGATGCTGGGTTTGACGTTTATCTGCTGACGAAAGGGCGAGTGGACATATGGCGTGAAGTGGATAATCGACTTGTTGAAACGGCGTTTGCGCCCTCAATTCTTGGGCTACAAGGTTCGGTTTATCGTTCTCATCACTATCATTTAAAGTTTCCTGCAGGTGCTGAAGTCAGCACGATACCCTTACAAGCAGCTATGGAAATAATAGAGTCGCAGTCTCTATGGCGTGATGTTTTTTACTATCAAGGGTATCTCAACGATCGTCAGTTGCACCATGAATCAATGCTAATAAACAGTTCTACCTATGAAATTGTTTGTCTATTTCTGAAGGACTTATCTCATTACTCTGATAGCGAACGCGCGAAATTAAGCGTCGCAGATTATATTTTACAGCGTTCAAACCTGGCACGAAGTGGTGTTATGAAAGTGCTAGCAGACCTGCGCTTTGGTGGTTACATTGATATTCAGCATGGTAAGCTGATCAAAATCCTTAATAACTTTCCGAGGAATTATTAAATAACGCTTATGTGTTAAATAGTCATGCTATTTTTGTTGCGTCTTATCGTTATTAGTCGCGTTATCTTTATTGTATGTGGTGTAAGTGCTTCTTCATATTAATACGCAAGAAAGTTATTCTATAAAAATTTATAATGTAGCAATGCTAAATATATAAATTAAATATTACTTATCATTTTGAATTTAATTGAATTTATTCTCATGATAACTATTTTTCTGCGATTTTTTCCAAGTCAAGTTGAATGTTTATCCAGTTTTGGATGTTTTAATGTTTAGGCGACTCGCTCATAATTTGTCGTGCTCACGGTCTGGAGGAGATATTTTAAATATACTTTATATAAAGTAACTCTCCATTTATGATACTTATCGGTAAATATGAAAAAAATAGTTTTGTATTGCCTAATAGCGCCATCGTTAAGTATTGCAATTTCAGGCGTTGGCTATTCATCTACAAATATTAAATTACCTGATCTCGGTATCAGTGATTCTGCGCCAAAACAAAATAACTCATCCTCAACGGAAAATTCAAATAAAAAAAATAATCCTACAGAGGAAAAAACGTCAGAAATTATAGTTAATGAAGCTCAAGATAATTTCAAGAATTTAACACCAGAAGGTATGAAGTCAGAAGCATTGCAGTATGGCAAAAATCTAGCCACAGCTTCAGCGCAATCAGAAATAGAATCTCTGCTTTCACCTTATGGTCACATTGCCACGAATTTGAACATTAATGATCAGGGGAGTCTTGATGGCTCGTCTCTTGATTATTTGGTTCCGTGGTATGACGGTGAGAGTGACCTCTGGTTTAGCCAATTTTCAGTTCATAATAAAGACGGGCGCACGATTGCAAATATGGGGATCGGCCTTCGCCATAATATTACTGAAGACTGGATGCTTGGTTCTAATATTTTTTATGATCATGATATAACGCGTGGTCATCATCGAGCGGGATTAGGCGGCGAAGCCTGGACAAACTTTCTAAAGTTGAGCAGCAACTATTATATGCCACTCTCTTCTTGGAAGGATTCCCCTGATTTTGATGATTATCAGGAACGTCCTGCACGTGGTTGGGATGTCCGCTTACAGGCCTATCTCCCCGCTTACCCGCAACTGGGCTCATCGGTGGTATATGAACAATACTACGGCAATCAGGTCGCGTTATTTGGCAAAGATAGTTTGCAGGAAGACCCATCAGCCGTGACGGTCAGTATCGACTACACCCCGGTTCCGCTAATTACGCTGCAGGCAGGATATAAAAAAGGAGATTCGGATCAAAATGAGATGACGGCTAATCTTAGTTTGGATTACCGCATCGGAGTTCCTTTATCAAAACAGCTTGATGGTGATGAAGTTGCGAATATGCGTAGCCTGGCTGGTAGCCGCATGGATTTTGTCGATCGGAATAATGACATCGTGCTGGAATATCGCGAGAAAAACGATCTCGATGTAGGGCTTTATCTTAAGCCAACCGGCACTGCGACGGCCTGTATTCTGTCTGATGATCCCGACAGCGCCGAGGCTTATGAAGGCTGCCATTGGACAGCGAATGCCACCGTGACTTCGCATCTAAAAATTAAAAGTGCGAAATGGGTGCCGATAGGCAATTTTAGCCCTGAAAGTACGCTCGGCTTGCCAGCGCTAACGGCAGAAAACATTAGCAATGGGCAAAATAACCACTGGACGCTGACCTTCCCTGCATGGGTGAATTCTACCGATCCTAACGCGAATAAATACCGACTTGCAGTCACGCTGGTGGATGAAAAAGGCCATACAAAACAGTCGAACACCGTCAATATTATTGTGGCGGAAGCCCCAATTGATTACCAATTGGTTATTGATGACAGTGGCGAGCAGAAGAAAGCGATTAAGCTTTTGGCAAATGGCAATAATTTTGCAAACTTGGTTGCCAGTGGTGCAAAAACAACGGGGCTATCTGGTGAGACGACGCTGTTGGATGACAAGAATCTGAACCTGATCTTCCATGCTTATAAAGTGGAAGATAAATCTCACGCTCATGAAATTGCTATCCATGCCTCGAAAAATGAATGTAAATCAGGAAGTGAATGTTTGTTCTTTAAAGAGCCGCCATCGGGGTCTAAAGCCATATTAGGCAGTACAACGAATGGCGTGTTTTCTATCATCGCATCAAAGAGTGATGACAACACACAAAAAACGAATGCTGTGCTCGTCGAATTTAGTTCTGCAAGCACAATGATATATACCGCAATTGTTGATAGTGAAAATCCAACCGTTAATTTAACGGCGAAAAAAGGGAATTTGCTTCAATTAGGTCATAAATATCAATTTAAAATTGCCTATGACAGCAACAATAATGGCCAGTGGGATGCCACCGATCGTGAAACTGTTTCTGATAGCGTTCCGACTCCTTTAATTTCACTGGTTAATTATAAATGGATGTTTGACGGTGTTTCCCCAAATGGGACGAAAGGTGGTTATGCGGTAAATACGACGAATAATAATACTATTTTAATTCCTAAAACGAATGCAGAAGCGAGTCAAGTATTAGCGGGTGCGGGTGTCGATGGTGTGCAGGGCTATGAGCTGAAAGTTGACTATCAACTAACGCCAGAAGGACAACAAATCATGAATAAGCTGCGCGAAAAATAATAAGCCCAGATTATTTAGGTTTTAATTAATATTAACTTAATGAGTCATTTCGATATGAAAAAATTTAATAAAACACTACTTGCAACCTTTGTTTTCGCGAGTTGCAGCCCGTTTGCAATGGCGGTTATGACGGATTCAGCAGGAACGCTCAATGGTACACTCCCGGTGCTTAAAGCGAGCGCCGCAGGTGCTGCTCACAGCGTTGCTTTCGCCAACGATCACCACAGTGGTTCCACCGATGCGATGTCTCCAGGCGATAAAATTACCTTGAGCTACGTGTTACAAGATGCTGAAGGCGATACCGACAGCAGTACGACTTCCATTAAGTGGTTCACCACCACCGATGGCGCTGGGGCCAATAAAGTGATGCTGAGTGGTAACGACGGCAAAGCCGACTACACCATTCAGAATGCAGATGCCGGTCTTTATTTAGGCGCGGAAATTACTGAACAAACATCAACGGGTGTGCCAACAACCGGCCAGACCATCGTTATTAACGATATCAGTAAATACGATAGCAGCGATAATATTCCAGATGGTCCAATTGTGGGTGGCACTATCGGTACCGCGATTGTCGATAGTGCAGAACCAACGGTGAACCTGATCGGCAAAGCAGATAGCAAACTGTTGGTTGGCCATACCTATCAGTTCAAAGTTTGGTATGACGTTAATAATAACGGTAAGCAAGATGCGGGCGAACTTGATGCATCGGCTAACTATAGCTACAAATGGTTCTTCGATGGCACCAGTGCAACCACCGGTACCGCAGGTGGTTATGCTGTTAGCAGCACAGATAATAAAGATCTGGTTATCCCAGCAACTAACGTTAATGCGAAAAATGTGTTTGCAACGGCAGGCGCAGACGGTGTTCAGGGTTACAGCCTGAAAGTTGATTACACCGCTAAAGTTAAATCAGTACTGAAATCGACCAAGCGTAAATAATCTGCGCAAATAATAAACGTTGAGTGCTTCGGTGCTCAACGTTTATTGCAGGATGGTTTTATGAAAATAAAGCGTTTCAATAGCTGCACAGTAGCACTTATTTTTTTTATCTCTAGCTCCTTGAATATAGTTAATGCAACGGATATGACAGGCTCTGCGGGCATAATTAATGGCACTGCCCCTGTTATTTATAATGACAAAAATGAAGCAGGCAAAGTGAGCTTCACTCGTGTCAATGAAACTATGGGCGTAGACGATGAGTTGGATATTACCGATATCATAAAAATGTCCTGGACGGTCGCTGATGCCGAAGGTGATGAGGAAGTCACGCTCCCAACTGTAGAGTGGTTTTGTACAGACACTAGTAACAATAAACGTGTGTTGGCTACGGGGATTAATCAGTATGTGATTCATCCTAATGATAAAGGCTGTACAGTCGGAGTTAACATCACACCGACAACGGTTACTGGTATACCTCGAGAAAATACTGTGCTCTCTATTAAAGATATTAGTACCTATGATGTTAACGACAATATCCCGACGGGCCCGGTTAACCCACATACGCTAAATGTGATTGGCTATTTAATCGCGCCTTCAAATAACAGTGCTACCTATTATGCTACTGCGGATGCCACAGTGCATACCGCGTTTCCCGGTGCTCAACTTAAGTTAGAAACGGATAACGAGGACGATCAAGTTGATGAATGGACAACGAGCAATCCATCTATTGCTACAGTGAGCGATAAAGGCGTTGTCACGATTAAGGCTAAGGGGGCATTCAGAATAATGGCTCGTCATAACGAAGCGAAAGGATCCATTGTTTTCAATCCGCAGAAGTTCTTTATTTTTAGAGACGAAGCCGCAGGGAAACTTAACTGGTATGACGCGAAAGCCTGGTGTGAAAATCAGGGATACCGAATGCCAACCCGTGATGATTTATCTACAGGAAACGGCAATCGTACGGTGCCAAGTGACTCACTGTGGCAAGAGTGGGGAGCGAGTCTGGATGATGTTTCACATGCGGGTACGGTGTTCTGGACTTCGGAAGAAGCTATTGCCGATCAAGATGCTTATTATTATGTGTATACCGCAACAGGACATATAACGTCGAACCTTGCTGAGAAAACGGAAGGTGTAGCGTGCATTATGCCGTAATTGATAGATAAAAAAGGGCCAATGAGCTGGCCCCTTTTTTATTCAGAGGTTACTAACTTAAACAATGCGACTGCGCGCTGAACGTGTTCGGCATCAAAGCGGTTTAGCGTGAAAAACTGCTCATTTTTCCCAGGGCGAATAGCTAACGCAAGTTGCTTTTCGCCTTGTTCGTTATTCAGCCAGCCATAAAGGTAACTGCCAATGTCATCGCCGACGTGCCAGCTGATGATGACCGATGTGGCAGGCGATGTTTCACCAGCAGGGCGTGTGGCAATGAAGAGTTCGCCCTGCCATAGCCCGCTAAACTCATCATCTTTTTGCAGCTTTTTGCCATTGGACGCTAACATCGTGGCTAAGCAGTTAGCTTTCTCTTCCGTTACCGTCTGCTCGAGCATTTGCCATAGCGGATAGTCGTTTTCAACCTGATAGCACGCCGCACCGAGATAATCATTGATATCCCGCCATTGCTGGTTGACCGTTTCTTTCATCTCGGCGTCGAGAATGTTGCGATATTGCATCAGGCCACCGCCGTTTTCACCTAATTGCTGATAGGCAATGAGCGACATTGTCCGCGGCTTGCGGCGAAACGTTGCCCACAGCAGAAACTTGGGAATACGAAAGGTAATGGCCTGTACGCTAAAGCGAAAATGGCCCGGACTCGTCAGCATAAAACCATTGGAGGTGCCGCGTTTATCCTGATAATTACGGATCATCACCAGTGGGCAAAGTCCCATCCAGCCGGTTAAGTAATGTTCTTTGATCGAACCGTTCAAATCCAGATCGGCCACCATCTGTGAAATTTTATCTTCTTCTAGCTTGTTTAATGGGTGTGCAAGTTCTGCGCTATGCAGGCTTTTTTCTAACGGTGGCAACGAAGGGAGTGTGAACATGCTGATTTTCTCTGGTCGATTCTTATGGTTGATAGCTTACCTTAAGTTGTCATACCAACGAGGATTTCCCGCTTTTTTGTCATAACTTTCGTGGTATGGATCAACTTTTGTCGTATGGCGTGGTCATATAAAATGTATGTATGATTTATCGTTGTTTAATTTGTAATAGATATTTGACTGCAAAGGATGTTGATGATGATTGATAAAAAAATGCTACGAGTGGCGCTGCTAGGTACTGTTATGAGTTTGAGCACCGTCAGCTTGGCTGCTTCTATACCGGTCTCCACCTCTGAACTGGTACAACAATCAGGCTATCAGCAAACATGGCAGAAGATGGTGAAAGGGCAGAAAAATTTGCCTGTGTGGGCACGTAAAGGTTCAGGCACTTCAACGCCACCAGAATGGGTAACGTGGCAAGGCAAAAAATATCAGGTTGGCAATATCTGCAAGCCACATGACTGCGCTAATAATTTTATGTACGTGGCGTTTAGCAACGATAAGAAACAGGCTTGGGGCGTTCGTGTGGAAATAGCGGATAGGCCTGACGCGCTCGACCATCCAAGTAAACACGCAAAATACCAGTGGCTAGGCAAGCCAGATAATCAGGTAAAAGCGATGCTCACCAAGCAAATTGAAAGCGCGCCTGATTGGAACTGATGTTTTACCGCATTTTCATCGAGTATTCCCCAAGGTCTGTTTATCGCTTGGGGAATATATTTTGATACTTCAATGCATCCTATTTATAAAGTATTGCATATAAAAGTATTTACTTTTGAAACTATAAGAGCGCAATTAATAATCGAGTTTGTATTTCTATGCCTTTGATTGTGTAATAAACCGTAAAGTCGGCAGGGTTTTATAACCGTTGATGCTAACATTTTGGCCGTTGTTTAACTCTCTAATGACGGTAATGTTCAAAAATATGAAAAAATATCTTTTGCTGGCGCTACTCAGCACATTCTCTTTATTTTCTTTTGCATCACACGCTGCAGACTATCAGGAAGGCGAACAGTACGTAAAACTGAAAAATAAGGTGCCAAATGCCCCTGTCGTAGTTGAATTTTTCTCCTTTTATTGCCCGCCATGTAACCAGTTTGCGAATGTTTATAAAGTGAGTGAAGCCGTTAACGAACGTCTGCCTCAGAACGATAAAGTGGTGAAGTACCACGTCAGCGCCATGGGCTCTATGGGCGAAGAACTGACCGAAGCATGGTCTGTTGCTATTGCATTAGGGATTGAAAATAAAGTAGAAAAACCTCTTTTCGATGCGGTTCAAAAAGAACAATCAATAAAGAATAAAGAGGATATTCGTCAAGTATTTATTAAAGCGGGTATTCCAGCCGAAGAATATGACGGCGCGCTACACAGCTTTATGGTGAAATCGATCACCGCAAAACAGCAAAATGCCACCGAGGCTTTCGGTGTGCGCGGTACGCCATCATTCTATGTTGGTGGTCAATATCAGATTAAAAATGATGGAATGCAGAGTAAAACCATTGACGGTTACCGCACTGAATTTGCAGATGTTGTGAAATTCCTGGTCGATCAGAATAAATAGTTTTTAATACGGTAATAAAAGCCCGCTGATATTTTCTCGCGGGCTTTTTATTTTTTAATTAAAAGACCTTTTCTTGCAATACCCATACGGCGGCTTCTACACGTGATTTTAACTTCATTTTTTTCAGCAAATGTTTCACGTGAACTTTAACCGTACTTTCGGTGATCGTTAATTTACGGGCGATCATTTTGTTCGGTAAGCCTTGCGCAATCAGCTTCAAAATATCGCATTCGCGCGGGGTTAATTGCTGCACATCGCGCTCTGAAGAAGGGCGGCTTTCACGCAGGCTAGCGGCTAATACCGGCGTGAGCGCTTCACTGATGACCACTTGTCCGGCAGCGGCCTGATGGAGTGAGCGCAGCAGATCTTCGGGCTCCATGTCTTTAAGCAGGTAGCCGTCGGCACCGCGTTTTAGCGCGCTGATGACGTCATCTTCATGATTAGATACGCTAAAAACCACTACTCGGCCCGATAGTGTGCGGGTGCGAAGCTGATCCAGTGTTTCTAGCCCGTTCATACCCGGCATATTGAGATCGAGCAAAATCAAATCAGGATCGAGCTCTTCCGCCAATTCTATGCCTTGCTGGCCGTTGCTGGCTTCACCGATCACCTTTAGCTGTGGCTCAAGGCTAATCAGCTGTTTTACACCGCTGCGAAGCATCGGGTGATCGTCAATTAACAGAATCGTATATTGATCGTCTTGAGCTAATGTGGAATTCATCAATTTCTCCTCTAAACCAGATGCCGTGGGATTAGCGTATTTCCTGTGGGAATGTGACTCGTACTTCGGTGCCACCGCTCGCACGGCGTGAAATTTGGCATTCTCCTTTCAGACTCTGGGCTCTATCGCTCATAATCACGAGACCGTAGTGGTTCTGTCGCTCAGGGGAAGTGCTAATACCCAGGCCGTTGTCGCAAATAGACATAACGATTTCATCATCTTGTAGGGTGATGGTCATATCAACCTGCGTTGCCTGTGCGTGTTTAAGTATGTTGCTTAGGGCTTCTCTGGCAATTTGTACTAAATGAATTGCCTGATGGGATGGAACACTTTTGGCCGGAAGCTGATAGTCAAAATCGATAGTAAAACCAAAGCGTTGATTAAATTCGGCGACGGTGACCTGCAAAGCAGCCAGCAATCCCGGTTCGCTCAGCTTCAGGCGAAAAGTCGTCAGCAGTTCGCGCAGTTGGCGATAGGCAGCGTTCAGTTCTTCGCGCATCTCTTGCAGTTGGGTTTGAATATTGTCAGGTAACGCCGTGGACTGCATCTGCAAATAGCTGATTTTCATCTTTAAACACGAGAGCGATTGGGCGATGGAGTCGTGCAGCTCACGTGCAATGGCAGAACGTTCTTCCATGACTGCCAGCTGTTGCTGTTGGTCGGCCTGCTGTTCCAGAGCCAACGTGCTGGTGATCTGTTCGGACAATGTCATCATCAGCTGCTTTTGTTCGGGTTGTAGCGTCACGCCTTCTGGCAACTGGGCTAAAATCAAACCATAGCGACCGCTTTGATCGTTCAAGCTCCAGCTAACCGTAGAGCTGGGTTTATTTGGAACATGCTCAGAATGGTTTAAACACTGGACGCAATGCGTATCAGGACAGTGTTTGGGACGCTGTGTTTCCACACAGTTCAGTTCATCAAACTGTTCGTCGCTGTTGTTTTCATACAAGCGAATCTGTAGCGAGTGCAGGGGCGTGAGCTCTTGAAGCTCCGTGAGTATCGGCAGCAGCCGAGAACATAATGGCGCACGAGAATGGAGCTGGCGGCTAGCGCGATACAGATACGATAAAACCTGATTCTTCTTCTGTAAATCCGTGGTTTTTTGCTCGACCAACTGCTCGAGTTTGCCATACATCAGCGAGAGTTCAGACGACATGGCATTCAGCGTCGAGCCTAAAATAGCCATTTCATCCTGATGATCGGTTTGCTGAAAACGCTGGCTGAAATTCCCTTGTCCAATCGCCTGCGACATGCCGACCAGTTGGCGCCAAGGATGGAGTAATCGGCGGCGTAAATAGACCACGGTGCCAACCAGCAGTAACAACGTCAGGATAATAAAAATCTTTTGTACCATGCTGACCATCGTCAAACGCTGTTCGGTTTGATGGTCGATGGCAGAAACCAGTTCATCGAGATGGCCGACAAATTTGGCGACGTTATCCCGTGCATCATCGGGGTGTTGTGCCGCAAGTAGTGCGGGGCGCAGATCGCCTTGCCAAGCTTGTTGTAGGGCGGAGAACTGCGTGTTGAGATGCTCTTCCTTGACGGCTGACAGTAACACTGGGCTGTTTAAATCGTTATTTAATTCATCTAAGCAGCGCTTGCTATCTGTATTGGCATTTAGCGGTACCATCGAGAGTAAACGGTAGCTCTGCATTCTCAGCGATCCCGATGTGTTGATCGCGTGCGCGTTGCCTTGAATGCTCTGTGCCATCCAGCTGGAAACGCTCATTCCTGCAATACCACATATGCCAAGCAGTAGCATCAAAACGGCTACCTGACTGACGATGGAAAAACGTGCACAGAAATGTTTCATGAAAATCTACCAGCTGCGAAAAAAAGGAAAGATACCTTTGAAAAGCCTTTTTAAATCATCCTAGCCTATAACCCCATACCCATAAGGAAGTAACCCTTAATATTTGCTTGTGCCACTCACGTAGCGAAGGCTCAATTTTTAAAGCTTTAAACGAATGATTCTTCGAAAATATTTTTACAATTATAGCCTACTCATTAAGGGAGTTATGGCTGATTTCGCCAAATTGCTACCTTACAGCGGCTTGATTTGTATCAAGTTTGCTCAGGTGCGTGATGCGTACAACTCCGCTACTAACCGGATAAAGGCAGAGGTTTTTATGACACAAGCATCCGCTCCAAATACACAATCGAAAGGGGGCGTGATCCAGGATTGGCGCCCTGAAGAGCCTGATTTTTGGCAGCAAATTGGCCAAAAAACAGCTCAACGTAATCTATGGATTTCAATTCCCTGTTTATTACTCGCTTTTTGCGTCTGGATGCTGTTCAGCGCGGTAGCGGTAAATCTCAATAAGGTCGGGTTTAACTTCACCACCGATCAGCTGTTTATGTTGACCGCGCTGCCTTCTGTTTCGGGCGCTATTTTGCGCGTGCCATACTCCTTTGTGATCCCTATGTTTGGTGGGCGTCGCTGGACGGCAATCAGCACTATTTTCCTCATAATTCCTTGCCTATGGCTGGGGTATGCGGTGCAGGACCCAACGACGCCGTTTAGCGTTTTCGTGACGATTTCCCTGCTGTGTGGCTTTGCCGGTGCTAACTTTGCCTCCAGCATGGCTAACATCAGCTTCTTCTTCCCTAAGAACAAACAGGGTGGAGCGCTGGGCTTAAACGGTGGTTTGGGTAATTTAGGCGTCAGCGTTATGCAGCTGATTGCGCCGATTGCTATTTCCATCAGCATTTTCGGTATCTTCGGTGGTACAGGCCATACCCAGCCAGACGGCAGTAGCCTGTGGTTGGAAAACGCCGCGTGGATCTGGGTGCCGTTCCTGATTATTGCCACGCTGTTTGCTTGGTTTGGCATGAACGATTTAGCCGCGTCTAAAGCCTCTCTCAGCCAACAGCTGCCCGTGCTTAAGCGTGGGCACCTGTGGATCTTGAGCGTGCTGTATCTTTCGACGTTCGGTTCGTTTATCGGTTTTTCGGCAGGCTTTGCCATGCTGTCAAAAACCCAGTTCCCTGACGTGGTGATCCTGCATTACGCCTTCTTTGGTCCGTTCCTTGGGGCGTTGGCTCGTCCGGTTGGTGGTGCTCTGTCCGATCGCTTTGGCGGTATTCGCGTTACGCTGATCAACTTTGTGCTGATGGCGATCTTTGCCGCGTTGCTGTTCCTGACGCTGCCAACCCACGGCGTGGGCGGTTCGTTTATTGCCTTCTACAGCGTGTTTATGCTGCTGTTCTTAACCGCAGGGTTAGGCAGCGGTTCTACGTTCCAGATGATTGCGGTGGTATTCCGTAAAATCACCATCGACAGCGTGAAAGCGCGTGGCGGCAGTGACGATCAGGCGCAGCGTGAAGCCGTCACCGATACCGCAGCGGCGTTAGGTTTTATCTCCGCGATTGGTGCCGCAGGGGGCTTCTTCATTCCTAAAGCCTTTGGTACATCGTTGGCGCTGACAGGTTCTCCGGCCGGTGCTATGAAGGTCTTTGTGGTGTTTTACGTCGTCTGTATTCTGATTACGTGGTTTGTTTATGGCCGTAATTTGAAAACGCTGGCAACAAAGAAAGCCCGCTAATAGGTTTAAAGTAAGATACTTAAGCTTATTTTTAGGGGGAGTACACCGATGGGGTCGTAGCGGCGTAAGCCGCCGGAGCGCCCCGCGGTGTGCTAGACCCGTGTATCTCGATCTTTTAAACGGTCGGTAACACGTCAATAAGTTTGCTTGTTCTGATAAAAAAGCCCCCGCTAATTTCTCGCGGGGGCTTTTTACTATTGGCGAACAGCAGGGTGACTATTCCCCATAGGCCGCGTTTAAATTGTCGTTTACACGCGATGGATTCGTTTCCGGTGCGATCAGCGGCCCACAGCGATAGGTGTGTTTGCCAAGGACTAATTGATAATTACCCGCTTTATCCACTCCCCAATAAATTGCAGGGCCGCTGTTGGCTGTTTCTTTGGCCAACTCATAGCTACCGGATTTAGCGTTATGGATAGCGGGAACATATTGGGAATATTTGTAATCGCTGACAAAGCCATTATGAGAGTAAAAATAATCCCAAGCCTTGGTTTTACGGTTAATCAAACCGATAACGGCGTGACCATCGGCCACGTTTCTCAACGTTAGGTTGATGTTTTTTCCGCATTTTTGATGCTCAATGGGAGAACTGGTGTCTGGCTCAATGGCATTAGCGAATAATGGAAACGCAGCCAAAATAGGGAACATCACATATTTTATATGACTCATCAGGTGTCAATCTCAAGAGTAAAACGCAACTTCTGGCTGAATGAATAATCCAGAAGGGGATATTTTCGGCGTGATGCTGATATGTCTGGGTGGTAAATACAATATCCCATTTTCATGTTGTTACTCTTTTTCCTTATGCTTTGATATTGAAGCATTGAGCAAAAAGGCTGACCTGCTTGCCATCAACGACTTACCTACCCCCAAATAGTCCTGCCTATCAAATTATCCTCAATAAAACATACAGATTTAAAATTAATCCTTATTTTTCATTTAATTATATGTTTTTCGTGATCTTATCCTTTGGTGGTATTTCGCACTGATACTGGAATAGGCCCCGCATTCTGCCTTGATCGCAATCAAGTTCCGCGCGCGTAACGCTCGGTAGTCTGGCCGCAATCTGAGCAATGCATCACGCATATTTCACAATAATGACAGGGGATTTAATCCCCGTATCAGGAGAACTCCGGATGAGCAAATTTCTTGACCGGTTCCGTTATTTCAAACAGAAAGGCGAAACGTTCGCTGATGGCCACGGCCAAGAACTGAACGTTAACCGTGACTGGGAAGACGGATACCGCAGCCGCTGGCAACATGACAAAATCGTGCGCTCTACCCATGGGGTAAACTGTACCGGTTCATGTAGCTGGAAGATTTACGTCAAGAACGGTCTAGTCACTTGGGAAACCCAGCAGACTGACTATCCTCGCACTCGCCCTGATTTGCCAAACCACGAACCACGCGGCTGCCCGCGCGGCGCGAGCTACTCTTGGTATCTGTATAGCGCTAACCGCGTGAAATATCCGATGATGCGCAAGCGCCTAATGAAACTGTGGCGTGAAGCGAAAGCCCTGCACAGCGATCCGGTCGACGCATGGGGTTCTATCGTTAGCGACACTGAGAAAGCGAAAGAGTACAAACAGGCGCGTGGTCGCGGTGGTTTCGTTCGTTCGAGCTGGAAAGAAGTCAACGAACTGATTGCGGCATCCAACGTTTATACCGCCAAGCAGTATGGCCCAGACCGCATTATCGGTTTCTCGCCGATCCCTGCGATGTCGATGGTTTCCTACGCGGCCGGCGCACGCTATCTGTCGCTGATCGGCGGTGTATGCTTGAGCTTCTATGACTGGTACTGCGATTTACCGCCTGCGTCGCCAATGACTTGGGGCGAGCAAACCGACGTTCCTGAATCGGCCGACTGGTATAACTCTTCCTATATCATCGCTTGGGGTTCTAACGTTCCGCAAACGCGTACGCCTGATGCGCACTTCTTCACCGAAGTGCGTTATAAGGGCACGAAGACAGTGGCGGTGACGCCTGACTACGCGGAAATTGCCAAACTGTGTGACCACTGGCTGAACCCGAAACAGGGTACCGATAGCGCCATGGCGCTAGCGATGGGCCATGTGATCCTCAATGAGTTCCACGTTCAGCGTCAGACCGAATATTTTGCCGACTACGTGCGCACCTACACCGACATGCCAATGCTGGTGCTGTTGGAGCAACGTGCAGAAGGTCATTATGCTGCCGGTCGTATGCTGCGCGCTTCTGACTTGGTGGATGGTTTAGGCCAAGAAAATAACCCTGAATGGAAAACCGTTGCGATTAACCAAAACGGCGAGCTTACGGCGCCGCAGGGGTCTATCGGCTACCGTTGGGGTGAGAAAGGCAAATGGAATCTCGAACAGCGTGACGGCGTGAGCGGTGAAGAAGTTAAACTTCAGCTCAGCCTGCTCGATAACTATGACGAGATTGCCGAAGTTGGCTTCCCGTACTTCGGCGGCATTAAAACCAGCGAAAGCGATCCGTTCAACAGCGTTGAGCTGAAAGACGTGCTGCTGCATAAGCTACCGGTTAAACGCCTACAGTTGGCCGATGGTTCTACGGCGTTAGTGACCAGCGTTTACGATTTAACCTTGGCAAACTACGGCATTGAGCGCGGCTTAAACGATGAAAACTGTGCGCAAAGCTATGACGACGTTAAAGCCTATTCTCCAGCTTGGGCTGAACTGGTTACCGGCGTAAGCAAAGAAAACATTGTGCGTATTGCGCGTGAGTTTGCGGAAAACGCCGAGAAAACTCACGGTCGCTCCATGATCATCGTGGGTGCCGGTGTGAACCACTGGTATCACATGGATATGACCTACCGCGGCTTGATCAACATGCTGATCTTCTGCGGCTGTGTCGGCCAAAGCGGTGGCGGTTGGGCTCACTACGTGGGGCAGGAAAAACTGCGTCCACAAACGGGTTGGACTCCGCTGGCCTTTGGTTTGGATTGGCAGCGTCCACCGCGCCATATGAACAGCACCTCATTCTTCTACAATCATTCAAGCCAGTGGCGCTATGAAACCGTGGGCACTGAAGAACTGCTGTCGCCAATGGCGGATAAATCTCGCTTCAGCACCAGCCTGATTGATTTAAACGTACGTGCCGAACGAATGGGATGGCTGCCTTCTGCGCCTCAGCTCGGGACAAACCCGCTGCATATCGCTGAACAAGCCCGCGCCGCAGGCCTGTCTCCGGTGGATTACACGGTGAAAAGCCTGAAAGACGGGTCGATTCGCTTTGCCGCTGAGCAGCCGGACGATGAGAAAAACTTCCCGCGTAACCTGTTCGTCTGGCGTTCAAACCTGCTGGGATCTTCCGGTAAGGGCCATGAGTACATGCTGAAATACCTGCTGGGTACCGAACACGGTATTCAAGGTCAGGATTTGGGCCAGCAGGGCGGTGTGAAGCCTGAAGACGTGGAATGGAAAGACAACGCGGGTGAAGGCAAATTGGATCTGGTGGTCACGCTTGATTTCCGTATGTCGAGCACCTGTCTTTATTCCGATATCGTGCTGCCAACCGCCACGTGGTATGAAAAAGACGATATGAATACGTCGGATATGCATCCGTTTATTCATCCGCTGTCAGCCGCGGTCGATCCTGCGTGGGAATCCAAAAGCGACTGGGAGATCTATAAAGGGATCGCTGACGCCTTCTCGCGTATGTGTGACGGCCATTTAGGTAAAGAAACCGATATCGTTACATTGCCTATCCAGCACGACTCCGCCGCCGAATTGGCGCAGCCGTTTGGCGTAAAGGATTGGAAAAAAGGCGAATGCGATCTTATTCCGGGTAAAACCGCACCGCATATCATCGCGGTTGAACGTGACTATCCAAATACCTATGCGCGCTTTACCTCTCTGGGGCCGTTAATGGATACCTTGGGTAACGGCGGCAAAGGCATTAGCTGGAATACTCAGACCGAAGTCGATTTCCTCAAGCAGCTGAACTATACCCAGCCAGACGGTGTAGCAGCCGGACGTCCAAAAATCGAAACGGCGATTGATGCGGCAGAGGTCATTCTGTCATTGGCACCTGAAACTAACGGACAGGTGGCGGTGAAAGCTTGGCAGGCGCTGAGCAATATTACCGGCCGTGACCACACCCATTTGGCGCTGAACAAAGAAGACGAAAAAATCCGCTTCCGCGATATTCAGGCGCAGCCGCGCAAGATTATCTCTAGCCCAACGTGGTCTGGTTTGGAAGACGAACATGTCTCTTATAACGCTTGCTACACCAACGTTCATGAGCTGATCCCTTGGCGTACCCTGAGCGGCCGTCAGCAGCTTTATCAGGATCATGAATGGATGCGTGCCTTCGGGGAAAGCTTGCTGGTCTATCGTCCACCGATTGATACCCGCGCGGCGGCACCGGTGATGGGGAAATCCCCTAACGGCAACAAAGAGAAAGCGCTGAACTTCCTGACTCCGCATCAGAAGTGGGGCATTCACTCAACCTACAGCGACAACTTATTGATGCTGACGTTAGGCCGCGGCGGTCCAATTGTTTGGCTGAGCGAAGATGACGCCAAAGAGTTAGGTATTGAAGATAACGACTGGATTGAAGCCTTCAACGCCAACGGCGCATTAACGGCGCGTGCGGTGGTGAGCCAGCGTATCCCTGCGGGCATGACCATGATGTATCACGCGCAGGAACGTATCGTGAATATTCCTGGCTCAGAAATTACCAGCCAGCGCGGCGGTATTCATAACTCGGTCACGCGTATTTCACCGAAACCGACGCACATGATTGGTGGCTATGCGCAGTTGGCCTACGGCTTTAACTACTACGGTACCGTAGGTTCCAACCGTGATGAGTTTGTGGTGGTACGTAAGATGAACCGTATCGACTGGTTAGACGAAGAAGGTAACGACTACTCACAGGGTAGCCAGCAGGAGAAAGCCAAATGAAAATCCGTTCTCAAGTCGGCATGGTGCTGAATCTCGATAAATGCATTGGCTGCCATACCTGTTCGGTGACCTGTAAAAACGTCTGGACCAGCCGTGAAGGCACCGAATACGCGTGGTTTAACAACGTAGAAAGTAAACCCGGCGTGGGTTATCCCCACAACTGGGAAGACCAGTCACAATGGAAAGGCGGCTGGATCCGCAAGATTAACGGCAAGCTAGAACCACGCATGGGTAACCGCGTGGGGCTGTTGTCGAAAATCTTTGCTAACCCTGACGTGCCGGGATTAGACGATTACTACGAACCGTTTGACTACGATTATCATCACCTGCAAAACGCGCCGGAAAGTAAGCATCAGCCGATTGCGCGTCCACGCTCGCTGATTACCGGTCAGCGCATGAAGAAAATCGAAAACGGCCCGAACTGGGACGATATTCTGGGCGGCGAATTTTCCAAGCGCGCCAAAGACCAGAACTTCGCCAACATGCAAAAAGAGATGTACGGCCAGTTCGAAAATACCTTCATGATGTATTTGCCACGCCTGTGCGAGCACTGTCTGAATCCGGCATGTGTGGCGACGTGCCCAAGCGGCGCGATCTATAAGCGTTCGGAAGACGGCATTGTGCTGATCGATCAGGACAAGTGCCGCGGCTGGCGCATGTGTTTGACCGGTTGCCCGTACAAAAAGATCTATTTCAACTGGAAAAGCGGCAAGTCTGAGAAGTGTATTTTCTGTTATCCACGCATCGAGTCTGGACAGCCAACTATCTGTTCTGAAACCTGCGTAGGGCGTATCCGCTACCTCGGCGTATTGTTGTATGACGCAGATAAAATTGCCGATGCGGCTTCGGCGGAAAATGAGCAAGATCTGTATCAGCGTCAGCTAGATATCTTCTTGGATCCTAACGATCCTGCGGTGATTGAACAGGCCTTGAAAGACGGCATCCCGCAGGGCGTGATTGAGTCTGCGCAGAAATCACCGGTGTACAAAATGGCGATGGATTGGAAGCTGGCTCTGCCACTGCACCCTGAATATCGCACGCTGCCAATGGTGTGGTATGTACCGCCGTTGTCGCCAATTCAGTCGGCGGCCGATGCAGGTGCTTTACCGCATACCGGCGTATTGCCTGATGTTGAAAGCCTGCGTATCCCCGTTCAATACTTGGCTAATCTGCTGACGGCGGGCGATACCGCTCCGGTGCTGCTGGCGTTGAAACGCATGTTGGCTATGCGTCATTTCAAACGTGCAGAAACCGTGGACGGGGTTATCGACACCAGCGCATTAGAGCAGGTGGGATTAACCGAGGCTCAGGCGCAGGAAATGTACCGCTACTTGGCTATCGCAAATTACGAAGATCGCTTCGTGATTCCATCAAGCCATCGTGAACAAGCGCGTGAAGCGTTTCCTGAAAGCAAAGGCTGTGGGTTTAGCTTTGGCGATGGCTGTCACGGCAGCGATACCAAATTCAACCTGTTTAACAGCCGCCGTATCGACGCTATCGACGTGACGCAGAAAACGCCGCGTGATGCCGATATTCATGGGGAGAAAAGCTGATGATGACGCTGCGAATCGTTGCTCGTCTGCTGGATTACCCCGATGAGGCATTATGGGAAAATCGGCAAGAGCTGGTGGATGCATTAGATGACGCCAGTGAATTGACGCTGGCGCAGTCGGTGCAGTTGCTGACCTTTATTCGTGATTTCACCGAAAACGATCTGATGGATGTTCAGGCGCAATACTGTGAACTGTTTGACCGTGGCCGTGCGACGTCTTTGCTGTTGTTTGAGCACGTACACGGTGAATCCCGCGATCGCGGTCAGGCGATGGTCGATCTGATGGCGCAATATAACGCTGCGGGTCTAGAGATCGACAGCCGCGAACTGCCTGATTTCCTGCCGATGTATCTCGAGTTCCTTGCTAGCCGCGATCGTGAAACGGCGCGTCAGGGATTGTTGGACATCGTGCCGATTCTGGCGTTGCTGGGCGCGCGTTTAAAAGATCGCCAAAGCCATTATGCCGTGCTGTTTGATCTGCTGCTGGCCGTTTCAGGCACTCACGTCGCCAGTGAACAACTAAGCGATAAAGTTGCGCAGGAAACGCGTGACGATACGCCGGCGGCATTAGATGCGGTGTGGGAAGAGGAACAGGTGAAGTTTCTGGGCGAAGAAGGCTGTGCTTCGGCACAGCAGAATGCCCATCACCGTCGTTTCGCAGGTGCGGTTGCGCCGCAGTATCTCAGTTTGGACGCCACGCCGGTGGCAGGAGAACGCTAATGAATTATCTCAACCAGTTCTTTTTCGATATCTATCCGTATCTGGCGGGGGCAATTTTCCTGATTGGCAGTTGGATCCGTTACGACTATGGACAATATAGTTGGCGTGCGGGCTCTAGCCAAATGCTGGATAAAAAAGGCATGCGCCTAGCGTCTAATCTTTTCCACATTGGAATCTTAGGTATTTTTGCTGGGCATTTCCTAGGAATGCTTACGCCGCACTGGATGTATGAATCCTTTCTGCCGGTGCCAATTAAGCAAAAAATGGCGATGTTTGCCGGTGGTGCCTGCGGCGTGATGATGCTGATTGGCGGTGTGATGCTGCTCAAGCGCCGTTTAATGAATCCACGTGTGCGTGCAACCTCAAGCGTAGGCGATATCTTAATCCTGACGCTGTTGGTGGTTCAGGTGTGCTTGGGACTTCTCACCATTCCTTTCTCCGCCCAGCATATGGACGGCAGCGAAATGATGAAGCTGGTGGCGTGGGCGCAGTCTATCGTGACATTCCATACCGGTGCGGCTACGCATTTAGACGGCGTTGCGCTGATCTTTAAGCTACATATCGTATTAGGCATGACGCTATTCGTGCTATTTCCGTTCTGTCGTTTAGTCCATATCTGGAGCGTTCCGGTAGAGTATCTTACCCGCCGCTATCAGCTAGTGCGTAATCGACATTAATATTTATCCCGATAAAAAGCTTCGTATGTTATTAAAAATACGAAGCTTTTTTTTTGCGTTTGAAAGATATTAGGATAGCCCAACGGATCTGGATATTTCTGCTAATTTTTATTGATTATAATTACTTAATAAGTAATGTAGTGAGGGTTTATGGATCTATTGTGATTATTAATCGATATTGTTTCATATATTTTTTATATAAACATGAGCGCACCATCTATGAGCGGATATACCGAACGCAACGCTTTGGGAAAGATAAAAGTCTTTGACCTGAACTTACTGACTGTTTTTGAAATGGTATACGCCCATTCGAGCGTGAGTTTAGCAGCCACATCTATGGGGATGACACCTTCCGCGGTCAGCCAGTCTTTGCAAAAATTACGTAATCATTTTAACGATCCGCTGTTTATCCGTGAAGGGAAAGGAATCTCAGCCACCACGGTGGCGGTTAATTTGCATCAACAACTGACGCAAAGCATGGAGCAACTTGGCCGCGTGGTCAGTGCTTCATCCGATAATGATTTGAAAAAGAAATTTGTTATCTACTCGCCGCCGTTTATGGGGATGGAGTTGCTGCCTGCTGTCCTGAATAGCCTGCAACATGATGGTATGGACTATGAAATTGTTCATCATAGTGGCTACACCGAATCGGTAAAAACCGAAGAGTTACTGAGTTTCCGTAAGGCGGATATTATTTTCAGTACCAGCCCGTATACCAGTTTTTCAACGGTGTGTATCCCTTGTGCCGATACTGAGATCTTATTTGTTTGCCGCAAGGATCATCCACGATTAAAAGGGCGGTTAACGAAAGAGTTGGCTGTTAAGGAGAGATTCACGACAATCAACATTGATGACCCTGAGGTTATTGCGGGGAAGATTAAGATTGATGAAGCGCTTGGCAATCGAAATGTCGCTTTTACCAGCAACTCGATGCTAACGATTATGAGTGTAATTGAAAATACCGATACTGTTGGCGTTATTCCCGCGGGTTCATTACAGCGTTTTGCAGATAACTTTAATATTCAGGTGTTAAAAACAGACTTTATTATGCCGCAGGTGAGAATGTACATGATTTATAACCGAGCCTCAGTGCATAACCCCGCTTTTTCCGTGATGTTGGAGCGTTTGAAGAAAGAGATCCCTGAATCGCTAAAGAAAGAAGTGAGAGAAATAGAATGACGGGCTCAGCAGTAGCCCGTCGTTTAGCCGCTAGGCAGTGTTCATTAAGCGCTATCTATTAAGCGATAGTCACGCTCTTATCTAAATAGACATCCTGCACGGCGTTGATTAACGCGACGCCATCTTTCATCGATTTCTTGAAAGCTTTACGACCTAAGATTAGGCCCATACCGCCAGCTCTTTTATTAATAACCGCAGTGCGTACGGACTCAGACATATCATTTTCACCGGCGGCTCCGCCGGAGTTAATTAGCCCAGCGCGGCCCATATAACAGTTTGCGAGCTGATAACGAACCAAATCAATCGGATTGTCGGTGGTGAGTTTGCTGTAGACACGTTCATCGGTATAACCAAAGTTCACCGCTTTGTAGCCGCCATTATTCTCCGCCATTTTTTGCTTCACGATATCAGCGCCAATAGTGGCGGCCAGATGGTTGGCCTGTCCGGTTAAATCGGCGCTAGCATGATAGTCGACGCCATCTTTTTTGAACGCCGGATTACGCAGATAGGCCCACAGCACGGTGACCATACCCAGCTCATGCGCACGTTCAAAGGCTGCTGAAATTTCTTCTATCTGGCGACGTGACTCAATGGACCCGAAGTAAATCGTGGCACCCACGGCCTGTGCGCCCATATTGAAGGCCTGTTCGACGCTGGCATACAGCGTTTGGTCATACTGCGTAGGATAGCTTAGGGTTTCGTTATGGTTAAGTTTAACGAGGAACGGAATCTTATGCGCATAGCGGCGCGATACAGAAGCCAACACGCCGTAGGTTGAAGCCACGCAGTTGCAGCCCGCCTCAAGCGCCAGTTCTACGATATTTTTAGGATCAAAATAGAGCGGGTTTGCTGCGAAAGAGGCACCCGCTGAATGCTCAACGCCCTGATCGACTGGCAGAATCGACAAATAGCCTGTTCCGGCTAAACGGCCAGTGTTGTACAGATTCTGCATGGCGGTCAGCACGCGCGGAGAGCGGTTGTTATCGATCATGACGCGGTCAACGAAGTCCGCTCCGGGAAGGTAAAACTGTTCAGCGGGTAGGGTGGTGCAGCGATGTTGGAGCAGTGAATCGGCTTCTTTACCTAACAACTTAGCGATATCAGTCATGGTGAACTCCCGTCTTGGCTCAGGCAAAGGCCTCGAGCAATGAGTGAAATTACTTAACAAGATATTAGCGGTTTGCTTACAGCCAGCCGGTACAATACATGCTTTATTGCATCAGCTCTAGGTGAAGGGAGAAAAAGTGAGGCTTGCCGCTGTCAGCCTGAAAGGACAGCAGCGCTTAACGCTATTCGAACCACTCTTTGTTTTGCTGTTCAATCGGCGTAATGGTGTGAATCATCTGTTGTAGATGTGCCAGCACGGCCTCTTCCGCGGCGTCGGCGTCACCTTTGGCGATCGCCTGATAGATTTTTTCGTGCTGGCTGATCAGGCTTTCCGGCGGTGAGACTTTGCTTAAGGTGAGAAAACGCACTCGGTCCATCGTCGCCTTGATGTTCTCAATGGTTTCCCATGCCAGAGGGCAATCCGCTATGTCGGTCAGTAGCTGATGGAACTGATCGTCCAAGGCTAAAAACTCGCTGGTTTGTTGATGCTGCGCGGCCAGTTTTTGACGGCTAATGCTGTGCTCAAGCAGCAGCAATTGGCTGGGGGTTGCCAGCTCTGCGGCGCGACGTGCAATGCTGCATTCGATCGCGCTGCGAATAAAACGTCCGTCAGCGACGCGCTTCACCGATATTTTCTGCACAAAGGTCCCGCGCTGCGGCAGGATCTGTACTAATCCGTTTTCCGCCAGTTTGATAAATGCTTCGCGCACCGGCTGGCGTGAAACGTTAAACCGTGCCGAGATCTCTTTCTCTGAAAGCAGCGTACCGGGAGGAATGGTGCATTCAACAATATCTTTACGCAGGTAGCGATAGATTTGCTGGTTCACTGGAACAGTGCCATTAAGGTCGTAGTTCTGCTGAGGTGTAGACATCGGCATACGTGTGAGATCGTCGGGTTTTAAATAAAGTGTCTGCATTTTAACAGCATTCAGGCAGAAATTTGCCTAAATCTTGTGAGCATGGTGACGGCGGGAGGGGAATGCTTTTAAGAAAGGCCCGCGGGGGCGGGCCAGAAAACTAACGAACCGTTGATTTCAACGTGTGGGCAACGCTGTCTTTTGCCCCCCGCGCTAATAACAAGGTATACGCCGCGTCTATCGCCCGCACAAATTCAGAATTTTGAGGTAAATCAGTACCAAATATGGCCTCGAGAGAAAGCAGTGCTGATACTCTTGCATGCCCTTCCGCTGAGTTTTGTGCACAGCGCTGAATATCAACCAGCAGCGGATCGCTAATCTCAATGGGCTGCCCGTGTTCATCAATGCCGCTGACATAACGCATCCAACCTGCAATACCTAACGCGAGCAGGTCAAAGCGGGAACCGTGTGCCAGATGCCAGCGCACAGAGTCGAGCATGCGCTGAGGTAGCTTTTGGCTGCCGTCCATCGCAATTTGCCATGTGCGGTGCTTAAGTGCCGTGTTTGAATAACGTGTGATAAGCGAATCGGCGTATGCCTGCAAATCCACGTTGGGAACGTTGAGCGTGGGAGCTTGTTCATTCAGCATCAGTGCCCGTGCGGCGCGACGATAGTTTTCGTCCTGCATGCAGTCATTAATATGTGCATACCCCGCCAGATAGCCTAAATAGGCTAAAAACGAGTGGCTGCCGTTCAGCATGCGTAGCTTCATCTCTTCATAAGGCAACACGTTGTTGACCAACTCTGCGCCAACCCGTTCCCATGCTGGGCGACCGGCGACAAAATTATCTTCAATGACCCACTGCCTAAAGGGTTCGCAGGCGACGCCTGCGGGATCGCGTACGCCAAGTTGAAGGGCGATTTGATCAAGCGTTTCGGCGGTGACGGCAGGAACAATACGATCGACCATGGTAGAAGGGAACGTGACGTTCTGCTCAATCCATTTCGCCAGCTCTGGCGACTGCGCCGCCGCCAGCCCGCAGACAACGTCGTGGGTAACATGGCCATTCTCGGGCATGTTGTCGCATGACATCACGGTGAATGCAGGTAAGCCCAGCTCGCGTCGTTGTGCTAGCGCCGCAACGATAACGCCCGCTGCCGACTGTGGTTGCTGCGGATGTTCAATATCGTGTGCTATCAACGGATGGTCGAGATCAAGCCTGCCGCTGGCGGGATGGTGGCAATAGCCTTTCTCGGTAATCGTCAGCGAGACGATAGCCACGTCCGGCTGGCAGAGCATGTTCATAACCCGATCTAATCCATCAAGCTGAACGTGTAACGCCTCGCGAACAATTGCTACCACACGGCACTGCCAGCTTTGCTCCGACATTTCTGCCACGCTGAAGAGATTGTGCTGGTGGCGTAAATCGAGGATCTGTTGCTCACCGCCGATCAGATTCACTTCGCCGTAGCCCCAGTCACTCTGGTGATCGGCGGCTAATTGGTCGGCATACACGG
This sequence comes from Hafnia alvei, assembly GCF_034424155.1. Taxonomy (NCBI): domain Bacteria; kingdom Pseudomonadati; phylum Pseudomonadota; class Gammaproteobacteria; order Enterobacterales; family Hafniaceae; genus Hafnia; species Hafnia alvei. The sequence continues at coordinate 3,326,358 of NZ_CP139992.1, read as the reverse complement.
CCTGATGAGCGCGGTGAAAAGCCCCAAAACCGAGATGAACGATGCGGGTTTTCAACTGTTCTCGGGAGTAGCTAGGAACGATAGCGTTCGCTTGGAGTAAGTCGTTTTTCATCAATATGTCCATTAAGTCTGACGAGTATCAAACGGTCGTATTTTCACCAAAGATTAAACGTGGTTCATTACCGCGGGCGTTGAGGCTGCCGGACGGATAACGAAGAACACCAGCAGCGCGCCCAATGCCGCCACGCCGCCTGCCAAGATAAAAGCGCTGTCGAATTTACCGGTGTTTTGCACAATAAAACCGGTCACGATGGGGCCGATAATTCCTGACACGCTACCGACCAAATGGATAAAGCCGCTGGCACCGCCGATACGTGATTTATGCACCACGTCTTGAATGATTGCCCAGTAAATCGATCCGGTAACATAGAGGAAGAAAATAGACACCGACATCAGGATCACCGCAGGAATTACCTGACTCACCGTTCCCGCCAACGCAACGCAGATTGCGGCGGCCAAGAGGCAAACGACCAACACAATTTTACGCGACAGCAACAGTTTGCCCGTAAGACGGAATATCCAATCAGAGATAATGCCGCCCACCGCTAGGCCAATAAAGCCAACGATCCAAGGAATGACCGTGGTGATGCTCATCTCTTTGATATTCAGGCCGTGAGCCTGAACCAGATAGGACGGGAACCAACTGAGAAAGAAAAACAGGATGTAGTTGTAGCAAAAGAAAGCAAACGCCGTGGCCAGAATGATTGGCTGCTTCATGTAAAACATCAGCGAATGACCGGGCTGCTGATTGCTATCCGCGCTCAGATCTTCACTTTTTTGCTGAGCGATCAGCGTGCGCTCTTCCTGACTGACGTGGCGACTTTTCTCCGGCGAATCTGAAGCGACAAAGAACCAGATCACTACCCACACGATACCGATGGCGCAGATAATCATAAACGCAGGACGCCAACCGAAAGCTAACGCTAAATATCCCACGATTGGGCCTGCAACGGCGCCGCCTAGCGGAGAGCCCGCGCTTAGCAAACCCATGGCGGTTGCCGCTTGCTTACGTGGAAACCAGCCGTTAATCATTTTGTTGGCCGAGGAGCAAATAGGGCCTTCAGCCATACCGAACAATACGCGCAGGATCAGCATTGAATAAAAACCGGAGGCCAGCGCGGTGAAACCGCAGAAAATTGACCACAGCCCCACAGCGACGCCGAGTACTAATAGCGGACCAAATTTATCGACGGCGAGACCGCCGATGAAATTGAATACGGCGTAACCAAAGAAAAAACTGCCAAAGATAATGCCGAACTGCTCTGCATTGAGAGATAAGTCTTGCTCGATCATCGGTAACGTAATTGACAGTGCGACACGATCTAAATAGTTGATCATGTAGACTAAAAACAGCAGAAAAACGATAGTCCAACGTAAATTCTTAGCCATAACTACCCCACGCGGTACTTTTATCATTATGTTGTTGGGTGTGCGCCTGCCCGTTATTGGCAGACACACGTGTATTTAATCTTTTGGATAAAAATTAATCGCTAAAATTTATTCACTAAAATCTAGAAGTACCTTGCAGCAGGTTTTCTGATCTTGTTCGAACAGAACGAGTGCGTCGGTAACGTGTTCAAGTGGAAAGTTATGGGTGATCAACTTTTCTGGATGAATTTTCTTTTCCTTCATCCATTCAATAACCTGAGGAAAACGAGCGCTATTGAGACGCGAGCTGAAGATTGAGATTTCCTTACTGGTGATGCTTTGCTGATTGAGTACGCATGGATCGGAAGAGAATCCCATAATGCCAATGCGCGCTGCGGGAGAGGCCAGCGCGATAGCCTGAGGTAAAATTGAAGGGTGGCAGGCGGCATCAACGATCAACGTTGGGCGAATGCCCTTCTCCTTTAAGACTTCGGCTAAATCGAGATGGGTATTGTCGATGATGCGATCGGCACCGTTCGCCTGCGCCATCAGCAAACGTTCAGGAATACGGTCGGCGACAATAATCGTTGATACGCCATACACGCCGCGTAGTGCCTGGATCACGGTTAAGCCCATTGGCCCTGCACCGTACACTAAGGCCACATCATTGGGCTGTGGTTTGAGCTGAGCACAAATATTCGCGGCAATGGTAAAGGGCTCAATCATGGTGGCTTCTGGTTCAGGGATGCTATCGGGGACGACATAAGCATTGCGTGCAGGCGCACAGGCATATTCGCTGAACCCTCCGTCGCGGTGGACACCGATCACCTGTAGCTCGGTACAGACATTGGGTCGCCCAATGGAGCAAGGGTAACAATGACCGCAGCTGACCACGGGATCGATAACCACGCGCTCACCTTGTCGGCTGGCGTCTACGCCTTCACCTACGGCATCAATAATGCCGAAAAACTCATGACCAATAACGCGTGGGTACTTGGCGAAAGGATTATGCCCACGGAAAATATGCACGTCTGAGCCGCAGATCCCAGCACGACGCACGCGAACTCTGACTTCACCTGCTTGTGGCTGCGGGATCGGACGATCCTCAATGACCAACTTTTCTGGCTGTTGAATAACGACGCTTTTCATTGGAAATTCCTCTTAGTTACCAATTCCACAACGTGCCATCTTCAAGGCGCGCAACGGGTAAATAGGCTGGCTCATACGGATATTTAGCCGCGAGTTTTTCATCGAATTCGATACCGAGCCCTGGTTTGTCACCCGGATGCATGTAGCCGTTATCGAAGGTCCAGCTGTGCGGGAACACTTCCAGCATTTGTTCGGAATAGCCCATGTATTCCTGAACGCCAAAATTAGGCACCCACAAATCAAAATGCAGCGCGGCAGCCATGCAAATTGGCGAGAGATCGGATGGGCCGTGAGAGCCGGTACGTACCTGATATAAAGCGGCGAAGTCGGCAATACGGCGCATACCGGTGATGCCGCCCGCGTGGGTGATGGTGGTGCGGATATAATCAATGAGCTGCTCTTCAATCAGCTGTTTGCAGTCCCAGATGCTGTTGAAGACTTCACCCACGGCGATAGGTGTGACCGTGTGCTGGCGGATCAAACGGAAGCATTCCTGATTTTCTGCGGGCGTTGGATCTTCCATCCAGAACAGACGGTAGTCTTCGATGCTCTTGCCAAAACGTGCAGCTTCGATCGGCGTGAGGCGATGATGCATGTCGTGCAGCAGATGTTCGTCAAAGCCAAAACGATCGCGGACGGCGGCAAATAGCTTCGGGGTGAAATCGAGATATTTTTCCGTTGACCATAGCTGCTCTTCTGGCCAATTCCCTTTGGTGGCGGGTTCATAGGCCAAACCCTTGCCTTTGGACATTCCATAGGTGGTTTTCATTCCCGGTACGCCGCACTGCACGCGAATGGCTTTAAAGCCGTGCTCTTTGTGTTTGGCGTAATCTTCCAACACGTCATCCAACGAGTGGCCGGTAGTGTGGCAGTAAACCATGACGCCTTCGCGGGATGCGCCGCCGAGCAGCTGATATAACGGCATATTGGCGGCTTTGGCTTTGATGTCCCACAGCGCCATATCCACGGCAGAAATGGCCGACATGGTGACCGGGCCGCGACGCCAATAAGCACCCTTATAGAAAAACTGCCAAATATCTTCGATCCTATGTGCGTCGCGTCCGATCAACTGTGGGCAAACGTGATCTTTTAAATAGGAAGCCACCGGCAATTCACGTCCGTTAAGCGTGGCGTCACCGATACCGGTCAGCCCGTCGTCAGTGGTGATCTTCAGCGTGACAAAATTACGCCCTGGACAGGTAACAAATACTTCAGCTTTAACAATCTTCATCTTTGAATTTCCTTAGCGCGGACTTTTCTCTGCTGGGAATGTGACCTTAATGATGACGGAAACATAAACCTGACATAACTACCATACAAGTATAATGATCGAAATTTGCCCGATGAGATCACGGTTTTAGTTGGAGGAAGAATTGGAGAAGAAAATGAGAGGTGCGCAGAGATTGCCCTTCCCAAATGGGGAAGGGCAGAATGAAAATTAGAGCGGATTAGGGTTTACCACGACCTGATTTAACCAATCAGTGGGCAGTTTGGCGGCAGGCGTAGGCTGATGGCGTCAGGTTCGATTTCAATGCGGAAATGCTTGGCGCTCAAGGGCTCGCCGTCCAAATTGAGCGTCATTTCATGAGGTGAGGTAATTTCTAACCACGGCAATGAGGCCTCGATGACGTTTTTATTGCTTTCGCCTTTAAGCAGGCTTTCTAGCAGCGCGGGCAGCAGCTCATCAGAGGTTAAAACGCGCAGATCCAGTTTTCCATCATTGATTAAGGCCTCGGGGCACAGCGGCTGCCCACCACCGGCTTGACGGCCATTGCCGATAGCGACCACTAGCGCATTGCCTTCCCAATAGAAATCAGGACCGGAAATCTGGCAAAAATCAGCCTTGAGCGTATCCATACGCAAAATCCCATGCAGGAAATAAGAGGCACCGCCGAGAATGGATTTTAGTTTCTCCGGCGTTTCGGTGGTGATTTTGGTGCCGAAGCCGCCGGTCGCCATATTGATAAACACGCGTTTATCGTTGATGCGTGCAAAGTCGATTGGCACTGCGCGGCCTTGTAGAGCTAGCTGAAGCGCCGCCTGAGGTTCTTCAGGGATTAAACAGGCGGTCGCAAAATCATTGGCTGTGCCAAGCGGTAATACCGCCAATACGGGACGGGAGGATTCGCTGTGCTGGCTTAGCGCATCAGACACTTCGTTAATGGTGCCATCGCCGCCGCCGGCCACAATCGTTTCGACGCCGAGCTCTACGGCTTCTGCCACATAGCGCTTGGCATCGCCATGTTCCCACGTCACGCGGACATGAAGGGTATTTCCCGCGGTGCGTAACCCGTCAATCGCTTCACGCACGTCCTGATTGCCGGCTCCTTTGCCGTTCAAGATGACTAACGCGGAGTGTAACTGAGGCATGTGTGATCTCCTGAAAGGGGTAAAAAATTCAACTCTTACATTGTTATAACATAAATATTCATTCTGTTTTACCCGCATAAATTGTATTCATCAATGAATATTAATGAAACCGCTCTCATCGGGAAATATAATGCAATAACTGGCGCTGAATGGTTTCAGTTGAAAGGAATAAATGAATTGATTTAATTTTAAATAAACTTTAATTAAGTGATTCACTAAATTAAACGCTTAATTTCTTATTGTATGTTTTCTTAGTTATTTAATTTCAGATGAATTATTTTGAGATTAATTTGAAAAACAAATTACTTAACTTAAGTAACTATTATTTTATGGCATTGATTTTATTGGAAAATAATCAATACAAAAGACGGGTTAAAAACAAGGGAGAAGGGTTTTAATAGTTGACGTCGGGGGGGTATAAAATAGTAAATAAAAAGAAAACCAGCCCAAGGGAGATTGGGCTGGCAAGGGGGTGGTTCCTAGTATTGCTTTTTCGTTATATCTTTTTGCCACTCGATAATATCTATATGCGATAAATTTAAGTGTGATCTTAATCTTATAATAGGAATATTAAGCATAAAAAAGAGATAAAAAAAGCGCAGCTTATAAGAAATAAGCTACGCCTTGGCGTTTAACAGGTCGAATTACGCCGCAGTATGCGGGTTACGCGTATCGGTGCCTGCCAAATTACGCATCAATAGCGCGAATTCGAGATCCAAATCATCGGGAACAGGGATGTAAACAATATGTCCATCTCCCGGCGCGACTTGGGTTGGCTCGCCTTTCTTGTTTTGCATCGCTTCAAGCGTGAACTGCACGTTGCCTTTTGGCGTCATCATTTCAACGCTGTCGCCTAGGGTGAACTTATTCTTCACTAAGACTTCGGCATAACCATCACGGCGTGCGCCTGTCAGTTCGCCAACAAACTGCTGGCGATCGGAAACCGAATAGCCATAGTCGTAGTTTTGTTGATCTTCATGCACGTGGCGACGCAGGAAACCTTCGGTATAGCCTCGGTGCGCCAACGCTTCCAGCGTGGTGAGCAGCGTTGGGTCGAACGGTTTACCCGCAACGGCGTCATCAATTGCGCGACGATAGACCTGAGCGGTGCGAGCGACGTAGTAGAAAGACTTAGTACGGCCTTCAATTTTCAATGAATGAACGCCCATTTGAGTCAGGCGCTCAACGTGCTGGATGGCACGCAGGTCCTTGGAGTTCATGATGTAGGTGCCATGCTCGTCTTCGAATGCGCTCATGTATTCGCCCGGGCGCATCGCTTCTTCTAACATAAAGACTTTATCGGTCGGCGCACCGATTCCCAGCGTTGGCTCAGCGGGCACTTCGGTGACAGGGATCGGTTCATGCACGTGAACGATATTGCCCACGGTATCTTCTTTGCCTTCCTGAACTTTATATTCCCAACGGCAGGCGTTGGTGCAGGTGCCCTGATTAGGATCACGCTTGTTGATATAGCCGGAAAGCAGGCAGCGGCCAGAATAGGCCATGCACAGTGCGCCATGCACAAAGATCTCAAGCTCCATATCAGGAACCTGCTGGCGAATTTCTTCAATTTCTTCCAGAGAAAGCTCGCGCGACAGGATCACGCGGGTTAGCCCCATTTGCTTCCAGAATTTTACCGTCGCCCAGTTAACCGCGTTTGCCTGTACGGAAAGATGAATCGCCATCTCAGGGAAGGCTTCGCGCACCATGGAGATCAACCCTGGATCGGACATAATCAGTGCGTCCGGCCCCATTTCGATGACCGGCTTCAGGTCACGGAGGAAGGTTTTCAGTTTGGCGTTGTGCGGCGCGATATTCACCACCACGTAGAATTTTTTACCCAGCGCATGCGCTTCGTTGATGCCGAGGGCAAGATTCTCATGGTTGAATTCGTTGTTGCGAACACGCAGGCTATAACGAGGTTGACCGGCATAAACAGCATCTGCGCCATAGGCGAACGCATAACGCATGTTTTTCAGCGTACCGGCCGGAGAGAGTAATTCCGGAGTAAACATAGGTTTGTATTTCTCTTTAAGGTCTGATCACAAGTCAGTCTGTACCTGTAGGTACAGTGAAGGCGGGCATTATAGAGGGTTCGGCGAGGGAGCACAATGAATGTGGGGGCATTTGGGTGCCCCCGAAAGATAATCACCCGTGCGTCAAATCTCTGATATCCGTCGTTGCGCCGTTTTTCACCACTGATTGAATCCCTTTTCGCGCGGCGCTCTCTGAGCTATACATTTCACTGGTGCCGATCACCTGATGATTCTTCGCTTTGAGAATGAAATAGGGCTGATCGCTGCTGCTGTTTTTGATCTCAAATTGTGCTTCATCGGGGGAGTTTGATTGTACCGATGCGACACCGTTGTCAGCAGATGCCTTGCTGGCATACATTTCGCTGGAAAGAATAATCTCTCCATTGCTGGCTTTTAGATTGAAGTGGAACTGTCCGTTCTTCGCTTTTTTGATTTCGTAATAGCCGATTGCCATGGGTATCTCCTTAATCTATCCCCGCCATACTTGACGCCGCGTCAGCGTTAGCCGCGCTAGCCACGTGAATAATGACGGATAAGTTTTGCAGTGATTAACTGCGTCAATGAGAGTGAGATGGATGCTGTTTACGCTGAATAAATCAGGATAAGTATAGACAATGGCTGGATATTTGCAGGTGTTTACCGGATAGGAAAATGATAAGAAAAGACGCTCCAGCGACAGGTACTGGAGCGATGACGGCGGTTTTACAGCACTTTACACGGTGCGCCTTCCCAGCGGTAACCGATGCCGTAAACCGAGCGAATAAACGGCTCGCCGTTTTCGAGCTGCTCCAACTTACGACGTAAGTTTTTAATGTGGCTATCCACGGTACGGTCGGTGACGACGCGGTAATCATCGTACAGATGATTGAGCAGTTGCTCGCGTGATAGCACGGTGCCTGGCTGCGTTGCCAACGTTTTCAAAAGACGAAATTCGGCAGGCGTTAAATCTAACAGCTGATCTTTAAAACTGGCTTGATAGCGGTTTTCATCGATGATTAGAACCGGTTCGGCGTTCGCCTCGTTTTGGCGCACGCAGCGACGTAAAATAGTTTTGACGCGCGCCACAACCTCTCGCGGGCTGTAAGGCTTGCAGATATAGTCATCGGCACCAATTTCCAGCCCCAGCAGGCGGTCTATTTCTTCAATTTTCGCCGTTACCATCACAATCGGAACGTCAGAGAAGCGGCGGATCTCGCGGCACAGGGTTAAACCATCGGTGCCGGGCAGCATTAAATCCAGCAGAATTAAATCCGGTGGCGTTTGGTGGACATAGGGCAATACCTGATTTCCATCCGCCAGCAGGTGGGGCTGATAGCCGCCAGCGGTCAGATAGTCGATCAGCAATTGTCCTAGCTTAGGTTCGTCTTCAACGATCAACACGCGTTGTCCTGCGGGATCAACGTCCATGCTTCCAGCAATACTGTTCATACCCATTACCTTCCTCTTAGCTCTTTGTATCAAGCGGCAGTTGCAGGCTGATGGTTAAGCCTCCCAGCGGCGAGTGTTCTGCGGTCATTTGTCCACCGTGCGCTTCCACAATATTTTGGCAGATAGATAATCCTAAACCGGAGCCGCCGCTAGCGCGGTTGCGTGAACCTTCGGCTCGATAAAAACGTTCAAATATTTTCTGAAGCTGCTCATCGGTCACGCCGGGGGCGCTGTCTTGCCAATAAAGCTGCAAATAGGTATCGCGGATTTGACCTTGTACCTTAAGTTGCCCATTGCCATCAGTATACCGCAGGCTATTTTCGAATAAATTATTGAACAGCTGTAGTAAGCGATCGGGATCGCCAAACACACAGGCTTTTTCGGGCAGGTCGAGCGAAAGCACGATGTTTTTCATTGCGAAACGGTCGTGGAATGCGCTGGCGGCGATTTGTACCAGATGAATGACGTCAATATGCTCTTTGCGATAGGCAAGGGCACCGGCGTCAGACATAGAGAGCTGATGCAGGTCATTGACCAGTTTGGTTAACGTGCTCACTTCGGCCTGCAATGATGCCAACGAATCCTGTGTCATTTGGCGAACGCCGTCTTGCATGGCTTCTAATTCGCCACGCAGCACCGCCAGCGGCGTGCGTAGCTCATGGGAAACGTCGGCCATGAGTGCGCGGCGAATATGCTCATTTTTTTCCAGCGTGATGGCGAGCTGGTTGAAGTCTTGTGCCAGCTTGCCCAATTCGTCGCGCGATTCCACTTCAACGCGGGTAGAAAAATTACCGGCGGCGAGCCGATGCATGGCGTCGACTAAGCGTTTAACCGGTGCCAGCATACTGCGTGATAGCGCCCAGGTCACGCCCGCCGCCAGCAGCGTCGCCAGCGCCACAATCAGCCAGCTGGTGCGCCGTTGCTGCAAATCGAAGTTGATATCGGTATTTCGCGTTAAACGCTCCGGCGGCGTTGTAACCACCCATCCTACCGTGTTCCCTTGGTACGTGACCGGCTGGCGAGTGCCTTCGGTGGGGATTTCGCCCGGCGGCCCAACCATTTTGCGATTGTTGCTATCAATCACCCAAAACGGCGTGCGCCAACCGTGTGGAGGTAGCGTATCGTTGCCTTCGTTGCTTTGCTCAATGTTGTGCATAATCTGGAAAATGACACGGTCGTTATGGCGAAGAAAGCGCCAGCTTCCGGCCTGTGCGTAGCGCTCTTCCAGTTCAGAGGCTAACAGTCGCACCCGCTGCTCATTGCCGTGCTTGATGTAGTCAATAAAGCCGCGCTCGAAACTCACGCGCACGCCCCAGTGCATCGTGATCAACACCAGAATGCAGGTGGAGAAAATGGCAAGAAACAGCTTGCCTGTGATACCGAGCTTCATGGTTCCTCCTTGCGACGGCGCGCTGTGCGTTCAAGAGTGCTGTTTTCCAGCGTGTCGTCCGGTACGCGTAAAAATACCAGCGCGGGTAGGGCAATAATCAGAGCAATACAGACATAGGTGAATAAAAATGCCTGATGGATCTCTAGGCTATTCGCGGTGATTTGATGATGTGAGAACATGCCGAGCAGGATACCCGCAACGCTCACACCCAAACTCATGGAAAGTTGCATGATCATCGACAGTAAACTGTTACCGCTGCTGGCCAGTTCATCGGGCAAATCTTTCAGCGTGAGCGTATTCATCGATGAAAAACGCATGGCGTTAATCATCCCTTGGAAGAACAGCACCAGCGGAATTGCCCAAAGGCTGATATACATTGCGGTAAACGGCAGAGCCAAACTCACAACCGCTAACGCCAACGTAGCTCCCACCAACACCCGACGATAGCCGAACTGATTCACCACCCGCACCACGATACGCTTCATACCCATACTGCCGATAATCATCGGGATCATCATCAGCCCAGCGTGAAACGGTGAGAATCCCATGCCGATTTGCAGGAAAATGGGCGTCATGAAGGGCAGCATTCCGCTGCCGATCCGCCCGAGGAAACTACCGCTCAACCCGAGAGAAAACGTTTTAGTTTTTAGCAGATCGAGGCTAAACAGTGGGGCATCGCTGCGCTTGGCGTGCCAATAGTAACTGGTTAACGCGATACCTCCGGACAGTATTAGGCCGTAAATCATATTGGCCTCAAGCCCAAGCCCTTTATGACCATCGAGCGCCAGCGTCAGCGTTGCCATCCCAACGGCGAGCATCACAAATCCGCTGATATCAAAACGCCGCGTTTGCATACTGTAATTGGGCATCAGCCACAGCGTTGCGATGGCACCGATAATACCAACGGGTAAGTTGATTAAAAAAATCCAGTGCCAGCTGGCATATTGCACTAGAAATCCGCCGAGTGCAGGGCCAACCAATGGGCCAATTTGGCCGGGGAGCGTAACGAAGGTCATTGCCGCCATATATTGGCTACGCGGCACGATCTTCATCACGGTTAAACGCCCAACCGGCACCATCATCGCGCCGCCAATGCCTTGCAGTACGCGAGCCATCAGCAGTTGGTTTAGGGTTTCAGCCTGAGCACAAAACAGCGATCCCAGCGTAAACAACACAATTGCGCTGAAGAAAACACGCTTCACGCCCACGCGGTCGGCCAGCCAGCCGCTGGCGGGTAACATCACCGCCACGGTGAGCACATAGGCCACCACCACCGACTGCATGCGCAGCGGGCTTTCCCCAAGGCTTGCGGCCATTGCGGGCAACGCCGTATTGACGATGGTGGTATCCAGCGTTTGCATGAAGAAGCCAAAAGCGACAATCCATAGCTGCCAGCGGACCGAGGCGGATTGTTCAGGCATGGGGTAGCGCTCCGTTCATTGAATGTGTGAGTGCAATAAACCATAACCCCCTCCCAACCTCCCCCTTTGCAGGGGGAGGGGCCGAGTGCACTTGGCTGTGACACAAGTGCTCGGCCAGTTCCCTCCCCTGAGAAGGGGAGGGCTAGGGTGGGGTCTATCTCGGCAGTGGTTTTAGCGTTTTTACTTTGCTAAAGCGGCTGCGTAGTCGGTCAAAATAGAGATACACCACCGGCGTGGTGTAGAGCGTGAGTAACTGGCTCATCACCAAACCACCGGCAATCGTGATACCTAAAGGCTGACGCAGTTCTGCGCCGTCGCCGCTGCTAAACGCCAGAGGCAATGCGCCAAACAGCGCCGCCATGGTGGTCATCATGATTGGGCGGAAACGCAGCAGACAGGCTTGGAATATCGCATCGCGTGGGCTCATTCCGCCGTTACGTTCGGCCTCTAGCGCAAAATCGACCATCATAATAGCGTTCTTCTTTACTATCCCTATCAGCAGCATGATGCCGATTAGCGCAATCAGGCTGAAAGGTGCGCCAAACATCTCTAACGCCAACAGCGCGCCCACGCCTGCCGACGGCAGCGTAGACAGAATCGTCAGCGGATGCACGTAGCTTTCATAGAGAACACCCAGCACGATATACACCGTCGCAATGGCGGCCAGAATCAAAATGATCTGCGAGTTTTGGGTATCTTGGAAAACCTGTGCAGTACCCGCGAAGCTACCACGTACCGTATTCGGTACGCCCAGTGCGGTCATGGTGCGTTCAATCGCGGCGGAAGCATCTGACAGCGCGCCTCCTTCCGGCAGATTGAAAGAGATCGTCGATGCGGCGGTTAACCCCTGATGGTTAACCGACAGCGGCGCATTGGCAGGTTGCCATTTTGCAAAGTAAGAAAGCGGGATAGCCTTGCCGTCGCTGTTAATGACAAACATTTTATCCAGCGAACTTTCATCCTGCGTATACTCCGGCGCCACTTCCATCACCACGTGATACTGATTCAGCGGCTGATAGATAGTTGAAATCTGCCGTTGGCCAAAGGCGTTATTGAGCAAGGCGTTAGCATCAGCGACGTTAATGCCCAAGCGCGCCATACTTTCGCGATCATAGGTCAGCGCCAGTTCTGAGCCTTTATCTTGCTGATCGGAACTCACATCGGCCAGTTCAGGAAGCTTGGCAAAGGCCGCTCGAATTTTAGGCTCCCATTTACGCAGCTCGGAAAGATCGTCCGAGAGCAGCGTGTACTGGTAGCTGGCGTTGCCTTGACGACCGCCCACGCGAATATCTTGTACTGCCATCAGGAACAAATTCGCCCCTGGTTCTTTGGCCAGCTTGCCGCGCAGACGTGCAATTACGTGCTGAGCATCGTCTTTGCGCTCACCTAACGGTTTCAACGAGATAAACATCATGCCGCTGTTAACGTTCGAGCCACCGGTGAAGCCGGTCACGTTATCCACATCGGGATCGCTGCGCACAATTTTCATGAAGTCTTGCAGCTTGCCTCGCATTGCCTGAAACGAGATGCTCTGGTCGGCTTGAATGAAGCCCATCAGGCGTCCGGTGTCCTGTTCAGGGAAGAAGGTTTTGGGAATAGAAATATACAGCCAGATATTCAGACCGATGGTGGCGATTAGGATCAGCAACACCCAGCGCGCATGGTTTAATACCCAACCCAAACTCTTGCCGTAGCCTTGCTGCATTTTCAGCAACAGCTTGCCAAAACCGCGGATCCGTTCCTGATGGCGTGACGGGCGCTTTTTAAGCAGATGCGCGCACATCATTGGTGTGAGCGTGAGTGAAATCACCAGTGATATACCGATAGCCACCGAAAGCGTGACCGAAAACTCACGGAACAAACGCCCCGGCAAACCGCTCATCAACAGCAGCGGAATAAACACCGCCACCAGAGACAGGCTCATGGAGAGCACGGTGAATCCCACTTCGCGCGCACCAATCAGCGCCGCTTTTTTTGGTTCCATGCCCGCTTCCACGTGGCGTGAAATATTCTCCAGCACCACAATGGCATCATCGACCACAAACCCGGTCGCGATCGTCAGCGCCATCAGCGAAAGGTTATTCAGACTAAAATCGCATAGATACATGGCAGCGAAGGTGCCGATGAGCGAAACCGGCACGGCGACGGCGGGGATCAGCGTAGCTCGGCCAGATCGCAAGAACAGAAACACCACCATGATCACTAAGCCCACGGCGATAGACAGCGAGCTTTCTACTTCGTCGAGCGAAGCACGGATGGTGGGTGAACGATCCTGAGCAACTTGCAGATCGATAGAGGCGGGGATCAGCGCTTTGAACTCTGGGATCTCGGCACGAATGCGATCGACGGTTTCGATAATGTTGGCGTCGGCGCTGCGGCGGATCATGATCAAAATGGCGGGCTTGGCGTCGGTCATACCCGCATTACGCACATCTTCCACCGAATCTTTAACGTTGGCGACGTCGCTGAGTCGCACCGCAGAACCGTTGTTGTAATGAATGATTAAAGGCTGATAGTCCTGCGCGGTTTTGATTTCATCGTTGGTTTGCACCTGCCAGCGTTGGTTTTGTGCGTCAACGGCCCCTTGAGGGCGACGCACGTTCGCGTTAGCAATGGCGGTGCGTACGCTATCGAGTGAAACGCCCTGATTAAACAGCGCTTCAGGATTGAGCTCAACGCGTACCGCGGGCAAAGAGCTTCCGCCAACCGAAACGTCGCCCACGCCGTCTACCTGCGCGATTTTTTGCGCCAGCTGAGTGGAGGCGATGTCGTAAATCTTCGCTTGGTCATAGGTGTCTGATGTCAGCGTCATGATCATAATCGGCGCATCAGACGGGTTGGCTTTGCGATAGCTTGGGCGACTCGGCATGCCAGACGGCAGCAGGCTTTGTGCCGCATTAATCGCGGCCTGCACGTCGCGTGCGGCGCCGTTGATATCACGGTTAAAATCAAACTGAATGATGATACGCGTACTGCCGAGCGAACTGGATGAGGTCATCTCGCTGATTCCGGCAATACGCCCTAACGCGCGCTCCAACGGTGTCGCCACCGATGACGCCATGGTTTCAGGCGAAGCGCCCGGTAGCGAGGCGCTCACCATAATGACCGGATAATCCACCTGCGGCAGCGGTGCGACGGGCAATAATCTGAAGCCCAAAATGCCGCACAGCGTAATGGCCAGCGTCAGCAGCGTGGTGGCGACGGGCCGGTTGATGAACAGGGCGAAGAAGCCTTTCGACGGAGAGAACTTCACTGGACGTTCTCCTGCGGATCTTTAGCCGGATGCGTGTTTCGCGAAACCTTATCAAACAGCAGGTAAATCACCGGCGTGGTGAACAGCGTTAGAATTTGGCTCATGATCAAACCGCCGACCATGCAAATGCCCAGCGGCTGTCGCAGTTCGGCCCCAACGCCGGTGCTGAGCATCAACGGTAGAGCGCCCAACAACGCCGCCAGCGTGGTCATAAGAATTGGGCGGAAACGCAGCAAACAGGCTTGATAAATGGCGTCATACGGGGCCATTCCTTGCTCACGCTCGGCGGCAAGGGCGAAGTCGATCATCATGATGGCGTTTTTCTTCACGATACCAATCAGCAAAATGATGCCGATAATGGCAATCACGTCGAGCTCGCTGCCTGCCATAATCAGCGCCAATAATGCGCCCACGCCAGCGGTCGGCAGCGTCGACAGGATGGTGACTGGATGAATAAAGCTTTCATACAGCACGCCCAGAACGATATACATCGCGACAATCGCCGCCACGATAAGCCACAGCGTATTGCCCAGCGCCGATTCAAACGCGAGCGTTGCGCCTTGGAAATTCGTGGTGATATCAATCGGCATATTGAGCTGCTGCTCGGTGCTGGTGATGGTTTTCATCGCCTGCTCGAGTGAGTAGCCGTCGGTAACGTTGAACGACACCGTGGTGGATGGGAACTGGTCGAGATGGTTAATCGACAGCGGCCCAAAGCGCTCCTCAATAGTCGCAATTGCGTTCAACGGTACGTTTTTACCATCGCTGCTGGTGAGATACACATCGTTAAACGCGGCTAAACCCGTGTTGTGATCCTGATTATGCTCCATCACCACGCGATACTGGTTGGCTTGAGTATAAATCGTGGAGATCAACCGTTGGCCAAAGGCGTTATACAGCGCGTTATCCACATCGGCCATGGTAATGCCTAAGCGGCTGGCGGTGTCGCGGTTAACGTTCACAAAGGCCACTAATCCCTGATCCTGCCAGTCACTGCTCACGTCTTTCAGCATCGGTGATTTTTGCAGTTCACCCACCAGCTTTGGTACCCACGTGCTCAATTCGTCCAGCGACATGGCCTGCAAAGTGAACTGGTACTGTGTACGGCTCACCTGCGTATCAATGGTCAGATCCTGAACCGGTTGCAGATAAAGCTGGATACCGGGGATCTTGTCGGCCATTTTTTGCAGACGCGGGATGATCTGCTGAACGCGATCTTTACGTTCGTCCAGCGGTTTGAGATTGATCTGTAATCGTCCGCTGTTTAGCGTGGCGTTGGTGCCATCCACGCCGATAAATGAGCTCAGGCTCGCGACGTCCGGATCTTTAAGAATTTCAGCCGCCAGCGCTTGCTGACGCTGCGCCATTTCGCTAAAGGAAACCGACTGCGGTGCCTGAACGGTGCCTTGAATCAGACCGTTATCCTGAATCGGGAAGAAGCCTTTAGGAATGAAAATATACAGCAGAACGGTCAGCACCAGCGTGCTCAGCGCCACGCTCAGCGTGAGCATCGGGTGATTCAATACGACTTTGAGCCATTCGCCATATTTGGCGATGACGCGTTCGAAGAAACGCTCGCTGGCACGCGAGAAGCGGTTTTGTTTGCGCAGCGATTCATGGCTGAGCATACGTGCGCACATCATTGGCGTTAGGGTTAACGACACCACCGCCGAAATCAGGATCGCCACCGCCAAGGTGACTGCAAATTCGCGGAACAGCCGCCCGATAATATCACCCATAAACAGCAGTGGGATCAGCACCGCAATCAGAGAGAATGTCAGAGAAATAATGGTGAAACCAATTTCTCCCGCGCCTTTCAACGCGGCATCCAGCGGTTTTTCGCCTTTTTCGATATAGCGCGAGATGTTTTCGATCACCACGATGGCGTCATCGACCACGAAACCGGTGGCAATAGTCAGCGCCATCAAGGTGAGGTTGTTGATCGAAAAATCGAGGAAATACATAACGGCGAACGTACCCACCAGCGACAACGGCACCGCCACGCTAGGAATGATCGTGGCGGGAACATTGCGTAAGAACAGGTAAATCACCATCACCACCAGCGCAATCGCCAGCAGCAGTTCGGTCTGAACATCGCTGACCGACGCGCGAATGGTTTCGGTGCGGTCAGTCAGCACCGTCATTTTTACTGATTTGGGCAGACTTTCTGTCAGCTGCGGCAGCAGTGACTGGATGCTGTCGGCCGTGGTAATAACGTTCGCACCCGGCTGGCGCTGAACGTTTAAAATGATGGCGGGTTTGGTGTTAGCCCACGCGGCCAGTTTGGTATTTTCTGCCGCCTGTTCGATGGTTGCTACGTCGCTTAAACGAACCGGCGCACCGTTGGCATAGGCGACGATCAGATCGCGATAGTCTTCTGCCGACTTCATTTGGTCGTTGGCAGACAGCGTAACCGAGCGCGTTGGGCCGTCAAAGCTCCCCTTCGCCGAGTTAACGTTGGCGTTAACGATAGCGGTGCGGATGGTTTCACTGTCTAAATCATAGGCAGCAACCGCCGGTGCGTTCAAACGCACGCGCACCGCAGGACGCTGACCGCCTGAAATCGTCACCAGACCCACGCCGCTAACCTGCGAGATTTTCTGCGAAATGCGGGTTTCCACCATATCTTCAACCTGCGTCATCGCCACGGCATCCGAGGTGACGGCGATGGTCATGATCGGTGGATCGGCAGGGTTAACCTTGCTGTAAATAGGCGGATAGGGCAGATCGGTTGGCAGCAAATTGGTGGCGGCGTTAATCGCAGCCTGAACCTCTTGCTCTGCGACGTCGAGCGGCAGCGTTAGCTGAAATTGTAAGGTAATCACCGACGCGCCACCGGAGCTTTGTGACGACATCTGTTTTAAGCCCGACATCTGGCCGAACTGACGTTCTAGCGGTGCGGTAATCGCAGACGTGGTGACGTCAGGGCTGGCGCCCGGATAAAGCGTCACCACCTGAATCGTTGGGTAATCCACCTCTGGCAACGCGGAAACCGACAGTGAGCGATAACCGACGATACCGGCCAGCAGAATAGCCACCATCAGCAGCGTGGTGGCTACTGGGCGCAGAATAAACAGGCGAGAAGGCCCACCGGCGGCGGGCGTTTCGTTTTTAGGCTCTTCAGAACCGACAGGCGTGTGTTGCATTATGACTTGTCCTGTTTACCAGCGTTCTGCTTATCCGTGTTTGGCTTAGCAGGAGCATCTTTGCCTGCTTGTGCCTGAGTCTGTGCGGTATTTTCACTATGCGGGGCAATCACTTCGACGGTTGCGCCTTCGGTTAACTGATCGATACCGTCAGTCACCACGCGCTTGCCTGCGGAGAGCCCACCGGTAATAACCACGTCAGAGGCATCGCGGGTTCCCACGGAGACGGCGTGCTTACTCACCTGATTTTTATCATTTAATACCCAGACAAAGTTACCTTCGTTCCCCATTTGAACCGCGGCCGCAGGCGCTACCACGGCGTCGCTTTGGGTGGAGACTTTCAGGCGCACGTTAACAAACTGATTGGGGAATAAGGTGTCGTCTTGGTTATCAAAACGCGCCTTAATTTTGATGGTGCCGGTGCTGGTATCGATCTGGTTATCCATGCTCAGCAAGGTGCTGGTGGTGAGTAAGTGCTGATTGGAGCGATCCCATGCTTCCACCTCTAACTTGCCGTTTTCTTTCTGCGCCTGCTGAATGCTGGCGATATTCGCCTCTGGCAGCGTGAAGACCACGTCAATCGGATGCGTTTGGGTTAACACCACTAAACCGGTGGTATCACCGCTGGTGATGTAGTTGCCTTCATCAACCAGCTTTAACCCCACGCGACCATCAATGGGGGCGGTGATACGGCTGTAGGTCAACTGAAGCTTGGCGCTGTCAACGGCACCCTGATCGGCCACGATGCTGCCCTGCGTTTGCGTCACCAGAGAGGCCTGTGTATCTAGCTCTTGCTTAGAAACCATATTGGTTTTGCTAAGCTGTTGATAACGCGCTAAGTCGCGACGCGCATTGGCTAAAATGGCCTGATCTTTGGCCAATTGCCCTTGGGCTTGCGCCAGTTGAACTTGGAAAGGACGTGGGTCGATCTCTGCCAGCAAATCACCGGCTTTGACCTGTTGGCCTTCGGTGAAGTGAATTTTCATCAGTTGACCGTCGACGCGGCTGCGCACGGTAACCGTATTGGCTGCCGTGACCGTTCCCAAACCAGTGAGATAGTTAGGCACGTTAGATATGCGTGTTTCTGCCGCCTGAACCGGAGCCAATATGCCACTGCCGCCACGACGACCGCCGGCTTTGCCACCTGTTTTCCCTTTTTGTGCCTGTTCTGCGCCAGCTGTGGGCGCTTCGGCGCCGCTGCTGGTATAACGCCAAACAATGACGCCAGCGACAACAAGAACGGCGATAGCCCACCAAAGGCGTTTACGGGAGGTCGGTTTATTGAAAGCACTCATTGCAGACTGAATTCTCCAGAGAAATATCCCCGCCGCAGCGGGAATATAAAAATTGGACTTAGTGGCCCAATCACAAACAAATTAGTGACTCGTGTCAGTTTACTATTCTAGGCTGTCAGCTTTATCTAAAAATGAAGGAAATGTGGAAGATAAGTCAGATAGGGTAAGACCTTTCTGGATTTAGCCCGCAATGTCTATCCCCTATACGAATAATTAGTGCTAATAGTATTCGTTATCAGCGTTGTTTTCTCAAATCTCAATACAGGAGCCAATAATGAATTTACGTGAGCTAGGACGTTCTGGTATTCGAGTTCCAACCATTACCTTCGGGGGGAACGTATTTGGTTGGACCGTGGATCAGGCGACTTCGTTTAGCCTGCTAGACGCATTGCTAGACCACCAACTGAACTTCATTGATACCGCCGACGTTTACTCTGCGTGGGTGCCGGGGAATTTCGGCGGTGAGTCTGAAACTATTATCGGCAACTGGCTGCAAAAAAGCGGCAAGCGTGACCAAATTATTCTGGCTACCAAGGTGGGTAAACCGATGGGCCCGCAGTTGAAAGGGCTATCGGCACGTTATATCCGCGAAGCGGTGGAAGCCTCTTTGCGCCGTTTGAAAACCGACTATATCGATCTCTATCAGGCCCATGATGACGACCAAAATACGCCGCTGGCAGAAACGATGAACGCCTTTGACGCGTTGATCAAAGAGGGCAAGGTGCGCGCGATTGGGGCGTCGAACTACAGCGCGGAGCGCTTGGCTAAGGCGTTAGACGTGAGTGCTAAGCTGGGCTTAGCGCGCTATGAAACCATTCAACCCGAATACAATTTATACGACCGCCATGATTTCGAAGTTGATCTGGCACCGCTGGTACAAAAAGAAGGTCTGGGCGTGATTAACTATTACGCGCTGGCCAGCGGGTTCCTCTCGGGAAAATACCGCAGCGCCGAAGATGCTCACAAAAGTGCACGGGGTAACGGGATTGTGGAGAAATACCTCAATAGCCGTGGGTTGGGGATTCTGGATGCGCTTGAGCAGGTGGCTCACGAGGTCAATGCCTCACCGGTGGCGGTGGCATTAGCTTGGCAAATCGCACAGCCGGGGATCACCTCGCCGATTGCGAGTGCAACGTCGTTAAAACAGCTGAACGAGCTCGCGGTGGCCGCTAATCTTAGCTTGAGCACGGAACAGGTTAGGGTGATTACCGATGCCAGCGCCTACTAAACAAACGTTCAGTTAATGAGCGCTTGAAGCCATAACCGGCGCGGTTCTCTCACAGTGTGAACTAAGTCAGTGACAGCACTGTTTTTTTCATACAAGATGCAGTAACCCCTTCTCAATACAGGTGCCATAGTATGTTGAATGTAAATGAGTATTTTGCTGGTAAAGTGAAGTCGATTGGTTTTGACAGTGGCAGCATTGGGCGTCAGAGCATTGGCGTAATGGACGCAGGGGAATACACCTTCTCAACCGATAAGCCGGAAGAGATGACGGTGATTACAGGTGCATTGCGTGTGTTAATTCCGGGTGCGCCTGATTGGCAGGTGTTCTCATCAGGTGAAACGTTCTTTGTTCCGGGCCATAGTGAGTTTAACTTGCAGGTTGCGGAACCCACTTCGTATCTGTGCAAATATCTGAGCTAAGTTCTCTTAGTCTCAAACAAACGGGCTGAAGTTTAACTTCAGCCCGTTTTTGTTGGTGCAGCCCATTGGTACGGCTTATTTTTCTGATTCGCCGCCTAGCGCTTCAATAATATTTTTGATTAACGCAGCCAGTTCGCTGGTCATCAAAATGAAATCGGCATCGAAACGTTGTGCATAATCATCGCGGTCGATGTCTTCGTTTTGATCGCGAATCGTTTCAGAGAACTTCAAACGTTTCAGCGAACCATCGTCGGACAGCACCAGCTGAATGCGTTCCTGCCAGTCCAGCGCCAGCTTGGTCACCAGTTTGCCCGCTTCAATGTGAACGGCAATTTCGTCAGAAACCAGATCCTGTTTTTTGCAGCGTATCACGCCGCCTTCTTCCAGAATCGCTTTCAGTTCGGCTTCGTCTTGCAGGGCAAAACCCGCGGGAACTTCGCCTGAACGGACCCATTCGGTCATCGTCAGCTCAATAGGGCTTTCCATGGTTAATGGCACCACCGGCAGCGAGCCAATGCTTTTACGCAACAGCGCTAAGGTGTCTTCTGCTTTTTTTGGGCTGGCGGCATCGACCATGATCAGACCATTCGCCATATCAATCCATAGCCAAGTTTGGCTGAAGCGGCTGAAGGCGCGCGGCAGTAGCGTGTGCAGCACTTCGTCTTTTAACGAATCTTTTTCAGTTTTCTTAAGCTTGCGGCCTTGCTCGCCTTCCAGCTTTTCAATTTTAGCCTGTAGCGCCTGTTTCAAAACCGGCGATGGCAAGATTTTTTCTTCTTTACGTGCACACAACAGGATTTGGTCGTTGACGTAGTGAGTCAGCGCGTCGCTGTGGGAACCCATCGGAGAGACCCAGCCCGTTTTCGCCATATCCTGACTACCGCACGGCGTAAAGGCCATAGAGCCCAGCATTTTCTCAACTTCATCTGGCACCAGATGAACATCGCGGCTCAGACGGTAAACCAATAAATTCTTAAACCATAGCATTAGCGTTGTCCCTGATCGTGACGCATCGCGCGCCATGTTTTATACCCTTCATACTTGAAGTTGCCTCTATGTTGGCTGCGCTCCCTTGCCGCCTTGATGCAACTCCCATTATTTGGAGTATGGCAATGTGTTAAACAGGCCGCATGATAACGAATAAAGAAGGGCGACTGTAGTATTAATTGCCCGAGAAATTTTGCACACTAGCTCGACTCAGTATTCGTCTGCTTAGGGGGCTATGTGCGTATTGGTATAGATTTAGGCGGTACCAAAATTGAAGTTATCGCCTTGGAAAACAACGGTCAGGAGCTGTTTCGGCATCGTATTGCTACCCCGCGCGATGACTACGCAAAAACCGTTGAGGCGATTGCGGGGCTGGTGGAGTTAGCCGAAAAGCAAACTGGTCAGCGAGGAAGCGTTGGTGTGGGGATCCCTGGCACATTATCGCCTTTTACTGGACTGGTGAAAAATGCGAATTCCACCTGGCTGAACGGTCAGCCATTAGACAAAGATCTTGCCAAGCGTCTGTCGCGTGAGGTTCGTTTAGCCAATGACGCCAACTGTCTTGCCGTTTCAGAAGCCACCGACGGTGCGGCGGCTGGGGCACATCTGGTGTTTGCGGTGATTATCGGCACCGGCTGTGGCTCAGGTATCGCAATCGATGGGCGGGTACATGCGGGTAGAAACGGTATTGCGGGCGAGTGGGGACATAATCCCTTGCCTTGGCTTACTGACGACGAGTGGCAGTATCAGAAAGAGGTTCCTTGCTACTGTGGGAAATCAGGCTGTATTGAAACCTTTATCTCCGGTACTGGCTTTGAAACAGACTACCGACGCTTAGGTGGTCAGCCGCTAGCGGGCGCTGAAATCATGGCGTTATCTCGTCAAGGCGATAGGCTGGCTGAGCGTGCGATTACTCACTATGAACAGCGACTGGCAAAATCGTTAGCCCACGTAATTAACATCATCGATCCTGACGTGGTGGTGCTTGGTGGCGGGATGAGTAATGTGGACCGGTTATATACCACGGTGCCGCCGCTGATCTCAACGTGGGTATTCGGACGGGAATGCGAAACGCCGGTGCGTAAAGCTAAACACGGTGACTCCAGCGGCGTGCGCGGTGCTGCGTGGCTGTGGCCGCTTTAAGGCCAAAAAAATCCCGACTTTCTCTTGATGAAAAAGTCGGGAAGATTCATTTTTGGTGCGAGAAACTTACTTTGGCTCTACCGCGCTGCCGCTAGGCACCGTGCCGGCTCGATTGCTATTCAAACGTTGGATTGCCGGTAGCGCCAGCGCGGCGATTAAGCCACAGGCCGCGGCAGCCGAAAGCCACATCCCCGGCATCGCTTTATCACCGGTGGCGTGGATCAGATAGCTGGAGATGGCCGGTGTAAATCCACCAAAAATCGCCGTTGCCAAGCTATAAGCCATGGAAAAGCCCGAAGCGCGCACTTCTGCTGGCATGATTTCGGTTAGGCATACCACCATCGCACCGTTATAGCTGGCATACATAAACGACAGCCACAGTTCCACCTCAATCAAATGCGCAAAGCTGGGATGCGCTACCAGCCAGTTCAAGGATGGATAAGACGTTAGCAACATCAGCACGCTAAACAGTAACAACAGTGGCCGGCGGCCGACTTTGTCTGACAGAGAACCCATCACCGGTAGCCAGAATAGGTTTGAAATCCCCACTAACAGCGTGACCAAAAAGCTTTGCTGAGCGGTAAACTGCAACACCGTTTTGCCATAGGTTGGCGTGAACGCCGTGATGAGATAGAACGACACCGTGGTGGTCACCACCATAAACATACCCACCAGAACCAACTGCCAGTTACTGGCAACCGAACGGGTAATTTCGCTCATGCTTGGACGATGTTTGCGTTGGTTAAACGCCTCAGTTTCTTCCAACATACGGCGGATATAAAACAAGAAAGGCACAATCAGACAACCCACGATAAACGGAATGCGCCAACCCCAATCCGTCATCACGCTCTTGCCAAGATACTGATTTAATCCCACGCCCAGCAGCGCCGCAAAGATAACGGCAATTTGTTGGCTGCCGGATTGCCAGCTAACGTAAAACCCTTTGCGATCTTTTGGGGCTATCTCCGAAAGATAGACTGACACACCACCCAGTTCCACACCGGCTGAAAACCCTTGTAGCAGGCGACCGGCCAGAATCAGCAGCGGCGCCGCCATGCCAATACTGTGGTACGACGGCGTGCAGGCGATGGTTAATGTTCCCAGCGCCATCAGGCCCAAGGTAATCAGTAAACCTCGGCGGCGACCGTGATGGTCAATATAGGCACCCAGCACAATCGCGCCTAATGGCCGCATTAAGAAGCCAGCGCCGAACGTCATCAGCGTCAGCATGAGAGAGGCAAAAGGGCTTTGAGTGGGGAAAAAGGTTTCGGCTATCGCGCTGGCATAATAGCCAAACACCATAAAATCATACATCTCGAGAAAGTTACCGCTTGTGACGCGGAACACGGTTCGGGCGTTAGCCTGAGAGGGCTTTGAGGCAGATGAAGTCATGTGTTACTTCCTATGTTTTTATTTGTATTTTTTTTACAAGTTAATGACAACTGAAAGTGTGATGTTGGTAGGTGTTTCTTTTTTGTGCATAAAAACCAATGTAACGATCTGTAAAATAAGTTGCTTATTTTTTCATCAAACTCGGTAACGCGGCGCGAATCACAGAAGTGAAAATCCGCAGTTGGCAATTTGGTTTATTTTGACAATACTGTTTATGGATACAGTATTTCACTTGGCAATGAGAGAGGGCGTTACAATGGAAATGATTGTAGAACAGCGCGCCGAGCGCATTTTCGCCGGTATTCGCATGGTTGGGCCGTTAGACCAAAATGTGGGTGTCGGTTTTCAGAAACTATATCAATGGATTGACAATAATAAGTTGGGTGAAAACGGTGACTGGATTGCGATCTATTACGACAATCCAGAAGAAGTTCCACCGGAAGAGATGCGCGTTGATACCGCGATAACCGTCGAGGCTGATTTTGTGTTACCTGCCAATAGCGAAGGGGTTCGCATTGACACCTTGAAAGGCGGCTTATATGCGGTGGCGCAGGCGCACGTTGAGGACGGTGATTTTGGCCGCCCGTGGATGGAGTTTTTCAACGAAGTCCTGCCGCGAAGCGGCTATGTGCCCATTAATGCGCCGTGTTTTGAAAAATACCACAACGATGGCACCGAAAGCGGCATCTGGGATTTTGAAATGTGTGTGCCTGTTCAGAAAGCGTAAGTAGAGGGCGTGGTATATTTACCTCGTGACGACTGGGGAAATATGGGTGAGGGAATACGGGATGATGTGCATGTGTGAAGTGATATGTCGCTAACGGATCATCCGTTTTTCACCGAGTTATTAAGCGGGCTGGTTTTGAATCCTCAGCAGCTTAAACACACTTATTTTGCTCAGCGTTCGCATGATAACCAAGGCCATGCGTCAGGAAATGGCCTTGGTGTTAAATTCCCGCGCCTTGAGATTGTTTTACGTGGCAGCTATACGGCAGAAAAGCCTGTGGGTACGAGCATCTCGTTGGCTCACGGCGATGCGCTGTATATTCCTGCATTTGTGAGCAGTCAGCCGACGTGGGACAAGGATGTGTTATTACTCAGCGTGCTGTTTGCGCCGTCGTACATTGGGTTTCATTTCTTTGATAAACGCGCTGCGACGGCGGGTTTTCATCGTTTAAAAACGCTGGAAATAACCCAACAAAATGCCGAAGAGATCGAGCATATTTTACAGGCGCTAAACGCGTTGGCGGCAAGAACGGCAGATCCCGATATTGGGCGTTATTTAGTGCTGAGTTTGCTGCATGTTTGCCGCCATCAACTGGCCTTACCGCTGGCAAATAAAATGCAGCGTGGGGCTTTTTTATATAAAAGCATCTGTATCTACGTTCAGGATAATTTTTCCAATGCGCTAACCCGCGAAAATACCGCCGCTATGTTCAATATCAGCGCTAATCATCTGTCTCGTATTTTTCAGCAAGAGGGAAGTATGAGCTTTATTGATTATCTGCATTGGGTGCGGTTGGGTAAAGCCAAGATGATCTTGCAAAAATACCATTTGAACGTGAATGAAGTTGCCCAGCGCTGTGGTTATAGCGACGCGAGCTATTTTTGCCGCTTGTTTAAGCGGCAGTTTGAGGTAACGCCCTCGGAATACCGAGAGCGTTTCTTATCGAGTTAAAAGGTTAATTCGCTTTGTAGCAATGAGAGAATGGCCTCAGCATCCGGCGCTGAACGCATCGCTTCACGAAACTCTTTCTTCACCAATTTACGCGCGAGCTGGGAAAAGACTTTGACGTGGCTAACGCTGTCTTGTGCGCCGAGGGTCAACATAATAACGAAATCGACTTCCCCCATTTCGGATTGCCAATCAATAACCTTTTCGAGCCGAGCAATGCTGATACTGGAGTGCTTAATATGAGTCGATTTGGTGTGCGGGATCGCAAAGCCAAAGCCGACACCGGTGGTGACAATATCCTCACGCTGCCAGACATCCTCTTCTAGCTCGGTAGGGTGATCGGTACGATCTTGAATAGCTAAGTTGCCGCACAGATATTGAATCACCTGCTCTTTATTCGTTAGGTGAGCGGGAACGATAATATTCTCTAGCGCCAGCAACGGTTTCTGTTCAGCGGGAATCGCCTGCGTATCCAGTAACGCTTCAATATCGTTAGCCGATTTACACTCACAGGCGCGATTGGCCAGCGTAACGCACTCTTCGGCAGTCAGTTTTCTCGCCAATTCTTTAATGGCCGGAATGCGAGCGCCGCTCATGCTCAGCTCGTCTAAACCTAGACCAATGAGCAGAGGCAAATAGCGAGGCTCGCCTCCGAGTTCACCGCACAGCCCCACCCAGCGTTCACGTCGATGCGCAACGTCGATAATCTGGCGCAGCATACGCAGAAACGAAGGGGTAATCGGATTATAAAGGTGCGCAACGCGCTGGTTATTGCGATCGACAGCATACAGATATTGCGTCATATCGTTGGAACCGATGCTAAAGAAATCCACCTCATCGCAGAAGTGGTCGATGATAAAGCACACCGAGGGCACTTCAACCATAATGCCGAGCTCTAGGGTTTCGGCATATCGTAAACCTTCTGCTTTCAGCGAACGCTGCGCCGAGGCAATTTGCTGCTTCACCCACAGAATTTCATCGAGCGTGTGTACCATTGGGATCATTAAACGCGCATACCCCGTGGTTGCGGCACGAAGTATGGCGCGTAGCTGAAGGGTAAATAGCTCGGTAAACTCGGGATAAATGCGCACCGCGCGATAGCCAAGAAACGGATTTTCTTCTTGAGGGATATTCAGATAGCTGATTTTTTTGTCGCCGCCGATATCCATGGTGCGAAAAATCACGGGATGGTTGCCAGCATTCATCAGCACCTGCTGATAGGCTTCAAACTGTTCTTGTTCATCGGGCGCTTTGTCGCGATCCATAAACAGCATTTCGGTGCGAAATAGGCCAATGCCTTCCGCGCCTTGGCTAAACGCGGCGGGGGCTTCTTGCGCGGTACCGATGTTGGCACCTATTTCAATGCAGCGCCCATCCTGCGTGACCGCGGGAAGATCTGCCATATTCAGCTGACGCGCACGGTTTTGTTGTTCCAGCCCTAGTGCTACGGAGAAATAGCCACTGACGTCTTCGTTGGGTGCAATAACCAGAATACCGGTCTGCGCATCGATAAAGACGGTTTTATCATCCAAGTGCTGTAAGGCCGAGAGTTCGATCCCCGAAAGCACGGGGATACCTAATGAGCGCGCTAAAATGAGCGTATGCGAGGTGCGTCCGGTTTGCGTTAACACCATCCCTGCCAGAAGCTGTTTGTCTAAGCTTAAAAATTGACTCGGCGTGATATCTTCGGCGGCAATAATCGTCGGTTTATGCAAAACCAGAGGAGCGCCCAAATTAACGTTGGGATAGGCAACTTGCAGCAGCTGCGCGGTAATATCTCTGATGTCTTGCACGCGCTCGCGCAGATATTCGCTTGCTGACATGGCTAATTTGCCACACACCTCTTCCATGCTTTCAATGGCTGCGGTCGCCAGACTGCACTTTCTCTGGTTCAGATGACGCAAAATATTTTGGCTAAATTCTTTGTCCTGAATCAGCGAGAGATGGGCATTAATAATAGTTTTGCTTTGCCCTTTTAGGCTGGTCAGCTGGTGGTTAAGCCGTTCGGCAAGCGCAATCAGGCTATGTTCAAGCAGGAGTGGGTCCTGCACGTTGGCCGGTTGTGATTTATAGATGTCGATATTAGCGTGGCGGTAGATCAACAGCGCGCCATGTCCGATGCCGCTGGATAGCCCACAGCCGTGGATCAGACTAGGCTGAAAGCGAGAAAGCGATCGTGGAATAGGGCGCGTGGTGGCTACGGGCAGCGGTTCAATTTCACTGTCGCTGTCGGCAAGGCTCTGTTTAATGTAGGTGTCTAATGCGCGGTAGGCTTTTTCCTCATCGTGCCCGTGGATTTCGAGTAGGCAAGCGTCGTTGAACAATGTCCCTGTGCTAATAAGCGCGAGGGAACTTTTCGCGTCGGCGCGGTGATTGGAGCGCTGGTTAATAAAGATAATCTCACTGTCAAACAGACCGCACTGGCCTTTAAGTTCATAGGCGGGGCGGGCATGTAGGCCGTTTGGCAGAGGGCAGAGAAATTCTATCTTTAGCATGGCATGAATCCTTTTCTAAACTCGCGCTACTGCGAAAAGTCCGTTAGATGATGGAGTGTGTCGGCATTCAGTTGCTGGATGACGGCAACGAGAAGCTGCTTGGTCTGTTCGATATCCCGCAAATCCGCAATTGATGCGGCGCAATGGCCGTGCCGCGTTGGCGCGCCCAGTACCGCAGTTGGAATACCGTTTCCGCAAAGGTGTACGCTGCCGCCATCGGTACCGCCGTTGCTGAACATATCGGTCTGCAATGGAATGGAATGTTGTTGCGCGGTGTCTTGAATAAAGTTCAGCAGGCGAGGGGAGGGAATGAGCGTTTTGTCATACATCACCAGCATCGGCCCTTGCCCAATCTGCCGATGATTAGCGGCTCCGTAATCAAAGTTTTTTGACCAACATGCGGTATCGAGGATTAAGGCCAAATCAGGTTGAATCATGTGTGCTGCGGTTTTACCCCCGCGCATCCCCACCTCTTCGCTGGAAGAGGCAACTAGCCAAATTTCGGCATCTAATTCAACGCTGCGCAGGGCGTACATTAATTCAATCAGCAAGAAACAGCCGAGTCTGTCATCAAAGGCTTTTCCCATGATGCGCGATTCCGGAGAGAGAACTTTAAAGTCGCTGGCGTAGGTAACGCGATCGCCAATGCGAACTCCGCACTGATTCACTTCTTCCGCCGAGGTGGCACCAATATCTACGCACAAATTACGCGCTTCAGCGCCGTGCAGCTCAGCGTCCAGCAACCCGTGGATTTTCTTGCCGTGCTGCGTGGTAATGCGCACAGGCTGCATGAAACGGGCTAACATGCGCACGTTACCAATGGGGATAACCTCAACGGCACCTTCGCGAGTGATGCTACGCACCATAAAACCTACTTCATCCATATGGGCGCAAATCATAATCTTAGGCCCTGAGGACTGGTTGAGCTGAATCAGCGTTGAGCCTAGCCCATCAAAAGAAATCTCTTTGCCGCAGAGGTTTGCGTGCTGTAGAAGAATATCGCGAACCTCCTGTTCGGAAGAGGCGATGGCATCGGCCTCGCAGAGGGCCCGCAAGAGATCGATATTCATTGGATATCCTCGCCGGTGGTCAGCAATTGTTTGGGCATTTGGTATAAAACTTCGCAGCCGTTTTCGGTGACCAATACCACGTCTTCAATGCGCACGCCGCCCAGTTCGGGCAGGTAAATGCCTGGCTCCACGGTCAGCAGCATACCAGCCTGTAGCACGGTGGTGTCTGTCGGGGAAAAACGCGGGTTTTCATGCACATCAATACCAATGGCATGGCCGGTATTGTGGCCAAATAAATCGCCATAGCCTGCGGCTGAAATGATAGAACGCGCCACGCTGTCGATATCACAACAGCGTACGCCCGGCCGAATAGCGGCGATGGCAGCGAGTTGAGCCTGCAACACCACCTGATAAATGGCATAAAGCGGGTGCTCTTGTGGCGAGTTATCGCCGTTACCCTCAACTAAAAAAGTGCGGGTCATGTCTGAACAATACCCCTGATATTGAGCACCGAAATCGAGCGTAATGAACTCTCCGGCCTCAACGGCTTTCTGTGAGGCTTTGGCATGAGGCATGGCTCCGCGTACTCCGCTGGCAACGATGGTATCGAATGACGTCTTCTCCGCACCTTCGTTTTTCATGAACCACTCAAGCTCGTTGGCGATCTGATGTTCCGTCATGCCGGGGCGAATATATTGGCGAATGTGCGCACAGGCGCAGTCGGCAATTAAACATGCCGATTTGATGGTATCGATCTCGGATGGCGTTTTTATTTGGCGCAGTTCATCGAGACAAATGGGGCTCATCTCAGCGTTAATTTTTTCGATGAGAGACAGACTTTGGCTGTAGCTCAGATGCTCGGCTTCAAACCCAACGCAAGCGAGTTTTTCCTGTGCAATGATTTGATTGATGATGGCCGAAGCAGGGAGCTGTGTGTCTGTCATGTGCAACTGATAGCTATCTGCCTTTGCGGATAGCTCATGATAATAACGAGAGTCGACCAAAATATGCTGGCTGGTGCGGGTGATAAAGAGGTGTCCCGAGGCGCTAAGTAATCCTGTATGGCCAAATTTATTCTGCTTGGCGTTAATAATAACGGCGTCTAAGTTGCGCTTGGCTAGCCATATTTGACAGGCGGTGAGCGCTGAAGAGGGCGATTTATACATGAGACACTCGCTTAAATATCATGATAAGACCGGCGGGTCATACTTGCTGCCACCGTTTGTGGCGGAGGCAGCACCGTTATCAGTTAAGACATCACCTCAATGTGCAATTTGCCTTTTTTGAACAGGATATTGCGAATAAATACGGTAATCAGTGCAGTCACGACGGCACCTAACGCAATGCCAAACATATAAGCCCCTAAATTGGTGACTAAAGGCCACGCCCATATCGCTGATTCAGGGAACCATTGCACGGCGCCTAATGCGACGGCGGTGGTTGAGCCGACGATAGCGCCCGTCATGTAGGCCGGAATAGAGGCTAGCGGGCTTTCGAGCAGGAATGGAATGGCACCTTCACTAATCCCCATAAAGGCGAGGAACATCGCTGTTTTTCCCTGAGGATACAGTTGGCTGCTAAATAAGCGGCGGCCAGTGAGGCGATGGTCAATGAGCGTTGCCAACCCTAAACCGATAGGAGGGATCACAATCGCAATAGCGCGTGCGGTGATAGGCAGAACGTGATCGCTGGTGAAGCTAAAAGCGATAAAACCTGCCGCTTTATTAATTGGCCCGCCGAGGTCAATAGCGGTGGTGGCGGAAATCCCCACGGCATACATCAGCACGCCTTTATCTCCCGCCGCCTGTAACATGACGCGAATACCGGCATTCACCCAACCGCCAAACGGCGTAATAACGTAATACATGGCCAGCATGACAAAAACGGCCGACAGAATAGGTAATAAGAAGGTGGTTTTAAATGCCAGCAAATAAGCAGGTAATTGGATTTTGGCATTCATCCATTTCACTAAATAACCGGCGGCAATGGCGATGATGAGTGCGCCAATAAACGTTGAAGGAACCGGTGAGTTGGTGACCCACTGTAGCTTGCTTAAATCCCATGTTAATTCAGGGGTTGGCTGAGTTGCGATTAATCCGCCAATAAACCCCGCAGGGAACGCCAGCTTTCCTCCGATCGAGTTGGCGACAAATGCGGCAAACATTGGGATGGCGAAGCTAAATAGAATTCCACCAAACGACTGCGACAAATAAGCAAACTTCATCAAGGAGAGATTGAAACCAACGTATTTCCCGGTGTTGATGGCCTCCATAATGCCCATCTCAGGAGGCACTTTCAGCCACGCATAGGCAATAAGCTGTGAGAAGGCCAAGATGACGCCGCCCATGATAAGCGTCGGCACCATGCGTGAAATACCAGACATCACATGCTGTGGTAGATCGCCCCACATACTGGGTTTTGCCGCTGGCATCGCATTGGGATTTTTAGTCAGCGTTGCTTCGCCGCCAGACGAAGGGTTCACTGCGCTCCTTTTCTTAATAGCCATAGGTATATCTCCCTGATGAATTGATTGAAAAACAACCGCGTTTCTTATTGTTCGGATTGAATCATCTCTTCAATTTCACGCAGGATCCCATCCGCATTTTTAATGGCGTCTTGCAGAGTGATTTCATATACGTCGCGGCTTTCAAAGCGTTCGTTATCTTCAGGCGTGATGGCAACCGAATGAATAATGATGTCGGCCTCCGCGATATCCTGTGCGGTTAAGCGATTTTCGATGCCGTCTGCACCCTGAGTCTCAATTTTAATCTGGTCATAACCAGCCGCTTTTGCGGCATCTTCAAGCGCCTGAGCGGCCATAAACGTATGAGCTAACCCCATTGGACATGCACAAACAGCGATAAATTTTTTAGCCATAACGACCTCTGAGTCAGGAAGGGAAACCAATTGCACTACGTTGCTTGCTGCTATACGTAGCGTGAAATCATGAAAGGAGTATGGCGTTTAAAAATGAGGGGATGTTATGGGACAAAGAATGCATTTACTGGATATTTGTAGCACTGATAATGAAGTGTGAGCTCTCTCGCATTACGTTAACGCATTTTTTCAGAGGTGATAACATTGCATCATGCTGCGTCGAGGGCCACTATACGCACGGTTTCTTAATTCTTTTCAATCGGTTTATTGCATGAATCTTAATCGTTTTTGTTATCTGTTCCTCGCACTGGCAGCCATTGGTAGTCTGTTTTCTCTGCATCCCTTTGTGATGTGGTGCCTGTTGCTCAATGCGCTAACGCTGATTATTTATGGCATTGATAAATTAGCCGCCGTGAAATCGTGGCAGCGAGTCCCTGAGATAACATTGTTATTCTTTGGCCTGATCGGCGGCTGGGTAGGCGCAATTTTAGGTCAGCAAATTTTCCGCCATAAGACGCAAAAACAACCGTTTAAAACCTATTTTATTATCACGGTGATCGTGAATTTAGCTGTCACGATCGGGGCGATGTACTGGGTTTATCAGTATGGGATAGGCGTTCAGTGGTAGAAAACTCCTATCCAATGGGGGATAACGATTGGTGTTTTGCTCTAGTAAACGTTATCCCTTTCCTATTCTTTAGTTATGATAAAAATCTTCTTTCATATTTAGCAATGCTAATAAGTTTTTAAACATGGTTTACCTTGGCGTAAAAATATAAAAACTTATGCCAGAACAATGGTGATAGCTTATTTCATTGCATTATCTTTCATTGCATTACCTTTTATAGCATTGTCGGCCGCATTGAACGATAGCGGAATTCTGTTGGCGACATATTAAAATAGCCTTTAAATATCTGACAGAAAGTACTCTGGCTGGGAAATCCCATTTCCTGTGCAACTTCGAAAATTTTTAACTCAGTAGATATAAGCTTTTGTGCAGATGCTTTTAACCGTGTCGTTTTGATGAAGGATGAAACGCTAACGCCGTGGTGTAATTGAAATTCGCGTAAAAAATAAGAACGTGAATATCCCGATATTCTTATCACATCGGCAGCATTAATTCCCTGGTGGATATTTTCATTAATCCAATCTATTACAGCAGGAAAACTTTGGATAACACATTTTTCTCTTTTCATATTCTAATCCCAATTGGCTCAATTTAAGTTGCTCCACCTAAAAGACCTAAAGGATTGTACCAATGCGAAACCGTTAAAATAATCAACTTATTGATAACCATGCGTTTAGAAAAATTGAACGAGCGGGAATGAGATACCGCTCCGACTAACACTCCGAGAGGGGGGCTGTTCATTAGAACTTCACCCTCTCGCAAAAGCGGAGTGGATAAAAAACAAGGATTAGGGAGTGCGTTATTCGCCACTCCCTACCGCATACTGCGCTTCCAAACGACTGATCCCTAGCCCATTGACCTTCTTCACTTTTATCTGTACCGGTATGCGTTCTTTCATGGCTTCAACGTGGCTGATGACGCCAATCATTTTACCGGTTGCGTTGAGCGTATCGAGGGCATCAAGCGCGGTATCAAGGGTTTCTGCGTCCAGCGTGCCAAAACCTTCGTCAAGGAACAGAGAATCAATGCTGGTTTTATGGCTGACCAGATCGGATAGTGCCAGCGCCAGCGCCAAACTCACCAAGAAGCTTTCGCCACCGGATAAGGTGCGCGTATCGCGTACCGCATCGGCTTGCCATGTATCGACCACTTCTAGCTCCAGCGCGTCGCTGGTTTTGCGTTGCAGCAAATAGCGACCATGCAGGCGGGCAAGCTGTTGGTTAGCCAAATAGACCAGATGATCCAATGTTAAACCCTGCGCAAACTTTCTGAATTTATCGCCGCTGCTCGAGCCAATCAGCTGGTTGAGATAGCTCCAGTCTTCATACTCTTGCCTGCTCTGTTCAATACGCGCAAATAGGCTTTGCTGCCCCTGTTTTCGCTCGGCGTCGCTGCGGATCTGTTGCTGAATTTGCCCCTGTTGCACGCTGTTTTCGCGTAGCTGCTCAGCTAGCGTAGCCAGTTGTTGATTGAGATTTTCTAGCGTGGCATTGATATCAAGGTTTTCAGGGCGTTGCGTCATCCACTGGGCGAATTCGCTTTCAGCCTGCTGCAAGAAGGCGTGTGCCTGCGAGAGTCGGTTTTTGCATTGCTCTCGCAGCGCAATCAGCCGTTTGAGTTCATTTTCGTCTAACAGCGCGGCAATCAGCGTGTTTTCATCAGTAAATTGGCTGTTGGCGAGGGCCTGCTCGAATTCAGTTTGCTGCTGACTGAGCCGTTGTTCCAACAACAGGCGCTGTTGCTGAGCGCTTTCGAGCTCACCGCCCAGTTTATCGAGCTGCTGTCGTATCTGGTTTTCAGCCTGTTGCGCTTGCTGAAGTTGGTTTTCAACCTGCTGTTCAGCTTCAATTAATGAACGACGTACCTCGTCTACGCTGCGTCCATCGAGAAGGCTTTGGCGTTCGGCCTGCATCTGTTTCAGGCGGGTTTCAAGCTCAGAACAAAGCTGATGCTGTGTTTGCCACTGTGTTTCCAGTGCGGTACAGGTTTGGCTTAGGCTGTGCTCTTCCGCCATCAGGCGCGTGTTTTCTAGCGCCAGTTTTTGGCTGTGGTTTTGGCGCTGCTGCCAGAGCGTAAACTCGTTGCTGCGCTGTTCCAGCCATTCGGCTTCGTTTCCAGAGACAGGCGCAGTTAACTGCAGTTTATGCAGTTCATCGGTAAGGGCGATGTCACGTTGCTGCTGCTGCGCTAACTGTTTACCGTAGTCCTCGTGCCAATCGTTGAGCTGTTTGCTCTGTGTTTGAGTGCTCAATTCCAACAGGCTGATTTGCTGTAGCGTTTGGTTCGCTTCTTGCTGAATGCTGTTCAGCGCATCTTTCGCCTGCTGCCAGTTCTTGCTCAACATCTCTCGCTGGCGCAGCGTGTTTTGCAGCATTTCTTCTTGCTGATTGATTTCGTTGAGATAGCTTTCTAGCCCCTCACGGTCATCAATCGCTAAGCTCAGTTCGAGCGCCGCTGTGGCCTGAGCCCAGCGCTGCTGATACTGCATGACTTCAGCTTCAACGGCTTGGATTTCTTGCTGTTGCTGATTTTGGGTTTGCAGCATCAGCTTGTGGCGCTCCCCCAGCTCGCTGCCTTCGCGACTGAGGTTTTCAACTTCAATGCGTAGCGCATCGCGGCGCTGCTCGGTGTCTGAAAGCGCCGGTGTTTGGTAGGTTTTAACCGCCGGATGCTCCCGCGATCCGCAGAGCGGGCAGGGATCGCCAGCCACTAAACGCGCGCGCTCTTGCTCTAGCCCGATCACTCGACGTTGTAGGTCGATCTGCTTTTCCAGATCGTTCAGATGCTGACGTTTCTCTTTATAGGCTAAGCGTTTGGCGGCTAAAAGCTGTTCCAGCGCGAGCAGTTCCTGCGTGCGTTGCGTAATTTGCGCGTGCAGTTGTTTCTGTCGCAGTGAGGATTTTTCGAACAGTGGACTGATTTGTATCAAAATTTGGCGTGCAGGTTGCCCGCGGTGCAATTTTTCACGCTGTGCTTCTAACTGCGCTGAACTGTGTTTCTGCTCCAACTGCTGATGCTGTAATTCCGTTTCGGCGCAGATTTTTTGCTGTTGAGCTAAACGCTGATTGAGCAGGGCGCCTGCCTGTTGCAGAACCGTGAGTTTTTCGGTTTCGGTGGCGATGTTTTTTTCTGCATCGGCAATGCGTTTACGCAGTTCGTTTAAGCTTTGGCAGTGTTCGGCAGATTGCTCGAACTGGCTTTTCCAACGGCCTAAGTGATTATTCCATTCCGCGTGTTGAGCCGTGTCTGCCAACTGTTGCTGAAGCTGGCTGATTTCCTGCTGCTGAGCGTGCAACTTTTCTCGGTTTTGCTTCAGCGCAGTTTCTTGTTTCTGCTTCTCTTCACTGATTTGCGTGAGTTTTTGCTGCTGAGCTAACAGGTCTTCGCGGATCTGCGTCAGCCGCGAATCAAGTGGCACCACGTGTTGGTTGATCAGCGTTTCCGTGGCGGTACGTTGCTGCTGGTGTTGCTGTTTGGCATGCA
Source organism: Hafnia alvei (assembly GCF_034424155.1). Taxonomy (NCBI): domain Bacteria; kingdom Pseudomonadati; phylum Pseudomonadota; class Gammaproteobacteria; order Enterobacterales; family Hafniaceae; genus Hafnia; species Hafnia alvei. The sequence goes on along the minus strand of NZ_CP139992.1, from coordinate 3,290,105 downwards.
GCGCTTGTGATGACGCAGTTTGCAGTAACGCTAGCTGCGAAGTCAGCTGTTGGCGCTGCTGCTCACGCTGTTGCTGGCTTTGAGTTGTTGATGCTAAATCAGCGCGTGTCTGGCGTAACGTGAATAATAGAGGACGCAGTTTTTCAGCTGGTTCACTGCGTTCAAGGCGTAAAACTTCTGGCTGGGCGGTTTGCCATTGTTGCGATGCCACGGTAACGCGCTGAGTGCACTGTTCTCGGTTTTGGCTGAGCTCTTGGCTTTTTTGCAGCCACTGGAGATCGGTCATCAGCGTTTGACGCAAAGACGTTTGCTGCTGCTCTTCACGTTGTAATTCAGACAAACGCTCGGAAAGCTGGTTAAGCGCTTCTTCGCTGAGCAGCTCTACGCCTGCGGCGCGTTCATGCAGGGTATCAAGATCGATTTTTGCCTGTTTGAAACGCTGGAATATTTGCTCGGATAGCTGACCATAAATTTCGGTGCCGGTGAGTTCTTCCAGTAATTCAGCCCGCTCGGCCGGATCGGCGTTGAGGAAGGCGGCGAACTGGCCCTGTGACAGCATCATCGACTTGGTGAAACGGCCAAAATCTAAACCGGTAATATCGGCAATTTTATGCAGCTTGGTTTGGATTTTATCGGTGATGATTTCACCATCGGCAATATGTGCAAGCTCTACCTTTGGTGTTTGTAAATTGCCATCTGGCTTGTTATTGGCGCGGCGCTGGCTCCAGAAGGCGCGATAGCCGACGCCTTTCACTTCAAATTCAACTTCGGCCAACGATTCGGCGGTGCCGCGTGTCATCAGCTCATTTTGCGTTGGCGACACTTTCAAGCGCGGCGTTTGGTGATACAGCGCCAAACAGAGTGCGTCGAGCAGCGTCGTTTTCCCTGCGCCGGTTGGGCCGGTGATGGCAAATAAGCCGTTATTGGCAAAGTCTTCACGGGTGAAATCGATCTTCCATTCGCCCTTGAGCGAGTTGATATTTTTTAACCGTAGGCTGAGGATTTTCATGCGCCATTCTCCTCGCGAGTGTCGTCTTGCTGTTGCGCTAACACCAGTTCATCCAACACCTGATGGAATTGATTTCGAATGCGTGATTGCTGTGCGAGTAGCGCGTCATCGTCGGTTTCTTCCTGTGCCAAACGGCGTTCAAACACGTCGCTAACGCTCAGCTCGCTCAGCGTTTCTTTGTCTTGGCGCGTGAGGGCGCTTAAGCGTTGTTCTTTACTACGGCGCAGTAAAATCACCTCAACAGGAAGGCTTTCTGCCTGCTGCTGGATCCGACGTTGCAGATCGTTTAAATAGGCGCTGCTGCTGATTTCAATATCTAGCCAGACCGGTTTTTCGCTCTCACTATGATCCGCCTTGATGGGGTTAAAGGCGGCGAGCTGTTGCTCGATTTGCTCAATGCTGCCTTTGATGAGCTGCATTGGCTGAAATAGGGGAACCGGCAAGAGCGTCACTTTTTCCAGTGCAGCCCCTGAGAAATCCACTAAGCAGATACTTTTCTCACTGCCCAGTTCGTCAAAGCTAAGAGGGATCGGCGAGCCACTGTAGCGAATATGCTCGCTGCTGGTCACTCGCTGCGGACGATGGATATGGCCCAGTGCAATGTAATCGGCAGGAGGAAACGCGGAGGCCGGGAACGCATCGAGTGAGCCAATATAGATATCACGCACTGAGTCAGACGTGCTGGCACCGATAGTGGTGAGATGTCCGGTGGCAATAATCGGCAGGTTTCCACCTAAGGCGTCGCGTTCGACAACGGCCAGATCGTACAACGACTGGTAATGTGCCGCGATAGCCTGCTGTAGGGCGTTTTGTTTTTCTGCGGCAGATTGCCCTGCTAGGCTGGTTTGGATATCTCGTGGGCGCAGATAAGGCACCGCGCACAGAATCGCGCCGACGGAACCGTCGCGCTGTTTGAGCTGCAATACCTGATGCTGTAAATCGCCCGCGCTGCTGGCGATAACCTGTGTGTTCAAGCAGGCCAGCAAAGCGCGAGATTCATTCAGCGTGGCGACGGAGTCATGGTTGCCACCTAACACCACTAATTGGCAACCCGTTGACTGTAACTCCACCACGAAGCGGTTATACAGTTCGCGCGCGTAGCTCGGCGGCGAACCGGTATCAAAGACGTCACCCGCCACAATAATGGCATCGACCTGATGCGCCGATGCTTGTTCAATGAGCCAGCGCAGAAAGGCCTGATGTTCAGCGCTACGGCTTTTGGTATAAAAATGCTGACCAAGATGCCAGTCTGAAGTATGGATAAGACGCATGCGAGTCCTGCTGTCCTTGCTGAGCGTAGCGTGAGCCACGACGGAGAATGAAATCGATTATACGCAATCTATGAGGGAGGTGAACCCATGTCCGGCACTGAGGCCATAATCAGTCTGGGTTTACAAAACCATTTATTACAGTGATGCTTGGCATATTGTTTTTTTTCATAAATCTGTCATAAATCTGACGCATAATGGCGCCCGCAACCAAACTTAAGCAGGATTAACAATGGCCAGACGCATATTGGTAGTAGAAGATGAAGCGCCAATTCGTGAAATGGTGTGTTTTGTTTTAGAGCAAAACGGCTACCAACCGGTTGAAGCCGAAGATTATGACAGCGCGGTGAACTCGCTTTCTGAGCCTTATCCTGATTTAGTGCTGCTGGATTGGATGCTGCCGGGCGGTTCTGGGATCCAGTTCATCAAACATATGAAGCGCGAGGCGTTAACGCGTGAAATTCCTGTGATGATGCTGACCGCTCGCGGCGAAGAGGAAGATCGTGTGCGCGGTTTGGAAGTGGGCGCAGATGATTACATCACCAAGCCTTTTTCGCCCAAAGAGCTGGTGGCCAGAATTAAAGCCGTGATGCGCCGTATTTCACCGATGGCGGTGGAAGAGGTGATTGAAGTACAAGGGTTGAGTCTCGATCCGACGTCACATCGCGTGATGGCTAACGAAGCCCCGCTGGATATGGGGCCGACTGAGTTTAAGTTGCTGCATTTTTTCATGACTCACCCCGAGCGCGTTTATAGCCGCGAGCAGTTGCTAAATCATGTCTGGGGCACTAACGTTTATGTAGAAGACCGCACCGTGGATGTTCATATCCGTCGGCTGCGCAAAGCGTTGGAGCTGAGCGGGCATGATAAAATGGTGCAAACCGTACGTGGGACGGGGTATCGTTTTTCGGCGCGTTTCTAACCCGCTATGCATATGCCGTGACGCTTGTTTAAAAGATCGGGATACACGGGTCTAGCACACCGCGGGTCGCTCAGGCGGCTTGCGCCGCTACGACCACATCGGTGTACTCCCCCTAAAATCGAGCTTAAGTAAACGGTATGATTATGCATTGGGACCCTTAGTCGGGCCTCACTGATTTTGGGTATCACTATGTCGACTATTTCTATGCGGTTAAATCCGTTTATGTTGTTAAGAACAAAGAGCCAACATCGTGCTTGAACGCCTATCGTGGAAAAGACTGCTGTTGGAGTTGCTGTTTTGCTGCATTCCGGCGGTGATCCTTGGGCTGCTGATCGGCTATTTGCCGTGGTTCCTGCTGGCTGCGGTGTCTGCGCTTTTAGGCTGGCATTTCTATAACCAGCTGCGCCTTTCGCACTGGCTATGGGTCGATCGTAGTATGACGCCACCCGCGGGGCGAGGAAGCTGGGAGCCGTTGTTCTACGGGCTGTATCAGATGCAGCAGCGTAATCGCCGCCGCCGCCGCGAGCTGGCACTGCTGATTAAACGTTTTCGCAGCGGCGCAGAGTCTTTGCCCGATGCGGTGATTATGACGACCGAAGAAGGCAATATTTTCTGGTGTAACGGCTTGGCGCAACACCTGCTCGGTTTTCGTTGGCCGGAGGATAATGGCCAGCACATTCTTAACCTTCTGCGCTACCCCGAATTCACGCATTATCTGCAATCGCAAGATTTCTCCCGCCCGCTCACGCTGCATCTTAACAATGGCCGTTTCGTTGAATTTCGTGTGATGCCGTATGCCGAAGGCCAACTGCTGATGGTGGCACGCGATGTGACGCAAACGCGGCAGTTAGAGGGCACGCGACGTAACTTCTTTGCCAACGTCAGCCACGAACTGCGCACGCCGCTGACCGTGTTACAGGGCTACCTCGAGATGATGAATGATGACGATATGGCGGCTCCGGTGCGGCAAAAGGCGCTTGCGACCATGCAAGAGCAGACCAAGCGTATGGACAGCTTGGTGAAACAGCTATTAACCCTCTCTAAAATCGAAGCGGCTCCCCCGATTGCCTTGAATGAAATTGTTGATGTGCCGGTGATGTTGCACATGTTGGAGCGTGAGGCGCTGTCGTTGAGCAACGGTCGCCATGAAATTACCTTCCGCATCAACGATAAACTCAAAGTGTTCGGCAACGACGATCAGTTGCGTAGCGCGGTTTCTAATCTGGTATATAACGCGGTGAACCACACGCCGGACGGCACCAAAATTGAAGTCTGCTGGCAGCAAACCACCCAAGGGGCGCAGTTTGAAGTTAGCGACAATGGGCCCGGTATTGCGGCGGAGCATTTGGGGCGTTTAACGGAGCGTTTTTATCGGGTCGATAAAGCGCGCTCACGTCAAACCGGCGGCAGCGGTTTGGGGCTTGCCATAGTCAAACACGCGTTGAATCATCATGAAGCTACGCTCAACATCATGAGTGAAATTGGCTTGGGCACGCGCTTTGTGTTTACACTGCCGCCGCATCTCATCGTGCCACTGGCAGGTGAGAGCATGACGCAAAAAAACAAAGGCCAGAAAGGGCTACCGAGCAAGGAAATCTGATGCAGGGACGTCAAATCAAACAATGGAAGGCGGCGCTGATTGGCGTCGTTTGTGGTTTTATCTCGTTACCCGCGCTGGCCATAGGCCAATCGATGCTGTCGGGGAATTTGTCCAGTGCCGGTTCGGATACGATGGTGAACCTGATGGCGCTATGGGCCAATAACTTTTCGCAGAGTAACCCTAATGTCAACGTGCAACTTCAGGCGGCGGGTTCGTCCAGCGCGCCCACGGCGTTGGCTGCGGGCGCTGCTCAGCTAGGCCCGATGAGCCGCCCGATGAAAGCGGCGGAAATCGCGGCTTTCGAGCAACATTATGGTTATCCTCCGCTAGCGGTGCCCGTGGCTTTAGATGCCTTAGTGGTACTGGTACATCAAGACAATCCGCTGCGTGAAATCAGTTTTAATCAATTAGACAGCATCTATTCCAGCACGCTGCGCTGTGGTGATTCAACGCCGATTACCCAATGGAAAGCGCTGGGTTTGGGCGGAGAGTGGAAGTCGCGAGCGATTTCGCTCTATGGGCGTAATTCAGCGTCGGGCACCTATGGTTATTTCAAACAGCAGGTGTTGTGTAACGGTGATTTCAGCCCACGCGTCAACGAGCTGCCAGGTTCGGCATCGGTCGTGCAGGCGGTAGCGGGTTCTCTTAATAGCATTGGCTATGCCAGCATTGGTTTTCGTGCCAGCGGCGTGCATATGTTAGCGATTAGCCAGTTTGGTGGCCCAGCGATTGAGGCGACGGCGGAAAATATTGTGCAAGGCCGCTACCCATTAGTGCGTCATCTGTATATCTATGTGAACAAAGCGCCGGGGAAACCTTTATCACCGCTAACCGCCGCCTTTATGGACAGCGTGCTGTCGGCTCAGGGCCAAAAACTGGTGTCACAAGACGGTTATATGCCGTTATCGGCGGTAGATATTGCACAGGCGAGGGCGGAGTTGGGGATTTGATTTTCGCCCCTCCCAACCAAAGGAGGGGCATTGGTAGTGACTACAGCTGTTCTTCCACCAGCAAACTCCAGCCTTCCACGTCTTTCCAGTATGACTGCTCTTTTTCTACATCGAGCTGCACGAGGTTATTTTGTTGCAGATAGCCCTGTGGGAAACGCAGGATCCAATGAAAACCGTTGGTTTCAAGCTCCAGTGATTCTGGCGTAGTGGTGGACTGGCGTTGATTATTCAGCAACGCCGCCAAGCGCAGGATTTGGATTAGCGGGATATACTGCTTTTTCTTGAACAACGTCAGGCGCGGCAGTTCATCCAGCTTCACACCTTTACGATGGAAGCGTACCAGCGTCGCCAGCAACAATTGTTGCTCCTGATTAAACCCCGGTAGGTTGGTGTTTTGCAGAATATAGGCTGAGTGGCGGTGCATGCCGCTGTGGTTAATGCTCAGACCTACCTCATGCAGCATGGCGGCCCAGTTGAGCAACGCCTCTAGCTGTGGATGAACCAGTTTGCTGTTCTGCGCCATCCACTGCGCGTAAAGCTGTTGTACCGTACTGAGCACGCGATAGGCTTGTTCGTGATCGATATTGTAGTGTTCCGCAAGGCTGCGCGCGGTTCGGCTGCGAATATCCTGATGGCGGAAACGTCCTTCCATCTCGTAGAGCACGCCTTCACGCAGCGCACCATCCGACAGCCGCAGCTGTTTAATCGCCAGCGCATCAAACACGCCGCAAAGAATTGATAGCCCAGGCACAAACACCGCCTGACGATCTTCCGAAAGCCCCGGTAAGGCTAATTCGCTGAAACGCTTGTACTTAAGCACTTCATTACGCAGCAGTTCAAGGCGTTCCGGCGTAATGAGGCCATCTTTTTCACCCAGTGCAATCAACACTTCATGAGCGGCTTTAATGGAACCGGACGCACCGAGCGCTGATTGCCAGCCTTGAATGCGATACTGCCACGCCATATTTTCCAGCTTTTGCGCCGCCGCTAAACGAGCGCGCTGGAAGTTATCTTTGCTGATTTCGCCGTTAGGGAAGAATTGGCGCGCGAAACTCACGCAGCCCATCCGACGGCTCTCAACCAGCAGTGGATCAAAGTCTTCACCGATAACCATTTCAGTAGAGCCGCCGCCGATGTCGATCACCAGCTTGCGGCCTTTTTCTGGCTGCGTGTGCGCCACGCCCATAAAAATGAGTCGCGCCTCTTCGTGGCCAGAGATGATCTCAATCGGATACGGAATCACTTTCGCTGCCCGCTTGAGAAATTCCTCGGCGTTGGCGGCTTGGCGCAGTGAGTGCGTACCGACGATACAGACGTTTTCTTCAGGAAATCCTTGTAAACGTTCAGCAAACAGCGCGAGGCAGGCAATGCCGCGCTCCATGGCTTCTTCGCTGAGCATATTATTGCTATCAAGGCCATCGGCCAGATGGACTCGTTGCTTCAGGCGTCCCAGAACCTGAAGCGCGCCGTTCACGATACGGGCAATAACCATATGGAAACTGTTGGAGCCCAGATCGATTGCAGCAATTTCCTGCGGTTTATTATTGGAATGATTTAGCGGCATAAGCGGCCTATAAGTCTGTAATTGTTATTGGTTATCAGGCTGTTCAAGGGCCTTGAGGTAATCATAAATCGCTAACTGAGATCGCACCTTGCGGCGATTTCCGCGCGGAACATAACGGTTGCTGAGATCTTTATCAAGATACCGCGCCTTAACGGTGTCACAGAATTGCAGTTCGAGCAGATCTAACACGCGCTGGCGCAGCGTGGGATCGAGCAGCGAAACGGCCACCTCGATACGATAGTCAATGTTGCGGGTCATCCAGTCGGCCGAGGAGAGATAAACCAGCGGATCGCCATGATTCTCAAATACATAGACGCGCGCATGCTCTAAGAACCGATCGACGATACTGGTGATCTGAATGTTGTCGCTAACGCCCGGGATGTTAGGCACCAGCGAGCACATGCCACGCACCAGCAGGCGGATTTTGACCCCGGCTGAAGAGGCGGTATATAAGCGATCAACTAAGCCTTTATCTACGAGGTTATTCAGCTTCAGGGTGATCCCTGCGCTGAGTCCGGCCTGTGCGCTGGTAATTTCCTGATCGATAAGCTGATACAGCATACGGCGCGAGTTTTGTGGCGATACCATCAGGTGTTCAAAGCTGACCGGGCGGTACGGGTTTTCAATGAAATTAAACACCCGACGCACTTCGTTGGTAATACGCGCATCGGCGGTGAGCAGCGAGTAGTCGGTATAGACGCGCGCGGTTTTTTCGTTGAAGTTACCGGTGCCGATATGCGCATAGCGCACGATGTTGTCGCCTTCTTTACGCGAAATCAGGAACAGTTTGGCGTGAATTTTCAGACCTGGAGCCGAGAAGATAACGTGCACACCGGCTTCGGTTAACCGCTTCGCCCAGTGGATGTTGGCTTCTTCGTCGAAACGCGCCTGTAGCTCAACTACCACGGTGACTTTTTTACCGTTGTGCGCCGCGTGAATCATCGATTCGATGATGCGAGAATCTTTAGCCACGCGGTAAATATTAATTTTTATCGCCAGCACGCTCGGGTCGAAGGACGCCTGACGTAGCAGCTCAAGCACGTGCTCGAACGTATGATACGGATAGTAGAGCAGCACGTCGTGATCGCGAATGGCGTCGAAACCGTTGCGGAATTTATCAAACCAGATATGGCGCAGGCGCGGTAGCGGTTTATTTACTAAGTTGGCGTTGCCCACGTTAGGGAATTTGATGAAGTCTTTGAAATTGTGGTAGCGCCCGCCTGCGATGACGGAATCGTAGGAGGAGATCCCGAGCTTCTGGCGCAGTAATTCGACCAATTCATCAGGCATATCACGCTGATAGACAAAGCGCACCGGCTCAGCGGTTAGGCGTTGTTTCAGGCTTGATGACATGAGTTCCATCAGGCTGGATTCCATCTCCGTGACCAGATCGTATTCAGCATCGCGGGTCATTTTCATGGAGTAGGCGTTCAAGGCGTCGTAATCAAAGAAGCCTTTGAAGATATCATCCAAACAATATCGCAGAATGTTATCAACCAGAATCATTGGCTTGCGGCGGCGAGGGGTTTCCGGCGGCAGAATGATAAAACGTTCGACTTTATCCGACGGAATTTCCAACAGCGCGTAGCTTGTCTGATGGCCACGAATAATCTCGACGGCTAAATAGGTGTAGTCATCTTTTAAGAATGAAACCAAATCGGTTTCATTATTTATCAGGATCGGCGTGATGTGCTGGCGCAGATGATTTTTAAAATATTGGCGCAGCCATACTTGCTGGTTTTCTGAAAGCTGGCGTTCGTTGATCAAGAAAATCTGATTACGCGCCATCTCCAGCAGCAGTTCGTTATATAAAGAATCGAACTCCTGATCGGTTTTCAGCACCTTGGCCTGAATCTTTTTGAGGAGGTGTCGTGAGGCGCCCGTCGAGCCTTGCTCTTCACTGATCAGAATGCGGCGTTTCAGATCGGCAAAGCGGACCTTGTAGAACTCATCCAGATTGCTGGAATAGATCCCGAGAAAACGCATACGCTCAATGAGCGGATTGCTCTTGTCCGCGGCTTCCTGTAGAACACGTTCGTTAAATGACAACCAACTCAGTTCTTTATCGATATAGAGCTTTTCCTGACCCATTGTGACTCCAATACTAAACGGCGACGATATACCCGCCACGCTTGAATCTGTATCGCTCGATTCAATGATTTTGGGTATAGAAGTGGGAGTACCCAGTGTCTGCCTTTATTATGGCGAGAAGTTGACGAGAAAGTCCAATGACCAAACAGTAATGTGGCGTTAACAATGTTGCCATATTATGCTACCTGCTTTTTGATGGCCTCTGAATGGAATATGCATGCAGCACACCACTCCAGCGTTAATAATGCGTGATAAGCGCCGAGCTTGGCGAGATCGTCTGACGCGCTACGTCGTGAGTGCGGGTGGAATGGTTGTGTTAGCCATGCTGATGCTGATTTTTGTGTATCTGCTGGTTGCGGTGTGGCCGTTATTTAAACCGGCGAGCATCGGTAAGCCTCAGGCGCTTCTTTGGCCCCAAAATACGACGGCGCTTGCCGTTGGCGTTGACGCCACCCATCAAATGGCATGGCGAATCGATGCGGATGGTAAAGGCATGTTTATTGCCTTGCAGCCGCAGGGAAAAGATCCTCAGCCGTTACAGACGCGTCAATTCACCCCGTCAGCCCCGAGCGCGAGCGCGTCGGTGAATGGCGATCTCCCAACAACGGCGCTCGCCACCGCCGATGGCAAAATCCTATTGGTCAGCCCACAGTTTCATCCGGTGGGAAAAACGGGCGATACCGGACATTTTGTGCCTGACTGGCTCTATCTGCGCGGCGCTACGCCAGAAGTTTTCGATACTCAACACCAGCCTTTACGCCAAATCAGTCTTGGCATGATGCAAAAGCGGCCGGTTATTGCCGCCATTGCGCAGGATGGCCGCCTGCTGCTCGGGCAATCTACGCCAACGGGCTGGCAGGTGCATCCGGTCGTGGTAAATACGCCGGTCACTCAGGTTTTGCTTTCTCCCGACGCTCGTCGCCTGTTTGTGTTGAGCCCAACTAGCCTTACGGTGTTCACGCTGAATGCGGCGCTCGAGGGCGTGGGGAAAACGCTGACGTTTGATCAGCAAAAAATGGTGTCGATGGCGCTTTTACCCGGTGCAAGTTCGCTTCTGCTACAAAACAGCCAAGGGCAGATCGGTCAGTGGTTTGATGTGCAACGCGATGGCGAGCGCGAGCTGACTCAGATCCGTCGTTATCAACCTGCGTTAGCCGGTAGCCTGATGGTTAACGAACCGTACCGCCGCGTGTTTGCCGCGATTGCGCCCACGGGAGAGCTCGCCATTTACTCTTCACTGCGAGAGAACGCGGTGTTACGGGCATCGATTAAGCCTGGCGTGAAAACGGCCTGGTTTGATCCGCAGGGGAAAGGGTTATTGGCTGAAACGGCACAGGGGACGTTTTGGTATCCACTGAGTAATGACTACCCGGAAATTAGTTGGCAAACCTTGTTGAAGCCAACGTGGTTTGAGAATCACCCAGCCCCAGACTATGTGTGGCAAAGCACCTCCGGCAGCGATAACTATCAGGCCAAATATAGCCTGTGGCCAGTGATTTTTGGCACCTTGAAAGCCGCATTTTATGCGTTGCTGTTTGCAACGCCGTTGGCCGTCGCCGGAGCCATGTACACCGCATGCTTTATGTCGCCCCGTCAACGAAGCGTGGTGAAACCCGCGATTGAAATGATCGGCGCGTTTCCCACCGTGGTGATCGGTTTAGTGGCCGCGATTTGGCTCGCGCCTATTATCGAAAATCATCTTTTAGCATTGCTCGCGCTACCGATTCTGGTTCCTCTGATTATTGTGGCCAGCGCCGCGCTGTGGACGCGTATTTTCCCTACGTGGGCTCGGCGCTCAGGCTATCGCCTCGATGTTTGTCTTTTGCTACCGGTGCTCGCAGGGCTACTGACGCTGTGGTTTATGCTGGCTCCACATCTTGAGATTTTGCTGTGGGGAATGCCGCTGCATGAGCGTTTAGGTGATGGTTACGATCAGCGGAATACGCTAGTGGTGGCGATTGCGCTGGGTTTTGCATTGGTTCCGGTCATTTTCTCGCTGGCAGAAGATGCACTGTTCAGCGTGCCTGCTTCGTTGGCGCAAGGCTCACTGGCCCTCGGCGCGACCCAGTGGCAAACCATGGTGAGGGTGCTTTTGCCAAGCGCCAGCTCGGGGATTTTCTCGGCGCTGATGATTGGCCTTGGGCGCGCCGTGGGTGAAACCATGATTGTCTTGATGGCGACAGGGAATACGCCGCTGTTGGATAACACGCCGTTCCAAGGGCTGCGAGCGCTAGCCGCCAATATTGCGATTGAAATGCCGGAAGCAGTAGTGGGCAGCGCACACTATCGCGTGCTGTTTTTAACGGCGCTGGTGCTGTTTATGTTTACCTTTGTGGTGAATACTTTAGCTGAAACGGTGCGCTTAAAACTGCGTACGCGCTATAGCGCTGAGCGAGAGGGATTATGAGTCATCAGCAAACTGCTCAAGCGCCGAATCAGCAGCAAGGTATGCGTCGGTGGTTCCATAGCGGGCGGCCTTGGATTTGGCTAAGTGCGGGCGCGGTCACGATCAGCCTATTGGCGTTATTGGGGCTGATTGTGTTGCTGGCAGGGCAGGGAATGCGTTATTTCTGGCCACATTCGGTCTATGAATTTGAACTGAACAATGGCCAGCGAATTATTGGCGAACGCTATGCGATAAATCAGATCCCACGCCAGCAGCTGCTAGACGCGGGCATCAAGCTTGCGCCGGATGCACCCACAACGCTGCCGCGTTATCTCATTAAAACAGGCAACCGTGAATGGCAAAACCAAGATTTTGTTACCCTGTTGGCGCAGGATATTCGCCATACGCGGAAACCGAAGGATCTGTTGGTGCTTGAACGCGAGCACAACGGGAACGCCTATGGTTATCTGATTGGTCTGCTAGAAAACGGTCAACCGCTGGTGGGACGGCAAGTGGTGCGCGATCTTCAGAGCAGCATTGCGCGCACGCGTGGGTTGACTCAGAAGATTGCGCATTTGCGCCAGCATCAGCTTTCGGCGATCAGCGCACAGTTTGAAAAAATGCGCTTAAGTCAGCGTCAAGCCGAGATGAATGGGACGTGGAACGATCGCCTACAGGCGCAGATTCGTGCCGAACGGCTGGAGTTAGAACGTCAGCATCAGCAATTAATGATTCGCTTGGAAGCGCTTGAGCATGACCAAAAAAGCGATAGCTTGCTGCTGCGTGATATGAATGGCGTTCAGCGAGAAATTCCCGTTTATGAAATCCATGATGCATGGATGCCTAATGCGATGAGCACCAGTGGCAAGGTTCGACACTGGGCGAAACAGATTAAAAAATTCATGGTGGATAATCCACGCGAATCCAACACGGAAGGCGGTGTTTTTCCGGCGCTTTTTGGCACCATGCTGATGGTGATACTGATGTCGGTGATCGTGATGCCATTAGGCGTGATTGCGGCGGTGTATCTGCACGAATACGCGCGTAAAAACTGGTTCACCCGCTTGATCCGTATTGCCGTGGTCAACTTGGCGGGCGTGCCGTCGATTGTATATGGGATCTTTGGTTTAGGTTTCTTCGTCTATGTGCTGGGTGGTTCCATCGATCAGCTGTTTTTCAGCGAGGCGTTGCCTAACCCAACGTTCGGAACGCCGGGGCTGCTTTGGGCATCGTTAACGCTCGCGTTGCTGACGTTGCCGGTGGTGATTGTTTCCACCGAAGAGGGGCTGGCTCGCATTCCTGCGTCGTTGCGGCAGGGTTCGCTGGCGCTAGGCGCAACCAAGGCGGAAACCTTGCGGCGGGTGGTTTTACCACTGGCGGTACCCGCGATGCTGACCGGATTGATCTTGGCCATTGCGCGCGCGGCGGGTGAAACCGCACCGTTGATGCTGGTGGGCGTGGTGAAATCGGTACCTGAATTACCGATTGATGCCGTGTTCCCTTATTTGCATCTGGATAGAAAGTTTATGCATCTGGGGTTTCAGGTTTATGACGGGGCGTTGCAAAGTCCTAACGTGGAAGCCGCCCGTCCTCTGGTCTTTGCGACCGCATTTTTACTGGTGACGCTGGTGGTGGGACTAAATTTGGCCGCGATGTCGATTCGTCATTACCTGCGTGAGAAATATCGCGCGCTGTCGCTCTAGTTATTTTTTCTGAGGAGTCCTGCCCGTGGGTTTAACCGCACCGGAAATACTGCCCCTGCTGGATGTGCATCAGTTGCCGCCAGAGCAAACGGCATTAGCGACCAAAAATTTAAATCTGTTTTACGGCACGAAGCAGGTGCTGTTTGACGTGAATCTATCGCTGCCAAAGAATCGTGTTACGGCGCTGATTGGGCCTTCTGGCTGTGGAAAATCAACGCTGCTGCGTTGTTTTAACCGTATGAACGATTTGGTTGAGCAGTGCCGCGTTGAAGGGGAAGTGAGCGTCAATGGGAGCCGTGTGAGCGGTGACGATATTGATGTTGCCGCCCTTCGCCGCCGCGTCGGAATGGTATTCCAACGGCCCAATCCGTTTCCGAAATCGATCTATGAAAACGTGGTGTATGGCCTGCGTTTAAACGGCATACGCGATCGACGGATACTGGATGAAACCGTAGAGCGGGCGCTGCGTCAGGCGGCGCTTTGGCATGAGGTGAAAGGGCGCTTGAGCGATAACGCCTTTAAATTATCCAGCGGCCAGCAGCAGCGTTTGGTGATTGCGCGCGCGATTGCGATTGAGCCCGAGGTATTGTTGCTCGATGAACCGACGTCGGCGCTGGATCCTATTTCTACGTTGACCATTGAAGAGCTGATAGTTGGGCTTAAAGAAAATTACAGCGTGGTGCTGGTCACCCACAACATGCAGCAGGCGGCTCGCGTGTCTGATTACACTGCGTTTATCCATCAGGGGGAAGTGGTGGAGTACGCCGATACTGATACGTTGTTTACCTCGCCAAGGCAGAAGAAGACGGAAGATTATATTACGGGGAGATATGGGTGATAGATGCAATAGATTTGGTGTGTTACGTCCACCTAAGATACTGAGTCCTACATATACATTGTGCAGGCGTCCGAGCAAGCGGCTCAATCGCCGTTATAGCTTAAGCGTGGTGAAAGGTTACGTCCGTCTAAAATTCCGAATTCTACCTGTGCATGGTGCAGACGTCCGTGTTAGGGGGCCAATCGCCGCCCCCTAACAACCCGGCTTGGCACCCCCTTCCAGCCCGCTACGCGGGTGCCCTCATTTCATCATTCCGGTCTTAACGGAACGAACGGCAATCGCCATCCTGGCTCCTCCGTTCTTTCGCCGACGTCCCTGTCGGCGAATCCTAACCTGCATGATTCACTCGGCTGTCCGGTAACGTGCCGGAGAAGGTCAAACCCAAAAACAAAAAACAAAAAGCAAAAGACAAAAGACAAAAGACAAAAGACAAAAACTTTATCTGTTTTTTAGTTTAAGTCGTGGCATTTAGAGCAGTGAAAACAGGATGTTTTCACGAGGGGAGGAGGCGCCAGGGATGGCGCATGCCGACCCGGTGCGGAGATGGCGTCTCGGATAAAAGCGCGAGGATTGAAGGGGCGCGCGCTGGCGCCCCTCATCGGACGCCTTCGATTTAGCTATATGTGATAGCTGTTATTGATAGGCGGACGAAACCTTACACCAAGACGTCATAAGCAAAAGCGGACTAAGGCTCCGCGCCCCAACCTTACATTGAATTCGGATTCACCGGCGGGGTAGGGGATTTATATTTCGCCAAATAATCCGGCTGGAAAATACACATACGGATTGCGTTGCGGTATTCGCCGTTGATAAAGAATTCGTGGATCAGTTCGCCTTCGATTTTGAATCCTAACTTGCTGTAAATATGAATCGCCTTTTGGTTTTCTTTGTCGACGATTAAATACAGTTTGTAGAGATTGAGCACCGAAAAACCATGATCCAAAGCCAACTGTGCCGCTTTGCTGGCATAACCGTGGCCTTGATGGGCAGGGTCGATGATGATTTGAAATTCGGCGCGGCGGTGAATATGGTCAATCTCAACCAGTTCAACTAAGCCAATTTTAACCCCGTCGTGTTCAACCACGAAGCGGCGTTCGCTCTGATCGTGAATGTGTTTGTCATACAGCTCAGAGAGTTCTACAAAGGCAATATAGGGTTCTTCAAACCAATAGCGCATGATGCTAGCGTTATTGTCGAGTTGATGAACGAACGTCAAGTCTTCCCGTTCCAGGGGGCGCAATCTGACGTTGTTGTCGCTGGACATGTTGATTCCTCTCACTGTCATAAGTTTCAGCAGGATAGCCGATGTAGTGAATACTACAGACTGTATTATACCCAAAATAATTCAAGTTGCTTGAAGGCGGCAAATACAAAAATCCCCAGCCAAGGCTAGGGATTTTGTTTATAACGGCAGTGAAGCGTGGTTTAGTCTGGCGCGTACCCTTGCGCAGGTAAGCATACGCCGTCTAACCATGCAGCATCGTCTTTGGCTTTTAAGCGTCCATCAATAAACCAGCTGACAACCAGCGGATAGATAGAATGCTCTTGCACCTGAACACGCTCAATAATTTCATCTTCGCTGTCATGCTCGAAGATCGGAACTTTGGCCTGTAGAACAACCGGCCCGCCGTCCAGCTCATCGGTGACAAAATGCACCGAGGTACCATGCTCTTCATCACCGTTGTTCAGCGCCTGCTGGTGCGTGTGTAATCCCGGATATTTGGGCAGCAGAGAAGGGTGGATATTGAGCATCCTGCCCTGATAATGCTGCACAAAACGCGGAGATAAAATACGCATATAGCCCGCTAGAACCACTAAATCCGGCTGGTATCCGTCGATCTCTTGCATTAGCGCCAGATCAAAAGCATCGCGGTCGGCATAGGATTTTGGGTCTAGACAGTGCGCGGGAATTCCATCCTGTGCTGCACGTTCAAGTCCATAGGCATTTGCCTTATTGCTGAACACCGCACTGATGCGTCCACGGATGCGCCCATCGTTACAGGCATCAATTAATGCCTGTAGGTTGCTACCGTTGCCGGAAATTAAAACGACGATGTTTTTCATTTGCTCAGTCGCTTAGGCGTTGATCACAACGCGTTCATCGGTATTTGACGCCGCAATTGCACCAATTTTCCATGCTTTTTCGCCGTGGGCATTCATGAGCGCAATCGCCGCATCCACCTCTGAAGCAGGCAGCGCGATGATCATGCCAACGCCGCAGTTGAAGGTACGATACATTTCATGTCGGCTGACGTTGCCAGCCTGTTGCAGCCAGTTAAAGACCGATGGCCACTGCCAGCTGGATTCATTGATAACGGCCTGTGTGCCTTCTGGCAGCACGCGTGGAATGTTCTCCCAGAAACCGCCGCCGGTGAGGTGGGCAATCGCATGGATGTCGTGTTCTTCAATCAGCTTAAGAATGGATTTTACGTAGATCTTGGTTGGCGCCAGTAAATGGTCTGCCAGCGGTTTGCCATCCAGCTCTTCTTTGAGCGGATCGGTATGGCTGACTTCTAAAATCTTGCGCACCAGCGAATAGCCGTTGGAATGTGGACCGCTTGCGCCCAGCGCGATGAGTACGTCGCCCGCTTGAACCTTGCTGCCGTCAATGATTTCGGACTTTTCAACCACGCCAACGCAGAAGCCTGCAACGTCGTAATCTTCGCCGTGATACATCCCCGGCATTTCAGCGGTTTCACCACCGACCAGCGCGCAGCCTGACTGCTTGCAGCCTTCGGCAATGCCGGTAATAACGCTAGCAGCGGTGTCTACGTCTAATTTTCCGGTCGCATAATAATCGAGGAAGAACAGCGGTTCGGCGCCTTGCACGACCAAGTCATTAACGCACATCGCGACCAAATCAATACCGATGGTGTCGTGACGTTTTAAATCCATCGCCAGACGTAATTTGGTG
The DNA here is from genome assembly GCF_034424155.1 of Hafnia alvei. Taxonomy (NCBI): domain Bacteria; kingdom Pseudomonadati; phylum Pseudomonadota; class Gammaproteobacteria; order Enterobacterales; family Hafniaceae; genus Hafnia; species Hafnia alvei. The sequence goes on along the minus strand of NZ_CP139992.1, from coordinate 3,272,860 downwards.
CCAACGCCGTCGGTGCCTGAAACCAGAATGGGTTCGCGATACTTTTGCGGCAGGGCACAAAGTGCGCCAAATCCACCCAGACCACCCATGACTTCCGGGCGACGAGTTTCTTTTACCACACCTTTAATGCGATCAACTAAGGCATTGCCAGCATCAATGTCTACACCTGCGTCTTTATAACTGAGAGCGGTTTTGTCGGTCACTGCGAAAATCCCCATGGCGGTTAGGATGAGTTCTGATATCAGGAGTGAAGAGGAACCGCTAACTCAGTAACGGTGCGGCTTGCACTTGCATCGGATAACAGAACGCACACTGAAATATTCAAAAGCGCGGCAATTCTAACAGTCTAGGCAAACGTTTGCGAGCGGCTTGTGAAGGGGATCTGATTTTTTCCTGTAAACAGTGGAGATCTCATCTAAGCTGATCTGGATCATGATTTTAACGGTGGCGCGGATTTTAAAAGGCGTTATAATCTCGCGATTTTTTTTTGCGCTGACCGCAACCTGGGAGATGAAATGATGAAGATCGTCGAAGTAAAACACCCGCTCGTAAGACATAAACTGGGCTTGATGCGCGAGAACGATATTAGCACCAAACGTTTTCGTGAACTGGCATCAGAGGTCGGGAGTTTACTGACCTATGAAGCGACCGCAGACCTCGAAACAGAAAAAGTAACAATTGATGGTTGGTGTGGTCCAGTCGAAGTCGATCAGATCAAAGGTAAAAAAATCACCGTGGTTCCAATCCTGCGCGCAGGTTTGGGCATGATGGAAGGCGTGCTGGAACATGTTCCAAGCGCACGTATCAGCGTTGTTGGTGTTTACCGCGACGAAGAAACTCTGGAGCCTGTGCCTTACTTCCAGAAATTGGTTTCAAACATCGATGAGCGTATGGCGCTGGTGGTTGATCCCATGTTGGCAACCGGTGGTTCTATGATTGCAACTATCGATCTGCTGAAAAAAGCAGGCTGTCACAGTATTAAAGTATTAGTACTGGTTGCTGCGCCAGAAGGTATTGCGGCGTTAGAAAAAGTGCACCCAGACGTTGAGCTGTACACTGCGTCTATCGATCAGGGCTTGAATGAGAAGGGGTACATCATTCCTGGCTTGGGCGATGCGGGCGATAAGATATTTGGTACGAAATAATGATTGAGCCGACTTGAGAGTCGGCTTTTTTTTGGTCTATACCCTAATGCCGATCGTTTAAGAGATCGAGATACACGGGGCTAGCACACCGCGGGGCGCTCCGGCAGCTAAAGCTGCTACGACCCCATCGGTGTACTTCCCCTAAAATCATGCTTCAGTGACCAGCATTAGTCTGTATATACCCTGCATTCTTAAAGCGGGTAGACCAAGCTAAAAACACAACACCTGGCTATTCAATAAAATCACTTAGAGGATAAAAAACATGACTCGTCGCGTCATCGGAGTAAGCGAACGCCCACCGCTTTTGCAAACGATTCCGTTGAGCTTCCAGCATTTGTTCGCCATGTTTGGCGCAACGGTTCTGGTGCCTATTCTATTCAAGATAAACCCTGCGACGGTCTTGCTGTTCAACGGCGTCGGTACGCTGCTGTATTTATTTATCTGTAAGGGAAAAATCCCTGCTTATTTGGGATCGAGTTTTGCCTTTATTTCACCGGTTATGCTGCTGTTACCTTTAGGCTATGAGCTGGCGCTCGGTGGCTTTATTGTGTGCGGCGCGCTGTTCTGCTTGGTGGCGTTGATTGTGAAGAAAGCCGGAACGGGCTGGCTGGATGTGATGTTCCCTCCGGCGGCGATGGGGGCGATTGTTGCGGTTATCGGACTTGAGCTTGCGGGCGTTGCCGCGAATATGGCGGGCTTATTGCCAGCCAGCGGAGCATCGGTAGATACCACCACGATCACCATTTCTATGGTGACTTTAGGGGTGACCGTATTGGGCTCGGTGCTGTTCCGCGGCTTTTTAGCGATTATCCCTATCTTAATCGGTGTGTTGGCAGGGTATGCACTGTCATTTGCCATGGGCGTGGTGGATTTAACGCCTATCCGTGAAGCTCATTGGTTTGCGTTACCGACTTTCTATACGCCAAAATTTGAGTGGTTTGCGATCCTGACCATTCTGCCTGCTGCGCTGGTGGTAATTGCCGAGCACGTGGGCCATTTGGTGGTGACGGCGAATATCGTGAAGAAAGATTTGCTGCGTGATCCAGGTTTGCATCGCTCGATGTTTGCAAATGGTCTATCAACCATGTTCTCGGGTTTCTTCGGCTCAACGCCAAATACCACCTACGGCGAAAATATCGGCGTGATGGCGATTACCAAAGTGTATAGCACCTGGGTAATTGGCGGCGCAGCGGTTCTGGCTATTCTGCTGTCTTGTATCGGCAAGCTGGCAGCGGCTATTCAGATGGTGCCCGTGCCGGTGATGGGCGGTGTCTCTCTGCTGCTGTACGGCGTCATCGGTGCATCGGGTATTCGTGTGCTGATTGAATCAAAAGTGGACTACAACAAAGCGCAGAACCTGATCCTGACGTCGATTATTTTGATTATTGGCGTGAGCGGCGCGACCATCCACATTGGTGCCGCTGAATTGAAAGGTATGGCGCTGGCGACGATTGTCGGTATTGCTATGAGTCTGTTATTCAAAGTGATCAGCATGGTTCGTGGTGAAGAAGTGATCCTCGACGAAGCAGACGAAGAACAAACGCCTGCGCGTTAATCTGATCCTGACGATCCTCGCTCAACAGCCGCCAGTTTATGTGTTAAACTGGCGGCGTTTTTTTGCCTGTTTTGGTTTGAGGTGCTTCTGAACACGCCGGCACAGCTTTCACTGCCACTTTATTTGCCTGATGACGAGACTTTTGCGAGTTTCTATCCGGGAGAGAATTCTTCTCTGTTAGCCGCATTGCAGGGCGCTTTGCAGCAGGAGCATGGTACCTATATCTATTTTTGGTCGCGTGAGGGCGGAGGGCGTAGCCATCTGTTGCATGCGGCCTGTGCAGAGCTTTCTCAGCGCGGTGAAGCCGTGGGCTATGTGCCTTTGGATAAACGTGCCTACTTTGTGCCCGAAGTGTTAGATGGCATGGAGCAGCTCTCCTTGGTTTGCATTGATAATATTGAATGCATCGCCGGAGAAGCTGAGTGGGAAATGGCGATTTTCAATCTCTATAATCGCATTCTTGAAACCGGTCGTACCCGATTGCTGATCACCGGCGATCGCCCACCTCGTCAGCTTAATCTTCATTTGCCCGATCTGGCTTCGCGCCTAGACTGGGGACAAATCTATAAACTCCAGCCGCTCGGCGATGAAGATAAACTCTTGGCTTTACAGCTGCGTTCAAAACTACGCGGCTTTGAACTACCTGAGGACGTTGGCCGATTCTTATTAAAGCGGTTAGATCGTGAAATGCGAACGCTCTTTATGACGCTGGATCAGCTGGATCATGCATCGATAACGGCGCAGCGCAAGCTGACTATTCCATTTGTGAAAGAGATTTTATCGCTGTAAACAGCCCTCGCTTAGGCTTCCGTGGCTAAGCCAATGGGCTGGTTCGAGCCTTCCTTCGCATTGATGTCCCACATTCGTTGGCGTACATTGCTTCTTCCGCTCGAATCTTATGAGCCCTGCATCTGTAAGGGAGTTGTACTGCGTGAAAATTGAAATGATCAGCAACAAGGTGTTATCCGATCATTGGGCAGTCCTGCGTCAATATACCTATGATTTAACGCGACATAATGGTGGCACGGTGCGCCAAATGCGCGAGGTCTATGACCGTGGAAATGGCGCTACGCTGTTGCTGTACAGCGTGGAGAAAAAAACGGTTGTGCTCATTCGTCAGTTCCGTATTCCAACCTATCTTAACGGTAACCGCGACGGTCTGTTGATCGAAACCATTGCGGGCCTGCTGGATAACGATGCGCCAGAAGATTGCGTGCGTCGAGAAGCGATGGAAGAAACCGGTTTTGAAGTTGGCCAAGTGACTAAAGTCTTTGAGGCCTATATGTCACCCGGCGGCGTAACCGAAATTATTCATTTCTTTGTGGCCCCGTACACTAACAGCCAAAAAGTGGCGGCCGGTGGCGGAATTGAAGATGAAGATATTGAAATCTTAGAGCTGCCTTTCCAGCAGGCTCTTGAAATGATTAAGAGCGGCGAGATTAAAGATGGCAAAACCATCATGCTGTTGCAGTACGCCCAAATTCAGGGCTGGATGAATTAACCTGCTTATGGCCTAGCGTGAACACGATGGGCCACCCTTTCGGTATTCCCTTCTGATATGTCCTGTTGGTTTCCTAGCCATTAGCAAATTGTTGCGATAAATAACACTTTTTGTTTTGTTGTTTATGGCGTGCTTCATAGATTAAGTTGTTTTGCTCACTATACTGGTGGGGTTTCCTTTGCGTTAAACACCGATGAAATAAAGTAAAAAAAGGACCCTACGATGGACGAACAATTAAAACAAAGTGCGCTTGATTTCCACGAGTTCCCAATTCCAGGCAAAATTCAGGTCGTTCCGACGAAGCCCCTCGCTACTCAGCGTGATTTGGCTTTAGCCTACTCCCCAGGTGTAGCGGCCCCCTGTTTGGAGATCGCCGCCGATCCGCTTGCTGCCTATAAATACACCGCGCGTGGAAACTTAGTGGCCGTTATCTCTAACGGTACGGCGGTGCTTGGTTTGGGTAACATCGGTGCCTTGGCGGGTAAGCCCGTGATGGAAGGCAAAGGCGTTTTGTTTAAAAAGTTTGCGGGTATCGATGTGTTCGATATCGAAGTTGATGAGCTCGACCCTGATAAACTGATCGACGTGGTCGCCGCGCTGGAGCCTACTTTTGGTGGTATTAACCTTGAAGATATCAAAGCGCCCGAGTGTTTCTACATTGAGAAGAAACTGCGCGAGCGCATGAAGATCCCGGTCTTCCATGACGATCAGCACGGAACCGCCATTATCTGTACCGCCGCCGTGCTTAACGGTTTGCGAGTGGTGAAAAAACAGATTAGCGATGTGCGCCTTGTGGTTTCTGGCGCGGGCGCGTCGGCCATTGCCTGTTTAAATCTGCTGGTGGCATTAGGGCTGAAGCGTGAAAATATCACGGCCTGTGACTCTAAAGGCGTGATTTATCAAGGTCGCGAAGAGAATATGGCCGAAAGCAAACAGGCCTATGCGATCAAAGATAACGGCTGGCGCTCGCTTGCTGATGCGATCCCTAATGCGGATATTTTCCTCGGCTGCTCGGGGCCAGGCGTAATGACGCAAGACATGGTGAAAACCATGGCACGAGATCCGCTGATTTTAGCGTTGGCTAACCCTGAGCCAGAAATTTTACCTCCGCTGGCTAAGGCTGTTCGCCCCGATGCGATCATCTGTACGGGACGCTCCGACTTCCCAAATCAGGTTAACAACGTTCTGTGCTTCCCGTTCATTTTCCGTGGTGCACTCGACGTTGGCGCAACCACCATTAACGAAGAGATGAAGCTGGCCTGCGTGCATGCGATTGCTGATTTAGCATTGGCAGAGCAGAGCGACGTTGTGGCTTCCGCCTATGGCGATCAGGATCTCTCGTTTGGCCCAGAATACATTATTCCAAAACCTTTCGATCCTCGCCTGATTGTGAAAATCGCCCCAGCCGTGGCTAAAGCAGCGATGGATTCTGGCGTAGCGACGCGGCCAATCGAAGATTTTGATGCTTACATCGAGCATCTGACCGAGTTCGTTTATAAAACCAACCTGTTTATGAAGCCAATTTTCTCTCAGGCGAAGAAAGAGAAAAAACGCGTGGTGCTGGCGGAAGGTGAAGAAGAGCGCGTGTTACATGCGACCCAAGAGCTGGTTACGCTGGGTATTGCTTCACCGATTCTGGTTGGTCGTCCTGACGTTATCGAAATGCGGCTGAAAAAGCTTGGCCTGCAAATTGAAGCGGGTAAAGATTTTGAGATCGTAAATAACGAATCCGACCCGCGCTTCAACGAATACTGGCGTGAATACTACGAGATCATGAAGCGTCGCGGTGTTTCCCAAGAGCAGGCGCGTCGTGCGGTGATTGGTAATCCGACTCTGATTGCGGCCATCATGCTGCAACGCGGTGAGGCCGACGCCATGATTTGCGGCACTATCGGTAATTACCACGAGCATTATGAAGTGGTGCACAACGTGTTTGGTTTCCGTGAAGGGGCGCACGTGGCGGGTGCCATGAACGCGTTGTTGCTACCAAGCGGCAACACCTTCATTGCCGATACCTACGTCAACGACGATCCTACCGCTGAACAGCTGGCTGAAATTACGCTGATGGCGGCGGAGACGGTGCGCCGCTTTGGTATTGAGCCGAAAGTTGCGTTGTTATCTCATTCTAGCTTTGGGGCATCAGACTGTCCTGCCGCGCGTAAAATGCGTCGTACGCTAGAATTAGTGAATGCCGCAGCGCCTGAGCTTGAGATCGACGGCGAAATGCACGGTGATGCCGCGCTGGTCGAAAGTATTCGTAATGATGTCATGCCAGACAGCCCGCTGAAGGGCGCGGCAAACATTTTGATCATGCCGAACATGGAGGCTGCACGTATCAGCTATAACCTGTTGCGCGTTTCTTCTTCTGAGGGGGTGACCGTTGGGCCGGTATTAATGGGCGTCAGCAAACCCGTGCATATTTTGACCTCAATTGCCTCTGTGCGTCGCATCGTTAATATGGTGGCGTTATCCGTGGTAGAAGCACAAACGCAACCGCTGTAAAAGCTGTTATTGTTGGGTTTTCTAATGCCGTCTGCGCACCGCGGACGGCATTTCAATTGCTGAGGGAATTGCTATGTTGATTGCAAAAATTAACGATAACTCACCCTATATCTCGCAAATAGCCGCATTGCTGCATTGGGAATGGTCAAGCCTACCGCGTTGGAGCACGCAGGAAGGTATCCAGCAGCGCTTTATCACGCGTAATCAGCCAGACAGTGAAGAGTTTACTCTGGTGGCTTACGTTGAGGATGGCCAACTGCTGGGCACCGCGAGCGTGATTGTTCATGAATTGGACGATCGTCCTGAGCGCAAATTCTGGCTAGGTGAAGTGTTTACGCCTCCGGAACACCGTGGCAAAGGCGTTGGCTCTGCACTCACCAAAGCCTGTGTAGCCCACGCCCAAGAGAAAGGCATCAAACAGCTATATCTTTACACCCCCGATAAGCAAAGCCTGTATCAGAAATTGGGCTGGCAAGAAATTGAGAAACGCGAAGTCTCAGGCGAATGGGTTTCTGTGATGAGCCTCAATCTCGACTAGTTGACCTGCCGCTGCCGGTGAATGTTATATGACAATGATTATCATTAAGTTTAAACTAGATGGAAACTTAATGGACTCAAAGGTTATGGCATGAAAAAGATTGGACTACTGGCGGCGGCTTTCCTGCTGAGCGCCTGCGGAATTGGCCAGCACGCCCAGACTATCAGCGCAGTACCGCAAGACAATATCGTCGATCTGCATACCGGACAAAAACTTACCCCACAGCAGCTGCTTGCTAAGCTGAGCACCCAGCCTCGCGTCATCGTTGGCGAAAAGCACGATAATTTACAGCATCATCAAATTGAGCAGTGGTTGGTTGAGCAACTTCCGCGCCAGCGCACGCAGGGCAGCGTATTAATGGAAATGATAACGCCGAACCAACAAGAAAAAGTGAACGCGGTGAAAGATCGGTTCAAGCGTGGGGAAACGTTGACCGGTCAGCAGATTACAGAACAAACAGCTTGGCAGAAAGGGTGGAAATGGGATCTCTACTCCGGCGTTGCCACCGAGGCCCTGCAAGGGCCATACCCGTTGCTGTCAGCCAATCTTGATCGCAGCGAAATCAAAAAATTCTACGAGCATCCACTTCCGGTTACCGGTGCGCTAAGCACTCAGCCGTCGGTGCAAGCAGCCATCACGAAAACGATCGAAGAGTCACACGGTGGTAAATTAGAGCCTAAACAGGCCGAAGCGATGTTGGCTATTCAGCAGCAGCGCGATCGCCGTATGGCAGAAAGCTTGCTTGCCGCACCAACGCCAGCGCTGCTCATCGTCGGTGGCTATCACGCCAATCGTGCGCTAGGAGTTCCCCTTCACATTGAAGATATTGCGCCGATGACGGAGTTAACGGTTGTGATGCTAGCGGAAGAGGGCGTTAAGGTAGACAAAAGTAATGCGGACTTCGTGTGGTATACGGAGAAAGCTAAGCCATAGTTATGGCCTGTATGTTTTCGCCTAAGAGGATGCGCCGTGAATGGCGCATTCTGAACTGGAGTGAAAATTTATGCCTAACGTGACCAAATGATTGGCGGCTAATTCAGCATTTTGCCTTCTAGCCCAGCTTTTACCGTTTCCCATTCATCATCAATAATACTAAACCGCACCGAGTTGCGTTTTCGTCCATCGGGCATGATCCGTTCGTGGCGGATAATGCCTTCTTGCTGAGCGCCAATGCGTAAAATAGCCGCGCGGGAGCGTGCGTTGTTTTCATCGGTGGTGAACTGTACGCGAACGCAGTTCATCACTTCAAACGCATAGCTAAGCAGCAGGTATTTGGCTTCGGTATTGATGCCAGAACGTTGGAAGGAGTGGCTCAGCCACGTATGACCAATTTCGAGTTTCCGGTTGGCGGAATCAATTTTCCAAAAACGGGTGCAGCCGACCACTTTGCGACTGTCGGCATCGACGATAACAAACGGCATTTGACTGCCGTTTTCGCGCTGCTCGAAAGCGTGTGTGAGATATTTATCAATGGACTGCGGGCTTGGAATGACCGTTAGCGTCATTTCCCACAGCTGCCCGTCTGAGGCGGCATCGATAATTGGCTGGCGATGTTCAACCTGCATCGGGTGAAGCTCTACACGTTTGCCTTTTAAGACGGGCTGTTCCATATGAAAACCTCGCGTTAAAGAATCTCTAAGACCTGCTCTGGTGGACGACCAATCCGGGCTTTTTTGCCTTTAACCACGATTGGGCGCTCGATCAATTTCGGATTATTGATCATGGCATCGATTAGCTGATCTTCAGTTAACGATTCATCAGCAAGATTAAGTTCTTTGTACAGATCTTCTTTGTGGCGCATCAGTTGGCGAGCGGAAGTGAACCCGAGTTCTTTCAGCAGCGTTTTCAGCGTTGCAGCATCGGGCGGCGTTTCCAGATACTGGATGATAGTTGGCTCAATACCTTGTTCTTTAATCAGCGCGAGTGTTTCACGGCTCTTTGAGCAGCGAGGATTGTGATAAATCGTGACGTGTTGTGGCATAGGTTTTCCTTAGCGGCCTCCGCGTTGATACTGCTTGAAGCTTTGTTGTAGCTGGCGTAGTTGATCGATACGCGCGTCGTAGCGCGCCTGTTTAAGGCTGCCAACCGGCATCAGGGCACTGGCGTTGCTGAGTAAGCCAATCGCCTGATCCAATTGTCCTACCAGCGCCAAACTCTCTGCGCGGGCGGAAAGCTCTTCATCACGGATCCCCTGTGCGGCGCTGGCCTGAGCGAGAATATCCCAACCGTTAGGATCGTTTGGATGATCAAAGGTATAGCGATAAAGAATACGTGACGCTTTGGCTGGCTGATTGCCTTCAACGTAGGCATTCGCCAAGTTAATTTGTAATACGGGTTCGTTGCGGTTTTTAGCCAGCGCTGACTCCAAACGAGCGATAGCTGAGGGTGCTTTCTTCTGCTCTAAATCGATATCGGTCATCAGGTCGATAAACCAGATATTGTCTGGCTGACTTTCGAGCAACGGTTGTAGCATTTTGCGCGCGTCATCATATTTATTGGCTTGGCTGAACAAGATAGCTCGGCCATAGCGCGCGGCAGTTTGTTCACGTACGTTGCCGTTTTCCATCGCCTTGAGGATATCTTCAGTCAGGAACGTGTTTCCATCCTGACCGCCGCTGTACATACCTAGCGCACGTACTTTTGCGAGTAAATAGTCTTGTGATGACTGAACGGGATGCGGCGGCATCTGGTTTGCGCGGTTGCGCGTGTCGGACAGGCGGCTGTCTGGTAGGGGGTGAGTCAGTAAAATTTCAGGGGGCTTCGATGAATAGCGTGATTGATCCGACAGCTTTTGCAGGAAACTTGGCATTGCTTGAGGATCAAAACCGGAACGTTGAAGAACTTGAAGGCCGATGCGGTCAGCTTCTTGCTCGTTTTGCTGAGTGAAGCTGATCATATTTTGCTGGCTACCGGCTAAAGTACCGCTCAAGGCCGCCATGCCAGCCTGAGGACTGGCCATCGCAAGCAAGATGGAGCCGAGTGCGCCTACCCATGTTAGCGGCTGGGTACGCTGTTGCTCTTCCATCGCACGCGCTAAATGGCGCTGTGTTACGTGAGAGATTTCATGCGCCATAACCGAAGCCAACTGGCTTTCGTTATCGGTATAGCGGAATAGCGCGGAGTGCAAAACCACGTTGCCGCCGAAGAAGGCGAAGGCGTTGATTTCGTCATTGCGCACTAAATAGAAGTGAAACGGCGTGCGTACTGAATGGGCATGAGACACCAAACGCATACCCAATCCGTTGATATATTCTATCAATAAGGGATCGTTGATAAGCGGCGTACTGGCACGGAGCTGGCGTACGTAAAAATCACCCATCGCCAGCTCTTGATTGATGCTGAGCGTGTTCCCTGCGGTAGTACCAATGTCAGGCAGTTGGTCATCGTTTGGATCTGCTTGGCTAGGCATGGAGCCAGTCAGCAATAAACCAGCAACTATCGTCGCGATAACCGATGTTTTAAACCGAGAAGTCATAAGAGACAGTTCCATTCAGTTTCATCTGTACCCATGTGGGGCGTTTTGCTTGGCAGAAACACGAATCATTAGGATATAACGCATGGCTTGGTTATCCACAATGGCATTTTTGACAGCAAAGGCCTGTAAGAGTTCTTCTTAACTACGCCACTCTCTATTACACTCATTCTGCCATCATAGTAGGATCGACTCCACGCCGCCATGACAGCAAAATCATCATTTTACGTTATTGGCTTTTTGCCAGCTCTTTTCAAGGATAAAAACTGTACGCTTGTGCAGCTTAAGGAGTGACCCGCATGCTTGATATGTTAATGCAGTGGTATCGACGACGCTTTACCGATCCACAGGCAATAGCATTACTGACTATCCTGCTCGTCGGCTTTTGTATCATTTATTTTTTTAATGGGATCTTAGCCCCGTTGCTGGTGGCGATTGTTCTCGCCTATTTGTTGGAATGGCCAACGCATAAACTTCAGCTGATTGGTTTTTCACGCGTATGGGCCGTGGTTGCCGTGCTGATTGTATTTGGCGGTATTACTCTACTGTCCGTTTTCGTCATTGCACCCGCGGTTTGGCAGCAGGGATTCAACCTGTTGGCCGATATGCCGAAAATGGTGACCCGTTTTTATGAATTCGCGGCAACGCTGCCAAGACGCTATCCGGCGCTGATGGATGCGGGCATTATTGATATGGTGGTAGAGAATACCCGCGCCAAGTTGGCGGTGATGGGAGAGTCGGTGGTGAAATTATCACTGGCATCGTTGGTGGGGCTGCTTACGCTGGCGATTTATCTTATTCTCGTGCCGCTGATGGTATTTTTCCTGCTCAAAGACAAAGAGCAAATGCTGAATGCTGTTCGGCGGGTGCTTCCGCGCGATCGCGGATTGGCCGGACAGGTTTGGATCGAGATGAATCAGCAAATCACGAACTATATTCGCGGCAAAGTGCTCGAAATGGTAGTGGTGGGCGTGGCGACCTATCTGGTCTTTCTGGTCGTGGATTTGCACTATGCCTTGCTGTTGGCCGTGCTGGTTGGGTTCTCGGTACTGATTCCGTATATCGGCGCGGTGTTGGTGACGATCCCGGTGGTTATTGTGGCGCTGTTCCAATGGGGGCTGGGCGCTGATTTCTGGACGTTGTTTGTCGCTTATCTGGTTGTTCAAGGGTTAGATGGCAATCTGCTTGTTCCGCTGTTGTTCTCTGAAGCGGTGAACCTGCATCCATTAGTGATCATTCTTTCGGTGATTATCTTTGGTGGGTTATGGGGATTCTGGGGCGTTTTCTTTGCGATCCCACTGGCGACGCTGGTAAAAGCGGTGATCCACGCTTGGCCTGACGAGTTTATTTCTGAAGCGGATTAGTCGTTAGCGTTCCCGAAAAAACAACGCCCTGCATGCAGGGCGTTGGCGTTTTAAAGCTTTAAAGCAAAGGTTTATTACCCGTTGTTTTTGACGTAGTCCAAAACGATATCGTGGTGATTGCTGGTTTTGAAATCGTCGAATACGTGCTGAACTTTGCCTTCTTCGTCAATCAGGAAGCTGATGCGATGGATGCCGTCGTAGGTTTTACCCATGAAGGATTTTTCACCCCACACGCCAAACTCTTCGCACACTTTGTGATCTTCATCAGATAGCAAGGTGAAATTAAGGACTTCTTTTTCTACAAAGCGGGAAAGTTTTTCGGGTTTATCCGTGCTGATACCAAGCACTTCTACGCCCAGTTTTTTCAATTCATCCATGTTGTCGCGCAGTCCACAGGCTTGAACGGTACAGCCTGGAGTCATGGCTTTTGGATAGAAATAGACTAAAACTTTCTGACCTTGGAAGTCGGCCAAGCTGATTTGCTCACCATCTTGATCTAACAGGGTAAATTTAGGAGCGATGCTACCGGCTTTCAATGGGCTCATTACTGCTCTCCGTCTTTATCTTCATGCAGGGAATAGTTCACGACGTTTATACTGCCTTGCGCGCTGAGTTCTGTACAGAGCTTCTCAAAAGCTTGCTCAATACTTTCTGCATCCTGACTGGCAGGGCTGTGTGCGGTGATTTGAATATACAATTTTGGCGCCGCCGAGTCCTGGCTCAGTTGGGTTTTAGAAACCAGTTCGGCAATATTCATGTGGTGCGAATCAAATAAGTCAGTGAAGCGTTCGATGATGTGCGGGGAATCTTTGACTTCAACCTGCACCCACACGGTGGCTGGCATGGTTGGGCGTTCATGCCACGTTGTGCGTTTCATCACGATCAGCAAATCCATCTCCACGCCCTTAAGCGGTAAAGTGGATTCAATAAGGGTAATGGCATTCCAGCTACCGGATAGCAGCATGATAAAAGTGAACTCTTCGCCCAACATTGCCAAACGACTATCTTCAATATTGCACCCGCAGCTGCTTACATGGCGGGTGATGTTATTGACGATACCGGGGCGATCTGCGCCTAAGGCTGTAATGACTAAATAGTGTTGATTGGGCTGTGGCAAGAGCATTCTTCCTGACTTTGTGGTGGTGTCCCAAGGTAAACACAAAAAAAACGCCTCGACAAGCAGTTAGCGCATAGATGTTTACTTGCTTTGCGATCGCTTTCAAAAGTACCATGAGGAACCTGTTTGTGGAGGGACTGTCAATGTTCACGGGAAGTATTGTTGCGCTGGTTACGCCGATGGATGACAAAGGTCAGGTCGATCGCGCTAGCTTGAAGAAATTGATTGATTATCATGTGGCCAGCGGGACGTCTGCGATTGTATCCGTAGGAACCACCGGCGAATCTGCCACGCTAAATCACGACGAGCACGTCGATGTGGTGCTACAGACGCTGGATCTTGCTGATGGCAGAATCCCTGTGATTGCTGGCGCCGGAGCAAATGCTACCACGGAAGCGATTGCTTTGACCGAGCGCTTCAATAATACGGGCGTCGTTGGTTGTCTGACGGTCACGCCGTATTACAATAAGCCAATGCAGGAAGGTTTGTTCCAGCACTTTAAAGCTATCGCTGAACATACTGATTTACCACAGATTTTGTATAACGTACCTTCGCGTACGGGATGCGATATGCTGCCAGAAACGATTGCTCGTTTGGCAGAGATTAAAAATATTGTTGCTGTAAAAGAAGCGACCGGGAACTTAAGTCGTGTTAGTCAGATCCAAGAACTGGTCAACGACGATAGCTTTATTTTGCTAAGCGGCGATGACGCAACGGCTCTGGACTTTATGCAACTGGGTGGTCAGGGCGTTATTTCTGTCACAGCAAACGTCGCTGCGCGTGAAATGGCTGAACTCTGTAAGCTTGCTGCTGAAGGCGATTTCGCTAAAGCGCGTAAGCTGAATCAGCGTTTAATGGCGCTGCATCAACAGTTATTTGTAGAAGCAAACCCGATACCGGTGAAATGGGCCTGTAAGGTATTGGGACTCATAGCAACCGACACGATGCGTTTACCAATGACGCCAATTAGCGATAAGGCTCGCCCTGTCGTAGAACAAGCGCTTAAACACGTCGGCTTGCTGTAACTCTTAGGGAGATTGAATGGCTTACTTAGTACAAAAGTCGGCGGTAGCGACTGTCGTTGGCATTTCTTTGGTGATGATGCTGTCTGCATGTTCGACCGATCAGCGCTATAAGCGTCAGGTGAGCGGCGATGAGGCTTATCTTGATGCTTCTACGCTGTCCGAATTGAAAACGCCCGCAGGGATGATTCTGCCGGTGCAAAACGGTGCTTATGATGTGCGTTTAAATGCAGCTCAGGGCAACGTAGGCAAAGCGTTGGATATTCGACCACCGGCGCAGCCATTGGCTCTGCTGAACGGTTCTCGTGGCCAGTTTGTTAATGGCGCAGCGATTGTCTTGGTTGAGAGCACGCCGGGAGCAAGTAGCCTGTGGTCTCAGGTTGCGCAGGCAGTACAGGGGTTAAATTATCCTATTGCCAGCCGTAACGATGCAGGACAAACGCTGACGACCGATTGGATTAACTTCCAGCGTGGCGACGAAGACGTACAGTATCAAGGCCGTTATCAGGTATCTGTGCAACCACAGGGCTACCAAACGGCGGTTGTGGTTAAATCCTTAGGCTTGAAGCAGGGCGACACAGCGATCACTGAGGATTCGCAGACTCAGCGTTACGCGGTTTCTGTGCTGAACGATATTGTCAGCGGTTTGGATAAATATCAAACCGATCAGGCTAACGCACGTGCCAACCGTCAGGTGGGTGATATTGACGTGCAGAGCGGCGCTGATGATACGGGCTTACCGGTGTTGATCGCGCGTGCGCCATACACTGCGGTTTGGGATCGTTTACCAGCAACGCTTGAACATATCGGCATGAAAGTGACCGACCGTAGCCGTCCGCAGGGTACAATCTCCGTGACCTACAAATCGATCAGCAGCAGTAGCTGGGACGATCTGGGTGCGAAAGACCCTGAGCTGAAAGAAGGTGATTATAAGATTCAGGTCGGCGATTTAGATAACCGTACCAGTCTGCAATTCCTCGACAGCAAAGGGGCTCCACTGAGTCAGTCGCAGAACGATGCGTTGGTGAGTGTGTTCCAAGCGGCGTTTGCGAAAGTAAAAGCTAGCCAGTAATCGCACAAACCATAGAAATGTAAAAAGGGGCTTCGGCCTCTTTTTTATTTCATTTTTTTAATGCGCAATCGTTTGGCTGGCGTATAATGCCCCTAAATTGATGCGCTTTGACCTAAAGCCGCTGATTTCATTTTTTATGTTCTTAAACCTATGGAGTAAGCAAAATGCAAAAGCTCGCTGAGTTGTATCGCGGCAAAGCAAAAACCGTGTACACCACTGAAAACCCGGATTTGCTGATTCTTGAGTTCCGAAATGATACATCAGCACTGGATGGCCAGCGCATTGAGCAGTTTGATCGTAAAGGCATGGTTAACAATAAATTTAACCATTTCATCATGAGCAAACTGGAAGAGGCGGGGATCCCGACTCAGATGGAGCGCTTACTCTCTGATACTGAAGTGCTGGTAAAAAAACTGGAGATGGTTCCGGTTGAATGCGTGATCCGAAACCGTGCCGCAGGCTCGCTGGTGAAGCGCTTGGGAATTGAAGAGGGGACGCCTCTTAATCCACCACTGTTCGATCTGTTCCTGAAAAACGATGCTATGCACGATCCGATGGTGAATGAATCATACTGCCGTACTTTTGGCTGGGTAAGCGAAGAAAACTTAGCCACCATGAAAGCACTGAGCTACAAAGTTAACGATGTGCTGAGCAAGATTTTTGGCGATGCAGGACTGATTCTGGTCGATTTCAAACTTGAGTTTGGTTTATTTAAAGGTCAAGTTGTTCTGGGTGATGAGTTCTCACCAGACGGTAGCCGCCTGTGGGATAAAGAAACGCTGAACAAGATGGATAAAGACCGCTACCGTCAAAGTTTGGGCGGCCTGATTGAAGCCTATGAAGAAGTTGCGCACCGTATCGGCGTCAAACTCGATTAAGCTTGCCGCTAAAAAACAGCAGAGGTGAAAGCCTCTGTTGTCATTTTTATGACCTGCCAATGAATTGAAATACCACCTATCTCTATCTGCAATGATGTATTTCATTATCTGATTTCTCCTTTTTATGGTATTCACGCCAGCAATTTCCTACCATTAAGGCATCATGTAATTTCTGAGGTTTAACTATGCGCTGGCAAGGGCGTCGTGAAAGCGACAACGTTGAAGATCGACGTGGAGATTCCACGGGTTCGTCCGGTGGTTTAGGCGGCGGTGGTTTTCGTGTACCGCGTGGTAAAGGTGGACTAATTCTGCTGGTGGTTGTACTGGTTGCGGGATATTACGGCGTAGATTTAACGCCGCTGCTTAACGGTGAAGCGCCCGTTGGTCAAACTCAAACCCAAAGCCAACAGGTTAATTCGCCAGAAGATAACCAGATGGCTAAATTTACTTCCGTTATTTTGGCGTCGACTGAAGACACCTGGAGCCAGTTGTTCCAGAAAATGGGGAAACAGTATCAAGATCCTAAACTGGTGCTCTATCGTGGTGCTACGCGCACGGGGTGTGGCACGGGTCAGTCCGTCATGGGGCCTTTTTATTGTCCAGCAGATAAAACCGTGTATATCGATCTCTCTTTCTATCAAGAGATGAAAGATAAGCTGGGTGCTGACGGTGATTTTGCTCAGGGTTATGTGGTCGCGCATGAGGTTGGGCACCATGTACAAAACTTACTGGGCATTGAGCCGAAAATTCGGCAGATGCAGCAAGGGGCAAGCAAGGCTGAGCAAAACCGCCTCTCGGTGAAAATGGAACTTCAGGCTGACTGCTTCGCTGGCGTGTGGGGACATTTCATGCAGAATCAGCAAGTGCTGGAGCAGGGCGATTTGGAAGAGGCTCTGAATGCTGCTCAGGCGATTGGCGATGACCGTTTGCAACAACAGAGCCAAGGCCGAGTGATCCCAGACAGTTTTACTCACGGAACATCTGAACAGCGCTACACATGGTTTAAGCGCGGTTTTGACAGCGGGAATCCAAATAGCTGCAATACCTTCGCATCAGCCAACTGATCACGGTATTCATACCCTGCACATTAATGTGTAGGGTATGGAATCAACGTGATAGCGCCGCCGTATGCCAATAATTCGAGTATAATCCCCTGATATCTTTGCTAACTACGCAGACTCTTATGCCGCTTTCTTCTTCTATCCTCTCAATGCAGCGAGCAGGTATTCGCCGTTTACTTATCGTTAGCGGGGATGCTGATTGGCATCAGCAGGTTATGGCAGAGATTTTGCCCACGTTGTGTTTACCGGTTCTGTGGGTTGGTGAAAGCGCACCGCAAGGGGTAAGGTCTATTGCTCCCCATCTTGCCAAAGGATTATTGGGGCAAGAACTCGGGCATGTGGTTTTTAATGCAGCAGCAGGATTTCACGCTGAAGCGCTAGCCGCGGTGGCTGGCGCTATCAGTGCAGGGCATTGGCTTATTGTCTTAGTTCCTGACTGGGAACAATGGGATAGCAAACCAGATCTCGATAGTCTGCGTTGGAGCGAACAGCCGGAACCTATTGCCACTCCTCATTTCGTTCATCATTTTCAACGGATGGCGCTAGAACAGCCGGAAATTGCTATTTGGAAGCAAAATAGCGAGCAAAAAATCCCTGCGCTGAAACTGCGCCCTGAGTGGCTGCGTCCAAATGGATTGCCCACGGCCGAGCAGACACGTATTTTGCAAGCGCTGTTGAACGATAAGCAGCCTATTAACGTGGTGATTGGTGAGCGTGGTAGAGGAAAATCAACGTTGGCAGGTATGCTCGCTGAGCGTGTAAAAGGCAAATGCTGGGTCACTGGGCCAAGTAAAATGGCAACGCAAATGTTGTCACAACAAGGCGAAGGCGTTGAATTCTATGCGCCAGACGCACTGCTAGAACAATGCCGACAACAAGCGCCTGAAGATGTTGATTGGTTGCTGATTGATGAAGCCGCCGCGATCCCTGCTCCCCAGCTGCGTGAGCTCATCGCGTTTTTCCCCCAAGTGTTATTAACCACAACCGTACAAGGGTACGAAGGTACTGGACGTGGTTTTCTACTAAAATTCTGTGCTTCTCTGCCCTCTTGCCGAACCTTTTCCTTAGAACAGCCTATGCGTTGGGCAATCAGCGATCCCGTTGAGTCTTGGCTAAAGTCTTTGCTGTTATTTGAAGAGCCGCAAGAGCCACAAGTAAAGGCTATTGAATTTAAATCGAAAAAGCTGAGTCAGTCCGAATGGCTGTCTTGCCCAAATAAAATGTGTGATTTTTATACGCTCCTCACGAGTGCACATTACAAAACAACGCCGCTGGATTTACGTCGTTTAATGGACGGCGTAGGCAATCATTTGTATGGCAGCTTTGCTGGCGATGTTATTGCAGCTGCGCTGTGGATGGTTGATGAGGGGGGATTAGATGAATCACTGGCTAAAGCTGTTTGGGCCGGTCAACGTCGGCCTAAAGGAAATTTAGTTGCTCAATCTCTTGCCGCCCACGGTGGTCAATGGCAGGCGGCGGTATTGCGTTCTCGTCGAATAAGCCGAATTGCGGTATTTCCAGCATGGCGACACCAAGGCGTTGCGAAATCGTTGGTGGTTTCTGCTATTCAACAAGCTCGAGAAGAGGGACTAGACTTTGTTTCTGTTAGTTTTGGGTATACGCCAGAGCTTTACCATTTCTGGCATCAATGTGGCTTTGAGCTCGTGCGTTTTGGTACCCACCTTGAGGCAAGTAGCGGTTGCTATACTGCGATGGCAATGCTGTCCTTCAATGCGCATTCGCGGTCACTTTTGGGAAAATTACGCCTACGTTTACGGCGCGATGGGTACTTTATCCAACAAAAACTCAAACTTCAGTTGCCGGTGGAGGTGGTAAAAGATCTATCTCTAAATAGTGATGACTGGGATGAACTTCACGGTTTTGCATATTTTTCACGCCCGCTTGAAGTTTCTATTTATGCGCTAATTAGGTGTGTTGATAAATTTCCTGATAATGCAGGAACTTCCATTCTTAATGATTTTATAACTGAAAAAATGGGCATTGATTTGTTATGTAAAAAAAACAAAATTTCAGGTAAAAAGGCTCTGGTAGCTGTATTGCGGAATCTTATATCTGATTTTATAAAACATTCCAAAAAATAGCGTTTGTGTTTGTTTTTTTATAATTTAAGTGTCACATATAGTCTGTTGAGTTTCTATTATATTTCTTGGTTTTTAGTGATTTTGTTTTATTTAATTCATGATTAATGCAATTGATATTATGGCGCTGGTAATCTGAAAGGTTTTTTATTTTAGTTCGTTTAATTTGTTATCTATTTAAAATGTTTTTTTAGTTGAATTAAACTTACCTCTTAATTATTATTTAATTCCGCTGAATCTTGGCGAACACACTTTCAAATAGCAGTATATATTTTAAAAGTATCAACAATTCATAACTATATTCATCTCTGATGGGTTATGGATTAACGTTGCCTATAATGAGGGAATAACAGATGTCTTCTTGGAAGAAAAAGACGGCTTTATCGCGTCTGGCATTGGCTTGCTCTATGGCTATCGCGGCGCAAGCTGCAGTAGCTGCTACAAATGATATTTCAGGTACTACATACGAAACGTATGTTCATGATCCAATTGCTTATAGCAATCATGTCGGCTACACCGGGTATGTTGGTTGGGATCACGATGCTGATGGATACTACAACGGCAATATTTACCCAGTAATTAATAAATCAGTCGTTAACGGTGTTATTTCAACTTACTACCTTGATGATGGTGTTGACGGTACGGCAAACACGCTGAATATTTCTAACAGCACAGTCCACGGTATGATTACGTCACAGTGTATGACTTCTGAATGTACTGATGGTGATTATGTCCGCGATTATTACCAAGACACATTGCAGTTGACCGTTGATAATTCAACAATTGATGATACTTATGAGCATTATGATTATGACGTTACCACTGATGGTGTTCGTGATCATGATGTAGTAGATACATATAAGTATGGCAACGCAATTACGCTGGATCAGGAAGCAAATGTTGTTATCCAGAATAACTCTCATGTTGCAGGTATTACCTTAACGCAGGGCTACTATTGGCCAGATGATGTAACCAATAATCCAGAAATCTTCACAGATACTTTAACTGTTAAAGATTCTGTGGTGACTTCAGGTGCGTACTCTGAACTGGGAAATACTGGTTTTTATGGTCAATCTAACAAACCAAGTGACTATGCTGGAACAAACGATGCTGGCAATGATGACGCAGCACTGATTGTTACTGCAAGCCACTCTGATAACGCTATGCAAACCACCGCAACGTTTGATCATTCAACGTTAACTGGCGATGTTCTGTTCTCTAGCGTGTTTGATAATAACTTTGATCCCGTTGGTCATGATTCTAATGGCGATGGCGTTAAAGACACCAATGGCTGGGATGATCAAGATTCGTTAAACCTGACATTAACCAATGGCAGCAAGTGGGTTGGTGCTGCAATGTCTGACGTTGAACGCACTAATACTCTGTATGACTACAGCCCTAATAGCCTGTGGCCAACGGATGAATTCAATGCCGATGGCGATCTCACTTCAGCATCTGTTTATCAGAGCGGTTTGTTCAACGTAACTCTGGATAATGCTTCTGAATGGGATACTCGTAAGTCTTCCAATATTGACACTTTGACCATCAATAATGGTTCACAGGTTAACGTTGTGAATTCGAGCCTGTTGGCTGACAGCATTACACTGAATAACGGTTCATCAATGCAGATCGGCGATAGCAACAGCGCAGGGACTACCATCCCTGACACGACTGGCTATAACGACGGTGTTGCTACTGATTCACTGAACATCAACAGCGGCAGCCAAGTTAAACTGACTGAAGAAACTGCGGCTCTGTATGCCAATACTATTACTGTCACCAACGGTGGTGAACTGAACTTAGGTTTGGGTCAGACCGACACTCATAAACTGGTATTAAGCGATGGCGGTGTTCTTAATGTAGGTAGCCGTGAATACGTCTTGAATTCAGATATGGGTAATGCGCGTTATGTTACCAATGACGTAAATGCGACGGGTTATGACCACGGTGTTGTGGCTATCAACTCTGACGGTCACTTAGCCGTTAACGGCGATGTGAGCGGCAACTACAACGTGCGTATTGATAACGCAACCGGCAAAGGCTCTATTGCTGATTACAAAGATAAAGAAGTTATCCGCGTATACGACAATAATGCTGACACGCATGCAACCTTCACTGCGGGCAACAAAGCTGATTTGGGGGCATATACTTATGAAGCACAGCAACGTGGCGATACTGTCGTTCTGAACCAGCGTGAATTGACTGATGCGGCTAACATGGCGCTGAGCATTCCTTCTGCTAATGCCAATATCTGGCATATGGAGCAGGATACTCTGGAACGTCGCCAGACTCAGACTCGTGATAGCGTGGGGGATGCTGGTGGTGCATGGGTCAGCTACTTCGGTGGCCATGTCAACGCTGACGGCGGCGCTGTTAACTACGATCAGGATATCAACGGCGTTATGATTGGTGTTGATAAAGTTATCGACGGCAACTACGCAAACTGGCTGATTGGTATGTCTGCAGGCTTTGCAAAAGGCGATGTTAGCGACCATAGCGGTAGCGTAGATCAGGATAGCCAATCTGCTCGTATCTACTCTTCAGCTAAGTTTGATAACAATATCTTCTTGGATTCATCATTGAGCTACGCGCATTACAGCAACGATTTGGATGCTGATATGAGCAACGGCGACCATACTTCAGGTTCAACCAGCAACGACGGTTGGGGCTTCGGTCTGAAACTGGGTTATGACATTGCGCTTGATACCCAAGGTAAACTGAGTCCGTATGCGAGCGTTTCAGGCCTGTTCATGGATAGCGATAGTTATCGTACCAGCAACGGCATGGCTGTTAACGATCAAAGCTACGACAGCATGCGTTATGAAGCGGGTATCAATGCTGACTACCGCTTTGACTATGCGAACGAGCAGTCTCTGACTCCGTACTTCAATCTGGCCTACGTTTATGACGATGCTGGTAGCAATCACGGCAAAATCAATGGCGACAAGATTGATAACGGTCAAGGTGGTTCTGCAGTGCGCGTCGGAGCAGGCGGACAGTTTAACTTCACTAAGAACTTCAGCACTTACGCGGGTTACAGCTACTTGGGCGGCAGCGATGTTGACCAACCATGGGCTCTTAACGCTGGCGTGAAATACAGCTGGTAATCCATTCATACTAGGAGATAGCTGTATGCAGAGGTTATTGCTAGCGTCCAAGTGATAACTTTTGTGCTGAAAGGATTTCGGGCAGTTATCGGGTATGAACTCCCTCTGTAGCTTAGGCTACAGAGGGAACTCCAATGAATGAAATGGCCTCTTTAGTGAGGCCATTTTTTTGCATTTTTTTCTGGTCGTTGAATCAGACGATTGTGCAAAAAAATAGAACAACATCATCAGGGAAACCCGATTTTCCTGTGAACTCTTAGGCGTATAGTATTCCTCAACAGATGATGTCGATGAATGACATCTTTTTATCCAGCGAGGAGTCTCTAATGAAACACGAACATCATGTTGTCCAAAGCCCTGCAACACCGGCAGAGCAGCTGATTTTGCTGTTTCATGGCGTTGGTGATAACCCTGTCTCAATGGGAAGCATTGGCGAGTATTTTGCCCAAGCGTTTCCACATTCACTGGTTGTCAGCATAGGCTCTCCTCACTTGACCCCAGGTGGGCAAGGGTTACAGTGGTTTTCCGTGAGCGGTGTGACGGAAGAGAATCGCATTGAGCGCGTTAATGAAGCGATGCCACAGTTTATTGATATTGTGCGGTATTGGCAGCGAGTTGCTGATGTGAATCCAGCTGCAACTGCGTTAGTTGGCTTCTCGCAAGGCGCTATCATGGCTTTAGAAGCCGTGAAAGCCGTACCTAATTTAGCGGGAAGGGTCGTGTCGTTTAGCGGTCGCTTTGCAGCATTACCGGAAAAAGATTTGGGCGATACAGTCGTGCATATGATCCATGGTAGCGAAGATCGGGTGATTGCCATTGAGCATGCGCAACACGCGGCTGAAAAAATGCGTGAGCAGGGCTCCGATTTTACTTTGGATATCGAGACGATTGGTCATGCGATTGATCAAAATATGATGGATTTAGCGCTTGACCGTTTACGTGCATATATCCCCCAGCGCTACTGGGATGAAGCTATAAGCGGGAAACGCGGCGATCTGATTGCGTTTAAATGATCATTTAGTAGATAAACAAAGGGCAACGCAAGTTGCCCTTTGTTATATGAAGAGAAGAGCGGCGGCTTATTGTTTTTTTGGCCAGTCGTCGTCCTTGTCCCATTCTGCGTTATTATCACGATGCGGAGGCAATTCAGGTTTATTGCTCAAAAAACTTTTGTGGTCAACTTTGAGCAAAGCTTTCATCCCATTCCAGACCATCCCAATCAAAACTAGTAGAATTATCCACCAGTAGTCGGCTAACCATTGCATAGTTATCACCTTTTAAAATCATTATTAATCAATTGGTTAAAATGCAAAGGTCATTATTAGTCAAAATTAAATCATAATCAGGTGGCGACTTTAACCCATTCACTACCGCGATTATCTTGATATTTTGCTGTCATCACTGCTGACTTATGGCCTAGCAACCGTTGGGCAAACTCCGTCCCTTTCTCTTCAGTATACAGCCTTGCGGACAGACTTCGTAATTCATGAAAACTAGGTGGTTCTTTTTCCCACTGGATGACGGATAGTTCTCTCGCTTTAGCAAATCCCCTCGCCATCGTTGTCGTTGTCAATTGAGTCCCAGTTTGCGAACAGATTATGTTATCGAATCTTCCAAACAGCACCTTACAGCGATCAACCGTATCCTTTAAGCTAACTCCAATTGCATCGAGAGTTAGGCTCAAGTCAATTACAAGTTTATTTCCCGTCTTTTTCTGTTCAACCCACAACATCCCATCACGAATATCTTTCCATTTTATCTTACTGATATCACTCACTCGCTGACCGGTCATTAGCGCTAATTCTATGCTCAGCGGGATCCAAGGCTGAAGGGCAAGAGAACAGTGGTAGATTTCTTTGTACTCGGAAAGAGATAAGCGCGACCTCTTAATCTCTGATCGGGGATTCCTCGTCGCTTCTACAGGGTTGTTGGTAATGTGGCCATCAGCAATTGCCTCTCTAAAAATGTCTAGCAACGCAATTCGCATTAACTTAGCCGTCGTTGTTTTTCCATCTGCTGAGTACGAGGCCAGTATGGAGGCAATATCCTTTGTCGTAATGCTCTCAACTGGAACGTTATCGATGATAGTTCGTAAGATGCGTATCTTTCCGTTGTACTCTTTCAATGTTTTGGGCTTTAGCCCTCGGCTGTCTATAACTTTAGAATAATGGTCTAGCCAGTCATGAAAGAGCATTGACGCTTCAGTTGACAACCTATCGACAAGCCTAGTTGATACACTATCCATTAGCTGAAGATTGGCCTCGATAGCCTGATTTACTGCATCACGCTTTATCTTTCCAAGTCCGTATTCCTTACCCGTCCGTGGGTCTCGGTAGCAGTAATATCCGTTATTTCTGACGTACAGATTTGGAGGCAGATCGCGGCGAGTGTGACTTCTGTTCCGTGCCATTTTTAATTCTCATCAGAAGAGTGCCGGGTGATTTTGTTGGCTGAGCATTAACGCGTTTTTCTGCGTCCTCGCGAACAAAGTATTGATGACCATCAAATATTGGCGGCGGCCATATCTGACCATTCCGAGCCCAGCGGCGTATTGTTTCCATATTTTTTGGTTTGGGAAGTGTTTTGTTCCATTGCTCAAGTGTTAGCATCATTTATCCTCAAACTGCCCATTCAAAACGCCAATAGTCCAAAGGAACCTAACGAATGGAATTCCGAGAGGTTTAATGGTTTCATAGTGGCTGAGAAGAATCGGGCGGGTGATTGTGTCGATGTTGGTTTTTTTGGCGCGGACTTTATTGCAGATTTCATTGCTTCGTTGCATCTCCGCGCCACATTTCTTATCGCGTTGTCTTGTTCTGCTGTCATGTCATGAAATAACTCCAAATCATCACCAAAGCCCTCTATCAATGCCTTTCAGGAATATTTTCCGTATCTCATTGCTTAGCCAAATCATGCGTGCAATGCAGGCGAGCCCAGCAACCGTACCAATCCAAGTAAGCCAGTCCATTAAGCTGCTTTCACTCCTTGTTGAAATTCGATATTGCAACCGACCTCGTTACCCCACGAATGCCAACCATCAGCCTGCTGACGTGCAAATAGCTCAATGCGAGACACTTCGCCTAGCAAGCTAACAAGCAGATCGCGAAACTCTGGGGGCTTGGCACTATGTTCAGTGCGGTGGAAAGTTTGATGCTGGCATATCGCTGCGTTAAATCGCTCTGGCAGCCGGCCACGAACCGCAAACAAACAATCTTCGCTATTAGCTCTTGTCATGTGGCCCATGCCGATTGCACTGTTTCCTTTGCGTCGATTTGTTTTGTGCCAGGTGAATCCCTTCATAGTCATCAATCTAAATCCCCAGGCATCGACAACCTTCAATGCTTCGGCTGGCATCGTTGGCACCCACCACATTGCCAGCAGACAAGATTCATCAGCCAAATCCCATACCGGTAAGCGACATATATCCAATATGCTCATCGTGGGATATTTGAATGATGCTCCACGCTCGCCATCAGCTGCCTTGTCTCTGTATGTCCATGGCGGATCTGCATAAATCAGCTTGTATTTGTTCACGCTGCATTCCCCCAAACTTTCGATAAGTCCCTAGGCCGCATCATCGATGTAGCCACATATGATTTTTTACGGTTCATGATTTCAACTACGATTTTCATTCCATCAACTAAAACGGTGTAGTTTTCTGACTCTTTAGATGGGGCGTAATCACCGTACTTGGCTTGATGCTGATTGAGCGCAGCTTCCATTGCTGAGCGTTCTATCTGTGTTGGATTACCCTTGATGATGTGTCGCATTGTTAAAGTCCTTGAAAGCCTTTTCACACTGCAATGAAACTCGCTCTATTAATTGCTGCATTGCCTGCAATGACTGGACGTCAGAGAGCAGAACCTCGCGCTGAATTAATGCAGAGATAAGCGTGGAGATTTTTGAGTAGAACCCGATGGACTGAAGCCTCTCTTCACCTGCAGACTTACCTTCCTTTGCTACCTTTTTCTCGTTAAGTATCAGGTTGTATGTGTCACTCGTAATGACGTATTCGCCGATTTCGATTTGCATGTTTTCTCCAAATTTAGGCAATAAAAAACCCCGCCGGAGCGAGGTTAATTGGGGTGGTTAATTAATTAGTCTGATAGATCTTCATCAGTGGCATGCATAAACCCAAAAAAAGAAACAACTTCGAACCAAGAAAGATGAATATCACTCCCAATACTTGATGGCTCCTTGCTATGATATATAACATCTGGGCCATCACCATCATTAAGTTCTTGAAATAATTCAATATTTAGTTGACCTTTAAAGAATCGGATAAACAAACCTTTTTTTTCTTCTTCATTCCTACAGCGTTCTACAATACTACGCATCGCCAAAGATAATTTTGAGATAATATTAGCAGCATCACTGAAACTCCAATCCGAACCCCTCTTATCTTTGGCATAAGAGTTGGCTTGTTCTGCAAATGACTTTAGCGATTCATATAAGTGCCTGTCACGGTCGAAATCTGCTATCTCTCTTTGGAGAGAAAGGGCGCGGTTTGCAGTTTCTTTACTTGATACTGCTGCTATAGCGGAAGCAATTGCGCCTATCGCTGATATAGCCGCAATTATCAAATTAAGTTGTTCTAATTTAAAACCCCAGAGCATATAAGTACCTAGTCAAGTGGCAGCCTGAAAGACATGTAGTAATAGAAATATTTCATACTTTAACTGATAATCTTGGGAACTTGCAGTATCCACTGTGCTGTTGGCGTTGCTAAATGCTCTGCTACCGCTGCATTGAGTTGTGAAATAATCTTTTCGCTAGTGACTCTGCGCCAGTATCCGCGAGGTGTGTGGTATCCGCACACATAGCCGTTTTGCTTCTGTATATGCCACCGTTCCCAACGTCCGTTATGCATACTCTGTTGATACTTAGTTTCATAAATATCTACCGAGTAATAAGTGATCGTATTGGGCTCGCTTCCCACAATCGCAGATATTCCAACTTTGGCCTTCATTATTCGCTCTCCTGTGCAGGGGCTGCGGCAAAGTGTTCAATCCCTTTAGCCCAAATATCCTTGATGGTTGTCCAACTGACAGGAACCGTAACCTCGATCATCCCGCTACCATCACAAGTTTCGCACTCATCATCACCAAAGCATTCGGGGCAGCTAATTTCTGTCTGCTCAGTGAATTCACCAATCATGCATGACTTAGCTCCGTTCTCTGCCGTTAGCTTGCATGGGACCAGTGCATAGCCGGATGGCAACTTGTAAGGCTCGCTTACAGGTTGGGCTGAGGCAGGATGCAGTGAGCGAATTCCCTCTGCTATTTCTGATAACGTCGTTGAATACTCGAGCTGTGCATCATTCCCGAACTCAAACGCGCCGGTATCTGGATCGCTCTGACCGTGTTCGTTATCGTATGCATCGCGCTGATTCTCAACCCATTTAGCCGCCGCAATTATTCCATCACGGTAAAATGAAATTGTTGGCTCAGGCTGTTCTGGTACTACAGGTTGTGCGGGTGCTGATAGAACCTCTATGCAGGTTTTTACTTCCTTCATGCATGGGTTTTCATAAGCCACGCGCTTTAACCATGCCAGTGCTTTTTGTCGCTTAATTTGAGCGATCTTGTTCTCTAGTTCAGGCTGTTTAGGTAATACCGGTGCTGCATAAACCAGAACCTCGCCATCTTGCACAGGCCATTCACCGTCTCGGCAATAGTCCGTTGTAGCCTCAACTTTACCGTCTGATATGTGGAACGAACCGATAGGATTCTTAGCTGCTTGCTCGTATGCCAGAAGCTGTCGAGCCATGCGACGAACCTCATACATGAAAATTCCTTTCTTGAAACAGCCATCCCCCTCCGCTGGTTGGGTTGGTAATGCCGAGTAATGCTCTAACCGCTCAGTTGTTAGCTTAGTCATTGCTCTGCTCCTCATACCAGTTAGCCCACGCAATACCATCATCACATTCAATTACACCGTCCGCGCCGCAACCCAAGCACTGGCATTTGTCTTCTGCATATAGCAATTCTGGGTTGCCGTAAGTGGTTGTGACTTCAATATTGCTTGAGCCGCATAAGTCGCATTCAAGCCAATTTATGATGAGCTTTTTCTCTTTGCTGTTACTGTCCATGCGCTTACTCCCAAGTAATTCCAGCTTTAACCAGTGATCGACAGTGCTTAATGATGCCTGCGCGCGTGATGTTTCCGCCTAGGCGGAACGGTGAATAAAACGGGGATTGGTCTACTTGATTACCCGAACCCCAGCCGGCGGAATCATGGGCTTTACAAATGCCGTCCCAATCAGTTGTTTCACCAATCAATGCTTCATGTAGTCTATAAAAAGCGTCGTAATAGTCTTGCTCACCCGTCCAGTAATCGGGTGAATCCCAAACCACGCACACGTCGAAATACACAGAACCATGTGGGCCGTAAAACGAATCTCCTTCAATGCTGAAGTCGGCGGGTTTGTAATTTTTTGGCATGAGCTTAAGAAGCAACTCCTTAGCGTTTTTGCTGATTTTTTTTTCTATTCTGGCTTTTCTGTTGCTGTTACTGTGCATCATTAATCCCCTTCAAGCTTTTGGATGTAATAGCCTGAATTAGTCTAATTGCAGCTGCTTTTTGTGAAGCAACACTCGCGATTACAGTAGCTCTCTCATTATCTGTGCTGGCGCAGACACCACCCCAACTAGAGATCATGAAGTAATCCTCAATCTCAATAGCAGTTGATTTTGTTATTAACTCTTCAATCATCAATACAATGCTACGAACCGGATAGTGCTTACGCAGCTCTTGCACGGCAAATCCGAAGGCATTGATCATGACTGCATGGAACTGGATGTAATCTCGTTTATATTCAGATGGCGATACGCCGAGACGAACATCATTTAATGCAGTTAGCTTGAGCCATGCTTCCCAGATATCGTATACATCACCACTAGGAAGTGTTTCGGCACCAGTACCAGAGAATTTTGCTGTAGCATCACTCAGAGCTTTAAAGCTTACCCATAGGTTACTTTTGGCTGGAACAACGTTGTGCTCAAAGTCCGTTACTTCAGAAAAGACATCATGCGTAGATAGAAACTTCACCATCCCTTGGGCAACATCATCACGCCCGTTGTATGCCATGTTGATGGCGGCGGATGGCTTGGAAACGTTGTTGTTGATATCGGAGAAGAATTGCTGGCGAGCCTTAAGCGGTAACTTATGTGTCAGCATCAGGGGGATGCTGATCGGCTCACCGTAAGTACGACAGAACTCAGCTATGCCAGCAGCACGATGTTGACCATCGAACAGCTTTATTTCTGCATCCATAGGAAAACGCGCAACGCCAACATTCGTATTCCCGAACTCCTGAAACTCTATCTCTGAGTTGCAGTTACCAACTAGCGGCGGAATGATGAACGGTTCTTTCTTCTCATAAGCGCTAACTAAGTATTCATAGAATTTTTTCACTCGAGCAGGATTTATTTCCCGCTGAGAGCGTTCCAAAGTACTGCCAATATTGTCAGATGCTAAAACGCGAGTTAGCGTTCTTGCCGGAACCGTCATCATCAAAGTTACAGTGCTACCCTGTAGGCCTCTCGACGCAGGAAACTCAAAGAAATAATCGCCAACTTTGCTCATTTGTCTGACTCCTTTTTCAGCGCATCACGCTGCTGAACTACTGATTCGTATGTCTCTATTGGTAGGTTGTTCATGAATATCTCCTTAGTCCCCGCGATAAGCGCCAGCGCCTGTGTAGTGATATGTGTTCATCTCGTCGTAATATTCCTCACCTAACGAGTAATCTCGGAGCATGTGAGGCGGTAGAGGTGGGTTGAATGAGGCACCGCGATTTCTTCGGAAGTCGATAGACCATTCAATCCTTGATTTACCGTTAAATTGTGGGTTTGGCTCTCCAGCACGAAGTTTTGGTAATAGCGCCATCACTCCGGCTACGATTGCTTTTTTCTCTTCTTCAAGGCGAGTTTTATCAGGCAGGCCATTAGCCCGCTTAGGTGTGTTCATGGGATAGCCTGCTGAGATTTAGATGGAGAAGATTGCGTGAGTAGGGTGCATTAATCCGATGGGGGCGAAAGGAATATCGTCATCGAAGTCCATTGGAGGTTCGTCGTTGCGCTGCGGTGCTTGCTGCCCGCTTTGCTGGGGAGCTCTGTTCTGTGCTGGCTTAGATGATGGGTCCTGCTTTCCGCCGAGCATCTGCATGGTGCCGCCAACGTTAACGTGAATCTCCGTTGTGTATTTCTCGACTCCGGCCTGATCAGTCCATTTGCGAGTTGTTAGCTTACCTTCGATATATACTTGGGAGCCCTTGCGAAGATACTCACCTGCAACCTCTGCCAGCTTTCCGAATAGCACCACGCGATGCCACTCAGTTTTTTCCTTCTGCTCACCAGTCTGCTTGTCTCGCCAGCTTTCGGATGTGGCCAGCGTGATGTTTGCCACTGCGCCTCCGTTCGGCATGTATCGAACTTCTGGATCATTTCCCAAATTCCCGACAATGATCGCTTTATTTACGCCTCTGCTCGCCATTACGCGGCCTCCAATTCTTCTTTTCTTATAGTAAATACGTCAGTCAATTTAGACTGGTGATCGGGACTGCTAACCAATGCTTTGAATGACCAGTTATATGCTGTTGTTAGCTCAGGTAATGCCATGCAGCGAGCGGCCTCGGTGAAGCGCGACAAAATATCGTCAGGGGAGGGCTCTTTCTTTTTCTCGGCAACTGGTTTCTGCGCTGGAAGAGCCCATGATGGTAATGCTGGCGGTGACCAATAGAACTGTGTTCCATCCTTCAGTTTTGCTCTGTTCCATCCTTGAATCTTTTCTGCTGATGCCTGAGCAAATCCTTCTTCTAAATTGTATAGGTATCGACCGATACCCCATTGCACAGCCGCTCGCTTCATGGCTCCTGAACGGCCACCCTTTACTGACTCGACTTGAGTGTTCTCGGCTGCGTCCCACTTGGTGATCCACTCACCATCAATCTTGATTGAGATGCCACACTCAACGCCGCCGTTATTCGGAATATCACGATATTCATTTCTCCACGCTGCCTTACCGCACACATCATCAAGTCGCTTCATGATGGCTCGGTTCGTTACGTAGCAGAGAACCATCGCCCATACTTTCCCTGCGTTAGTCTTACCGCTTTGTTGAATTCGCCATTCGATATCCTCTGGCGCAAAAGGGTGATCAAGCTCTTCCAGATTCATTACATGCTCCCACTGCTGAGTTAATGGTTCCCATCATTTCAGCTAAGAATTTATCTCGCTGAAGTTTGGCTCTACTGCGAACCTGCTCGACTAACTCACCTTTAACACCCATATGGTCAAGAGCCATGATGGCTAGCTCCTCTGAGCTAATAGTTCCGTTTTTCAGCATGAAACGAACCTGATTTAATGAGTCGAGGTGTGCCTGAGATTGGCGCTGGTTCTTTAAGATTTCGTCTATCATGCTGCCGCCTGTTTATTGGTTACCGTGAAGCCCATGTCATTCAGGTATTCACAAATAGTTTGAATATCCATACCTGCCAGAAGCTCTATAAGCTCTTTCTCGCTGTTTGGCTGCTCAGCTATGGAAACGCCTTGCAACTCCATAACGAACTCGCCTTGACGCACTCCATGCTTGCTAGCGAACGATGTGCATGTGATGTTCATAGCGGATCACCTTTGATGAATAAGTGCTTAACTACGGGAAGTCGTTTAACCCAGCGCAGAAATCGACAAGCTCTCACCGCTTGGATCCGGCGTGGTTCTCTCATGAAATCAGTCATAGTTATTTGCTCCAGAGTGGTGAGAAGAATTGAGTGACGATACGAACGATGCGGTCTAGTTGAGATTCGGTAATCTGAGAAGCGCCCATGAGAGCGCCGCCCGCGATGGCATAATTCATCATGGGTAGCTCCTGTAATTGCTTTGAATTTGATTAGTAGTTGATGCTGATAGGTGGGCGCTGGCCGGATACAGCTAACGCTTTTTGATTCTTAACGATGGCACAAACACATTCCCGAGCTGCTGCTTCGCTTAATCCAGTGCTCATAAGAATCGCCATAGCTGCATTATTGATTTTCTTCTGGTGAGCGATATTAGCTGCGCGGCGAGCTTCTTCATCCTTGATGCGCTTTTCTTCGGCTAATCGAGCCTGTTCTCTGGCCTCTGCCGCTGCGCGTTCACGCTGAATGGCCTCTTCTTTTTCACACTTGGCCTTTTCCTCGGCGGCGATGCGTTCACGTTCTGCTTTCGCTAAGGCTTCCTGCTTCTCGCGTTCGGCTCGCTGCTCAGATTCGATGCGCTCACGTTCCGCAAGTTCTTTTGCTAAAAGAGCCTCACGCTCTCTGGCCGCCGCCGCTTCGATTTCACGCTTTGCCGCTTCGTCTGCTTCGCGCCGTGCTTTCTCTTCGGCCTCACGCTTAATACGTTCTTCATGCTCGCGTTTGGCTTGCTCGGCTTTCTGTCGTGCTTCTTCGCGCTCACGGTCAATCTTCTCGTTCATGAGTAAAGCCATTTCATGGTCTGACTCATACTGAATAGCGCGTTGCAGGTCGATATTTTCATTCATTACCAACGCTTCGGCGTGCATGGCGTTCATGGCTTCCTCGGCCTTGATACGCTCCTGCTCAGCTTCCCACTCTGTAAGTGGTCGACGAACCTCATCCTTAAGCGCATCGAGCCGCTCACGCACTAATCGCCGGCTTTCATCAATCTGCTTTGGCAGCGCCTTAAGCTCGGCAACAAGGTCTTTGCCAGCGTTGTCGATATAGGTTTTAGAACGGGCAACTTTACGTGCCATAGATGCGATAGCGTCTCGTCCTTTCTTTGTCGATAAGTCCGGCACCAGACTGCGAGCCTCTTTCTCGATAGCCTCAATAAGTGGGTCTAGCTGCTCTTGGCTGGTGAAGACCGCTAGAGCATTGGTCTTCTCAATGACGACTAAATCTGTAATCTCGCTCACTGGCGATCTCCTTCGTTGGTTTCATTGCAAAACGCCTACGCTTTGCGATGAAGCGGGTATAAAAAAGCCCCTAACGAGAGGGGCAAAACGTGTCAGCTAACCAGAGCAGTCATTCTCCAGTTATGAGCGGGATTGCTCACAGCAGATACTCAGTGAATACCTGCGATGTGCATTACTCGCCACGGGCTTTTAGCATTGCGTCTGCAATGAAATAGGCATCTCTTGCTAATTCTTTGTACTGAGGTGATTCTGAGCCACCACCAAATGAATGACCGTCATATCTGCGCACAATGGATGCCATCGCCCCAGCAGCGAAGTAGTCGCGAGCAGTTAATTCATCTACAGAATTTGATTTTTCCTCTGGGTATGGCTCATCGTCGAAACGATAAAGCAGGTCGTAATTGCCAGAATCATCGAATGTACTATGCTCATACGCCCATCGGTGACCATTAAACAGGAATGATTTACCTATGCTTGTTTTATCAAAACGGACTTTCATGTAATCAGGGTATTCTTTGGAATCTTTATAAACTTTTAGTGTGTGCTTCATATCTATCTCCATTCTGGGTATAAAAAAGACCGCTAGGCGGCCTCAGTTTCTTCACTTGGCTCTTTAAGCCAATCTGGACGCTCACCCTTACCAAGATAAAAATCTATGATATCTAGCAGCTTAGGGTAGAAGCGCAGTGCTGAACGTCCATCCATATCAGCAATTTCCTGTTTGCTGTACTTGCGCCACTCTGCAACTGTATGGTTCTGGCATCCTGCTCGAACATATTCACCATTGGTGATGGTGATTGGATATTTATGCCCCATGATTACGAACGTGTGATCTGGCAGGTAGGCACCGCGCAGGTCGGCACCGCGCAGGTCGGCACCGCGCAGGTCGGCACCGCGCAGGTCGGCACCGCTCAGGTCGGCACCGCGCAGGTCGGCACCGCTCAGGTCGGCACCGCTCAGGTAGGCACCGCGCAGGTCGGCACCGCTCAGGTAGGCACCGCGCAGGTCGGCACCGCGCAGGTCGGCATCGCGCAGGTCGGCACCGCGCAGGTCGGCATCGCTCAGGTTGGCATCGCTCAGGTAGGCACGTGATCCGTTTTCTCTAAACGACTCAATCCAAATTTTGTGTTCATCAAGAATCTTGCGTAAATCTGCGGTATTCATCTCACACCCCTTGTTCACCCAATAAAAAGGCCGCCTAAGCGACCTGTGATTGTTTGTTGCCTGCTTTTATCCACATCAGGCGAGGTGGTTCCTAACTTTCCACAGTCAAGGAAAGCTGATACGTTGGTTATTCCACAGTCAATTAAAGGAATTAAAAGATGTCAGCCGTTACAGTCGATTTACTAATAAAGGAATTAAGCGCAAGAGTTGATGAGCTTGAAGCTAACAATACGGCTTTAAAGCATGCATTTACCGCTACTTTTTCATGCCTTCCTGCCGAGGTCACTCAGCAGACAAGAGAAATTCTACGCGAATGGTATGAACTCTCTGTAAAAGGCGCTCCGGCTTCTGTTGTTGACTCTTTCGATAAGAGTCTAAAAGAGATTGAAACCGTTGTTGGTTCGCTGAAATAGCCGTTAAATCTTCTAAGAACTGGCCAGCTAACTTCTTGACCAGTTCATCACGTTCATTCTCCATACCTACCTCTCTAAATTAAGGGAATGCTCTTCCCGCGAATCTTCTGGCGCCCCTTTATCTGCTTCAATTCTTCTTCTGTCTTATCCATCTCACCCCCCTTGTTCACCCAATAAAAAAGGCCGCCTAAGCGACCTGTTAATCTGCTTCCACACTCTCATGTAGAGCTGTAATTCCACCGTGTTTCTCAATCAACTTCTCAACGACATCCCGAGGGACATAAGCATAAACGGTACCTGTCGGATCTTGAACTTCTTCACACCAATCCATAATGATTTCGTCTTTTTCACTCGGAAATCCAAGCTCAAAAGAGTGATACATAGCAATATCTTTAAAGTCGCTTCGAGGCTGGCAGTATGCAGAATCACTAGCCTGAATTGACACGCTATAACCATCTGCGCAAATCACTCGGCGATTGAAGTACCAGCGATCTTCAAATCTCGGCGCTCTGGCCTCATTTAGCCAGTCATTCATGGTTTTTGTACCGCTCATACCTACCTCTCTAAATTAAGGGAATGCTCTTCCCGCGAATCTTCTGGCGGCCGAACGCTGAAATGTTTACGCCGGACACAACCCGATGTTGCTTATGCTCTACCTCTACCAAATCTTTAGCAGCTCTCGGTGTCGGTAGGGATAGTGCTTTTACTGTTGTCAGATGGCCGCCATGCAATTCAAATACCGCACGACGAACATGACTATCATTTGATTGTTGATACTCTCGCTTAGCCTTTCTGCTTGCTCTATATCGATTTTTTGAGTTGTTGCTTGATGGCAGGACGATAATCTTTGTCATAAATCCTCCGTTAGTTAGCTTTGGTGGTGTGGTGACCGGTACTGAAATATTCCGGCTTACTGGATGGCACTAACCAGCCCTTGTACGGAACAACCCGTAGATACCATCTATCACTGCGCATAGCGCCTTACGTTTCGATCTCGGTGCGCATCAGCCTGCGCATTCACCACACCCCAAAGCCAACTTCACTTTGGTTTCACCCTGTTAGAGATGAACACTACGCAAATTGTTAAAGAGCTGGCGGCTTCCGCTGATCTGGTGTGCTGCCGTGTTGATGTGGTTAATTTATCTCAAAGATAAAGAATGGTGAATAGCAAAATGATAAATTATTTGGCGGGTATTTGTGTTTTTTTGATAAACATATGAATTGAAAGATAAAATAATTTATCTTTATTTTTGATAGGCGTAAAAAAACCAGCACAAGGCTGGTTTAGTTAGAGGTAGTTAAGTTTTTATCCGAGTCTGGAGTAGTCCATGTGCCATTTACCGACAACAAATCCCTCTATGTGGAAGTTACTTTCGTTACTTGAGTCTATCTCCCATCGGTCATATTTTTGATTATCACTTATGACTACGATGCGATCCTTGAGCATTTGCAGGCGCTTAATGTGACTACCTTCGCCATATGTGAAAGCATAAATGCCATCACTACGGAAAGTTTTTACTGTGACGTCAATGACAACAAGTTCGCCTGGATCAATCGTACCTATCATGCTATCGCCGGTTGACGTGGTGAGCTTAAGCGATGAAGCAGGGCGTCCGCCAAACATTCGCTTGGCATACTCAGGGTCAACCTCAATAGACTGGATTATGTCAGGGTACTCACTATTCACAATGCCGCCTCCGCAGCTATGCCGCACATCCAATAATTCTAATCTGTATGGATGATCAGTATAGTTTGTGGAGAGATTTTGCAAGTTGAAAATTGGCGATTTGCTGGAGTTAGCCTCTGAATTGCCAGCAGAGATCAAACTTTCTTCAGTTCTAGGAACGTCCAACCATCCACGAAGCAGCCCAAGATTTGATTCAACTCGCCTTGCTATGATGTCGCCAATGTTTCTGGTGGCGTTAACGCCTACAAGTTGGCTTAGTTGAGATGCAGGCAGTCCGATCGCGTCTGCGAACTGAGCTTTAGTTTTTCCCTCATGAATATATGCATCCATAAGAGCGCGCAAGTTGTTGCGTCTGAAGTCTTTAGTTTCCATTCCCAAATCTTCCCACGTATTAGCAATTTGATAAATATTCAAATTGATAAAATGGCGTTGTTATTAATTTATCTTTGAGATAAACTTAATTTATCTTTTAATAAAGAAGGTAAAAAATATGAGCAATGATTTACTCCGCTGGCGGAAAGATGCTGACAAGGATGAATGGGCGGAACTTGCTCAACTTGTTGGCACATCCGTTGGCTATATGAACCTGATCGCATACGGCGTGCGAAGAGCATCACCTGAACGTGCCGATGCGATTGAGAAAGGCACCAAACAAATTGGTAAGTACCAGCCAGTTACCAAAGAAAGCCTTGTGTTTGCATCAGTGAAAGATAACGCAGCTTAAGCAACACCGCTCTTTAACAGCCTTAGCAGTTCCTATCTCTAACAGGATAGGAGACCCCAACCACCTAACCGGTGGTGTAACTATTTATTCAACAAAGGAAGTATCACAAATGGAACATGCAAGTTATAGCAAGCGCATCAACGAAGTGGAGACAGAACTCCGCTGCCGGATGATGCAGAAGACTAACAGAGAGCTAGCAAAGCAAGCAGGGTGGCACGAATCGAAAGTAAGCCGCCTCAATATCCGCGACATGGCAACGATGTTCGTACTGCTAGAGAAGGTATGGGAAACCAGTTTGATTCGCGAAGTAGCGCGTCAGGCTGTGGAATCGGTATTGCCACAAAAGAAAAAGTCGCCAACTGCGGTAACAGCTGACGACTCTCAGATCACTATGACTTTCTAGTACTGGATCAATAAACAGGAGTAATTCTATGTCAAAACGTAGAAAAAGCAATAGAGAAGAGGAACGGCGTTACCCCGACTCTCCAGATGGTCTGGTTGTTGTTGCCTCTAATAACCGTGCTTTTGCAGAGCGGTTAACGGGGATCATCCGATTACGACTGAAGGAGACGGAACATGTTAAGCGTCGTTAGAAATATTGATGACTACAGAACGCAGGAAAGACCTGTAGAGAAACCGGAGGCAACCGGTAAGGGGTTTGCCTTGATACACCGTCAATTCATGGATAGCAGACTGTACAAGGATTCTCAGGCAGTACACCTATGGCTTCATCTGATACTGAAAGCCAACTATGCACCGGCAATCGTTAATACAGACATTGGAGAGATGATGGTAGGGCGAGGACAGATGATAACTGGGCGCCCAACATTGGTTTCGGAAACCTTCATTCCTGACAACAAAGTGAAGAGTTTGCTCCGCAGTTTCGAGTCGAAAGGCATGTTGAAAATCGAAGCTATGGGGAGAAAATTCAGCCTGATTACCATCCTAAAATATGATGATTTTCAGTCTCAAAATTGTCCAACGAATGTCCAACGGTTGTCCAACGGAAACACCAGTAATGACGAGCCTCTCAGCGATGTTTGTCCAACGAATGTCCAACGGTTGTCCATAAACAACAATATAACTAATAACTCTTTATCTAAAGATAAAGAGAGTGTCTCAGCAGTAGAAAAATCAGAGAAGAAAAAACCTTCTCATTCGTGCCAAGACGTCATTGATGCATACCACCGAATTCTCCCTGAATGTCCAAAAGTAAAAGCGTTGAACGACAAGCGTAAAAACCTGATCAAAACCTTCTGGGTGAAAGCAGGAAAGATAACTCGTCAACTGGATGGTGTTCCTTTCACCATGCAGGCATGGGAGGCCTACCTAGAGTACATCTCACTAAACTGCCGATGGATGCTGGGGAAAAGGCCAGATGTAAAAACAGGGAAGACATGGCGCTGTAAAAACATTGATTACATGCTGAATGACGATGTTTATCTTAAAGTTAGAGAGGGTAATTCTGATGACGCTTGATTACGTAGTGCCTCCGCATAGCCTTGATGCTGAACAATCAGTTCTTGGTGGCCTAATGCTTGACGATGGTAGTGAGCGCTGCCAGACCGTTTTTGCAACGCTTAAGCCTGATGCTTTTTACAACCGAACCCACCGAGTTATCTACGAAGAACTGCGTAACCTTTCTAGAAGCCAAAAGCCTATTGACCTGATCACAGTGTCAGATTCGTTAGAGGCGAAGGGTGATCTTGAGGCAGTGGGCGGGTTTGCATACTTGGCTGAACTATCCAAAAACACTCCGAGTGCAGCAAATATTGTGAACTACGCCGCAATCGTCAGGGATCGCGCCATGCGTCGCTATGGGATTGAAAAGGCCAACAAGATAACCGAATTGTTTTATGCCAACGATGGGATGACTGCTGAAGAGAAATACGAAGCTGCACAATCTCTCTTTGCTCAGATGACGGATCACGCCAAGACCGGAAACCGGAGAGGGCTTAGGTCATTTGGTGAGGTAATGGACGACTGGCTAGTCGATTTGGACAAGCGCTTTTCAGATAACGGTGAGTCTCGAGGTTTATCCAGCGGCATCCCTTCACTCGACCGAATGCTGTCACCCAAGGGGCTGGTTAAAGGATCTTTATTTGTCGTTGGTGCTAGGCCAAAGATGGGTAAAACCACGCTGTATTCTCAAATGGCAATAAACTGCGCGGTTCGGGAAGGTAAGCCAGCGCTGATGTTTAGTCTTGAAATGCCTGATGACCAGATCTTGGAAAAGATTGTGGGACAAAAATCCGGAGTTAATCCAAATATCTTTTATCACAACGTCAATGATAACGAACCGTATGACGGAGATTATGACGGCGATTTTGATAAGGCGCTCAAGACAGCCGTGCGCTTACGTGAGCTTGACCTGCTGCATATCGACGACACTCCGGGCTTATCTTTGGCTCACATTGTCGCAGAGAGTCGCAAGATAAAACGCCAGAAAGGGTGCGTAGGCATGATCCTTGTCGACTATCTAACGCTCATGACTGCCGAGAAAGCCGACCGTAACGATTTGGCATACGGGATTATCACCAAAGGGTTAAAGAATCTCGCCAAAGAGCTGGGGTGTGTTGTGGTGTTGCTTACACAACTTAACCGTTCACTTGAGACGAGAGTCAACAAACGACCATTACCAAGCGACAGCCGTGACACTGGTCAGATTGAACAGGATTGTGATTACTGGGTTGGTATACATCGAGAGGGAGCCTTTGATGAAAATGCAAATCAGGAAGATACGGAACTAATCCTCAGACTAAATCGCCATGGGAAAACGGGGACAGTCTACTGCCGCCAGACTAATGGAGCTATTTATGATCTTGACCAAGAGGCAGCGCGGAGAGACAGAGAAGAGCGTGACAAGCGTAATCAGCCTGCACAAAAAAAAGGAGGCTTCTGATGTCAAGCGTACCAGATTGCATCAAGCTCACCCTGATAACAGATCCACGCCTAAGCCAAGCGATTGAAGCTAGCTTAGAGGAAGAGGAGCTTATCTCAAACTTTGAGCGCATCTACGGCGTATACAGGCCGAGAAAACCGCGCAACGGTATTGAGTTTATGGTTGATAAAGCCGCTGGATACACCCCTGATCCTGAATGGAATGTATTCCTGAGCGAGTTTATTCAGTTTGTTTACAGGTGTGTTTATTTACCGCTATACGGAGATGGAGATAGTCATGAATAAGTTAAAATTGATATTTTTAAAGAATATAGGGCTAAGCCCATACTCTCCAAGATGGTTAAAAGTATTTTTTCTAAAACTTGTGATGCGAGAGATTAGCAAAGGATTCGATAGGTTAATTAAATCCCATGTTCAAAACATCTCGTCAGAAAAAAAAGATGAAATTAACAAATTGATTTCAAAGCTGAATACAGCTAGGGGTGCCTGTCATGACAAGTCGTGAACAGTTTGAAACGGCATGGCAAAAAAATAACGAATGCGAGCCTATGGATGGCTGGGAAAGTCTGCGTTGTGATGATGGTTACACGGACGAGATAATTGATGGTCAGTGGTGGGCATGGCAAGCAAGCCGCGAGGCGGTGGTGGTCGTGCTACCTCCTGCAATCAACACTGAGGAAATAGGCGTAGCCATCTCAAAAGAGCGCACCATGGCGCGACTTGCGTTTGCTGGCGTCAAGGTTAAGGGGGAGTGATGGATAATTTGGCAATGAAAGTCTTGAAATGGATGGGGAAAGGTAACGTGGGTATTAGCTCTGCGACTATGGCAGCAATCGCCTGTGGCCTGGATAGACCGATTTATGGGAGCCACTTTGGCAAACCACATGATCCGTCAGACCTTCGCCGATGCATGTTACTAGTGGATGAGATTCCAGAGATACGCGACCATTTCCCTGCCATAGCGGAAAAATGTCCATCGCTCTCTCCGGTACTGGAACAGTGGGATGAGTTGATTGCATGCCTCAGATCTGAAATAGCATCTGGCACCGGCAGGGAACCGAAAACTTACGCCATGATGGAAGAAATACAGGGGGATTAGACTATGACCAAAAAGGTTTTCTATCTGAGAACCGAGCAAATCAGAAGTCACGCCATCGAACAAATCAGAAATCTCCCGCTAGACCAATCCAAGCCATACGAAATCGAACTATCCCCACCAAAGCGCACACTTTCTCAGAATCGGAAAATGTGGCCGCTCTTGCATGACCTAGCTCAGCAGGTTGTTTGGTATGGACAGAAGTACGATGAAGATGATTGGAAAGACCTCATTACCGCTCTGGTAGCCAAGACCAAAAAAGAAGAGCAGCGAACCGCACCGGGTATCGGGGGCGGCGTTGTCATGTTTGGCCAGCGCACAAGCAAGATGAGAGTAAGCGAGATGATTGATGTTATCGAGGCTATCTACTGGTTCGGATCGGAGCAGGGCGTGAAGTTTAGTGAAGAGTCATCAGCGGTAATGCGCTGGGCTCAACAACACAACAGGAGTTCAGCAGCATGAAGCGACAGCGAAGTCCGACACAAATAGCGATAGACAATTTAATCTTCAACAAATCCACTCCACGCAGTAAACCCCAACCCATATCAACAGTGACTTTCAACTACAGCGCCCACCTTCACGATGTACGTTGGCTGAGAGTGCGAGCGAGGAATAGACATGACTGAAACGCGCGAAGGGATATACCTCCGCATTAACGGAACTGAATATCGAAAGGTTTACGTAGTAGGCGATTTACACGGCTGCCACGGCATGCTGATGACGCACCTCGAAGAGATTGAGTTCGACTTTGACGCAGACCTGCTTATCTCAGTTGGTGACCTAATCGACCGTGGTGGGCAGAACGTCGAATGCCTCGACCTGATTAATCTGCCGTGGTTTATAGCTGTTCGCGGTAACCATGAGCAGATGGCTATTCAGGCATTAAACGGCACCGGCAATGTAAATCACTGGCTAGCTAATGGCGGTGGCTGGTTCTTCTACCTCGATTACGACCAAGAGGTTCTCGCTAAGGAATTAATCACTCATGCAGAAAGTTTACCGCTGATTATCGAAGTCAATTTCCCCAGCAAGAGCTATGTGATAGCCCATGCAGACTACCCATCAAACGAATACATATTTGGCAAACGTGTCGATGAGAATGATGTGGTTTGGAATCGAGAGCGGGTGAGTAACGCGATGGACGGGATCGGCTGCAACATTACCGGTGCGGACGAGTTTATTTTTGGACACACGCCAGCTCGCAGCCCGATGAACTTCTTCAATCAGCGCTATATCGACACTGGCGCGGTGTTTGGTCACGGACTTACTGTTATCCAGATTGGAGGTGATAGTGATCAAGGCTAAAAAGCCGAAACCAAAGAAATGCCCGATATGCAAAACCAAATTCACTCCCGATAGACCCCTTCAAATAGTTTGCTCACCGCTCTGCGCTAACAAATACCAAAAACAACAGAAAGAGAATCAGCAAAAACAAGCTGAGGATGAATCTCGTCGTAATTGGAGAAAACGCAAGGCAGATACAAAGCCGTTATCTCACTGGAGAAACATGACTCAGCGAGTATTCAACGACTACATCAGGGCTAGGGATAGAGGGAATGGATGCATTAGCTGTGGAATTAAGAACGCAGTCAGTTTCCACGCAGGGCATTTCAGGACAACGAAAGCGGCATCCCAACTCAGATTTAACGAAGACAACGTACACCTTCAATGCTCTGCCTGTAACGTCCACAAATCCGGTGACATAGGTCCATACAGACTCAACCTGATAAAGAAAATCGGGCTTGAGCGAGTCATGGCGCTCGAAAGTAACAATGAGGAACACCGATACACCAGAGAAGAACTGGACGGCATCAGGGCGCTATACAGAAAGAAATTGAGGGATATCGAAAAGCAACATTTGGAGGCAGCGTGAGAAAAATCACTTACCCATGTGAAACAGCGGCAATTTTCAATGATGTGGTTTTCGTGATCAGGCCAAACAGTGCAGAAGATTTAATGGAGGAATGTGATAAAGCAGAAACCTTTTTCCTGAACTTCTTTCCATATGCCACCTATGAAAACGTATTCGATGAAATTCGTTATAGCTTCGGCGGACTATATCTGAATTCGCTTGAAGTCTACAGGGAGGCAGCGTGATCAAACCAGAACACAACAAGCTGGCAGCTCGCATCATAACCACTGCGTTCATGATGCCTAGTTTACGATTCCTGCATCGAACGTTTAAAGCTCGTTATTGCTACGCATTGATACAGGGCGATCGGTATTTAGCTTTGGTAGATAAGGGGAAGATATGAAAGCCGACATCCGAACCGTACCCGACATGTTAATCGATACATACGGTAATCAGAGTGAGCTAGCACGACGCCTACACATCAACAGAGAAACTATATCCAAATACATCAAAGACAAAGACGCCAAGCAGCACGCCATAGTAAACGGTGTATTCATGACAGCTCGTGGGGATAGTGGGAAGAACAGGTGGGGTAAGCGATGAGACAAGATAGATATGACATTGAGCAGCTATCTAAGCTGGCATTCATACGCCGTGAAACGGATATACGGCGCTTGTTTGGCAATGGATGGAAAACTATCAACGACTCCCAGCGGCAGTGGATACGCTACATGCTAAGAGTGTGGGGTGATCATATGCGAGGCGATGAGTCTCCACGCGGAGAGGTCAATGTAATAGGCCGCTTAATGATGCGATGCGAATGGAGTGAACAGAAGAGCAAGCAGATAGAAAGCACTGTCACCGAGCTTTTTGCCCAAGGATATCGAGATGAGGAGCTACACCGCAGAGCCAGAGATATCATCATTCCAAAATCAGCAGCAGGCAACATCATCGCTCTCGCCAAAGAATCAGATGATGCCGCCTTTATGGAGCGACTGATAACGAAGGTGTTAGGAAGAGATAACCCGATTCGTTCTATGGCTAGATTAAAATACTGTCGGCGCAAAAGCTCGCAAGACCTGATTCGATCGCTTTCTGCATTGACAGGGATATCAGCAAAAGAGTCTCGCAATAGAATAGAATGGGCTGAAAATATCCTTGATGGGGAACTCTATTACTCATCTAAAAGAGAAATGGAGAAAGAAATTCTACATCAAGCAGCTTAATAGCACGAATAGCTAAAACAAAAGGGCAGGCATTAGTATAAATTTGATGCATGCTCGGGAGCAAAAGCGAAAGAGCGCAGTAACAAAGAAAGGCTGGCTTAATTGCTGGCCTTTTTGCTTTCTGGATAACCGGTGCGACGCCAGAAAAACAATCGCACAGTGGGTAAGTTCGTCTCATTGACTGCTATCCCCACCTAACCGGCTGGAAGGTCGGTATCAATTTCAAGCCTCGCCACTGTGCGGGGCTTTCTTGCATTTAGCGTCATCCAAAACCAACCAACCGCACTCACACATCCTCTAGATTGGCATGGATACGGGTGACGCTATTCCCTAATTAATTACTCAGCGCCTAACCCTACGGGGAGGTGAGA
The DNA here is from genome assembly GCF_034424155.1 of Hafnia alvei. Taxonomy (NCBI): domain Bacteria; kingdom Pseudomonadati; phylum Pseudomonadota; class Gammaproteobacteria; order Enterobacterales; family Hafniaceae; genus Hafnia; species Hafnia alvei. The sequence goes on along the minus strand of NZ_CP139992.1, from coordinate 3,228,076 downwards.
CGATGCTACGTATGGACAAAATCACAACAGGTATTTCCTACGGAGCGTCAGGCGGTAGCGCCTTATTCTGGCTTAAACAACTCCTTGATGGCTTCTCACCTGAACAGTGGGCAGCGTTTGGCGTTCTTGGAAGCCTGCTATTTGGCCTCCTGACGTTTCTAACGAATCTCTACTTCAAGGTAAAAGAAGACAGGCGCAAAGCCTCAAGGGGTGAGTAATGAATCCATCCCTAAGAAATAAAATCGCCTCGGCTATCGGTGGCGGTGCCATTGCAATCGCAACGGTAATGCTAAGCGGTAACGGTGGTTTAGAGGGGCGAGAGTATGTTCCCTACAAAGATGTGGTAGATATCATTACAGTCTGCGATGGTCATACCGGCAATGACATTATCCTCAACAAGCGATATTCAGATGCGGAGTGTGATGCGCTGACCAAGGCTGACTTAGAGCGGATCGCCGCGCAGGTCAATCCTAGCATAAAAGTTAAAACCACAGAAACGCAGCTCGCCGCTATCTACTCATTTTCCTACAACGTTGGTGCCAACGCTTTCATCAAGTCCACCATGCTTAAAAAGCTCAACGCCGGTGACTACGCCGGAGCATGTGATGAGCTCAAACGCTGGGTATATGCCGGTGGCAAGAAGTGGAAAGGACTGATGAACCGTCGCGACGTCGAGTATGAGGTTTGCACCTGGAGTCAGAGATGAGCAAGTTAACCACCGCGTTACTTTCGATCATCATCGCTCTACTAGTTGGCATGTGGTACACGACAAGCCAGATGCAGTCGCTAAACACCCAACTGAAAGAAATCACTCAGGTATCCAATCAGCAGAAAGCAGACCTCGAAAACATCCAGCGGCAACGAGTACAGGCCGCCGAGCTCGATATCAAAGTCACTCAGGAATTAGCTAATGCAAAAAGTGAAATTGAAACTCTTCGTGTTGGCCTTAACACTGGCACTAAGCGGCTGCGCATCGCGGCCAGTTGTCCAAAGCTGCCCGAAACCACCGCCGCCACCGGCAAGCCTGATGCAACCAGCCCCCGATATGATGCAGAGTTTGAACGCAATTATCTCAGTCTCGTCGAACGAATCAAACAATCCGAAACAATGATTAACGGGTTACAGAGTTATATCCGCACACAGTGCCAATAGAGCCTCACTTCGGTGGGGCTTTTTTATATCTGCATTTCACCGCGCTTTCTCCGCGCAATAAAAAACCAAGAGCCTTTCGGGGTAGAGCTTGAGATAGGGCAGTGGTTATCGCTGACCGCTCTTGGGCTGCCTACATCTGGAGAACAGGCTCTATCACCAAAAGGTAATAGCGATATGAAAGAGTTGATCTCAGCAGAAAAGGAAATCTCCATGAGTAGCTTGGATTTCCTGAATAACATCATCAATCCATCGCGAGTGGAGGCTGGTGAGAATCCAGTTCGGCCAGCTGACTTCCATGCTCGCGTAAATGATGAAATCGACGAAGAATTAAACTACGAAAATTTCGTAGTTGGTAAGACTGGGCACAAAACTCACTACACCATGCTGAACATGGATCAGATGACGTTAGTTGGTATGCGTGAGTCTAAGGCGGTTCGTCGTTCTGTGCTGGCCAAGCTGAAGGTTATGCATAGCCCTTCAATACCACAGACCTTGCCGGAGGCATTGCGCTTAGCTGCTGATCTTGCAGAGCAGAAGGCAGAGTTAGAGAGCAAGCTGGCTATCGCTGCACCCAAAGTAGAATTCGTTGACCAATACGTCGAAGCATCCGGCCTGATGGGATTCAGAGAGACTGCAAAACTACTGAAGATAAAAGAAAACGATTTCCGCCTATTCCTGATTGATAACGGGATCATGTACAAGCTGGCTGGGAAGCTAACCCCATACTCACAGCACCTTGATGCAGGTCGATTCGCTGTTAAGACAGGCGAGAACCAGCACAACGGACACGCATTCACTCAAGTTAAGTTCACACCAAAAGGCATTCAGTGGATAGCGGGGCTTTGGGCTTCATCTCAACTAATTAACCAAGCGGCCTGATAGGGACAATCATCATGAAAACACTTATCGCATACACAGTTTCACTACTTCTTCTAATTTCAATGTCAGCAGGTGTCTTCTATCAGATTGAAGGGCTTGTCACTCTAGCTGTTGCTGCCAACTGGATGATTTGCATTCTCTCCATTCCCATTGCGTTAATTATCGTAGTGGCGAGTGCCATATATGAGAAATCAGGTGAAGAAACCAAGGTTAAGCTTGCAAAGCTTCTAGTGGATGCTGCAAAGAAAAAAACAGGGATTGCTCGGTTTATTGGCTGGGTGACTTTCATTGCAATGACATGTTTATACGCTTGGTCTGGATGGATAGTGACAGCCATTGTTTATGTGATGGCATCACTCATCATTAAGTTCGCTAGTTCGTTCGCAAGAGATGAAGTGGTGAAACATAACCTCGCATAGCCACTACAAAGCGTCTCAAGTAGGCGCTTGATAGTGTCACTGCTAAAGGGGTGATCCGATCTTGCTGACGGGTAAGCCGTAAGTCAGTTAGCACCTCTGCGAAGCGGGGCGAGTCTGGCTAACCAAATCAAATTGCGTAGGGTTGTCGCAGCATCTCTGTATTAGCCACAACCAGTTTCTCTCCTGACTGATAGCGTACAGAGACATCAATAACGACCAATGCCGAGCGATTACCACTCGCTCTCATGGCGGTAACATGAACCGTGGCAGAAGAATCATGGAGCAATACAGTGTGTTTTCACTGAGAGCACACGATATTGCAGCATAAGTTCACATAGCGCCCGAGGGCGGATACTCATAAATTAGAGGAATGTTCGCTTATGACTGATAAGTACAACGTCAAAGCAACAAAGAAAGACGGAACCACATACGAAGGCGTCATGACAACCAAAGAACCAAGACTGGTTAACGGTCTATTCGCTATCTCGGAGCATGACGGCTCATGGACATACATTCAGCCGGATGAGTTGAGTGAAATCACATTCAAGCCGGTAGTGGAAGAAACTCAGGAGTAATCATGGCGCTCAACGACAAACAAGAAATGTTCTGTCGCGAGTACCTCATCGATCTAAATGCCACACAAGCGGCTATTCGGGCGGGGTACAGCGAAAAGACTGCAAACCGCATCGCCGCCCAACTGTTGTCAAAACTTGACATCCAGAACAGCATCGCGCAACTGAAAGCTCAACGCAATGAGCAGGTTAACATCGACGCGGCTTATGTTTTGAGACGTCTGGTAGAAATCGACCAAATGGACGTTCTCGATATTGTTAGAGATGATTTATCGCTTAAGCCTGTTAGCGAATGGCCTTCATCGTGGCGTCGCTATATCTCAGGATTCGACTTGGCCGAGATGTTTGAGAACACTGGCGAGGACGGCGGCAGAGAATTAGCTGGGATCATGAAGAAGATTAAGTGGCCAGATAAGGTTAAGAATCTGGAGCTACTTGGTAAGCATGTTTCCGTGATGGCTTTCAAAGAGCAGATTGATCAGAAGGTCACTGCTACTCATAACATCATGCCAGTCCCAACCTGCGACAGTGCTGAATCATGGGAGGCAATCGCACAGAAACAGCAAGGCGAGGTACTGGGCAAATGAGCTACAACGTAGTTTGGAAGCCGTTACCCGGATCGCAGTCACTGTCTCTGAGTTGCCCATGTGATGAGATTCTTTTCGAGGGTACTCGCGGCCCCGGAAAAACAGCGGCGCAGTTGGCTAGATTTCGTCGTTTGGTTGGCACTGGCTACGGCACGTTCTGGCGAGGTGTGATATTCGATACCGAGTATAAAAACCTTGCAGACATCATCACGCAGTCTAAACGTATGTATCGGTTGTTTGGTGATGGAGCGAGATTCTTAAACTCTGCCTCAGAACTGAGATGGGTGTGGCCAACAGGTGAAGAGTTGCTTTTTAGGTTCGGCAAAGAAGAAAAAGATTACTGGGATTACCATGGGCAAGAATTCCCGTTTATCGGATTTAACGAGCTAACAAAGCAGCCAAATCCTGATTTCTACGAATCTATGTTCTCCTGTCGGCGATCGTCATTTAGGCCTCAGGACTATCCACTGCCAGATGGCAGCTTGTTGCCAAATATCCCGCTAGAGACTTTCAACACCACAAACCCATTCGGCATAGGCCATACATGGGTTAAAAAGCGATTCATTGACCCAGCGCCGCGTGGAACCATCATCCGCGATAAGCAGATGGTGCCTAACCCACAAACGCAGCAGGATGAAGAGATTACGCTTACTCGCGTAGCAATTCATGGCTCATTCAAAGAGAACCCATATCTCGATCCTGTATACATCGCCACACTGATGAACATCAAAGACCCTAATAAGCGCAAAGCGTGGGTTGAAGGCTCATGGGATGTGACGAGCGGTGGGCGATTTGACCACTTGTGGAATGAATCACTGCATGTCATCAAACCATTCAAGATACCGGATAGTTGGACTGTTGACCGGTCGCATGACTGGGGCGAATCCAAACCATTTTCCAACCTGTGGTGGGCTCAGTCTGATGGCACCGAAGCAACGCTTCCTGATGGCCGTAAGTTCTGCCCTCCAACCGGTTCATTGATTCTGATAGGCGAGTGGTATGGCTGCCCACCTGATGAGCTCAATAAAGGGTTGAATATGTCGTCGACAAACGTTGCTAAAGGCGTGGCGTGGGTTGATAAGCGGCTTATGGGTGAAGAGGTAGACGAGCCAGAGGAAACACAAGGGAAAGGGCAGATGTACATCGTGCCAGGCATATGTAGCAGCGTCATTCCCGGTCCGGCTGATGGCGCGATATTCAACACTGGCGACAATGAGCTATCCATCGCACAAAAGATGGAAGCACAAGGCGTTAAGTGGCTGGCAGCAGATAAAAAGCCCGGTTCACGCATCAATGGCGCATCACTTTTCGCTGACATGCTAGAGGCTGTTATTGAAGGCAAGAAAACCGAGTCAGGGATGCCGGAAAAGCCTGCATTCTACGTCATGGAGCATTGTCGGGGCTGGATAAGCCGCATACCTGTGCTCGTTAGAGATGATAAGAAGCCTGATGATGTAGACACCACTCAGGAAGATCATGACTTCGACGCTACGCGCTACCGCGTACTGCATTCGCCTAAACGAACAGGCGCAATCTTCTTCACATAAGGACAACTCAGTGAGTAACGACACAGAAATGCAAGTCCTCGCTGGGCTCATTGTGAATAGCCTTGCCGAGGTATCTCGATCACGTCAACTGTATGCCAGCGGATTCAATAAGTCGGGTAACACCAAACGGCATCACCTGTGGTGTGAATTTGGTTACCCGGAGCGTCTCGATTTTGACCACTTCTACAACATGTATGAGCGCAATGGAGCTGCGTTCGGCGCGGTTCATAAACTGCTCGATGCATGCTGGACTGACACACCAGTAATCGTGGATGGTGATGAGACGAAAAAGTCTAAAAAGTCCACTCCATGGGAAAAGAAAGTCACAAAACTCATGAAGAAGTACTGGGCAAAAGTTAAAGACGCCGATAGGCGAAATCTGGTTGGGCATTATTCAGCACTTATCCTTCAGTTTGCGGATAGCCGAAAATGGGATGAACCAGTTAACCGCGAGGTTATGCGCAACTCACGCGAGCGTGGTCTGGTTAAGATGATCCCCGCATGGGAAGCGCAGGTTAAACCCGGTGAGCTTGAGCAAGACCAAAAGTTGCTAAACTATGGCATGCCGAAATTTTACTATTTCCAGGAGCAGCAGATCGGCGATAACGGAAATATCTCCGGGCCAATGCGTTCTATAAATATTCATCCAGAACGCATCATCATGTTCTGCGAAGGTTCCGAAGATGAGTCGTCTTTGGCTGGCATCCCTTTCCTGCGAGCAGGTTATAACGATTTGCTTGATATGGGGAAAACGTCAGGAGGTAGCGCTGAAGGGTTCCTGAAGAATGCCAGCAGGCAACTCGGAATCAATATGTCAAAGGATACGAATCTAAAAACAATTGCTGATGACGCCAAGAAGGCTGGGTATTCAGGTCTGGCTGAGGCGCTTAATGCTGCCATTCAAAAACTGAACTCAGGTACAGATTCAGCATTGGTAACACAGGATGGCGAGGCGAAAGTGCTCTCTGTCGCTGCTGCCGATCCTGGCCCTACGTGGACAGTGTCAGCTAACCAGTTCTCATCTTCGGTTCAGATGCCATTCACCATCCTGTTTGGCCAGCAGACTGGAAGGCTTGCGTCAGATCAGGATAAAAACGACTTTGCCAAGCGCTGTAATGGTCGCCGCAATGGGTTCCAGACTGACAGGGCAAGCGCAGTTATAGAACGCCTGTGGACAGTAGAGGTTATCGAACCGCCGAAGTCCGGAGAAATAACGTTAACTTGGTCTGATTTACTCGCTCCAAGCGAGAAAGAGAAGATTGCCAACATGAAGGAAATGGCAGCGGTCGCTAAGGATACTCAGCAAGCCTACGGCACACCTGCTGTTGATGAGAATGAGGTCAGGGAAGCTGGAGAACTTGAGCCACGCGATGATGTTAAGCCGCCAGACCCAAATAAAAAGGTAACGACCGATGATCCTCTTTCCGATGACGCCGGAGCAAAAGACGAAAGTCGGGACACCGGTAGTACCGCGCAGCAAGGTTGACCCGACAAAATCGGCAAAGCAGGTAACCGCGATGTTCCTGAATGTCGAGGATCGGTATCTCGGCATCAAGCGCTCGCTGAAAGCTCTGTTCGACCAGCGCCTGACCGGGCGAGAGCGAGAGGTAAATAGCCATAACTGGCACTTCCTTTGCCACGATAACGGCGAGGATATGCGGCTCTACCAAGTCAACGCTGGCAAGTTCATCTACGACATGTCGGCGCAAGAGCTGGCAGACCTGCTAGAGGCTGTGCAGGGCATTCTCGACGATTACCTGCTGGGTGGCGGAGAACAAAACCTGTGGGCGATGGATTTCGTCGCCGTAGAAGCACAGCGCGGCACGCTGGAGGCGTTCAACAATCTCTCGCAGCAGTCGCAGGTGTACGCCAGCCAGACGACTTTACAGCAACTTTTAAACGGCCCTGGTTATCTAAACCAGATTGCAGCGGCAAGGCTGACAACGTTCAGTGACTGGAAGGTCATCAGCGATACAGCTCGCGGCGATCTGACCAACATCATCACCGATGCAGTGGTCAGAGGCGTTAATCCGCGTGAGACGGCCAGCGTCATCAGCAAACGCCTCGATGTGTCGATGTCGAAGGCCAAGACCATCGCTCAGACTGAGCAGGTCGGCGCGCTTCGGCAGGCACAATGGAACGAAACGGACTGGGCCACTGAACGGCTAGGTCTTAATACTGGGCTGCTGTGGCTGTCAGCGCTTAAACCAACCACGCGCTCCTGGCACGCCAGCCGTCATGGAAAAGTCTACACCACTGAAGAGGTGCGAGACTTCTACGCCGAGAACGGCAACCGGTATAACTGCTACTGCAGCCAGATCCCGGTGCTACTCAAAGACGGAGGCGGCATCTTCAATGAAGGGCTGGCGGATAAGCTAAAGAAAGAGCGGCATGACTGGGTGAAAAACAGCTAATAAGCGGCTAAGATGGTGATTCACCTGAAATTAATAGAGGGATTTCATGAAATACTTTGTTGCTTATAAGATTATTGAAAGAGAAGGCGTCACCGGTGGTGAGGGGTCTACAGTGATTAAAGATACTGGCGACGGTGAGGCTGAGGCGGTATTTTTAAAGCTTCCATCAGCTATTGCTGTCAAAAGAAATTGTCAGCCAGATGATGTGATAATTACCGCCTTTAATCGCGTTTAAGAATATTAACCAATAGGGTCGCTCAGGCGGCCTTTTTTATTGCCTGAAATTTACTAGTGAGGACTCAGCATGTCACGCAACTGCGTAAACGTGCTTTCGGTCATCAACTCCGCTTCAAACATCACCACCGAGACAATCAACGGCAAACCACACATTGTGGTTCGTGGAGTCACGCCCATCGTTGACGACATCGTGATGAACCGGAAGTTGTACCCGGCAGCAGAAATCGAAAAGAGCTACAAGTCGCTTGAGCGCAACCCAATGCCGTTTGGTCACCCGAAGATTGATGGTAAGCATATCTCGGCGCGTGATGTTCAGGCAGTTAATAGTTACCACGTAGGTGCTTGGTTGCAGAACGTAAACCGGCAGGGAGGTAAGGTCACTGGCGATATGTACGTTGACCGAAACTACGCTGCCAATAGCGATAACGGCAAGCGACTGATTGAGCGACTCGATGCTATGGCGGCAGGTCAGAACGTCGAGCCAGTGCATATCTCAACGGGCCTACTTCACAAAGAAATTACAGCTAACGGCGAATCGAAAGGTAAAAGGTACGAGAAAATCGTCACAAATATGGACTTCGACCACGTTGCTGTGCTGCTCGACCAACCCGGCGCTGGAACTCCAGCAGAAGGAGTTGGCATCTTCGTTAATGCGGAAGGCGACGAGCAGGAGATTGAAACCGTAAACCTCGCTGATTCCGACACTCCAGACCACCAAGACCCCGCACTTAAGCAGTTCTTTAACCAATTCATGGCGTTTTTCAGCGCCAACAATAAGCACGTAAAAGAGGAAACGAACCCGATGAAAGAACTCATCACTAACGCGCTGAAAGCGAAAGGCAAAGAGGTCGAAGGCAAGACCGAAGCTGAGCTGATGGATGCGTATAACCAAATGGTCGCAGAAGATGCTAAAGCGAAGACTGACGCTGAAGAAAAGGCCAAAAAAGAGAAAGAAGAGGCTGATAAGAAGAACAAAGACACCGCAACCAACAGCGAACAAGCGCCAGCATGGTTCAAGCCATTTGCTGACGATCTGGCCGCTGTTAAGTCGGGGCTTACTGCTAACGCCGATCAGGAGCGCAGCTCAATGCGTTCCGCAGTTAAAGCCAAGTTCAACATGACAGATTTGGCGGTCAATGCGCTTGATGGTGAGCCATTGAAGGAGCTTTACGCTCAATGCCAGACTTCAACGGGGCTTAGCGGTGCATTCCGCCAAGTGAACAGCAATCAATCATTCAGCGAAATGCCGGAGTAAAAAATGGCCAAAGACGGAAAGCACGTAATTCACGCAGGCGGTATCTTTGCGAATCCTCAACTTCACCGCGAAGGCGCAGCGGCTGCCGATACACCACCGGGGACGATTGGCTTCTTCGACAACACTTCGAAGAAATTCACGGCATCTGTAGATGGTAACGAAGCGGCGATCCTCTACGTAGCCAACTATGACTATCTCCGCTGCAAAACTGTGGATGATGTCATCAAGGCTGGTGATTGGGTTGTCGCGATGCATCCAACCCCCGGAGTTTTCTTCAATGTGCCAGCGGCAGCGGGTACGTACACCAAAGGGCAGCCTCTTTCCATTGCCAATGGCCGTGTAAAAGCTGTAGGTGCTGATGAATCTGTCCGCTGCTTCGTTGAAGAAGATCGCTCATACACCATTGCGACGGCAGGTGATCTCCTGCGCGTAGTTATTAAGTAAGGAGAACCTAATGTTTGTATTTTCCACTAAACAGGCGACTGAAACAGGGAATCTTGAGGCCAATATGGCTCAGTTCAACGAGTTGAAGTTTGCTCGTAATTCCAGTGCTCAGGCAGTGGCTGATTTCATTGCACGTACTCGCGTACGTGGTGAAGCCGCCAATGCTCCTGTTCTTGATGCAGTGAATGCTGTCGATGATATTCGTCGCCTTTACAAAGCGTATGACCAGACCGTGCTGAAAGAGTTCGAGCCTAACACTGAGTTCACCCTACTGAACGATCTGATGCCTCTGTCGCGCTCGGTTCGCTTGGAAGAGTCTGTGTATGAATACGCTCGAACCGGTGGCCGTGGCTGGGCTCATACTTCTATGTCTGGGCAGATTGGTGCAGCACTGGATGCTAAGAGCTACACATTCGACGGCACCATGGTCCCTATCCATGACTCAGGCTTCAAGTTCAACTGGCGTGACCCCGTATTTAACAAAGGCTCTGCACTTTCTTCTCTGGCTGATGCTCAATCAGGTTCCGTCGATGACGTTCGTCGCCAGTACGTGGATTACATCTGGGAAGGCTTCCGTGATGCGGCAGGTAACTACATCAAGTTTGATGATAAGACTTGGAAAGGGCTACGCCATGACGAGCGTGTAGCGCAGGTTACTCTAACTGTTGATTTTTCAACCAGTACTGATCCGAAAGCTATGCGAGCGGCAGCTATTGCTCTGCGTGATGTTCTGAAACTGCAAAACCTGCAATATGGTCAACAGACGTGGTATGTCTCCAGCGAAATCATGTCCAACTGGGAACAATATTTCGATGTGAATTCACTACGTACCGTATTGGAGGAAATCTCTAAGCTCTCTGGCATTTCAGCCATCAAAGAAGATGCTGAACTGACTGGCAACGAGATTGTGATTGTCCCGCTACAGGCTGGAGTAATCGCACCTATCGTTGGTCAAGCGTTTGGAACCGTGGCTGATCCGCGTCAGTTCTATAACTCAGATTATGTGTGGCGCACTTGGGGTGCTGCTGGCCTTATGGTTAAGCAGGACATCAATGGTCACTTCTCTGTTGTCCACGCATCTAGCTAAGGAAATAAAATGGCACTCGTAAAAGTTTTGGTAGCAAACCTTTTTGCCGGTGCCAACTTCCAGAAACTGGAGGTTGGTCAGGTTTATGATGTTGACGATGCGGTCGCTGAGAAGTGGATCGCACAGAGCAAGGCTGAGAAGTCAACTGAGAAGAAAGGTGAGAAGTTGGTATTTGAGGTCGCAACACCTTCAGTGCCAGTGAAAGCCGATTTAACCGGTATTCAAAAGCAGCTCGACGAAGCTATTGGTCAGGTGAAAGCTCTCACAGAAGAAGCGGAAGCGGCACTGGCGGCAGCGATTAAAAAGGATAAGTAACCATGGCTGACCCAATCACAGCGGCAGACGTGCAACAGTTTCTCGGTGAGTTGGGTTATTCCATACCAGCAGCTCTACTGGAGCCGATTCTATGCGTCGTGAACAAGATTATTCCGTGCCTCAATGGTGCTGGATATGACGATTGCTCCGCAAAACTCATCCTGATGTATGCAGCTGCATTAATGGCTACATCGTCTGGTGCACGCCGTATTAAATCGCAGGGTGCTCCGTCTGGTGCGTCCCGCTCCTTTGAGTATGGTGATGACAGTATCACCTGGCTGCGAGACTCTCTGGCGAAACTCGATACCAGCGGATGCACCAGTGAGCTACCGATTAGTGCAGGTAACAGCGTTGGCCTATTCATGGTTGTCGGGGGTTGATGATGGCGTGGATTGACGTAACAGAACGCAGTCCGAAACCATTCGCTCGTGTATGGGTTCGCACCGATAGCGGACGTGAAACCACCGGCTATGTGAACAGCTCAGGTGAATGGGTGATTAACTGTAAGCGCATCCGTGATAGCGGTGCAAAGGTCGAGAGGTGGCGAGAATGAGCAGCGTTGCCAACTGGAGCTATACGGCACAAGCCACAATCTGGCGCAGCCTTGGTAATGATGATTATGGCGATCCGCTTGGCTGGTCTGCTCCAGAAGTCATCATGTGTGATTACGAGGGGGGGCTGAGTAAGCGCATTGGCAGCCTAGGCTCTGAGATCGTCGTCAAAAATACGATATGGACTGAGTATTCATCAGCCACTGCTGGAGATTACTTGTTATTTGGTGAATCAGCAGAATTAGACCCTGTAGCAGCTGGAGCCGACGAAATCAGACAAGTGATCAGGTACGCAGACACCTTTGAGCGCCTTGCTGATGATTACGCATTGATCACAGGTGTATAGCCATGGGACTTAAGGTGAAGGGAATATCTAACGCCAAAAAGAACCTCAACGATTTGATTAATGACGTTAAGGGGCGCAAAGCCGTTAGAGCGATTCAATCAGCGCTTATTCTTGGTTCTGCTCGAGCGGCATATTACACGCCAATCGATACATCTACTCTTATCAACTCTCAGTTTAGAGAAATGGACTTTAGTGGTGTGCTGATTACTGGTCGGGTTGGGTACTCAGCAAACTATGCTGCTTATGTTCACGAGATGTCAGGGAAGTTAAAGGGTCAACCTCGTGCGCACTTTGGTAAAACACGAGAAGGCAAATCATTTGGCGGCGGAACGGAAAAAGGAAATTACTGGGACCCTCACGCCGAACCGCATTTCCTGAGCAAAGGGTTTGATGAGGAGAGAGAGGCCATCGATAAGGTGATGTTAAAGGAGCTCTCGTTATGATCCCAATGATGTATGAACGTGTCAGGAATATGTTTGTCAATGCGGGACTAACGGATGGGTTTACTGACCAGTTGCTAATGTTCGACGATCCAAAAGACCCATCAAAGGCTGTAATGGTTTTCAGGTCGAACGGTGGATCAGCGATTCGTAACGACCTAGGCGCAGAGCATTACGTTTTGGTCGATGTCGTGGGTGCTAGGACGAAACGAAACGAGGCTGCTCTTGCAGTACAGCGCATTATTGACTACATCCAACAGCATCCAATGGCTGATGAATGCGTCGGATATATTCAAAATATGGGAGCCATCCCTGCACCAGTGCTAACTGACGAAGGTCGGATTGTCTTCCGTTTGCAGTTCTCATGCACTTACGGCGAATAGCCAGAAACATATTAAATCACCCGCTCCGGCGGGTTTTCTTTTTTATACGAAAGAGGAATCACAAATGGCTAATTGCCAAAATTCGAATGAACGCCTATTTGGCGGTGCAGTCGTTCTTGAGGTTGCTGATGGCTGCGCAGATACAGTTCCGTCAGAATCCGAATGGAAAGCGTTGGCCGCTGGTACATCCAAGGGCTTCGACTTCAACCCAAACACTGTCACATCCGATGCAGATGATGGTGGTGGTTACGTTGAAACCATCATCACCAACAGTGATTTCACCATCTCATTTGAAGGTGAGGTTCGCAAGAAAGACAAACTGGATCAGTACGGTGTCGGCAAGTTCATCGAATATTTTGCCGGTGAGCTTAAAGCTAAGCGTCAGCCCGGTATTTGGGTGCGCATGGATTACGGCCCTGTTGAGTTTGTTGGGTATATGAACATCACAGCGCTTAGCTCAGATGGTGGGACTAACGATATCGTTACTTTCTCTACTGAGTTCAAGGTTGGCGATGCAAGCACAATCGAAGTGAATGCCGCTGATGCTTTGGCCTTCACCACAGATTTGACGCCCACAAAGTCAGTTACAACTGGTTCTGCGCTGAATATGTCTGTTGTTGCCTCAGGTGGTGTCACTCCATACACCTACGTCTGGAAAAAGGATGGATCAGCTGTCAGCGGGCAGACTACGGCTACTTTTAACAAAGCCAGTGCGGCATCTGGAGATGCAGGTGTTTATACCTGCGAGGTAACTGATGCATCACTGCCGGCGCAGAAAATCACCTCTGCGGCATGCACCGTAACCGTCAGCTAGCAGCTATTACAAAGGGTGGCTGTGCTGCCCTTGATAATAACCGTTCACTGGAATGAGTCATGACAGCATTAATTGATATAGGAGAAGTTTCGATTAGTGATAGTCGAGACGGGGGAAAGGATTATTTATTAAGCCCATCATTTGAAGCCATGACGCGCATTGGAAATCCTAATGAAATTGTTGAGGCATACGCCATTGTCCATGGAAGTGAACTGAGCGGGTTTCTTACCGGATATGCGAGTGCTTTTGGGAGACTTCCTGATTGGCTTTCATCTTCGCTATACCGCGTGGCAGAGAAAATGCTTTCTACATCAATGAGGGTTATTCAGGCCTGTTGTCAGGATGATTTAGCGCCAATTATCGGAGAATGGAAGGGGTGGAGATCTTGTGTGGTGTATCGACCAGGTCAAATGCCGCGCAATGACATCATTGTTATGGCGCAGCACTTACTACAGCACGGCGTTGTTGGAAAAGCGAAGGTAAGAAGATTGCAGCGCCATGAGACCGGAGAAACAACCAATTCGTTCAGTGCATTCGATTATATCAGCGCTGCACGGAGTCACTTCGGAATGAGTCGTGATGAAGCATCCAAATTAACGATGACAGAGTTCCAATTTCTGCTGGCAGCTAAGTACCCCGATCAGAAGGGATTCACTCGAGAAGAGTACGAGTCTGTAGCTGATGAATATCTGAAGAAACAGGCCGCGCGTCGGGCGAAGGAGAAGATATAATGCAGTTTGTTCATTGCCAGATCCCTGCTACTCTTTTGGCACATTTATCGAAGGGGATAGGGATATGAAGAAACTTTTAGTGGCTGCGATTCTTTTAATTGCTGCACCGTGTTTTGCGAACAATGCTGATGCTGTTTCTGCAGCAAGAGATGCGGTAACAAAGAACTTAGAATCTCGCTATAAGTCTGGTGAATGTGACAAATGGAAGTTGATGGCGTCAGGCGGCTCTATTGCAAAAGAGAGTGCTATCGCAAAATGTGATAATGACTTCAACCCTGAGTATGGACTGGATTTCAGCTCGTTAGATGTAAAAGGTTATGCGGGAAAAGAGTCGGTATGTGGTGTCGTTAGTGGAAGAACGGACCTCAGCAGAATAGGTGCTCGCTTCGTTTATGAGGTTAAAACAGGCCATGTGACGATCAAGCCTTCAAAATTCCCCATGGCATCACTTCGCTCATCTGGAGAGTTAGGCAAGAACCAAATCAAGATAGAAAACAAGCAATACGAATTAAATTACAACTTATATTGCAAATGACAGCTCTTAATTAAATAAACCTCGCTTCGGCGGGGTTTTTTATTGCCTGGAGAAAAATATGGCAGGTGAAAAAAGTGCCGGTAGCATCGTTTATGAAATCAGCGCCGACGTTGAGCCTCTGCTGCAAGGTGGGAAGCAGGCCATTGATGCTCTGGATAAATTAGATGCTGCCGCCCAGCAGTCAGGAAAGGGGATGGATAACCTAGACCAGAGTGCATCGCAAACCGGATCTGCGTTTACAGAACTGGCCGGTTACGCCAACTCCATGGACAACCAATTGCGCAAGCTGAACACCAATGTCAGCGGTATTGCAAGAGCGATGGAAGAGGCCAGCAGCGGTACAGGGGGAGCCAGCAGTGAATTTAGCCGTGCCGAATCTATCATTGAAGCGCTAGGTAATCAGTTAGCGGTACTGGATGAAGCTCAGGAGAATGGCGCTCGTAGTGCTGCCGTACTTGCTGCTCAGTTGAGAGCTGGCTCAAAAGCTTCTGATGAAGAGAAGCAAAAAATAGGCGAGTTAACTGGTCGCCTTTTCGATATGAAGACTGGGGTAGAGACTGGATCAAAAAGCCATGGAAAATGGAAAACCAGTATGCAACAAGCTGGTTATCAGGTTCAGGACTTTATTGTACAGGTTCAAGGTGGGCAATCTGCGCTTGTGGCATTCTCACAGCAGGGGTCGCAGCTGGCGGGGGCGTTCGGACCCGGCGGCGCGGTTATTGGTGCCGTCATTGCATTGGGTACAGTCATCGCTGGTACGCTGATTACATCTTTAAATGGCGGCAAAAACGCCATGGATGCACTTAAAGATGCAGCAGAGGCAATGGATAAGGTTATTACCGTTTCCCAGAACGGGGTAGCCGCGCTGTCAGATAAATATGCTCTGCTGGCCAAGACGAATGCTGAGGTTGCTACGCTGATGCGCAACCAAGCACTTCTTGAATACAACGAGGCGATCAACAAAATCCCGAAAGCGATTAGCGATGCTTCCAGCTCACTTCTCTCCTTTGGTGACAAGGCGCTCTCTGCATTTTCCGGAGGCTACGCTTCGGTTGATGGATTTAACGATCGCCTTTCTGCCCTGAATATCACGACCGATGATTACTCTCAGGCAATGAAGCAGGCTTTTGGAGCAGGACAGGCTTTCAATGCTACGACGATGAGCATTGGCAATACTGTTGGGGCAGTGGCAGATAAGTTCGGCATCTCAGAGCAGAAAGCATTCGAGTTCAGCAAGCAGCTTTCTGATATTGCTAAAAACCCTACTCCAGAGGCTTTGCAACGTCTTGCGGCGGAGTTGCAGAACACACAGAGCTCTACTGAGTGTCAACAACGGGTTAAAAGTGATCCACTTTTCATCATCACCAACGGTTCAATATTGATCCACCGTTTTACTCAGGATTAGCTTCTGCGATAACCCCTGCCTTTCTTTTTTGCTTTAACCGATAGCTCTCTCCTTTTATCTGAACAACATGTGAGTGATGTAAAATTCTGTCTAACATCGCAGATGTCAGCGCTGCATCTCCGGCGAACGTCTGATCCCATTGCCCGAACGGCAAGTTTGACGTCAGGATCATCGCGCTTTTTTCATACCGTTTGGCGATGACCTGGAAGAACAACTTAGCTTCCTCTTGGCTGAACGGCAGATAGCCGATTTCATCAATGATCAGCAGCTTCGGAGCCATTACTCCCCGATGCAACGTGTTCTTATATCGGCCCTGTTTCTGCGCTGTTGAGAGCTGAAGCAACAGATCCGCGGCAGTCGTGAAGCGAACTTTGATCCCCATTCGTACTGCTTCATAGCCCATCGCGATGGCCAGGTGCGTTTTGCCAACGCCTGACGGTCCCAGCAGTACGATATTTTCGTTTCGTTCGATAAAGCTCAGTGAACGCAGCGACTGTAGCTGCTTCTGAGGGGCTCCTGTGGCGAAGGTGAAGTCGTATTCTTCGAACGTTTTAACTGCCGGGAACGCTGCCATGCGCGTGTACATCGCCTGTTTACGCTGATGCCGTGCCAGTTTTTCTTCATGCAGCAAGTGCTCCAGGAAGTCCATGTAACTCCATTCCTGCTCCGCTGCCTGCTGGGATAATGCCGGAGCTGCGCCGATGAGGCTGTCCAACTGAAGCCGTTCTGCCAGGGCCATTAGCCGCTGGTGTTGAAGTTCAACCATCATGCCACTCCCCTACAGAAGCTGTCATAGACCGATAAAGGGTGATGCAACGGATGGTTATCGAAGGTCGTCAGGGTGTCGGTGATTTGCACGTCGTGCATTTTCTTCTCCGGCGGCAATGCCAGCATAGCCTGTTGTTCTTCCAGCCACCGGTCACATGGGCGGGTTCGGGTAGTTTCATGTTTTCTTTGATTGGCCACCTCATGCAACCAGCGGAGCACATGCCGGTTTGCTGTTTCCATGTCGACAACGATGTCCATTGGCCGCAGGCGAGTCATCAGTGGGATGTAGAAGCTATTCCGGGCGTATTGCACCATTCGTTCCACTTTCCCTTTGGTTTGTGGACGGAAGGGACGACACAGACGAGGCGTGAAGCCCATTTCTTTACCGAACTGCCAGAGAGAAGGATGGAAGCGGTGGCGGCCAGGTTGATAAGCATCGCGTTCCAGTACAACCGTTTTCATATTGTCGAACAGCACTTCTCGCGGGACGCCGCCAAAGAAGGTAAATGCATTACGGTGGCAGCTTTCCAGTGTTTCGTAGCGCATATTGTCGGTAAATTCGATATACAGCATCCGGCTATAACCCAGAACAGCGACGAAGGCATGCAGTGGGGTTTTACCGTGGCGCATCGTGCCCCAGTCAACCTGCATTTGCTGCCCTGGTGAGGTTTCGAAGCGAACAACAGGCTCAGGCGGAGCGGTAACAGCCAGAGAACGGATATATTCCCTTAAAACGGTCATCCCGCCGCCGTAACCCTGCTCGCGGATCTCTCTTTCGATCACCGTAGCGGGAATTTTATAAGGGTGGGCATCCTGAATACGCATCCGAATATAATTACGGTGCTCATCCAGAACTGAGGTAGCACGGGGCCTTGGGGAATATTCTGGTAGCTCAGACTTCGCCTTCAGATACCGTTTGACGGTGTTGCGGGAGATGCCCAGTTTTTTTGCGATAGCGCGACTGCTCATTCCCTGCTTATGCAGGATTTTAATTTCCATAACTGTCTCAAAAGTGACCATAAGCTCTCCCTTGTTCAGGAGAGCAGATTAACCCCTGGATCAGATTTCAACCGTTGGGGTGGATCACTTTTGCACCGTTGGTAACAACTGAGAAAGGTCAGACGGCGTTAACGGCATTCATTGGCACGTTGGTTAACCTGTCGCGCGAGGCTGTTACTGCGAAAGGCAACGTGGCGGCGCTTAAGCAGGAAACTGACAACCTAACCTCAGGGCAGAAAAACCTAATCAAGCAGTCCGAGCGTAATCTTGCGCTATCAAAGTTGCAGGGAGAGGCTAGGGCTCGTTTGCAGGCTCAATACGCTGCTGAAGATGCTGGCTTTGCGAAGGATGATCCTCACGCTAAGCAGATGGAAGATGACGCTGCCGCTACGTACAAAAATACACAGGCGCAGAAGACACTTCAGTCAGAGCATAAAAAAGGCGCTTCTCAGGCTGATTCTATTGCCCAAAAACTGGCGAACTTGAAACAACAGTCAGAACTCGCTGCCGACTCAACAAATAAGCTAAGTCGTGAGCAGGCGATGCTCAATGCGGAGCAGTCACTTGGAAAAGGTGCTACTGAGTCGCAGATTGCGGAGGCCCGTCAATATGCAGCTGCAAAATGGGACACGGCCAACGCCATAAAAGCGCAGGCGGCAGCGGAGAAGCTTCTTCCTGAGAATAGAGAAAACGCAAGCTATAAGCAGGATGTACAAGATTTAAATACAGCTCTTTCAGCTAAAAAAATTAGCCAAGAGCAATACAGCCAAACAATGGAGCGACTAGAAGAATCGCATCAAGCTAATATTGCGAAAATTCGCGCACAGCAGGCAGTTTCTCCACAGCAGGAAGCATTAGGGCAGATAGACCCTGTCCAACA
The DNA here is from genome assembly GCF_034424155.1 of Hafnia alvei. Classification (NCBI taxonomy): domain Bacteria; kingdom Pseudomonadati; phylum Pseudomonadota; class Gammaproteobacteria; order Enterobacterales; family Hafniaceae; genus Hafnia; species Hafnia alvei. Next base: position 3,209,316 of record NZ_CP139992.1, on the reverse strand, counting down.
GTTAGCTAATGAACATGCTAAAAAATTAGCTCTCATACAGCAGTTCGAAACTAAGAAGGGAGTTATCACAGCCAATGGACTGGCATTAATGAATGCTGCTAACACTGAGTATGAAGCACAGAGAACGGCTGCGCAGTGGGAGCTATTCTCTCAACAAAGTACGGCTAATCAGATGCTCGCGTCTTCTCTTGATGCACTGGGTAATAACGCATCAAGCGCATTTGCTGGGATGCTAACTGGAACAGAAAGCGTAAGCGATGCAATGCGTGGTTTAGCTAACTCTGTTGTGAACCAGCTAATAAACTCATTTGTTCAAATGGGAGTCGACTGGGTTAAGTCTGCAATCATGGGGCAAACTGCAACCGTAGGCGCGGTGGCGGCTTCTACTGCAGCGCAGACCGCTGGCATTGCATCTACTACAGCAGTTAGTACCGCTGCGGCAGCGACAACAACAGCCGCATGGACTCCAGCGGCGATTGTTGCATCCATTGGTTCATTCGGTGGGGCTGCAGCGATCGGAATTGGTGCCGTACTTGGCGCACTCGCTATGGGAGTCGCCGGCGCCCGTAAAAATGGTGGCCCAGTATCAGCAGGCTCTATGTATCAGGTCGGTGAAGGCGGAATGCCTGAAATCTTCCGAGCCAGCAATGGCAGTCAGTACATGATACCCGGAGATAATGGCTCGGTTATAAGCAATAAGGACATTTCCAGCGGTGGCGGCGGCAACATTCAGGTGACTGTCGTATTCAACGACAACACATCTGGAAGTCATGCCTACGACGCACAAGCATCGCAAGATGGCAACAATCTAACCATTCAGGCATTTATAATGGACATGGATAACAAAGGGCCAATGCTTTCCGCAATAGCACGTAACACTACAGCAACTCCACGCGCATCAGGGGGCTAAGATGGCTATTCCATATCCTGATTGGCTGCCACTTGCGCAGAAGTCTGACAAGAGTCCGGCGACGGATACCGGATTTAGAACAGATCAGCCTTTGGTCGGTGCGCCAATCTTCCAGAAATTAACCGACGATTTAAAAACGTCGTTCTCTCTCAAGTGGATATTCACGTTCACACAGCACCGTGCATTCATGCAGTGGCTGCGCAGTCCAAACTATCTTGATAACTGTAACCAGTGGTTTTCCATGCGCCTGAATAACGGCACTGGAGACACAGGATTAGAGGTGCAGGAGTTGCACTTCACCGCATTGCCCACGTGGAATCAGACGGGAAATATTTTTACTTGGTCTGGAGATGTCATCTGCAGGAAGCTGAATAACGCTGATGATGAGTTCGACGACATCATTGTGGAGCTGCCACCGCCTTGGGCGAGCTGGCTGGATATCATTGTCACTGGCTATCCTGATGACCGTGATCCGGAATCATTGCCGAGGGTGCCATAACAATGCCAACGCTAAGAGAGTATCGGGCCCAGCGCCCGAACCGGATAATCTACGAGACTATTGAGTTTCATCATGTTTCGTTTGGCAGTTTCTATCTGGTCAACAATCAAGTCTTCCCGAAGACGCTCGGCGGCGTGGAGTATAAGCCATGCCGATTTGAGCTTTCGGAAAGTCAGCAAAGCAGCACACCAATCATCGATTCAACGATTAAGTTCAGTCGTTTGGCGCAGGACTTTAAGCAACAGTTGAAGGTCTGGCGTTCGTATAGTCGCATTGAACCGATCACAGTTACCTATCGGCTGTTTGACTCTAAAGACATGACAATAGCGATCAAGGATTGGCAGTTATACGTTAAAGACTGCTCTCTCGATGCTGATAACGTCAACGTCTCTCTATCAATGACTAACCCGCTCAATACAAACGTGGCCTTGCTGTATGACCCAGCAGATTGGCCCGGTCTCGAAATCGGATAAACCATGAATAAATCTGACTTTATCAAACGGATGATCGGCGTTCCGTGGGCTAACCGCGCCTGTTCCATGGAATCTTGTGACTGCTGGGGTCTAGTCGCGCTGTATTACAGGCATGTTCTCGGCAAAGAAGTGCATCACAAGGCTGGGTATGAAAGTAACCGTGATTTCCTGACCTGCTACAGAGAAGAGGTGGTGTTTTGGCAACGGGAGAAAGTACCCGTCGAGGATGGCATTTTTGTTGGCTACATGGGGCGTAGAGCTGAGCATGTGGGTTTAGTGCTCAACGGTATGGCGTTGCATAGCTGCGGCCTCAATGGCTCTGTGAGGCTCGACAAACTGCGTGTAATGGAAAAAGTTTTCACTAAAGTGGAGTTTTATTCTTATGGCACTTCTAGAAATACAGCACTTGCCCGGAGTGCCGAAGGAGAGAATTGAGCTGGCCAACGGCTCTAACTTTTATAATTGGTTGGTGCAGCAAGCGTTTGATAGAGATATTGCAATCGTCATCAATGGCGTGTTGGCAGACGAAGAGACCGAGCTTTCGTTTAAACTCACAGAGTTGCATCGCATCCAGATATTCAATCAGCCGCGCAGCATAGTCAGCGATATCCTGAGCCCGGTCTTCAAACTCGTCACCAAAGTATTTTCTTTCTTAGCGCCTAAACCTTCATTCTCGACGTCTGCGGATAATAACGCAAAAGAAAGCCCAAATAATAAGCTGACCGGTCAAACAAATATCGCTCGCACGTATCAAGCTCGGCCAGATATTTACGGGCAGGTTCGTTCATTCCCAGACTTGATTCAGCAATCTATGTTCGAGTTTACTGACAACATCAAGTACGTCACCGAGTGGATGAATTTTGGGATCGGGCAATACACGGTTGAGAGTGTGCGCTACTCAGAGTCAAGTCTGGGTTCGATTGCCGGCGCTAGCTACCAGTTCTATCCGCCCGGCACCGTCATCCCAGAAATCATTCAGGGATTCGAATTTGATGATGTCGATGGGCAAGAGGTATTGGGGCCGAACGAAGACAACAGCGAGCAAGTAGCAACTGCAACGACTAATGATGTGGTATCAGGTACGATAACTGGCACGTCAGCGGCTGTTAAAATCGTTCAGTCACCTGATTTCGACTACTTCTTTGACATCCCCAAGCCGCTGCCAGTGCAGGTTACCGTTAATGTTACGCGCCATCTGGCGTCCGGCGATGTGACTGAAGATGTAACGTTTTCAGCGTCTCTAGATTCCGCTACTGAATCTGATGATGGCGCAGTTATCGACCCCGTTAACTACTTCACCTTCCAACTTTCATCAATCAACAGTCCTGTCGAGATACCAGCGGGTTCGACAATCAATAACACGATATTCACGCTGACTGAAAACAAAGGGAATATCTCGGGGCCATACTTCGCGGCGATTGAGGGAGATGAACTGTGGGTACATCTGCAGGCGCAACTTGGAAAGCGAGAGGGTGCTGACTTCCTGCTTGAATATTGGGCTGTGAATGACAATAACGACAGAATATCTCCGACATATAGCTACTCAAGCTATGTTTTCAACGCTAGTGACAGTCGCGCTGATTATATTTATGGCACATTCAAGTTTACGCCGCAGTATGGTAAAGCGCGGTATGCGTTCCAGTTGCGGAAGACCAACAACAGTTCTGATAGTAACCTTCTGCAGATCGCCGAAGCGCACTCAGTCACGCGCCGCCAGAATGTGACATATCCAAATGACACCCTAGTAAAAGTCACGGTGCGCGCAACTGAACAGGCCACCGGCTCACGTGATCGCAAATACAACGCACTCGTTACACGTCACACAATCAGCTATGACATCAACACTCGCACATTTGATTACACGCTTAGACCTTCACGCAGCTTTGCTGATGCAGTCGCGCATGAGTGGCTGGTCATAGGGAAGCAGCCAGCAGACACGATAGACCTGTATGAGCTTTACAGTATCTATCAGTCATTACCGGATCCGCGGCTTGGTTATTTCGACTACACGTTTGACGACGAGGACGTTTCCCTTGGTAACCGCATAGAGACTATCTGCAATGCGGCGCGAGTAATCGCGTACTGGGACGATGGCGTTCTGACGTTCGCCAGAGATGAGCGCAAAGAGTACCCATCTGCTGTATTCAACCGTGCAAATATCGTCGCTGATGAGTACAAAATCAGCTACGACATGACGATGCCCGGAGGGTACGACGGTGTAGAAATTGAGTATGTAAGTCCAAGGACAAACAAGAAGACCTACATTCGGTACCGCATTACCGACACCGGTATTGTTGAGCAATCAGCCTTATCGCCTTTGAAGATATCGCTAAGCGGTTGCCGCAACGAGTATCAAGCAAGGGATAGGGCGCTCCTTGAGGTTAACCGGCTGATCAGCTCACGCATGAAAATGAACATGAAGACGCTGGCAGACGGTGAATATGTCTCACCGGGTGAGATGATTGTTGTTGCGGATACTTACGATACCAACCAGCAAGCTGGCTATATCGTCGCGCGTAACGGGAATAACTTTGATACGAGCGAGCAGATTAATTTCGCTGGTGACATGTATGTCAGGGTAACTGACTCGATAGGCAACTCTACGGACAAAATCAGAGCTTACCCACGTACCGATACCAAGTTTGGATTCACCGCAGCGGTACCGAATATCACACTCAATATTTTTGACGGCTACAACGTTCAATCACCATCTCGCTATGTCATCGCGACAACTGCTGAAATGGAGGCGATGCGCTGGCGAGTATCTGATAAGAAACCTAACTCAGACGGCACGTTCTCATTAACGTGTGACGAGTATTTCGACGCGAAACTAGACTACAACGTCTAACTAATCCCAACGCTAATAGCCCAGCCATAACGCTGGGTTTTTTTATGGAAAAATTATGGCTACTACTCCTACCAATCTGCCCGTGCCAAGTGAGTCACCACGCGACCTTAAGTTTAACGCGGGGAAAATTGACGAGTTCGTGACTTCAAAGCAGCAAGAATACATCGATCGATTTGGTGAAAGTCATTACACAATTGAAGGCCTGCGCTGGATTGCCCAGCAGGCAATTTCAGCTTTCGGCTATATCACGATGGACTCGTTTCAGGACGGAGCAACACTAACACTCCCTAATCAGATCTTGCGCTGGAAACTGCCTGATGGTGATGGTGAATATTATCGCTGGGATGGGGTTTTTCCCAAAGTTGTTCCCGCAGCATCCACTCCAGAATCAACAGGGGGCATCGGTGCTGGAAAATGGTTAAGTGTGGGTGATGCCACACTGAGAGGAGAACTTGCGGATGATGATGGGTATACACTCATCCCTAGTTTGCAAACATTTAATGATTTATATGTAAACCCATTTAATGAAAATGTTTATTATGAAAATACTATAGTAAATAAAAATATAACGCCAAAAGAGAATAGTAGGAATATTGAGCATAAACAAAACGGAATTTTAAGATTTGTAACTTGGAATTTGTGGACAGGACCATCTACTGATGCATATTACAACGGAGATAGATTTTCTCCAACTAAAGCTTTGCAACAGCAAAAGCAATTTTTAGATTCAAGAGGTGATTATTTTTGCTTCCAAGAATGCTTCACAAGCCCTGTAATTGATAGTACATATCTTCAAGTTAATCCTTTATCAAAATCAGTATTCAGCATGGCAATGAATGCAGGTGGTGGCAATCTTTATGGATTAATTGACCTAACAAAACTAAATATAAAATCTCACACAAGTAAGATATACGACGATAAAACACCTACATCATTAGACTCAGAAACGAGGGTTTACTCTAAGACAATAATAGATGGTGATATTTTCATATACAACACTCACTTAAGCACTGACCCAGCAAGAGCTACAAATATGCTATCTGAACTTCTTATAGAAGTTACCGGTGCTGGGAAGGATAAAGTGGTGATTATGGGTGATTTTAATACTAGTGATTCAAGTAAATTATCAGGATTTGAATCTGCTGGTTTTGTCATTGTAAATAAATCAGAGTGGGATACATCAATTGATAGAATTTTAGTTAAAGGGATGAGTATATCAGGATATGGTAAAGTACAGATACTTGGAAAAATGAGTCATTTGTCAGATCATGATATGTATTATGTTGATCTGGAGGTTGCATTATGAACTTAATTGACTTAGATGTTCTCGATTATAATAATGAGCCAGTTGGATTAGAGATCATCAGGCTTAATAGTGAAATTGTTCACTTGTCAAAAAATACGAACATTAAATTATATACGTCCCTAGTTCATCTTGGCGTCCCCGATATAGCTAGTGCACTGGATATATCAAATGCAATGCCAGTTAACTCAATGGCTTATATACCTATTTCCGCATCAAATACAGGAATTGGTGTAAAGCTTTTCAATACATCGGCAGTATCAATTTCTCCAGCGATTTTGTATGCATACAAAAACCAATCAAATAGAACAAAATTTATAATGATGAGCGAGCTATTTAATATGCATAGATATATCTACAGCACTGGAAGTAATGATACTGGGTGGGGAGGATGCGAAGCCGTACAAGGGTCAATAAGGGTTGGTGCTGAGTATGGAGTAACGGCATTGTCAAATTTTAACTATGACGGAGTGTATTATTTAGACTCATCGGCAATGACGGCAATAAGCGAAATACCATATAACGGAGGCGGTTTTATAGAGATAGTCAAATCGGCAACATCAAAGTTCTATAAAGTGTATGGAACTGGTTCTGATAGCAAGATTCTAATGAAGTCATCAGCAGCGACAAATTGGGCTACAATAAATTAAATATACACTTTGAGTGTTAATTTTGAAGCCATGTCTTCTATCTGAAGCCATGGCATTATTTTATCTTATATAGTTCAATAGAATATTACCTATACGCCTTGATGCTTTTACTGAACTCATATCGATCAGGCGATAAAATATTTCTGAAACTGAATAAACAACGAATAGAGAAGTTATTATTGTTATAAATTTAACTGCCAACAGGTTAACGTCATTTTCCAGTAATATATAGTAGATAGACTGAGATATTGAATAAAATATTGGGATTTGAATAAGATATGCAGAAAACGATACCTTACCAAGCCATACTGAAAATTTATTATCTGTGATAATTTTAAATACGTCTGATTTAGTTAATGAATATACGATTAAAGCTCCAGCAAGCATGTTAGACATGAAATATGGGTAAATTTTCAAGTAAGGTATTTCTAATAGTTTTAGTCTCTCGATGAATACATAAGATTCACTTCCAAATCTAAACCCAGCTAAATACAAGCCTGAAATAATAAGAACAAATGGTATTATTTTTGATTGTATTTTTTGAGCATAAAAAATTATTGAACCGACAAAGAAGCATGCGTAGCTTGTTCCTATGGATGCGGGTGAGTAAATAACAAAAATCAATGATGTAATTGCTAGAATTAATGATTTTCGCTTAAGGGTATTTATCAATGGTATTGTCGTAAAAATCAACAATGAACCATAAAATTCAACTTGCATTGTCCACGTAACAACATTGTAGGACTTATCTCCAAACAGCATTGTGCCGAAAACAGCATTGAAAATGGCATCAATGAAAGACTTTCCCTTATTCCAAAACGTCCCCTCAATCCAAGGTAAGTAAAATGATGAATGATCGTAATAATTTGCCATCAAGTAGCATATTAATATAGATATCCCAGAAGGAATCATTAGCCTAAAGTAACGCGACGATAACATTTTAAGTGCGGATTCTTGAATGTTATCATTTTTTGTTATGGCGTATGTAAGTATAAAACCACTAAGAGTAAAGAATATATAAACTGCCGCAGAACCAGAATAAATAAATCCAATAGGTAAATTATATAATAATTTCTCAACGTGAAAAGATGCGTCTTTATCAATACCTGATTGAAGGTATGGGAAAGTCATTAGCATCAAGTGTGATAACAATACCATGAGGCAAGCCAATCCCCTGATCCCTTCAACTGACTTCAGTTTATTCATGTAAATTCCTACGGCATTATGCGCCAGCGATTTCTGTAGATTACTGAAATAAAAAATCTAATTATTTTTAGAGAAGCACACGACAACTATATTACTGATAATGTATATTTTATATGCTTTATTTTCAAAGACCGGAGAAAAACCTTTTATTTTAGCTTGGATAATCTCTCTGGTTTTTTTATTGGGATATGTAATATTTTGCATGCCATTTTTCATAAGTGAAAATCTTCCACCATCATAACCTTCATTGATATGGTATGGTAAAAATTCTGCTATTACTGGAAATGCTGAAATATTGACCATTGTTTCCCTTGTGATATCAGGAGAGCCAATAATTAATAACTTATCTATATTTTTTAAACCAAGAGAGTCTAGGTTCTGTATAATAGAAATAGAAATTCTATCGTACATCCTCAACTCGTTTTTTATAGAGTTTACAGATGTTTGGTTTATTATCAATGATGGAATGATAAAAATTGCTGCGCATACAGATGTTAATCTTACATTTTTACTGAGTAAGTATATAGACATTGGAAAAAACAGAAGCAAAACAGACATGCCGATAAAAATTCTTGGATAGAATTTTGCATTCTCTCCTAGTAGGGCTACACCAGATATAGATAATAATAAAAATATTACCGTGATAAATAATGATGGAATTATAAATAAATTGCGTTTAATTACACTTTGAAATAGAGAATAAGAAAACAAAAACACCGAGCAAATAATAAATGGGAGTAACATTCCACTATCTAAGAGTATTGTTACAAGATTTTTTGTTTGTGATATATTTTGTAATAGTTTATTAAAACCAATTGTATTTAATTCAATTATTTTATTAAAGTTGTTAGCATATTCGCTCTGAGATGATAGCTTTAGTAAAAAATATTTATATACTAAGTAAGATAGGCCTAGCGCTGAGATTTGTTTTATCGCAAATAAAAATAGTTTTATTGCTTCTTCTTTTTTTATTGATAAAAAGAAAAATGTTGCAGCAGAAAAACCAATAAATACGTTTAGTGATGCTTGGTAAAAAGAAATTGAAATAGATAGTGCTATAACTGATGAAATGAAATTTAAATATTTTTGTTTAAAACAAAGAGCAAATGGTAATATGGCGAATGCTATTGATAGAAGCATGAATGCACTATCGTAGCGGAATGAAAAATTAGCTACAAGTAATGGGCATGATAACATTACAGCCATTAATAAAGCTGAAATAAATGAATTATCAATATTCAGATTTTTTAAGGTTTTATCAAAAACAAATATAAAAAAAGCTCCCGAGATAAGGAGAGGTATTGGGTAAGAGTCTGGAAGTGTTGAAGATCCTAGAGACAATACCCTATAGAATTGTTCTGCAAAGTACCTGCCATCATCTGACCAACCAAAATATCCCTTTTGTGAGCGAAATAAATCATCTCCATAGTACATATCCGATAATATGTAAGGGGATATTATTAGAAGAAAAAAAACAATATGGTATTGGTATTTTTTTAGCATTTTATTCTCAGTCTTTGATTATATACTTTGGCCGTTTCTTTGTTTCAATATAGATGCGCCCTATATACTCCCCAAGGACACCTATCCCAATGAGTTGCACCCCACCTAGGAATAATATTGCTGTCATAAGAGATGGATAGCCCGGAACTGGGTTTCCCCAGATTAGTTTATCTATAATCATCCACGCTGCATATAGAAAGGCAAACGCTGATACACCAAGACCTATGTAAGTCCATATTCGCAGTGGGAATGTAGAAAAACTAGTGATCCCTTCTAGAGCAAGGTTCCATAACTTCCATCCATTAAATTTTGATTCTCCGGCACAACGTTCAGCGCGAGAATACTCCACAACCGCAGTTTTTCCGCCAACCCAAGAAAGAATGCCTTTCATAAAGAGGTTGCGCTCTGGAAGCTTCTTGATGTTCTCAACCGTACCACGGGACATTAGTCTAAAATCACCAACGTTTTCTTCAATCTTCGGTGTGCTTATCTTGTTGTGCAATTTATAAAACATTTCAGCTGACTTGCGCTTTAGTCCACTATCAGTAGATCTGTCAGTTCGTTTAGCTAAAACAACATCTGCCCCAGATTTCCATTTCTCAATTAATTGAGGTATCACTTCAATAGGGTCTTGTAAATCAACATCGATAGGAATGACTGCATCACCAGTTGCATGGTCTAGCCCAGCAAATAATGCAGGTTCTTTCCCGAAGTTTCTAGTGAAGTTTAATGGCTTGACTAATCCATCTGAAATAGCTAGCACATTAATAATATTTTCAGTCGAGTCTTTGCTACCGTCATTGATGAATACAATCTCAACGTCGTACTCTTTCAGTGGCTCATATCCGCGAACAGCTTTATAGAAAATAGGTATCGTGTCTTCTTCGTTGAAGACAGGAACAATCAACGAAATTTTCACTGTTTATCACTCCGGAAAACGATGAGTTTAGAATAGAAGAATCCGCAAACAAGGCTAATCGCAGAGAAGGCAACTAGAGTAAATATTGGTGGCAAGCCACATGCTTCAGATGCCCATCCTGTAGCGACGCTTAGCGCCCCCATGAACCCGATATAAAGCATATATCGCATGGTCGTAGTTTGAGCCTTGAATGTGAATCTGGCGTTTGCAAAGAAAGAGAAGGTGACAGCAACACAGAACGCAGCAAAGTTGCTGAGGGCCTGATCATCCTTAACACAATAGAAAATTATGGCAAAAACCATCCAATGAATGGCTGTGTTCACAACACCCACAGATATGTATCTGGAAAAAAGCTTAAGCATTTGTCAATAAGAGTAATTTTAAGTGATGGAAGAGTTTAGCATTTGAGAAGCTTCTGATCAGCTATTGATCGCATGTCACCCTCACTTATGAGGGTGACATCGGGTAATTAATGAATCCGCTTAAACTTCTCTTTGCTAGCCGGTATGTGAGTAAAGGCGTGAGGTTTGTAGCCTAAGTCAGTAGCTATGCCATTCGCTATAGCTCTAAACGTATCGCCTTTACCAAGTAGCTCAATCCCGCCCCCCATCCAGTTGTCATGGATGATCACTTTAACGTTGTAGCGAGCATCTGCTGGCGTGGAGATCGGCGTGACATCAGTTGAAGGCGATTTATCTTTCTGGCTGAAGTAGAAATCTTCCAGCTTCTCGAATACTTCCCATGCCTGATCTGTTTCCAGCATCTTCGCGTGTCTGGCCGCGCCGCGTTCTGTCCATAAGATGAGGTGTTTAGCTCTCGATGCGACTAAGTTACTTTGAGTAACCTTGTCCTTAAACTCCCTTAGAGCAGCACCCTCCAACTTGAAGTAGTGTTTACCACAAATGAATCTATCGGCGTTCCGAGTGTAATTTACTTTGATGTTATTAGTGTCGGTGCCATACAGTTTTGCTAATAACTCAGTAGTTATAACAGGAGTATTTTTGTATGTTACTTGTGATAGGGTTTCAGCAGAAATGTGAGTGGTCATGACGACCTCCGGTGGTAGATTTTATTTTTATCACCACCGTAAGGTGCAAATCATATGGTGGTGAGACGTACAGGGTTTGCACTACCGGAATCTACCGACCGGCGAGCCTTTCGGCTCCCCCGTACGCCCCACCATTGTTCAGATATGCGGGGGCACTACGACATAAAAAAACACGCTCGCGGCGTGTCATTTGGTCGCGGTAGAATTCTAGGCGGGGTGCAAATCCCGACACCTGATTTTGCAGGTGCATCGAGAATATAGCCCACAGCGAATACCGCGTCAAATGTTGGGGCACCTACACAAAAAGTTCAGGTGTGGATGTTCATTGGCTTTTGCATTACCTTGCCTACAACCTCTGCTACCATGTTGGAACTTGTTGCTTGTCTATGGAAAGGGATAAATGAATAAGATTGCAGTTATTGGCATTGCTATTGCCACATTGATTCTATCTGGCTGTGAGTCGCAGCAAATGGCTGATGCGAAGAGAAAAGATGCAGAATTTGCCAATGCGGTGAAAAACATAAACCTAGAGTCTGCTGATGTTGGATCTATACCTAGTAATTACAAAGGTCTTGTTGAATCAGCTATTAAAGCTCAACTAAAGGATCCTGAATCGGCTAAATTCTACGATATGACCAATCCACGCAAAGAGGTGATGGTTGAAAATAGGAATTTTGTTTATGGGTATTCAACATGCGTATATGTTAACGCTAAAAACTCGTATGGCGGATACGCAGGGAAGCAATTGTACTGGGCGTTCTTGAAAAACAATCAGGTATTGCGCATCAAAAATACAAGTGAACCATTTGGTAATATAATCTTTGTAGGAAGACCTATTAACTGCAACTGACTTTATGCAACCAACCCGCTTAGCCGCGGGTTTTTATTTCCTTCCTAATCAGAACTTTCTAACATTCCTTCGCCTACTCTCTTCACAACCGCCAATACCATAAATATACTGTACGTATAAACAGTATTTATTGAGGTGATATATGGGCTTCCCATCCCCAGCAGCGGACTACACAGATAAGCCAATTAGTCTTGATGAGCTATTTATCAAGACACCACACGCAACATACTTCATGAAGTGCCCAGACTATTGTCCGAGCGCCGGTGTGCTCAAAGATGCGCTACTTGTGATCGATAGCTCGAAACGACCGGTTCATGGAAGCGTCGTTGTTGCGGCACTCTGCGGCGAGTTCGTCTTGCGCCGGTTGTTGACGATGCCAGTGCCTTGTTTGGCGAAACTGGAAAACTATGATGATGTGACGTTCGCTGATGAAGAAACAGGATTTGAAATATTCGGAGTAGTGACACATGTGGTCAACGATATGACTATGAGCGAGTTTGATGACAACCCGTGTATGTGATGAGGGGAGAATTTCAGGTCAAAATGAGCATCTAAGTTATTGATGTATATTGACCTGAAATGTAGTGTTTTGTGGTGAATTGTAGTGTATTTATTGAACTAACTTGTTTTTATGTCATTGATAAATTAAATAATTCTTTGTTTTTTGGCGGCTAACCATTGCATGGTTGCCCCCTGTCTTTTACGGTAATAAAACGAGAAAAAACGTCGGACAGATGAGGGATTAGCCAATCTGAACCGGCAATATGCTGCCCTTGCCAGGCATTTTTAAGTACATCTTCAGTAAGTTGATGTTCTGCTAACCTTGATAGTGGCCGATAACTGAGATGCCACGGCTCTACTGCAACGCCTTGTTCTTCATCACTAAATGGGCGATAGAAACCAAACTGTTCCATATTATCTGTTAGCCAGTGGCTCAAGGCAGAGAAATATCCACCCTCAAGATATTCCCATGGCTCTAGCTGAAGTTTTTTACCCTCAGGTAGAAGATCGGGATCGTAGATATCAAGATCGGTTCCCCAATGGTGCCGGCTAGCTCCGGGCAGCGCAGACCAGCGTAAAATGGCGCAGCACAGCTCTCCTTTGGTTAGCGTACTGATGTCTATCGGCTGGCTATTTTCATCTAGAACGGCACGCTCACCTTCAAACTTGGCATTCCAAATAGTCTGCTGGCGAGCGAAATCTCTAAACGTGCTTGCGGGCTGTAAATTAAATCCCGCATTTTTTGCCGCACGTTGTAATGCCTGAAAAGCCTCAATGGCCTCAGGTTGTAAACGATGATGACCACAGAGCACCGCAAGATGCTCTGTGCTTTGTCCGGTCAGCATTGCCATCGTCATCATACGATGAGTTGCTCCATGATTCTTTGGTACATACGGCTGAGTAATTGTAGGTCAGCGGCATGAACACATTCATCAATTTTATGAATAGTGGCATTGACTGGCCCCAGTTCAACCACTTGAGTGCCCATCTGCGCGATAAAGCGCCCATCAGAAGTGCCGCCGGTAGTCAGCAACTGAGGCGTTATTTCCCCATAGTGCTCAATGGCATTAATGACGGCATCGACCAGATGACCACGTGGGGTCAAGAAAGGTAACCCTGATACATTCCATTCTAATTTATAATTTAACTGATGGCGATCTAGCAGGTCTTTTACACGAGCCTTAATTGATTCTACCGTCGATTCGGTGCTGAAACGGAAATTAAACTGTACATAAAGTTCACCGGGGATCACGTTGTTACTTCCCGTTCCTGCCGCCATATTGGCAATTTGCATGCTGGTCGGTGGGAAAAATTCGTTGCCCTCATCCCAGATTTCATTCACGAGTTCGTGAAGCATAGGTGCGGCTTTATGAATCGGGTTATCAGCTAGGTGTGGGTAGGCGACATGACCTTGAATGCCGTGAATATAGAGGTTCGCAGTCATTGAGCCACGACGGCCATTTTTGACGACGTCACCCACTCTTTCGGTGCTGGATGGCTCGCCGACCAAGCAATATTCGACTTTTTCCTTTCTTGCTGTCAGTTGCTCAACCACTTTTACCGTGCCGTTTACCGCACTGGCTTCTTCATCTGAAGTGATCAAAAAGGCGAGTCGACCTTGATGATCTGGATTGGCTTCGACAAAACGCTCAGCTGCAACCACCATCGCTGCCAATGAACCTTTCATGTCAGCAGCGCCTCGACCATAGATCATGCCGTCGCGTAAGGTAGGTTCATAGGGCGGGTTCGTCCATTTAGATTCATCGCCGCTTGGAACCACGTCGGTATGACCGGCGAAGGCCAGCGTGGGGCCGTTACCGCCGCGGTAGGCCCAGAAGTTCCGGGTGTCGCCAAAGGTCATGTCTTCAATGGTAAAACCGACCGCTTTGAGGCGGTCAATTAACAAATCTTGGCAGCCCGCATCTTCAGGGCTAACGGAACGGCATTTTATGAGTTGCTGAGTGAGCTCAAGAACAGGGCAGGTCATCGTATTTTCTCCTCAGCTAAAAATTGTGTGTATTGATCAGGATTGAATCCCAGCAGCATGCGGTGATTATGGGCGAGCAGTGGGCGCTTGATGATTGCGGGCTGCGCCAGCATTAATTCAGCAGCTGAATCAGCATTATTGATACTTTGGCGTACAGACTCATTGAGTTTACGCCATGTTGTGCCACGGGTATTAAGCAGTGACTCCCAACCTAACTGCTCAATAAAGGTGCGTAACAGTTCCGCATCTAGGCCGTCGGCACGGTAATCGTGGAATTGATAGGCAATCTGCTGTTCTTCCAGCCACTTTTTAGCTTTTTTGATCGTATCGCAGTTTTTAATACCGTAAAGGTAAAGAGACGTATTTTCTGAGAGTGCTGTCATACGGCAGAGTCCCTGTGTTTTAGCTCACGATCTGGCAAATTATTTTATGACTATGCCGATCGGGATGCGCTGATGTTGTTAAATTATTTAACACATAATGCGTGAAAAAGAGCTCTCGATCCAGAGTGTTAGCCCTAAGAGTGCTCCGACTATGTCAATTTGAACGGTGTGCTTACCTTAATTGCGGCTGCTAGGCGTCAAATTGATAGAAATATCGAATAGGTCAATTATTCACCGCTGGTCTCTAAAAGGTTATCATGGGCGGGTACTAAATTATGTAGGCCACAAAAGACGTAAATATGATTGATACAGAACTGAGCAACTGGAAAGCGTTTATTGACGCCATGTTGCAAAACAAGCACCAGTAATTCTGAAACTGGTCGGGCAGTAGCTAGTTATCGGTAGTGAGTTTGAAGCAGTCGGCAATGAAGAGATCGTTTTAAGCCATATCATTAATAACTTTGTGATAAGCCAAACACCAAGGGTCATCACCCATAAAAAAGGCAGCCAAGCGGCTGCCTTTTTCTCATTTGTGGCTATCCATTCGGCGGGATGATTTCTTCGGGTTCAATTGCTGACGCGGTTTTTCCTGGAAAACGGCGACGAACCAAAATGAAGAATACCGGTACGAAGAAAATGGCTAGGAAGGTGGCGGTGAACATCCCTCCTAATACGCCCGTACCGACAGCATGCTGGCTCCCCGAACCGGCGCCGTGACTGATTGCCATTGGCAATACGCCAAAGATAAATGCTAATGAGGTCATCAGAATTGGGCGTAGTCGCAGCCGACAAGCTTCCAGTGTAGCTTCCAATAAATCTTTGCCGGAACGATGTAGCTCGTTGGCGAATTCAACAATTAAGATCGCGTTTTTCGCTGAAAGTCCAATGATGGTAAGTAAACCGACTTGGAAGTAAACATCGTTCTCCAGACCACGTATCCACGTCGCGCATACCGCGCCCAATACGCCCAAAGGTACCACCAGCATAACGGAGAAGGGAATCGACCAACTTTCGTATAATGCAGCCAGACACAGGAATACCACCAGCAATGAAATGGCGTAAAGCGCCGGTGCTTGCGCGCCGGAGAGGCGTTCCTGGTAAGACATTCCCGTCCATTCCAAACCGATACCATTCGGCAACTGGCTGACAAGGCGCTCCATAATATCCATCGCCGTACCGGTACTCACACCTGTAGCCGCTTCCCCAACGATTTCCAGCGCTGCGTTACCGTTATAGCGTTCGAGTCGTGGTGAACCGTATGTCCATTTACTGTCGGCAAAAGCGGAGAATGGCACCATTGCACCACTGCTGTTATTCACGTACCAACGGTAAATATCATCTGGCAGCATACGATAAGGTGCCGCCCCCTGAACATACACTTTTTTAACGCGGCCTCGGTCGATGAAATCGTTGACGTAGGTCGAACCCCACGCCGTTTTTAAGGTGCTATTGATATCGTCAATATCGACGCCAAGCGCCTGTGCTTTACGTTGATCAATGTTTACCTGCAGTTGCGGACTGTCATCCAAACCGTTGTGACGAACACGCGTCAAGAGGGGCTCTTTCGCAGCAGCAGCTAACAGCGTATCACGTGCCTTCATCAGTTCTGCATGGCCGAGGCCCGCATGGTCTTCCAGTTCCATATCAAAACCGGCAGAGTTTCCTAAACCGGAGATCGCTGGCGGGCTGCTGGCAAACACTCTTGCTTCTTTAATTTTACCAAATGCCGTTGTTGCGCGATCAATAATGGCAAACGACGTATCATCAGGCCCAGTACGCTCGTCCCAATGCTTTAATCGCACAAACATACGCGCCACGTTCTGACCATTACCCCCAGGCCCAGAGCCAATAATTGAGAAGACGGAAACAACGTTTTTCTTTTCATCCTGCAACAGATAGTTCTCAACTTTTTCGACCACTTTGAGCGTCTGCTGCTGGGTTGAACCCACGGGTAACTGGATCTGGGTCATGAAGACCCCACGGTCCTCGAGCGGTAAGAATGACGTTGGCAAGCGAGTGAAGGCGAGCGCTAGACCAACAATAATCAGTAGATATAGCAGCATGGTTTTACCGCTGTTGCGAACGACGCGAGCAACACCATTTTCATATTGACGAGTGCTGCGATCGAATACGCGGTTAAACCAGCCAAAGAAGCCTCGTTTGGTATGAATTTGACCTTGTTTAATCGGTTTAAGCAGCGTCGAACACAGTGCAGGAGTAAGAATAAGCGCAACTAAAACAGAGAAAACCATCGCGGAAACGATGGTGATGGAAAACTGGCGGTAAATAGCGCCAGTGGTGCCACCAAAAAAGGCCATGGGTACAAATACCGCAGACAGCACCAGTGCAATACCAACCAGCGCACTCTGGATCTGTGCCATGGATTTTCGCGTTGCTTCCCTAGGGGATAGGCTTTCTTCGGCCATGACGCGTTCGACGTTTTCGACAACGACTATCGCATCATCAACCAGTAATCCGATGGCGAGCACCATGGCAAACATCGTGAGCGTATTGATACTGTAACCAAAGGCATAAAGCACCGCATACGTACCCAGTAAAACGACGGGGACGGCGATGGTTGGGATCAAGGTAGCGCGGAAATTTTGCAGGAACAGATACATAACCAAGAAGACGAGGAAAATCGCTTCAAACAGCGTTTTCACGACGTCTTTGATCGATGCTTGTACAAACGGTGTGGTTTCGTAAGCGTATTCGACTTTTAACCCATGAGGGAAATACTGTTCTAGCTCGCCGAGCTTAGCTTTAACCAGCTTGTCGGTGGCTAATTCATTAGCGCCAGAAGCGAGTTTGATGCTCATCCCTGAGGCGGGCATTCCGTTGTAACGGCTCAAATAGTCATAGTTTTCAGCCCCGAGTTCTACGGTAGCAACGTCACCTAAGGTAACGTAAGAACCATCTGCGTTGACTCTAAGTGTGATATCGCGGAACTGTTCCGGCGTTTGCAGCTGGGCTTGAGCATTCATGGTGGCGTTCAGCGCCTGACCATTCACCGACGGTGTGCCACCAACCTGCCCAACGGCGATTTGGTTGTTCTGGGTTTCAATCGCATTCACCACATTTTGGCTGGTGAGGTTATAGCTATTAAGTTTGTTCGGATCGAGCCAGATGCGCATTGCGTACTGAGAGCCGAAGGCATCAACGCTGCCAACGCCGTCGATACGGCTGATAGGATCCTGCAGGTTGCTGGCAACGTAATCGGCGATATCCTGTCGCGTCATGCTGTGGTCGGTTGATACAAACGCAACGGTCATCAGGCTGTTATCACCTGATTTTGAAACCGTGATCCCTTGTTGCTGTACGTCTTGCGGCAGTTTACGCGTGGCGCCCTGTAGCTGATTTTGAACCTGCTGCATGGCTTCATTAGGGTTTATGCCCGCCTGAAATGTCAGCGTGATTGTGGCACTGCCGGTGCTACTGCTTTGGGAGGACATGTAGAGCAAGCCGTCCAATCCCGTCATATTCTGTTCAATGATCTGGGTAACGGTATTTTCAAGCGTTTGGGCTGACGCACCAGGATACGATGCGCTGATACGCACCGTCGGTGGCGCAAGATTAGGGTACTGCTCAACGGGCAGTGAGTTAATTGCTAACAACCCGGTCAGGCTGATAATAATGGCGATAACCCAGGCAAAAATTGGGCGATCGATAAAGAAATTAGCCACGGGTGAATACCCTCATAACGCTTACTCTTATGCTTGAAAGTGGAAGTCTAGACGTAAACCGATCCATGCTAACGCACTTTATCCTGTTGGCGAGTTCAAAACGTGGAGAAAAAAAGGAGAAATGGTAAATATTTTTTCACGCCGTATGAATTTAGTACAGTTGACCTTTTTGACTGTATGTTTGCGTAAAATTCATACAAAAATATAGTGCCGTCCTACCGAAGCAGGACGGTGACGTTTAGCGTAGTTCCATTTTGACCGTCATGTTGCCTTCAAATTTTCCAGGCTGTGGGCGATTTGAGGTGGTACTAACCGGTGCTGCGTCCATGCTGATCTTGCCATTTCCCTGTGTGTCTAGTGTAACGGGTAAATCAAGCGAACCATCTAATACAATATCATTACCACTTTTATCATACATACGCACGCCAACGTCGTTGCGATTAAGCATGCGGGCAATAAGGTTATTGCTGTCTGGTAAAACACCTTGATCGGCGCTGAGGCTAAATTTGATTTTCCCTGAGTTAGCGGCTGCAGGATCGTCGCAGTGGTAAGAAATATCAACGTTTTTTAGCGTGTAGCTCGCCGGTGGCTGTCCTTGGGAAACAAATTGGGAAGTCACAATATTGCCTAATTCAACCTCAATCGTGCTGCCTGCATTAATCGTACAGGTGAGTGGTGCAGTGATTTTGCCTGCGATTCTAATATTGGAGACCTGTTTGGTATCACTGAGAGAGCAATAGTTTCCCATGGCGAGACACGAGTAGTTTTGGGCAACAATAGTGGATGGAATAATCTCTTCGCCTAAAATCGCCGTTTTAACGTAAATGCTAAGGGCGATGATATTCCATTTGAAACCTCTTTTCGTTGTACTTCCACTGGTAGGTCGGGTTGAGTCACTGCAAACGTCGTCAGTACCTTCTGTCGGTTTTAGAAATGGGTCATTAACTTTACTCATACTCGAGAATGGCGTTGGGTAAGTACTGATACTAATGGGCTGCAGGCCGCTACCGTCGGGGGAATTTATTGAATTCGTATAGCCTGTAATGTCGACATCGAGATGATCGGTTAAATAGCCATAGCCATTTCGTCCTGGGGGGAGCGGGCTACCAGCCGCCGTAGTTTCATAAATGACAGTGTTAGAGTAAAGGTTCTTTGGACAAGCACAATTGGCGGTTACCGATGGCCCATCGCCAATGAGGTGATCATTAATATTAATCGTGTTTCCATTCCGGTTTTGCGCAGCCGGCATTTCGGTGTTGATGTTAATGGCGTAATCGGCAAGCGTGGAGAAGCATCCTTGCAATACGGTGGTTGCTGCCTGAGCAAACAGAGGGAAAAGTGCAAATAGCACAAGTACGTTCTTCATTCGCACAAGGTACATGCGGCTAGTTGGGGTTTTATTCTGCATGATTTGCCTCCGGCTTGCAGAGTGCGCTGGTCTGGCGGATACCGTTAGGGGCCGAGTCAGAAGAGGGGGATAGCGTGGCACTGGCGTGGCAGCGCTGTTCTGCTGAGCTGCCCCATGTCACCGTTAACGGCACGTTTTCACTCACGCCAGAGAGATATAACACGCCGCGGTCATCCACGATGCCACCCAGCGTTAACCCGTCGACGCTGGCCACTGCGCCAAAGGGAATAATGCGGCCATCAGGTCGAGTTAATGAGATCAGCGCGCGATAACCCACATGCGCTGTAAATTGCGTGCTGACCGCAGCACTACGGCTGGGAATAACCGTCATCGTCGTTTCATCTGTATCGACATCGTCTGGCAGGCTGGTGGTGTCGATATAAATAGTGTTTTCTTGGTAAGGCGTTAGAGAAGGGATGATGGCATTGCCAAAGTAGTCGGTTTGGACGCCACGCTGGTTGGTGAAACGTACGCCGGATGCGCCTTTCGCGCTAACAATTGCAAATTGATCGCCTAGCGGTTGAGAGAGCGTGACACCCGCAGGATGAGCGACAACGGCTCCGCTCACGCCGTAGGTTAGCTGTCGAGAGCTGTCGGAGGCATAGTAATAACCCGCATTCAAATTAGCGTATTGCGATCGATAGCTGCCATAGATACTACTATTGTCAGTACCACCATGATTGGTATGACTTTGTTGTAATGAGTAGCTCAGTCGGTCATCATCCAGCAAGGTGCCATTTAGCCCAACGCTATGGCTGGTGTCGCCTTGTTTGCTGCTGCTGAGATTATAGCTGGCCCAGCTTTTGGGCAGCCAGCGTGATAACGGGACGCTAAAGCTGAGCGACAGCATCTGATCGGTCGAGTCATCGCTAGTTTTGCTATAGGTGTACGCAAGGTTAACGCTGATGTCGCCTATTGTCCGGTTGATGCCTGACGAAATGCTGCGTTCCTTATGGCTGGTCTGCCAATAATCTTGTTGATAAGCAGAAATGTATATACTGCTATCTAGTACGGTCTGATTAATATTTAACTGAACTCGACTGCGTTTATTGTAACGGTGCGACCAGTCGATGTTGTCATCGCTGTCATCATATTTTTCATTAGCATCGGCAAAGTTATAGTAACCACTTGTGGAATAGCGATAGCTCGCCAGCGAAAAGTTAGTGTCGGTGGTCTCTATCTTCTTGGTATACATCAAGCGCCAAGACTGCCCATCGTGCTGCTCGCCATTATCCAAGCGTGCACGCGCCCACGTTACATCGGTTGACACTGAACCTAAGTCGCCCAGAACTACGCCAATACCGCCGTCAAAAGCCTGATAGTCTGACGAGAGGGTAGAGCCACCGAAAAGAGTGAAATAATTATTAAGGCCATAAATCGCGCTGCCTTGAGCAAATAACGGTTCATTAGATGCCTGATTATCAT
Source organism: Hafnia alvei (assembly GCF_034424155.1). Lineage (NCBI taxonomy): Bacteria > Pseudomonadati > Pseudomonadota > Gammaproteobacteria > Enterobacterales > Hafniaceae > Hafnia > Hafnia alvei. The sequence goes on along the minus strand of NZ_CP139992.1, from coordinate 3,187,720 downwards.
CCGCACGGTAGCGGGCGAGCGTCATTTCGTAGCGAATATTGCCCGGACGTTGCATAACAGCCACGCTGGAGTAGGGCTGAGTGAAACGATGCTCGGTGCCATCGGCTTCTTTGACGGTGATCTCAAGGTCGGCGCTGTTGGTGGTCGAGTACAAATCCCTAATTTCAAAAGCACCCGGAGCCACGTTGGCTTGATAAATAACGTAGCCGTTTTGCCGTATTGAAACTTCAGCGTTAGAGCTGGCTATGCCACGAATGATTGGCGCAAAGCCGCGCTGGTTATAGGGCAGCATTTGATCGTCAGAAGCAACGTTGATTCCACGAAACTGTAAGCTATCAAAAACATCACCTCGCGTACTGTTTTCACCCGCAATAAACTGCGCTTCTAGTTGATGAATGTCGTGCTGGAGCCAAGTATTAATCGTCTGCCAAGACTGTGAATTGCCGGATTGTCGCCAGGTTGAATAGTTACGTAGACGCCATCCGCCGAGGTTCGCTCCGCTGCGTAGATTAAGGTATTGGCTATTATTGCTGCCGTTGTTGTCGCTTCCTGCATTTTCACGCCGTGAGCCAGAGAATGAATAGTCGGCAAACATTACGGGCACGCCGTCATTCCAGCGTGAAGGGTCGATATTTTCATTATGATGCTCATCAATGGCCGCCTGCGGCATACTGATGCGCAATGTCATGGCATTAAAATCGAACGCAGCCGAGGCAAAAGGAATGTAGTCGCCAATAGGTTTGTGCAGTGGTTCGTTTTCGGTGAGTTTAGTCAGTTCTGGGTAGGCATCTACGCGCACGCCCCATTTTCGTAGCTGTAGGGGGGTCAACTGTGGCAGTAGTGCACCACTTTTGCTGCTAATGTAGATGATTGATTCCTCATCGACATTCTGTTTATTAATATTTATTTTCGTCTGATAGGTGCCGGGTAACTGGCCATTTTCTTTTGAAAATAGCGATAAATCGATATCCTGCTGTGATAATTCATCCCCCTCAAGTGAGGAGGGCGCAAAGTAAAATTCTTGTGCGTTGACGTTACCCATGGCAACCATAAGCAGACCGCTTAAGGTTCTTAACATTGGATGGGATCGCCGAATAGAGCGGGGGAAGTTCAGGCGCAATCCGTTAGCAGCCATTAAGCACCATTAGTCCTGAGTTAAACTGGATGTAAATTCATCTGACGCATTGCCGTAGTCGGTAATACAGCGCCATGTCACGTTCGAACCATTAACCGTATCGGGAAGCAGAAATTGCGCAGTTGATTTTGGTGCCACCATTTCGGCATTTTTTATTGATGTTGTATTCAATTTTAATATATCGAAAACGCTGTAGTAGCTGCCATTGTTGGTAATATGCAACTGGTTTGCCTGTCGGCTAAATTTTAGATTCTTACAGGCGTCAATAGGCGTGCCATTTAGCCCTGATGGGCGCCAAAATAATTTCAAGTGTGTTTTATATATCAACCGAAGAACATTCTTCTTATCGTCACTTTTTTTCATCGCGGGAATAGTGCGCACATTCATATAAAACAAAGATTCTCGGTCGGTAGGTAATGCTTGGCCGGACCACGTGATACGTAGGTTTTGCTCTTTTTGCGGCTCGAGCCTGAAAAGCGGTGGGGTCACAATGAAGGGGCCGCGCGTTTTTCCATCACCGGTATCAATCCATGACTGAATGAGCCATGGTAGCTCTTTTTCTGTATTTGTCAGAGAGAGAGCAACCTCTTTCTTATTAGCGTCATAAATAACGCGTGTTCGCCCTATTTGAATTCCTGCTGCATGGCTGAAAGTGTTAAAAGCAAAAATGACAGAGCAAACCTTCAGCACGATAATTCTCATATAAAAGCCCTTTAATAAGTGAAAATCATCGTGTAAAAACCCACACTGAATCTGATTTACTTATATTTGATCTATCGGCGTGTAATAGTGAAACTGCTAGTAACACGCCGGATTAAATAATAAAAATTAACGATAAAGAATATTCACCGTTAAATCGGCATCCGCAGGGCCTGCGGTGACAGGTTTAGTGAAGGATATATAGCGAGCGTTAAATGATGCACTGATAGTGTCTGATGTATTCGACGCTAATGGTATGTAAACCTGTCCTTCAGAACCATCAAATTTAAGATGTGTTGTGGGCGCTCCATCGGGGCTCAGGGCAATCCCAACACCTGTTGCAGCGGTTGTGCCGTTGGTGGTTATTTTGCTGACGTCTAATAAGGTATTAGAACCTGTTAATGAGGTGGTGCCCGTAAAGGTCAGTTGAATGTCGGGAAGTCCATCACTTTTTAAAGGACAATTCTTGAGAGTGATAGTCAGAGGCACGAGATCGGTCTCTATCCCTGGGTCAGTGAAAAGCGAAGTTGGGTAGGTTCCTAGTGGAACCGTAGCGTCTGTCCCGTTATCGCCTACGATAGTGCAGCTTGGTTCAATGATTTCGCCGGTAAAATGTATTTTCCCCGCATTCATCTCTGCGGAAAATGCAGTTGTAGATGAGAGGGCCATAATGGCGACAATTAGATTCCGTTTCACTATATTATTCTCCGTAATAAGTTAGTTGAATGACATATTTAAAATCAATAAAAATAATGCAATCAAATCGTGAAATATATCAATTTTATTATCGTGTATGCGTGCGCCTTTCTCATTAAAATAGAGCTGTTTTTAGTACAATGTAGTTAATGATGAATGCTTACTTGGAACTGAAATTATTAAATATATAAGCAATGCTGTTGGATGCTCTTTGTAATTCATTTTGGACAATATAGCAACAATGGCTTGTGAATATTTTTTAGGCAAAAATATTCATATCAATTGAATAATTGTCTATTTTTGCACCGAGCGTGCGATTTTTATCATTAACGATCATATTTTATAATGAAATGATATTAATATATTTAATGAACTGATCTTTTGGTTGGCTAATTTGCGTGGAAATAAATTTCTATTAAATGTGATTTAAATAATAAACAATATTACAGAGTAATTAATAATAGCCTAGTATTTCACTATTTCTTCGGGAGCGTTACATCGCAAGACCGTTGATTTCTGTCTTGCTTCCTTTTCTTTCTTGCGAAATTACCTACAATATCTGTGTCATTAATCACCTAGGGCTCAAACTTCTGCCACTGGTGGGTAAATTAGGAGAACAAATGGACTTTAACCCCGTGTTTGCGCGACGTTTATATCTCTGTTGGCTGATTAGCCATCTGGAGAAGCCGAATGTTCCTCACCTTATACAGGTGACAGGCTGGCCGCGTAGAACCTTACAGGATGTGATCAAAGCGTTGCCGGGAATGGGCGTTGAACTGGATTTTGTTCAAGAAGGTGTACGTAACAACGACGGTTACTATCAGTTAAAAAGTTGGGGGCCGCTAAACGAAATGTGGGTTAAAAAGCATGCTGAACAACTGCTGGCAGCGATTTAATTCATGGATTCGTTGAGAAGGGTGAGCGACAACCTTTTGGTCATCGCTCATTGTCGGTATTATTGGTTTTTGTGCTCTAAGTACAAAACGGTTGCAGCCACGCGCGAGCGTACGTTGAGCTTGCGCAGTAGGTTACGGATATGCACTTTTACCGTCTCTTCGGAAATATGCAGCTGTGAAGCGATTTGCTTATTAGACAGACCACGCGCCACTTCCTGCAGTACATCGAGTTCGCGCTCAGTCAGATCGGCAAATGGGTCGGTTAACTCAGTGCGTGATGCTAAGTATTCGCTGATGATGTCACTAAAGACGTTTTTACCACTTGCTGCCTGATGGATCTGTGATAACAGCGTTTCTGGCTCGCTATCCTTCAGTAAATAACCATCAGCGCCGGCATCAACCAACGCATAGACATCGCTGCGTGAATCTGAAACGGTGAGAATAATGATGCGTGCATCAACGCCTTCGTTACGCAGTGCTTTCAGCGTATCTAAGCCTGATAGCCCTTTCATATTGAGATCTAATAAGATCACGTCGGGTTGTGCGCGACTGGCTAATGCTATCGCTTCGCTGCCGCTGCTGGCTTCTGCAACCACATTAAAGGCTGGATCGAGTTCAAGTAACTGACTAATTCCGCGGCGCATAAGCGGATGATCGTCCACGATCATAACTGCGTAGCTTTCATTTTCCATAAAATGCTCCGAAATAAATAATAGGGTGGTTAAGCGTTACCTATTACCGTTAAATTTTAATTAAATACCCGTTGTCGCTGACCATCAGTGCTGAAAAATCAACGAAACTTTTGTACCTGCTGGGGGCACCGTACGGATGGTAAGTTCACCACCCAGTCGTGTCGCCCGTTCGGCCATAATCGTCAGGCCGTAGTGTCCATCGGGCTCTTCAAGGCTGGCTATCCCAATGCCGTCATCTTGAATACTGATCACGCTTTCGCCTTCTGGCCCGTAGTGACAGCGTATTTCGATGTGTTTTGCCTGAGCATGTTTGATGGCGTTGAGTACGGCTTCGCGCACAATTTGCAAGACGTGAACTTGCTGCTGAGCGTTGAGTGACTGCGAAGAAAGGGCACAGTTTAGCGTAATAATGGCGTCAGTTTGCAATTTTAATGGCGCTAATAACTGATGTAAGGCCTCACGCAAATCAGCTTCCTGAATAGTTAAGCGAAAAGTGGCCAATAATTCACGCAGTTGGCGATAGGCGTCAGACAACGCTTGATCAAAATCACGAATGATTGCCTGCGCTTGGGTATTCTCGGTGGGAATAGAACGTTTGAGTAGCGTTATCTGGATACGCAGGAACGAGAGCGCTTGGGCCAATGAGTCATGCAGCTCGCGCGCAATTGTCGCCCGTTCTTCCATTAACAATAGCTGAACTTGCTGCTTTTGCGCGCGGTTGAAATAGACCCCTCGGCTAAGCATGTTAGCGACGTTTTGCATTAGCTGCTGCTGGGGATGCTGATGCTGAGGCCAGCGTAATTCCCCTAACCGATGCCCATCCAGCGTCAGCGGTATGGCTGAAGTGGAAACTGAGTCATCCAGTTGCCCACTGTGTAATAGCCAACGACCATTACCGCTGTCATGAACTTCTAATTCTAGAAAATCCAAAGCTTCACTGGTACGCACGATGTTAAGCACTTTTTCGAAGCTGGGCTGGGTGATTTCGCTGACGGTCAGTGCCTGAGAGCAATCAAAAAGCACGCCCAATGATTTATTCGCCTGTGTCAGACTCTCTGTCTTCTCCTGAACTTTGTCCTCAAGAGAGCGATAAAGCTTTTCAAGTTCGCTCGACATTCTGATGAAAGTTTTTGATAACACACCAATTTCGTTGGGAAGGTTAACGTCCAACTGCATCGGAGAGAAATAGCCGCTTTGCATACGTTGACTGGCATTCAGCAGCTTATTCAGCGGAGACACAACCTCACGGCGCGTGGTGCGGATCGCAAACCAAACCAGCCCGATGATCATCAAAACGCCTAGCAAGCTGATCGCCGCCACTTGCTGCATTTTTTGCTCAGAATAATGCTGAAGTACCAAGACGAAATGATCGATTTGGCTGACATGGCTAGCGACATGAGCAAGATATTGGTCACTGTTACCCGCTTTAAGCTGCTGGTCTAATAAAAGCCAAGTTTCCAGTAGGTGTCTATACTCTTCACGAACAGAGGATGGAACATAAAATCGGTCGAGCTTTTTCAACGCTGGAGCCTGCATCGATTGCTCGTACTCTGCGAGATGCAGAGCAACATCATCAGGATGATTGGTTAAATCATAGGCCAGACGATAGCTTTGCATGCGCAGCGAGCCTGCGATATTCACCGCCTCAGCATCGTTTAAACTGCTTGCTACGGTAACAAGTGCGATGCCGGTTGAGAGAACCGAGAGGATCACAATCGCGGCCAGTGTTTTAGCCAAGGTGCTGGTAACCGAACGTTTTACGAGCAATCTAATATACCTATTTCGTATGACAGCGATAAAAAGGGCGGTAGAACATCATCATTTTTGCGCAGGTGCTTAATAAATGGGTTATTAGTACCGTTCTCTTTATTGATAACAGAGGGCCCAAATAATCGTTATATAAATCAGTAAATAACGAAATGTGGTCGCAGGGTCTATACAGTGCGTGAAAACTCAGCAAAAGGTTTGATCTCGCGCAATCGATACCCACAATTACCTATTTAGGGGGATTATAACTCATCCTTTAATCCGCATACTTTATGCTTAGAAAAAACCTCTATTTCTGGTCATAAGTTAAATAAGAATTATTACTAACAACAAGTTAAAACAATATCGCTGACCAGCAATATCTTTCATTTTTATTGGTACGTGTTTTTCATCTGGATGGATGAGCAATGTCACCGGAGTATCCATGACTACGCTTTCTCGGCGCAATCTACTTAGTGCTCGTTGGCGAAAGCCCGCTAGCGCACAGCGTCCACCTTGGACAATCCCAGAGCCTGCTTTCATTGCAGGCTGCACGCGTTGCCATTCCTGTATTGAACAGTGTGAAACCGGCGTATTAATCGCAGGCGATGGTGGGTTCCCTGCTATCGATTTCCACCGCGCTGAATGCACATTCTGCCATCGTTGCGCTGATGCCTGCGAGTTACCGCTTTTTGAACTTGAACGCACACAGCCATGGACGATTCAGGCAGAAATTCAGACGAACTGCCTAACGCAAAAAGGCATTGAGTGCCGCAGCTGTCAGGATGCCTGCGAGCCTTATGCTATTCGCTTTGCGCCTCATCTAAGCGGAATTGCAAAACCCACGGTTGATTTAGATAAATGCACCGGCTGCGGCGAATGCGTTCGTGGCTGCCCGGTTGATGCTATTCGAATAACGCCAGCGGCGCGGCCTGAAATGCGCGACGCGGTAGCAAGGAATGAAGTATGAGCAATGAGATGTGGCACGTATGTGGATTGGTTGTTCAAGCCAAACCGGAAGCCGTACCCGCCGTCGCAGAAGCTCTGGCCGCCATGCCAGAAACTGAAGTGGCAGCGACAGAACAAGAAAAAGGCAAGTTAGTGGTTGTCATGCAAAGCGAAGATTCAAACGCATTGCTAGACAGAATTGAGTCAGCGCGCAATGTGGCAGGTGTGCTGGCGGTGTCGCTGGTTTATCACCAGCAGGATGAGCAAGGTGAGGATACGCCATGAAACTCAGTCGTCGAGACTTCATGAAAGCCAACGCCGTCGCCGCTGCAGCAGCAGCTGCGGGGCTGACCATTCCGACCGTCGCGCAAGCGGTTGTCGGTGGGGCTGATGAAATTAAGTGGGATAAAGCGCCGTGCCGTTTTTGCGGTACTGGTTGTGGTGTGCTGGTTGGAACACAAAATGGTCGCATCGTGGCTTCTCAAGGGGATCCAGATGCGCCGGTTAACCGTGGCCTAAACTGCATTAAAGGTTATTTCCTGCCAAAAATCATGTACGGAAAAGACCGTCTAACGCAGCCTTTATTGCGCATGAAGAATGGTCAGTACAACAAAGAGGGCGAATTCACGCCGGTGACCTGGGATCAGGCCTTCGACGTGATGGAAGAGAAGTTTAAAACTTCTCTGAAAGAAAAAGGCCCAACGTCGGTGGGCATGTTTGGATCGGGCCAGTGGACCGTTTGGGAAGGCTATGCTGCTTCCAAACTGTTCAAGGCAGGTTTCCGCTCTAACAACATCGACCCGAATGCGCGTCACTGTATGGCGTCTGCGGTGGTTGGCTTTATGCGTACCTTTGGTATGGATGAGCCGATGGGCTGCTACGATGACATCGAACAGGCGGATGCTTTCGTCCTGTGGGGCTCAAACATGGCGGAAATGCACCCGATCCTCTGGTCGCGCATTACCAACCGTCGTTTGACCGACCAAAATGTCAAAGTGGCGGTTCTTTCTACCTTTGAACACCGCAGCTTTGAGCTGGCCGATAACCCGATTATCTTCACCCCGCAGTCTGACTTGGTGATCCTGAACTACATCGCAAACTACATTATTCAGAATAATGCGGTCGATCAGGAATTCATGAAGCAGCACGTGAATATTCGTAAGGGCGCAACAGACATCGGTTACGGCTTACGCCCAACCGATCCGCTGGAAAAAGCCGCGAAAAATCCGGGCAGCGATGCCTCCGAGCCAATGAGCTTTGAAGACTACAAAGCATTCGTGGCGGAGTACACGCTGGAGAAAACGGCTGAAATGACCGGTGTGCCAAAGGATTCTCTGGAATCGTTGGCTAAGCTGTATGCCGATCCTAAAGTCAAAGTGGTTTCCTACTGGACGATGGGCTTCAACCAACACACGCGCGGTGTTTGGGCGAATAACCTCTGCTACAACATCCATCTGTTGACCGGCAAAATCTCCAAACCGGGCTGTGGTCCATTCTCTCTGACCGGTCAGCCGTCAGCCTGTGGTACTGCGCGTGAAGTGGGGACGTTCTCCCACCGCTTGCCGGCAGACATGGTAGTGACCAACGAGAAGCATCGCCAGATCGCTGAAAATACCTGGAAACTGCCTGCGGGCACCATTCCAGAAAAAGTGGGTCTGCACGCCGTGGCGCAAGACCGTGCGCTGAAAGACGGCACGCTCAACGCTTACTGGGTGATGTGTAACAACAACATGCAGGCTGGGCCAAACATCAACGCAGACCGCATGCCGGGCTGGCGTGATCCACGTAACTTCATCGTGGTCTCCGATCCGTACCCAACCGTCAGCGCTTTGGCCGCCGACCTGATTCTGCCAACTGCCATGTGGGTGGAAAAAGAGGGGGCTTATGGTAACGCCGAGCGCCGCACTCAGTTCTGGCATCAGCAGGTAAAAGCACCAGGTGAGGCGAAATCTGACCTGTGGCAGATGATGGAGTTCTCCAAACGCTTCAAAGTAGAAGAGGTTTGGCCTGCGGAACTGATCAACAGTAAGCCAGAGCTGAAGGGTAAAACGTTGTTTGATGTGCTTTATGCCAACGGCAACGTGAACAAATTCAAGCTAGAAGAGATCCCTGCCGATCAATTGAACGATGAATCGCGTGATTTTGGGTTCTACGTGCAGAAAGGGTTGTTTGAAGAGTACGCCTCATTTGGCCGTGGTCATGGTCACGATTTGGCTCCGTTCGATGAATATCACAAAGCGCGCGGTATCCGCTGGCCAGTGGTGAACGGCAAAGAAACCCTGTGGCGCTATCGCGAAGGGTTTGACCCGTTTGTTAAAGCAGGCGAAAGCGTGCGTTTCTACGGCAAACCAGACGGCAAAGCGGTAATTTTCGCACTGCCATTTGAGCCAGCGGCTGAAGTGCCAGATAAAGAATTCGACCTGTGGCTCTCTACCGGTCGCGTGCTGGAGCATTGGCATACCGGTTCGATGACGCGCCGTGTGCCTGAACTGCACCGTGCGTTCCCTGAAGCGGTGCTGTTTATTCATCCTTTGGATGCGAAACAACGCGGCCTGCGTCGTGGCGATAAAGTGAAGGTGATTTCTCGCCGTGGCGAACTGGTTTCTATTGTTGAAACCCGTGGTCGTAACCGTGTGCCGCAAGGACTGGTTTATATGCCGTTCTTCGATGCCGCTCAGTTGGTGAATAACCTGACGCTGGATGCAACCGATCCGCTGTCTAAAGAAACTGACTTCAAAAAATGTGCGGTAAAAGTTGAAAAGGTGACTGCCTAATCAGGCAAGGAGCGTTACCTGATGACGAAACAACGAGATAAAGGGCCTGCGCGCCGTCGCTTTTTACGCGATGCGGTGCGCAGTGCGGGTGGGTTAGCCGGGCTGGCGTTGGTTCTGGGATTGCAGCAAAAGCAATCACAGGCGCGTGATGGCCTAGCGTTACGTCCACCGGGAGCCTTGCCGGACGGTGAGTTTGAGCGCGCCTGCATTCGCTGCGGGCAGTGTGTTCAGGCTTGTCCTTACGACACGCTGAAGTTAGCGACGCTTTTGTCGCCTTCTTCGGCAGGCACCCCTTATTTTGTTGCGAGACAAACGCCTTGTGAAATGTGTGAAGACATTCCTTGCGTGGTGGCTTGTCCGAGCGCGGCGCTCGATCCCAAATTGACCGACATCGATGATGCGCGGATGGGATTGGCGGTGCTGCTCGATCATGAGAATTGCCTGAATTGGCAAGGCTTACGCTGTGATGTGTGTTATCGCGTTTGCCCATCGATTGATAAAGCTATCACGCTGGAGCTACATCGCAACGAGCGAACCGGCGTGCATGCGAAGTTCTTGCCGACGGTTCACAGTGATGCTTGCACCGGCTGCGGAAAATGCGAACAAGCCTGCGTACTGGATGAGGCGGCGATCAAAGTGTTGCCTCTCTCGATTGCACGCGGAGAGCTTGGGCAGCATTACCGTTTGGGATGGGAAGAGAAAGCGAAGGCTGGACACTCATTAGTTCCGTCTGGCACCCAGCTACCTTCACGTATGCCGCAGGGAGGTGAATGATGGCGAACAGTGCAAATCAGGCCGGTCTTGAAGCACGCCAACGTCACGGTATTATCCGCAGCCATCGCTGGCTGCTGTTACGCCGTTTAAGCCAACTGGCGGTTTTGATGATGTTTTTATCAGGGCCGTGGTGGGGAATTTGGATTTTAAAAGGAAACTACAGCGGCAGTTTACTGCTTGAAACCGTTCCTTTGACCGATCCATTAATGATGTTGGAAAGCGTGTTTGCGGGGCATTGGCCTGCGCTCACGGCCTTGGCTGGAACATTGGTCATTGTGGTGGCTTATTCCCTGATAGCCAGCCGCGCGTTCTGTGCATGGGTTTGTCCGTTAAATCCGGTCACTGATCTCGCGGCGTGGATGCGGCGTAAGCTGAATATCCGCCAATCAGCCTCACTGCCACGAAGCCTACGCTATGGCATTTTGCTGGCGGTGCTGGCAGGAAGTGCCATCAGTGGCACCTTGCTGTGGGAATGGTTGAATCCGGTGGCGCTGCTTGGACGTAGCCTGATTTTCGGCGCTTTTGGTGGCCTTTGGCTGATTCTTGCGGTGTTCCTGTTTGACCTGCTGGTGACGGAGCATGGTTGGTGTGGTCATATTTGCCCGATGGGCGCGCTGTATGGCGTGATTGGCACTAAAGCGGTTATCCGTGTTAGCGCTGAACATCGAGAGAAATGCACGCGCTGTATGGACTGTTTTCACGTTTGTCCAGAGTCTCAGGTGTTACGTGAGCCTGTATTAAATAACGATCATAGCCCGCTGGTACTGAGCAAAGATTGCATCAGCTGCGGGCGTTGCATGGATGTGTGTGCCGAGCACGTATTCGAATTTAAGAACCGATTTCATCGTTCGGGAGCTAAAGAATGAAGAGCAATGTCCTGAAAAAGCACGCTTCGCTTTGGGCAATGTTACAGGCCGTCGTGCTGTCATTGTCTGTGGCTGGCGCTGTATATGCGGCCAGCGACGTCGATTTGAGCCAATCACCGGAAGTTTCGGGAACGGCAGAAGGGCAGATTAAAATGCCTAAGCAGCAAGAGCGTATGGCGCTGAACTATGTCAATCAGCCGCCGATGATCCCGCATAGCGTAGATGGCTATCAGATTAGCAAAAATACCAACCGCTGCCTGCAATGCCACGGCGTTGAACATTACCGTACCACCGGTGCGCCGCGCATTAGCCCAACTCACTTTATGGATGCTAACGGCAAAGTGTTGGGAGAAGTTGCGCCACGCCGTTACTTCTGCCTGCAATGCCACGTACCGCAAAGTGATGCACCACCGATTGTAGGTAATAGCTTCCAGGCCGCACCGGGCTTTGGGCAGTAACAGGAGCCGCTATGCTGGATAATAAAGAAGTAGACAACAAGCCAACCGAGCAGAAAAAACCGGGCATGATTCGCCGCGTGTGGCAATGGTGGCGCCGTCCAAGCCGTTTGGCTTTAGGCACACTGTTGCTGCTGGGTTTTGTCGCCGGGATTATTTTCTGGGGCGGTTTCAATACCGGTATGGAAATGGCGAATACGGAAAAGTTCTGTATCAGCTGCCATGAAATGCGCGACAACGTGTATCAGGAATATATGGATACCGTTCACTACACCAATCGCAGCGGTGTGCGTGCAACCTGCCCAGATTGTCATGTTCCACATGAGTGGGTGCCTAAAATTGTACGTAAAATCAAAGCCAGTAAAGAGCTGTACGCTAAAGCTTTTGGCTTGATTGATACGCCGCAAAAGTTTGAAGCACACCGGTTAGTGATGGCTGAAAATGAATGGGCACGTATGAAAGCCAATGATTCTCAGGAGTGTCGTAACTGCCACAACTTTGAATACATGGATTTCACGGCACAGAAAACCGTAGCAGGAAAAATGCACGACCAAGCCATTCAGGACGGAAAAACCTGTATCGACTGCCATAAAGGGATAGCGCATAAGCTGCCTGATATGAAAGGGATTAAGAATGGGTTTTAAGGATTCTGTGGTGCAGGCATGAGATTCGGTATGCCGATGGCTTATGGTGTATTCGCGTAATATTCCGTCTGCCAGTTCATACCGAGCTTCATTGCCGCATTGGTGAAGGCATACGGGCAGAGACCACCAGCGCGTGGTCTCTGCACTCTCGCGCTTTTATCCGAGACGCCATCTCCGCGCCGGGTCGGCATGCGCCATCCTTGGCGCCTCCTCCCCTAACGCTAACATCCTGTTAGCGTTGCTCTTTCTCCCAATACTTAAACTAAAAAACAGATAAAGTTTTTGTCTTTTGGGTTTGACCTTATCTGGCACATTGTTCTTCAGCCGAATAGAGGAATGCAGGCTAGGATTCGCCGACAGGGATGTCGGCGAAAGAACGGAGGAGCCAGGATGGCGATTGCCGTTCGTTCCGTTAAAGCCGGAATGACGAGATGAGGGAACCTGCGAAGCAGGCTGAAGAACGGTGCCAAGCCGGGTTGTTAGGGGGCGGCGATTGGCCCCCTAACACGGACGCCTGCACGGTGTAGATGCAAGACTCAATATTTTGGGCGGACGTAATTTACGCCATACCTGTATTTTGGCTGCTATCCCTTCACCACAAACCAATACGTCGTTGCGGCTTGATAAACATCACCCGGTTTAATAAAGCAATCCGGCTGTGGCCATTCAGGATGATTCGGGGTATCAGGTAAAAACTCACTTTCTAACGCCACACCGGCATAAGCGGCATATTGTGCTCCGCGACGATCGGGCGTTCCGGCCAAAAAGTTACCGCTGTAGAGCTGAAGGGCTGGGGCATCGGTAAAAACCTGCATCTCTAGTTTAGCATCGGCTGAGGTGAGGATCGCCGCAGGGTGTTGTGCATGATGACAGGTGCTGTGCAGCAGATAGGCGTGATCGTAACCTTTCACGCGCTGCTGGCAGCGATCTTTCAGCAGATCCTGTTGCAAGGTCTTGGCCTTACGAAAATCCATGCCAGAGCCGCTGACGTCGGTAAGATCTCCGCAGGGGATCCCGTCACTTTCCACCGGAAGATAGTGATCGGCAAAAAGCTGAAGCTTTTGTGCTAAGGCATCGGTCGTGCTGCCATCACCGTCTAAATTGAAGTAGGCATGGTTGGTTAAATTCACCGGACAGGTTTTATCCACTTTTGCCTGCCAGCTAATCTCAACGCGGTTATCTTCCGTGAGGCGATAGGTTGCTTGGGCAACGAGATTTCCGGGGAAACCCTGATCGCCATCGGCAGAGTCTAATTGATAGGTCACATGATGAGTATCATGTGAAATGCGTTTCCAACGGCGTTTGTCGAATCCTTCAGGCCCGCCGTGAAGCTGATTTTCACCTTGGCTCGGATGTAAAACGACGGTTTCACCTTGATACACATACTGTGCTTTAGCGATACGGTTGGCATAACGACCTACCGTAGCACCTAAAAAGGCACCCTGTTCGGTAAACTGCTCGGGCGTTTGGCAGCCGAGCAAAACCTCACGCAAACTGCCGTCGTTCAGCGCGATCTGGCATGAAAGCCAGGTTGCGCCCCAGTCCATGAATGTGGCAATGCTGCCAGCGCTGTTGGTTAGCGTGGTGAATTGAAACGGCTCGCCGTCCGGTGCACGGGAGGTATCAGCAAAATTTAGCATACGCTGGCTCCTTGTGATGGATAGCAGACATAGAAGGTTTCTTTCAGGCCGGTTTGTGCCGGATATTCACGTTCAACCGTGGTGCGAACTTCCTCAACCAGGTCCAACGGCATCAGGGCGACGATACAGCCGCCAAAGCCGCCGCCCGTCATACGAACTCCGCCGCGCTCTCCGATAACGTCCTTCACGATTTCAACTAGCATATCGATAGGTTTGACGGTAATTTCAAAATCATCACGCATTGAGGCGTGGGACTCCGCCATCAGTGTGCCCATCAGTTTAAGATCGCCTGAGGCAAGCGCTTTGGCGGCCGCTTCAGTGCGGTCATTTTCAGTGATCACATGACGGGCGCGGCGCGCGGTCAGTGCTTCCAATCCAGCCTGTTTAGCTTCGAATTCGGCCAGCGTGACATCACGCAGGGCTTTTACGTTGAAATACTGCGCTGCGGCTTCGCACTGCTGACGGCGGGTGTTGTATTCGCTATCGACCAGTCCACGCTTAACGTTGGAATTGATAATCACGATCGCAACGTCCTTAGGCATAGGAACCGAACGCGTCGCCAGCGAGCGGCAGTCAATCAGCAGCGCGTGTTTTTCTTCGCCCAGTGCAGAGATTAGCTGATCCATGATGCCGCAGTTGCAGCCGACAAATTTGTTTTCTGCTTCTTGACCGTTTAACGCCAACTGAACGCCGTCTAAAGGCAGGTTGTACTGTGCTTGGAATGCCTGACCCACGGCAACCTCAAGCGAGGCCGATGAGCTCAGCCCTGCACCTTGCGGGACGTTGCCGCTGATCACTAAGTCTGCGCCGCCGAAGTTAGGATTACGGATTTGCAGATATTTCAGTACGCCGCGCACGTAGTTGCTCCACATCATGGTGGGATGGGATTCAAATGGAGCATCAAGAGAGAATTCATCTTGTTGATTATCGTAGTCGGCGGCAATCACGCGCACCTTGCGATCGTCGCGCTTAGCGCAGCTAATCACGGTTTGATAATCAATAGCGCAGGGCAATACAAAGCCATCGTTGTAATCCGTATGTTCGCCAATCAGGTTTACACGGCCGGGTGCTTGTACCGTCATTGCCGGAGCATAGCCAAAATAACGATTAAAAATATCCTGTGTCACGGTAGTAAGTTGTTGCAGACTCATTTTCGTTTCCTTATTTGGCGTTGGCTTCACGGTAATGGACGTCACTTACTGCGCGTAGACGTTCAGCGGCTTGCTCAGGCGTTAAATCGCGCTGAGTTTCGGCCAGCATTTCGTAGCCGACCATAAATTTACGCACGGTTGCAGAGCGCAACAGTGGGGGATAGAAATGTGCGTGCAACTGCCAGTGTACACAGTCAACCTCATGGAACGGCGCACCGTGCCAGCCCATGGAGTACGGGAAAGAGCACTGGAACAGGTTATCGTAGCGGCTGGTGAGTTTTTTCAGTGCAAGGGCTAAATCCGCACGCTGCTCGGCATTGAGATCGGTAATGCGCAAGGTGTGTGTTTTCGGCAGCAACAGCGTTTCAAAAGGCCACGCGGCCCAGTACGGAACCACGGCAATCCAATGTTCGGTTTCCACCACGGTACGGCTGCCGTCGGCCATTTCGCGCTTGGCATAGTCCAGCAGCATTGGCGTTTTATGCTGTTCGAAATAGGTTTGCTGTAGGCGATCTTCGCGCGCAGCTTCATTAGGGAGGAAGCTATTAGCCCAAATTTGTCCGTGCGGATGCGGGTTAGAGCATCCCATCGCGGCGCCTTTATTTTCAAATACCTGCACCCACGGATAGGTTTTCCCAAGATCGGCGCTCTGGGTTTGCCAGGTCTTAACGATCTCTTCAAGAGCGGGCAGGGAAAGTTCAGGCAACGTTTTGCTGTGATCGGGTGAGAAACAGATAACGCGGCTGGTGCCACGTGCGCTCTCACAGCGCATCAAAGGATCGTCATTTTGCGGTGCATCAGGGGTATCCGGCATCAGCGCCGCAAAGTCGTTAGTAAAAACATAGGTGCCGGTGTAATCGGGATTTTTATCGCCGGTAACACGCGTATTGCCCGCACACAGAAAACAGTCTGGATCATGCTGTGGCAGCGTTTGATTCGACGGTGTTTCCTGTGCACCCTGCCACGGGCGTTTGGCACGGTGCGGAGAGACCAACACCCACTGATCTGTCAATGGGTTATAACGGCGATGAGGGTGATCGACCGGATTAAATGTGGTCATTATCGGTGCTCCTTAAAATATTATTCAGGGACTTATTCGGGATAGCCCTGCGGATTCTGTGACTGCCAGCGCCAGGTGTCCTGCGCCATATCGTCCAGCGTGCGGGTGACGCGCCAGTTGAGGTCTTTGTCTGCCCGGGTGGAGTCCGCCCAGTACGCGGCAAGATCGCCTGCACGGCGGGGGGCAAAGTGGTAATTCACCGGTTTGCCGCAGGCTTTGCTGAAGGCGTTCACCACTTGCAGCACGCTATAACCAACGCCTGCGCCGAGGTTGTAAATGTGTACGCCAGGCTTGTTTGTCATGACGTTGAGCGCGGCCAAATGACCGTCGGCTAAATCGACCACGTGGATATAATCACGTACGCCGGTGCCATCTTCGGTTGGATAGTCATTGCCGAAAATCGCCAAAGAGTCACGGCGGCCTACGGCAACCTGAGCGATATAAGGCATCAGGTTATTAGGAATGCCCTGCGGGTCTTCACCCATTAATCCAGATGGATGAGCGCCAACCGGATTGAAATAGCGCAGCAGGCTAACGCTCCATTCCGGATCGGCACGGTGGAGATCTTCGAGGATTTGCTCAACCATCAATTTGCTGCGGCCGTAAGGGCTTGATGGGTTTCCGGTAGGGAAATCTTCAACGTAAGGGATTTTTGGCTGATCGCCATACACGGTTGCGGAAGAGCTGAAAATCATATTTTTGACATTTGCTTCGCGCATTGCTTCTAGCAGCGTTAACGTACCGC
Source organism: Hafnia alvei (assembly GCF_034424155.1). Taxonomy (NCBI): domain Bacteria; kingdom Pseudomonadati; phylum Pseudomonadota; class Gammaproteobacteria; order Enterobacterales; family Hafniaceae; genus Hafnia; species Hafnia alvei. Next base: position 3,170,799 of record NZ_CP139992.1, on the reverse strand, counting down.
TCACGTTGTTATCGTAATATTCCAGCGGTTTTTGCACTGACTCACCCACGGCTTTTAGCCCCGCAAAGTGGATCACCGAGTCAATCTGGTTTTCAGCGAAAATACGGTCAAGTAACAAGCGGTCGCGAATGTCACCTTGATAAAGGGTTGGCGTGGTGCCGGTCAGAGTGTTGATGCGTTCCAAAACGCTGGCTTTGCTATTGCAAAGATTGTCTAAGATGATCGGCGTATGCCCAGCGGCGATTAACTGTACGCAGGTATGGCTGCCAATGTAACCGCTACCACCAGTAACTAAAACAATCATGATTCGCTCCTTTGGAACATTCAATGCAGTAAAGGTAGCATGAGAAAACCGTGAAAAAGGTGATCTATGCTAAATAAATGGAATCGTTTACACAACAATGCAAACGGCTCAGATTCCGATAAAGGTCTATTGTGCGGCGTGATAAGGCTGTCTGCAAGTTCATATAAATCGAGAATGAGTGGTAACGGTTACACGGCGAAGAATATAAAACTTGAGCGATAAAATAGGGTCTTCAGGCGAAGACCCGTGAGGCAGATAAATTTAAGGGTTACGCGTGATACATCGGATAGGTAAAGAACAAGAGGTGGATGATGTTCAGCGCAAAGTGGAACAGCGTTGCCACCCATAGCCGACCGCTCCACATCCACGCCAGACCATAAATCACGCCAGCTAATCCGGCAAAAATTACCATCAGCCAACCGCCTGCGAAATGCGCTAGACCGAAAATAACCGCGGTAATCATCAGCGCGGGAAGGTGGCCTAACCAGCCGCTGAGGCGTTGCTGCAGATAGCCACGAAAGAGCGCTTCTTCTGCCAAAGAAACAAAGAACAGATTAGCCAGTGCAAATTGCCATAGCCACGCGGGCTGATGAAGTTCGATGCGCAAGCCGCCTAGAGCCACGGCGATAAGTAATAAAACGGGCACGCTAATGCCAAGCACAACCCAATTCCACGCCGGCCGTGGCGCTGCAAGAGGTGCACGGAATAAGGTGGGCAGGGCCAGTAAGAGAATGAAAGGAACCAGCGCTTTGTCGAAGTTGTAGTACATCGAGAACGGTGCGCTGTGTGGACCGGCAATCACTTTGTCGAGGATTTTAGGGTTATTGAAGCCGGGTACCATGTGCAGAAACAGCACGATGGCGGCTAACACGAGTAAGATTTCGCTGTTGAATCCGCCTTTTTGCTGATGTTCCCAGCGATAGCGGGCTAGCCCAGCAAGCACGACAACGGCCATAAAGGCTAAAGCATTAAAATTAAGAATGCCTTGGCTGAACGCCAGCGCGGTAGCAGAGAGAAGTAAAAAAGCGGATAGCTGTCGTTGAAACGAAAGCACGGCTAAGGAAGCGGCTAGAGCACCCCACATAGATATTCCTTTGTGTTTTATATTTAAGCTTGAATGATAACACAGAGAAATTAGTTAACTGCTCTGAGAAGCGGGCTTTAAGACAAGTAAAGCCCTGTAAAAAGAGGCAAAGCGGATGAGCTGGGTGTTATAACCGATCGATTTGGTAGCGATAGGAATCGCCCTCGGCGATAAACGCCAGGCGATGAGTGATGCAATCGGGGGCATCTTCTGCGTGATGAGAAACAAACAGCAACTGGCTATTGCCATCGGTCATCAGAATGTCAATCCAGCGCTTAACCAGTTGGCGGTTAATAGGGTCAAGCCCTTGTAATGGTTCATCTAAAATTAACAATGCGGGATGTTTTACTAACGCACGAGCGATCAGCGCCAAACGCTGTTGCCCCCATGAAAGATCGTGGAAAGGGTGATGACTCAGTGCCTGCATGCCCAGCATTTCCAGCCATTGGTCGGTCAGTTTTTCCTGCCTGTCGGACGTCGCCTGATAAATGCCAATTGAATCTAAAAAACCGGACAAAATGACGTTACGCAGGCTGATGCTAACGCGATATTCCAGATGCAGGTTGCTGCTTACATAGCCGATGTGTTTTTTGATATCCCAAATGGTTTCACCGCTGCCGCGACGACGGCCAAACAATGTGAGATCGTTGCTATATCCCTGCGGGTGATCGCCGGTGATTAAGCTGAGCAGCGTAGATTTACCTGCCCCGTTGGGACCGACGATCTGCCAATGCTGTTGTGGATCGACCTGCCAATCAAGATGGTTGAGGATGGGGCGATCGTTATAGTGAACACAGCCATTTTTCAGGATGATACGTGGCTGATCGTGGGGTAACCGATCCTGTTGGCGAGGATCTTCAGTTTCAGGCAATCGCATATCCGCAAGGCTTTCACTGTGAGCTAACTGCGCGACTAACGCCTGTGATAAGACATCTAAGCGATTCCCTACGTGGGTGAGTTCGCATTCTGCCAACACGCCAACATGCTCAATAAAATCAGGGATATCATCAAACCGGTTGAGCACTAACACCGTTGTCACGCCCTGAGCGTTTAGCGTTTGCAGCATCTGTGCGAGTTGCGCACGTGAGTTAACGTCTAATCCATCAAAGGGTTCGTCCAACACCAGCAAATCAGGCTGGCTCATCAGCGTTTGGCACAGTAAAGCTTTACGCGTTTCACCGGTCGAAAGATATTTAAAACGGCGTTCGAGCAACGGTTCGATACCAAACTGAGCGGCTAATTGTTGGCAGCGTTTTGAATCTTTCACTTCAGACTGAATAATTTCGGCGGTAGTACGGCCGGTATCATCTTCGCCTTCGCTAAGCATGTCGGTGTTATTGCGCTGCCATTCGTCGCTGAGCAGTTTTTGCAATTGCTCAAAAGAAAGGCGGATAGGGTGAGCGAATGCCGATGTTGTTTCGCCGTTAAGCTGTGGTAAGTCCTGCGTGAGCGCCCGCGCCAGCGCTGATTTTCCACTGCCATTTGCACCCACAAACGCCCAGCTTTCGCCAGAATGAAGGGTGAGTTCCGGTAAAAAAAGCGTCCGAGTATCGCCAAGGCGAAAGCGTGCTTGGCTAAAGCTTAATGAGGTCATACGGCATACGGCTCCCTAAAAAGTTTTCAGCTATTAGGGATAATCAGTACGCCATGGGGTGTCAAGGCGAGCAGCGGGAGATTTTACACGAAAGAATGATAACGGTGCGATATCCCTCCGATTAAGGAGGGAGCGCTATTTTATCGGCATCGGTGCTTAGGCCAAGGTGGCTAAAATCACCTGATCGGCATTGAACTGAGCCGTTACCGTTTCACCCAAGCTCAGTTTTAGATGGGCCATGGTTTGATTATCAACGGTAGAACAGAGAGTTACACCGCCGTTTAGCTCTACCAGAACTTCGCTGTTTTCAGCACCCGACTGAATGTGACTCACGGTGCCGGTTAAGTTGTTATCTGCGGCATGAGCGAGTGCGGTGTCGGTGGTTAATTTCACCCACGGGGCTTTGATTAATACCAGCACTTCTTTACCAGGAGCCAGCGCTAAACGTTCGGCGCTTTGTTCCGTGATGGCGGCACGCAATAAGGTTTTCCCATCGGCGAGCAGTACGCTGATGTGCTGCTGTACCTGCTGGTGGTCGCGTTCGGTAACGGTGCCAAAAAACTGATTACGGGCGCTGGTTTGTAAGGAGAAACGCGCGATCGCCGCCAGCAGGCTATCTAAAGGAAGATCGTCTTGGTTTAGCACGTCGAACGCTTTTTGCTGGATCTGCCCAAGAAGATCGTAAAGGGCAATCAGGCGCTCACCGTAGCGGGTGATTTTGGCGCCGCCGCCGCCTTTACCGCCGGTAGCGCGATCGACCAACGACTCCTCGGAAAGCTGGTTCATCTCATTCACGGCATCCCAAGCGCTTTTATAGCTAATTCCTGCTAGCTTAGCGCCTTGGCTGATAGAACCGGTGTGGCGTACCTGTTTGAGTAATTCAATCCGACGCGGATCGGCAAACAGGCGTTGCTGGAGTTTTAGCGTCAGTAAAATTTCGGCTTGCATAGGGTTCATCCTTCACAGGTTATGCTTTCATTTTCGCTGATAACGCCCCTAAGACGCAAACCGCATATGCGAATAACTTCAGACCGCACGTTTAGGGCGTACAATTTACGCTAAGCTGTTTAATATATGCAGCGAGATTCTGTATTATGAGTCAGTATGAGATAGTGTGGCTGAATTGCTGCAACCAACACTGAGTGAGGCTGTTATGTTGGAATTATTAAAGAGTTTGGTATTTGCTGCAATCATGGTTCCCGTGGTTATGGCTGCCATTCTTGGCTTGATTTATGGCTTGGGAGAGGTGTTTAACATTTTCTCCGGCGTTGGTCATTCTGATGAAAAACGTTCTAATCACTAAAACGTGATATTTTTTACGAAACGCCCAGCGATGATAGCTGGGCGTTTTTGTTTGAGATGCTGCAAACTTTTTCGATAAATCAAACTCACTTCATGTTTACTGATATCGCACCGATATTGTCAGTGACACTGATGTCGCTCACGTCATATAATCAAATACATAACGTATGGGCATCACATCATTTTAATGGGGTCACTGATGAAAGCATGGAATAAGTTGGTTGTAGGTACGGTTTTAGCCGTTGGCGTAAGTCAGGTTGCTATCGCACAAGAAAAAGTTACCGTATTTGCGGCGGCTTCCTTAACTAACGCACTGCAAGATATTGCTGCACAGTATGAAAAAGGAAAAGACGTAAAAGTTGTTTCTTCCTTTGCCTCCTCTTCCACACTTGCGCGCCAAATTGATCAAGGCGCTCCAGCAGATCTCTTCATCTCCGCAGATCAGCAGTGGATGGATTTTGCGATTGATAAAAAAGCGATGGTTGCTGATACCCGTATCACGTTGTTGGGCAACGATTTGGTGTTGGTGGCGGCGAAAGACAGCAAAATCGATAAAGTGAATATCGATAAAAAAACCGATTGGAAAGCATTGTTGAACGGTGGCCGTTTGGCGGTGGGCGATCCTGATCACGTCCCTGCTGGCATTTATGCGAAAGAAGCATTACAGAAATTGGGTGCGTGGGATGAGCTGTCTCCACTCATGGCGCGTGCTAACGATGTACGCGCAGCGCTGGCCTTGGTGGAACGCGATGAAGCACCTTTAGGTATTGTTTACGGCTCTGATGCTGTCGCGAGCAAAAAAGTGAAAGTTGTTGGTATCTTCCCAGCGGATTCACATAAGCCTGTTGAATATCCAATGGCCATTGTGAAAGATAAACAAACGCCAGCGGTAAAAGCATTTTATGACTATCTGCGCACGCCGGAAGCCGCGGCTATCTTCACCCGTTATGGATTTACCCCGCGCTAATGTTTCTGAGTGCATATGAGTGGGAAGCGGTCGTCCTGAGCCTACAGGTGGCAGGAACGGCCGTTATCTTTAGTCTACCCGTCGGTATTTTTACTGCGTGGGTGTTGGTGCGCTGCAATTTCCCCGGCAAGTCTCTGCTTGATAGCATTATCCATCTGCCGCTGGTTTTACCTCCGGTTGTGATTGGTTATTTGCTATTAATCGGCATGGGCCGTAAGGGCGTGATTGGTGCGTGGCTTTATGACTGGTTTGGTTTTAGTTTCAGTTTTAGCTGGCATGGTGCGGCGTTAGCTTCTGCGGTGGTGGCCTTTCCTCTGATGGTTCGTGCCATTCGCCTCGCATTGGCAGCGGTTGATTCCAAGCTGGAGCTGGCTGCGCGCACTCTGGGAGCAAATCCCTGGCGGGTATTTTTCACCATTACGCTGCCGCTCTCGTTCCCCGGCATTCTGGCTGGAACCGTGCTGGCGTTTGCTCGCTCGCTCGGTGAATTTGGCGCAACTATCACCTTTGTGTCCAACATCCCTGGCGAAACCCGAACGATTCCTCTCGCGATGTATACCCTGATTGAAACACCGGGTGCAGAAGCGGATGCCGCTCGTCTGTGTGCCATTGCGATTGTTTTATCTTTGGTTTCATTGCTGCTGTCTGAATGGCTGGCGCGATGGAGCCAGAAGCGGCTGGGGGGCTAAGACGCATGTTAGAACTCGATATCCATCAGCGCCTTGGCGATTTGAATCTCGACGTTAAAGCAACGCTTCCCTCAAAGGGCATTACGGCTATTTTTGGATTATCCGGCGCGGGAAAAACATCGCTTATTAATGTGATCGGGGGGCTGACTCGTCCGCAAAAAGGGTCTGTCGTTCTCAATGGTAGGGCGTTAGTCGACACTGCGCGCCGTATTTGTTTACCGCCGGAAAAGCGCCGCATTGGCTACGTTTTTCAAGATGCGCGTTTGTTTCCTCATTACCGTGTGCGTGGAAATCTGGAATACGGCATGGCTGCGTCGATGCGTCCGCAATTTGACAGCATCGTTAAATTGCTAGGTATTGAGGCACTGCTGGACCGTTTTCCATTTAGCTTGTCGGGTGGTGAAAAGCAACGCGTTGCAATTGGGCGCGCGTTGTTAACGGCTCCAGAAGTTTTGCTGATGGACGAGCCTTTGGCTTCGTTAGATGTTCCCCGTAAACGTGAGCTTCTGCCGTATCTAGAGCGCTTGGCGCAAGACGTGAATATCCCCATCCTCTATGTCAGCCACAGCATGGATGAAATTTTACGTTTGGCTGAATATGTGTTGTTGCTTGACCAAGGCCAAGTCCGTGCGTTTGGCGAGCTTGAAGAGGTTTGGGCGAGCAGTGCTTTACGTCCTTGGCTGCAAAAAGAAGAGCAGAGCAGCGTGCTCAATGTCAGCGTATTAAAGCACCATGAGCACTATGCCATGACGGCACTATCGCTCGGTGAGCAGCATATTTGGGTGGGTAAACTCGATGCTGCGCCACAGAGCCAGCTGCGCATACGCATTAATGCTGCGGATGTGTCGTTAGTTTTAGAACCTCCCGCAGCGACGAGCATTCGTAATATTTTGGCAGCCACGGTAGTAGAGTGCTTGGATGTTGACCAACAAGTGGAAGTAAAGCTAACGGTGGGAGAGGCGATCTTATGGGCGCGCATCACTCCGTGGGCGCGTGATGAACTCAATATTCACGTGGGGCAAAAGCTGTATGCGCAAATTAAAAGTGTGTCGATCAGCCGCTAATATTCACAGATGAATAAAACAAAAAACTCCGCCTTGTGCGGAGTTTTTTGTTTGTGCGCCTAACGGTTGGTTGCCGAAGGCGAAAAATGCACGGCACGATCACCCTAACGGGAAGAGTATAGCGATAGGTTCATACCCGTATCAATACACAAATAACTTAAGATAATTGTAAATTTGGCGAAATATATAGACGTGAGAAGCTGTATATATAATCAGTGTCGTTAGGGAGGCATGCCAACGTGGATGAAAGAAGATTTCTTAAGTCCTAGCTGGAACAGGTGGTGCTGACCGGTGCCTTGGCTTGGAGTATGGCACGATCGCCCTAACATGTGATCCCAGTGTGGCGATAGGCAATGTAAAGGTAAGTCATGCAGGCGTCATGCTCCTTATGCAGGGAGCAAACGGATGAGTCTATTATCAGCAATAATTGTTGTTTTAGAGTTCATCGTCGCAGTGATGCGGCTGATTAGATTACTGTTCAATCATATCTGAGAAATGATATCAAGAACAGTAAGCTAAAACGTAGCTAAGGTGTGAGGGAATACACCTCCCTCACCCTTTAAGATCGGTTGACTCGAATACGGTTGGCTCGAATAGATACCTTGCGGCGTCGGTTGAATGAAACTATAGAACTTTTTGCTTTAGGAAATCGGCAATAGAAGTTTCTTCATTCCCACCGATAACGGCTTTGGCGCGCGCTTTGACTTCGTCGGCGCTATTGCCCATAGCAACTCCTAGTCCGACGCTTTCTAGCATGCTGATGTCGTTAAAATTATCGCCAAAGGCGATGACTTCAGACATATCAATACCGCGTGAGGCGACGTACTCAGCTAACCGGTTACCTTTGCTGTTGCCCGCTTGCGCAACGTCGACCTGATCGTGCCAAGACCATTCACAGGCGAGTCCCAGATCCGATTCGATGCCGTTAGCGAAAGCGCGCAGTTTGGCAATATCGGTATCGGAGGTAGCGAACTTCCAGATAGCTTTAACATCGTTTGCGGCTTGCTGGAGGCTTTCAACCTGAAGCAGAGTTGGACGTTGATTCTCTGGTAGAGATTCCGCCCAAGCATGAGAGCGAATGACATGGCCGCTAGTTTGCTGATACAGCATAGCGTCATCGACGTACATCAGGCCGTGGATATCAGCATCGTTTAGGCGTTTTAACACCTGATGAGCTTGCGCAGCGGTCAACGGGTTTGACGCCAGCACGCTGCGCGCCTGATAGTCATACAGATAGGTGCCATTGCAGCAAATAGCTGGGGTGTTGAGGTTAAGCGCCTGATAGAAGGGATGAATGGCAATATGATGGCGACCGGTAACGATCATCACTTCTAAACCTGCTTTGCGTGCCAAATCCAGCGCAGCCAGCGATTCAGGCAGTATCTGTTTACGACTGGTTAGCAGGGTGCCGTCCAGATCAAGCGCAATCATGCGGTAGCTCATACGCATTCCTTTAATGGTTAATAATAAGTCTGTTTATAATCAGCGAGTTCTCATTAAGGACAAATGTTACACCTCAACGCTGATTTGAAAAACGGAAAACTGTCGGTGCGGCTTAGCTCACGGGGTCAATCTATCGGCTCAAACAGCGCGCTAAGATCGTCAGCCGAGAACTTCGCAGACCCACTGGTATCTTCAGATAAAATGCTGTCAGCCAGCGCGGCTTTTTTATCCTGCAGCGCCACGATTTTTTCTTCAATGCTGCCAGCGGCAATCAGTTTGTAAACAAACACCGGTTTGTCTTGCCCCATTCGGTGTGCACGGTCGGTAGCCTGATTTTCAGCCGCGGGATTCCACCACGGATCGTAATGGATCACCGTGTCAGCCGCCGTTAGATTTAGCCCAACGCCGCCAGCTTTTAAGCTGATTAAAAACAGGGGGACTTCGCCCCGTTGGAAACGCTGTACTGGCGCATGACGATCCGCCGTTGAGCCGGTCAACGTGACGTAGGCAATGCCGGCTTTATCCAATGCCTGTGAGATTAGATCCAGCATGCCGGTGAACTGCGAGAACAACAGGATACGGCGACCTTCATCGATCATCTCAGGCAGGAGTTCGAGCAGCAGCTCGAGCTTGGCTGATTCTTTCACCAACGCCGCTTTTTCCAAATTGACCAAGCGAGGATCGCAACAAACTTGGCGCAGTTTAAGCAATGCGTCCAAAACGATAATATGGCTGCGCGCCATGCCTTGAGAGTCAATGGCGGTACGAACTTTTTCCTGCATCGCGGTACGTACTGTTTCATACAGATCGCGCTGTGAGCCCTTCAGCTCAACGGTGCGTAACAGCGTGGTTTTTGGTGGTAGCTCAGTAGCGACGTCATCTTTGCGGCGGCGCAGCATGAATGGGCGAATGCGTCGAACCAATAAGTCACGACGCACGGTATCCCCGTCTCTTTCGATAGGCACACGCCAGCGCTGGTTAAACTCTTTTTGGCTGCCGAGGAAACCAGGCAGCAAAAAGTCGAATAACGACCAAATTTCACCCAGATGATTTTCCAGCGGCGTGCCGGTTAAACATAAACGATGGCGTGCATTGAGGTCACGTAATGCGGTGGCTGCACGCGTTGTCGCATTTTTAACGTACTGTGCTTCATCAAGGATCAACAGATGGTAATCATGTTGAGTGAGGACTTTCTGATCTCGCCACAGCAGAGAATAGGTGGTCAAAATCAGGTCGCACTGTTCGATGCGATCAAAGAGATCTTTTCGCTGCGGCCCGCTGAGAACCAGAACATTAAGATCGGGAGTAAAACGTGCCGCTTCTTCGCGCCAGTTGTGTACTAAGGTAGTGGGTACCACGATAAGCGCAGGACGGTCGAGCCGGCCTGATTCTTTTTCCAGCAGGATATGCGCCAGCGTTTGCACCGTTTTGCCCAGCCCCATATCGTCGGCCAGCACGCCCGAGATGTTTTGTTCGCGCAGAAATTGCATCCAGCTCAGGCCTTGATGCTGATAGCCACGCAACGTTGCCTGAAGGCCTGTCGGAACCGCCACCAGCTGTACTCCCGGCCCATCCTGTAAACGCTGGGCTAAAGCCTGAATGGAGGTTTCTCCGTGGAACTGCCAGCGTCCTGTATCGCTTAAGGCGGCCAGTCGGCCCGCATCAAGCGCGGAAACCTTCAGCGTTTCCTTGCCATGGCCTAATTGAGCGAACAGATCGACAAGTACGCGAACGACCGGCTTGAGGCGGTTGGCAGCGATACGCAAACGCTCGCCTTGCTCGGTGCTAAGAATAATGCCTTCATCATCGTCGATGGTTTCGAGTTCGCCGTCTAACCAGCGGCGATCGCGACGAAACAGGTCAGCCAACAATGGCTCGAGACGAACGGTACGGTCGCCGACTAGAATACCCATTTCAACGTCAAACCAGCCTTCGTCGCTTGACTGGATGCTGCCGCTAATATCGTTGATTTCAATGATATTAAAGTTGGAATCGTGGGTCATCACAATACGCCAGCCTTTGTTTTCCAAAGTCGGCAGCGTATGGCTGACAAACGAAGGCCAACTCTCAGGGTTTGGCAGGCCGTAAATGGTATCGGGTAATGTCGGCGGCCGAGTTTTATCGCTTAACGTAATGAGTTCTAGGCCGCAATTTTTAAGCTCTTTGGCGCGTTGTTTTTCAATATCGCTACGTCGCTGAATTTGAATCACATTGCCGTTGTCTGCGGGGAATAGCGTGGTGTCCTGTTTAGGATCAACGCTAATTCCATCGTAATCGAAGGAAAAAGTCGCAAAGTCGAGAGGCCAATTACGATAGCCATAGTTGCCAAAACCGCCCATATAGACATTTTGGGTATCAAGCTGCAAAACGGGAACGGGTTCGACGTCAATAACGCGAAGCTCTGAAGAGCTCATACTCGGTGGTAGAGGGAATTCAGGCGCGATTTCGCCCAGAACCGCAGCTACTAATGGTGCTTCACTCAGTGAAATCGGAGGCATGGACAAGAATTCATCTAACTGAGCGAAGGGCTGATTGAGTTCAACGGTGCCCGCTTCGCCGCTTTGCGTATCGATATACCACGGCGGCGTGGTGGGCAACACCCATGATGCCTGAGGCTGAACCTGCAATATGGGGCGCAGACGATGATCGGGCAAGCGCTGCCACTGAACTTCACCCGGGCGTTGCTCGCCCAGATACAAAGGCTCATTAGAATCAATCACAAAGAAACGGCCCGTTGCCATCATTTTGCGAATCAGCTCAGCGCCGCTGGTTCCCTGTAGTTCAAACGCTGCTATGCCGTTACGCGGTCGTTCGATCCACAGCTCGCGCAGGATTTGAAAATCTTCAGGCGTAACAAATTTAGGCGGCTTAGCCAGCGCGGGCTCAATATTGTGCCACTGCTGATCGATGCTGCGTACGGAGCCGTCTTTATCTAACTTTGCTTTGTAGAGCCGAATTTCATGATGCTGTCGGTGTTCTGACCATGCCAAGACATAGGCTAAGGTCTGAGTGGGTTTTTTAGCCGCAATAGAAGATGTCTGTTGCGCGCGAAAGGCCTCTAGCCAACGTAACAGCTCAGGCCGCGCACCGGTGGCGGTGGGTTCTTGCTCTTCGAGGCCCGCCAAAAGAACGGCGGCAACGTGTTTACAGTTAAAACCCACGGGGCACGAGCACTCGCCCTCAATGCGTAACTGGTTTTGTTTATCGTGGAAGTAGATAACCACCGCGTAGGGGCGTCTTTCGGTTCCTTGTACCTTGGCCGTGAGCATATTGCCCTGCCAGTGGAGTTGCGAAACGGCTCGCGAGTAATCTCGCGCCTTGGCCAAGGTCGCATGACCTAACCAATGAGCAACCTGAGTTCGGTCATAGGAAACTGACGGCATTATCTTGATCTCTTCTTCATCGTTTGAAAGGAAAATGACAGCACATAGACGTTGAGAAGTTTTCACCCAATGATGCAGCTGCGCGCACCTGCGTGAAAAAAAGAAAGGGTATTCTAACAGATAAACGGCCACAAAGGGGGATGCCCCTAGTCTCTAGGGGCGGAAGTAGGCTCGATTTGCTAATCAGTAGCCAACGGCAGAACCCGAAGGACGCCGAACGTCATTAGCGCCATAGATAAAGCCTTCGCGCACTTTCCCGGATACCGCCGAGTCATTACCCGAGCTCTCTGAGCTAACACCGGCGGCGCCCGGCAGACCGACCATAATGAGTTCAGCGGCTCCCCAAGGGGTTTGCTCAACCAGTTTATAGCCGCGTTCCTGCAACAGTTTTTGGGTGTCTGCCGAGAGGCCGCGCTGTTCGAAGTAAACTTCATCCGGCAGCCACTGGTGATGAATTCGCGGGGCATCGACGGCTTCTTGCGGTGCCATGCCGTGATCGATAACGTTCAATACCGTTTGCAATGTGATGGTGATGATTCGCGAGCCACCCGGAGAGCCAACAACCATAAAGACTTTGCCATCTTTAGTCACCAGCGTTGGCGTCATGGATGACAGAGGGCGTTTACCCGGTGCGATGGCGTTGGTTGCGCCCTGTACTAAGCCATACATATTTTGCTCGCCCACTTTAACGGTGAAATCATCCATCTCGTCGTTGAGGAAAAATCCGGTGCCGGGCGCAATCACGACGGAGCCAAAACGTCCGTTGATGGTATAGGTGGTGGAAACCGCATTACCGTTGTGGTCAACGATAGAGTAGTGCGTAGTTTCTGGTTTTTCATGAGGTTCCATACCCGGTTGAACGCGGCTCGAAGGCGTAGCGATCTCAGGCTGGATCTGCTTACGAATTTCGGCGGCGTACTCTTTGCTGAGCAGTTTTTCCGTAGGGTTCTTCACAAATGCCGGATCGCCCAAAAACGTATTGCGATCCATATAGGCATGGCGCATTGCTTCCGTCATGGTATGAATGGTTTGGGCAGAATTAAAGCCCGATGCCTTGAGGTCGTACCCTTCCAAAACGTTGAGAATTTCGCAAAGCGTGACGCCACCAGAGCTTGGCGGTGGCGCAGATACAAATTCATAGCCGCGATAAGAGCAGGTAATCGGCGCAGTTTCTGCGATGCGAAAATCGGCGAAGTCTTTAGCCGTCAGGATCCCACCCCCTTTTTTCGCCGCGGCTTCAACGGCCTGAGGGATTTTCCCCTGATAAAAAGCATCGGGGCCGTTTTGTGCGATAGATTCAAGTGTGTTAGCCAGATCGGCTTGAATCAGCCGATCGCCGGGCTGAAGGGGATCGCCATTTGGACGTAAAAAGATGCGCGCGGCTTCGGGATCGTCACGAAACTTAGCAATGGTGGTATCTAAAATATCGGTATCACCGCGATTGAGAATAAAGCCATCGCGAGCCAGTTTGATAGCCGGTTCCATCACCTGCTGACGTGTCAGTTTGCCATATTTACGCTGCGCGGTATCGAGCCCTAAAACCGTTCCCGGAACACCGGCGGCAAGATAACCATAGAGGCTAGCGCCTTTCTTCACGTTTCCGTTCTCATCGAGATACATATTGGCGCTAGCGGCGGCCGGTGCCGTTTCACGGAAGTTAATGAAAGTATCTTCACCGTTGGCTAAATGTATGGTCATAAAACCGCCGCCGCCGATATTACCGCAGCAAGGGTTAACCACCGCCTGAGCGTAACCAACGGCGACAGCGGCATCAATGGCGTTGCCTCCCATTTTGAGGATATCAACCCCAACCTGAGAGGCCAGATGTTGAGAGCTAACAACCATGCCGTTTTTTGCCTCAACGGCGGGCATTGAGGCGGCGTTAGCGCCCTGTAATAGTGCGAGAGAAAGCGCTGAAGCCATCAGCGCAAGTGGCCATTTCTTCATCTAAAACTCCTGTCTAATTCGATTATTAGTGCGTATTCACACTCATAGGTGTGAGTTATCGTTATGACGCTTATTATTTAAGCAAAAACGAGACCACCAAAAGGTGATCTCGCTAATAAGCGTAGACAGGAATGAGAGACTCTGAACTTTCAGGGTTACTGCTAGGTTTTTTTAATTACGCTAGTCCAGAAAATGTTCGGCTTGATCTAAGGCCATGGATACGGCTCGAGTGAGCTTGGTGAGCTGTTCGGCAGAAATAATATAAGGTGGCATCAGATAAATTAACTTACCGAAAGGACGCACCCAAACCCCTTGTTCGACGAAATAGCGCTGTAAGTTAGCCATATTCACCGCTTTATGCGTTTCAAGAACGCCGATAGCCCCTAGGACGCGAGCCTGTTTCACCTGAGGGTGATCGTTAAGCGGCAAGAGCTCTTGCTGTAGCTGGCGCTCTATCGCCGCAACCTGCGTTTTCCACTCTCCGCTGGCAAGAATATCTAAACTGGCCACCGCCGTGGCACAGGCGAGTGGATTACCCATAAACGTTGGGCCATGCATGAAGCATCCCGCTTCGCCGTTGCTGATTGTTTCTGCCACATTTCGCGTGGTGATTGTGGCAGATAGGGTCATGTAGCCACCGGTAATCGCTTTACCTAAACATAAAATATCTGGCGTGATCCCCGCGTGCTCGCAGGCAAAAAGTTTGCCCGTGCGGCCAAATCCCGTCGCAATTTCATCGGCGATGAGCAAGATCCCATGACGCTCGCAGGCGGCTCGAACCAGTTTAAGATAGCGTGGATGATAGAAACGCATGCCTCCCGCGCCTTGAACGATAGGTTCCAGAATAACCGCCGCGATATCCTGATGATGCGCCGATAGCAAGCGGGCGAAAGGCACAAAGTCCATTTCATTCCACTCATCGCCAAAAGCACACTGTGGTGCGGGTGCAAACAGATGCTCAGGAAGGTAGCCCTGATACAAACTGTGCATGGAGTTCTTTGGATCGCATACCGACATGGCGCCAAAGGTATCACCGTGATAGCCGTTGCTTAGGGTTAGAAAACGCTGACGTTTCTCCCCGCGAGCATGCCAGTACTGCAATGCCATTTTCATCGCCACTTCCACGGCGACGGAACCGGAATCTGCGAGGAAAACGCACTCAAGTGCTTCAGGCGTAATGTCCACCAAACGCTGACATAGCACAACGGCGGAAGGATGAGTGATCCCGCCAAACATCACGTGTGACATGGCTGAAAGTTGCTGAGTCACGGCCTGGTTCAGCGCGGGATGGTTGTATCCGTGAATCGCGGCCCACCAAGAAGACATGCCGTCGACCAACTGACGTCCATCCTCCAAATGCAGTTCACACCCGTGCGCCGAAGTCACGGGATAACAGGGCAATGGCTGGGTCATTGACGTGTACGGATGCCAGATGTGGCGGCGGTCGAACTCGATATCAGATGGGGTCATAATAGGTATTGGTAAACTAAAATTGTGATCATTTGGTTGACAGTGTACCGCTTTTTTCTAAACTGACGACACTTTTTCCCCTCAAATTGAATAGGGAGTTGCCATCATGGCAGATCGTCATCACTGGACATTAGAGCAAGCCCAAGCTCTGTTTGCAAAGCCGTTCCTCGAGTTAATGTTTGAGGCTCAGCAGGTTCATCGCCAGCATTTTGACCCGCGTCAGGTGCAGGTAAGTACGCTGCTTTCGATTAAAACCGGTGCTTGCCCCGAAGACTGCAAATACTGTCCGCAAAGCTCACGCTATAAAACGGGTTTAGAGACCGAAAAACTGATGGAAGTGCAGCAGGTTCTGGACTCTGCGCGACAGGCCAAAGCCGCCGGTTCTACACGATTCTGTATGGGCGCTGCATGGAAAAACCCGCACGATCGCGATATGCCGTACCTTGAGCAAATGGTGCAGGGCGTCAAAGACATGGGGATGGAAACCTGTATGACGCTCGGAACGCTATCCGACCAACAAGCCAACCGTTTAGCCAATGCGGGGCTGGATTATTACAACCATAACCTCGATACCTCGCCAGAGTTTTACGGCAGTATCATCACGACCCGTAGCTATCAGGAGCGTTTGGATACGCTGGAAAAAGTGCGTGATGCCGGTATTAAAGTCTGTTCGGGGGGGATTGTTGGGCTCGGTGAAACCGTACGTGACAGAGCCGGCTTGCTCACGCAGCTAGCGAATTTACCTAAAGCGCCGGAAAGCGTGCCGATCAATATGTTGGTTAAGGTCAAAGGAACGCCGTTAGCGGATAACGACGATGTGGATGCCTTTGATTTCATTCGTACCATTGCTGTGGCGCGCATCATGATGCCAACGTCTTATGTGCGTCTTTCTGCTGGTCGTGAGCAGATGAATGAGCAAACTCAGGCCATGTGTTTTATGGCGGGAGCCAACTCCATTTTCTACGGTTGCAAGCTGCTTACCACGCCGAATCCGGGTGAAGATAAAGACGTTCAGCTGTTCCGCAAACTGGGTCTAAACCCTCAGTTGACCGAAACTGAACACGGCGACAATCAGCAACAGCAGCACCTCACTGAACAACTGCTGCATGCCGATACTGAGCAGTTTTATAACGCCGCCGTGTAATCATGATGAATTTTCAACAGCATATCGAGAATGCGCTGGCCGAGCGTCGCTCAGCCGGAGCCTATCGTTCGCGGATCGTGAGTGAAACGGGCAGCGGGCGTGAGATCCTCGTGAATGGGCGGTCATATCTCAATTTCTCGTCTAACGACTATCTTGGCCTAAGCCGCGATAAATCGGTCATTGACGCGTGGCAACAAGGCGCTGAACGCTATGGTGTAGGCAGTGCTGGTTCTGGGCATGTTACGGGTTTCACCACTGCGCATGCGGAATTAGAACAACAGTTAGCGGCGTGGTTAGGCTATCCGCGTGCTTTGCTGTTTATCTCGGGTTATGCGGCCAATCAGGCCGTTATCGCCGCGCTAATGCAAAAAGGTGACAGCATCTTTGCTGATAAGCTCAGCCATGCGTCGCTGATGGAAGCTTCCATTCAATCACCAGCAACGCTGCGACGTTTTCAACATAACCAGCCAGACTCCCTCGAAAAACTGCTGAACAGCGGTGGAGAAGGGCGAGCGCTGGTGGTGACTGAAGGCGTGTTCAGCATGGACGGTGATAGTGCGCCGCTGGCGGATCTCTATCAACAAAGTCAACGAGCCGGAGCATGGCTGATGGTGGATGATGCGCACGGCATTGGCGTGTATGGCGAGCAAGGGCGTGGCACCTGCGACGCACAAAAAGTGAAACCGGAATTGCTGGTGGTGACATTTGGCAAAGCCTTTGGGCTCAGCGGTGCCGCCGTTTTGTGTTCTGAATCCGTGGCTGAATACTTCATTCAGTTTGCGCGCCACTTGATATATAGCACCAGCATGCCTCCTGCCCAGGCCTGTGCGCTTACAGCTGCGCTGCGCCGAGTACGTGAAGGTGATGAGCTACGTAGCCAACTGAACCATAACGTATTGCAGCTTCGTCAGGGATTAAACGATTTAGGTTTAACGTTGATGGAATCAAGTTCAGCGATTCAGCCCGTGATTATTGGCGAGAATCAGGCTGCGCTAGATTTGGCTCAGCAACTGCGGGAGCAGGGGATTTGGATCAGCGCTATTCGTCCGCCAACGGTTCCCCCCGGAACCGCACGTCTGCGCATTACTCTCAGCGCGGCGCATGGCGCGCAGGATATAAACCGTTTATTGGAGGCGCTGCATGCTACCGCATACATTTTGCGTTGATAAGTCTGCGGTGGCGGCGGCGTTTAGCCGCGCCGCGGACAGTTACGACGCCGTTGCAGGTTTTCAGCGGCGCTGCGGGGAAAAGATTTTATCTCAGCTCAATAATTTATCGGGCTTGAAAGTGTTAGATGCGGGCTGCGGTACAGGGGTTTTTAGCCGTGAATTCCGCCGCGCAGGGGCACACGTCATCTCTCTCGATTTGGCTGAAGGTATGCTTGAGAAATCGCGTATCTTAGATAGCGCGGAGCAATATCTCCTCGCTGATATCGAACATATCCCGTTACCTGATCACAGCGTCGATCTCTGTTTTAGCAATCTGGCTATTCAGTGGTGTGGCTCTTTAGGTTCTGCATTGGCTGAGATGAGCCGTGTCGTGAAGCCGGGGGGAAAGGTTGCGTTCTCAACGTTGGCACAAGGCTCGCTGACGGAGTTAGCTCAGGCTTGGCAGCAAGTGGATGGCCAAACGCATGTAAACCAGTTCTTAGCATTTGACGCAATCAAACTGGCCTGTGAGCCGTTTTCACATGATTTACAGTTAACTCATGAGACTGAATTTTATCCCGATGTCATCACCTTAATGAAGTCACTCAAAGGCATTGGTGCTACGCACATACACCAAGGCCGAAACTCAGGGCTAACTAGCCGTGGACGTTTTGCGCAACTAGCCCGCGTTTATCCTCAACAGGCCGAAGGTTTGCCTTTGAGCTATCAGTTGGTCATCGGAGTTTTGCATTGTGAATGAAAAGACATATGAGCTGCCTTGTTTAAGCGAGGCATGGTTTGTTACCGGAACCGACACTGAAGTGGGAAAAACGGTCGTCAGTAGTGCGCTATTGGAAGCCGCGACTCTGCGAGGAAAAGATACAGTTGGGTATAAACCCGTAGCTTCTGGCAGTGAATGGCGTGAGGGAAAACTGCGAAACACCGATGCGCTTGCTTTACAAGCGGCCTCATCAATATCCGTCAGTTACGAAGAAGTGAACCCCTATACCTTTGAAGAGCCTACGTCACCACACATTATTAGCGCTGATGAAAATCGACCTATCGAATTTGACGTGATGTCACAGGGGCTGCTGGCGTTACGCAAAAAGTCGAGTTGGACGCTGGTAGAGGGCGCTGGAGGGTGGTTCACGCCGCTTAGTGAGACCACGTCTTTTGCGCAATGGGTCATTCGAGAACAGCTGCCCGTGATACTCGTCGTGGGGGTGAAGCTAGGGTGTATTAATCACGCCTTGCTAACGGCTCAGGCCGTTGAGCAATCTGGATTAAAACTGGGCGGATGGGTGGCTAACTGTGTGGTAGCGCCAGGAAAGCGCCACGCTGAATATATGGCGACGCTTAAGCAATTATTACCTGCCCCATGCTTGGGGGAAATCCCGCATATCCCGCACGCAGATGCGAAAGCGCTCGCCGCATATTTGGATCTCTCTTCCCTGAATTAATGCAATACAACGCTACGCAAAACTATTTTGCGTAGCGGATTCCAGTCTTCTGCATTCCCTCTGTATGTCTTTTTTTATCCCATGTATTTTGCGCTTTCTTAAATAGAAAAAGGTTGTCATTTGACAACTTTATGGTGTTTTTTTAAGCTGGGAGCAGAAAATGAGCAGAGCGATACATCCTAAAAAGGAAATTGAACAGGCGCTTAATTTCGTTGAGTTGAACGGCTGGCGTATTGAAGTAGGCGGTAGTCATGCGTGGGGGAAAATGTATTGTCCTTATCCCCAAGAGAAGTGCCGCTGCGGTGAGTTTTGCATTACATGCATTTGGTCTACGCCAAAGAATGCGGAAAACCATGCGCGTCAGCTTAAAAAAATCGTTGAGCATTGCGCTCATCATGCCAAGTAATGACAGAGGATAGAACATGAAGGATTATGAATTTACACTCATTTTTTCTTTGCCCGATCAGAATGATGAACCATCAAACTATCTTGAGGTATTAGGTGCTGCAGGCTGCACCGATGCCACCATCGGCGTGGGGGTGGCTGGCCGTATTGCCATGAATTTTTGTCGCACCGCCGAGGACGCCAATGAGGCGATATCCACGGCCATTCAAGATGTGCTGAGCGTGCTGCCACATGCAGTGCTGTGTGAGGCCGCACCGGATTTTGTAGGCCTAACTGATATTGCTGAGCGTTTGGGGTTTTCTCGCCAAAATATGCGCAAGTTAATGGAGCAAGGAGGGAATAATTTCCCTGCGCCTCTGCATCAGGGGAAAACGGCTATTTGGCATCTTGCCAGCGTTCTGACATGGTTAAGAGATGTTAAAAACTACACTATAGACTCCCGATTGTTAGAGCTGGCAGCGGTCAATATGCAGTGTAATTTACATCGTGCCCTCAACGAAGCTGATAGTCGTTTTCAGCGAGAGATTTCTGGCTGGTTAAGAAAATAGCGATTGAGAACACTGCAACCCAAAAAGCCATTCTCCATACAAAACATTAACAACCAAAGCGTGGGTGAATTCATTGCTTGGATCGTTTTAGGCCGATATTAATAAGAGCCGATGAAACCCCAAAAAGAGAGTAAAAAAACGCTGATAAATTCCGCACCACGGCGGTGCTCAAAAAAAACACAGTGGTGCAGGCGTAATTCATCAAGGGAATAAAAGATCAAGCACTGAATCCTCGCACGACGAAATAAGTTACCCTAGCAAGCACTTTTGTTAGTGCAAATAAGTATATCAAAAAGAAAAAATAGCTAAAAAATTAACTAAAAAAAGGACTCCGAAGTCGATTTACTGACAGATTGTCATTTTTCCGTAACTCAAGCGCCAAGCGGAGTGGTGCAAGTTATCCACTATTCCTGTGGATAACCTTGTGCATTAGGTTTAGAGAACTCATCAAAATCCAGAGCCAGCGCGGCTTTCACACGCTTTGGTTGATATGATAACTATATTTTAAAGTTGTTTATATTCAATGAGTTATTTAAAATCAAGCACTAGGTAAAGAATCGTGTTGCGCAACAAAACAGTCTTGACAAGCGCAGGCTAAAAAAGTTAATTCGCGAGCTGCATTGGGGATAAATGTCACCGGTAGGTGAAAATTGTAAAACGGATGTAATTTGGTTTTTTTGTGGGTTGCCTAAAGCGGTGATAGAGCATGGGGAAATACACAAAACGGTGCAGATAAGGTTTGAAGCTGGTTTTATATCCAGTATCATAGCAAACTTCTTCTCGCATTACCGTGAACGTGATTCTCTAGCAGTGCGGAGAAATCCCTCGCAGGATATATAGGGAGTCAGTGGCAAAATTGGGTAGGCCTTCCATAATCAATGCCGGACGATTAAGCATTCGAAAATGCCGTGGCCCTTCTAAAAGACAAATGCATTTAAGCAAGGTGTTGATTCATGAGTAAAACGTTCAAATTGCATTCTGCATTCAAGCCAGACGGCGACCAGCCTGAGGCGATTCGTCGTTTAGAGGCAGGTTTAGAAAATGGTTTGGCGCATCAAACGCTGTTAGGTGTAACGGGGTCAGGTAAGACGTTTACGATTGCCAATGTGATTGCCGACCTCAACCGGCCAACTATGGTCATGGCACCCAACAAAACGTTGGCGGCACAGCTTTATGGCGAGATGAAGCAGTTTTTCCCAGAAAATGCTGTGGAATATTTTGTCTCCTACTATGACTATTACCAGCCCGAAGCCTATGTGCCGAGTTCAGATACCTTTATTGAGAAAGACTCCTCGGTAAACGAACATATTGAACAAATGCGGCTTTCAGCGACGAAAGCGCTGCTTGAGCGCAAAGATGTCATTGTTGTGGCCTCGGTTTCAGCCATTTATGGCTTGGGCGATCCTGATGCCTATTTGAAAATGATGCTGCATTTAACACGCGGCATGATTATCGATCAGCGAGCTATCTTGCGCCGTTTATCCGAACTGCAATATGCGCGCAACGATCAGGCGTTTCAGCGTGGTACCTTCCGCGTTCGCGGTGAAGTGATAGATATTTTCCCCGCCGAATCCGAGGATGAGGCATTACGCGTTGAGCTGTTTGATGAAGAAGTGGAGCGTCTATCGCTGTTCGACCCATTAACGGGCCAACTGATCCAAGAAGTTCAGCGTTTTACCGTGTATCCAAAAACGCACTACGTTACGCCGCATGAACGCATCTTGCAGGCGATGGAAGATATTAAGGTTGATTTGGCAGAGCGGCGCAAAGTATTGCTGGCCAATAACAAGCTGCTAGAAGAGCAACGGTTGACGCAGCGTACACAGTTCGATCTCGAAATGATGAACGAGCTAGGCTATTGCTCGGGCATTGAAAACTACTCGCGCTATCTCTCTGGGCGTAAGCCGGGTGAAGCGCCGCCAACGCTGTTTGATTATCTTCCTGCCGATGGGCTGCTGGTGATCGATGAATCCCACGTCACCATACCTCAAATTGGCGGCATGTATCGCGGCGACCGAGCGCGCAAAGAGACGCTGGTGGAGTATGGATTCCGCTTGCCTTCTGCGCTTGATAACCGCCCAATGCGCTTTGAAGAGTTTGAGGCTTTGGCACCGCAAACTATTTATGTGTCTGCAACCCCAGGTAATTATGAGCTTGAAAAATCAGGCAGTGATATTGTCGATCAGGTTGTGCGTCCGACTGGTTTGCTTGATCCATTGATTGAGGTGCGTCCGGTTGCCACGCAGGTTGACGATTTGCTCTCTGAAATTCGTATTCGCGAGGCGATTAATGAGCGTGTACTGGTCACTACGCTGACCAAGCGAATGGCGGAAGACTTAACTGAATATCTCGATGAACACGGTGTGCGGGTTCGCTATCTGCACTCTGATATCGATACCGTCGAACGTGTAGAGATCATCCGAGATCTTCGCCTCGGTGAATTTGATGTTCTGGTTGGTATCAACCTTCTTCGTGAAGGGCTCGATATGCCAGAGGTTTCTTTGGTCGCGATTTTAGATGCAGACAAAGAAGGCTTCCTACGTTCAGAGCGTTCGCTGATTCAGACCATTGGCCGTGCGGCACGTAACCTGAATGGTAAAGCGATTCTTTATGGCGATCGCATCACCAACTCTATGGAGAAAGCGATTGGTGAAACTGAACGTCGTCGTGCAAAACAGGAAGCATATAACCTTGAGCATGGCATCACGCCACAGGCGCTGAATAAGAAAGTTTCCGATATTCTCCAACTGGGTGAAGCGTCGTCACGTGGTAAAGGTAAGCATGGGCGAAGCAGCAAAGCGGCTGAGTCTTCTGCGGCTTATCAAGCGCTGTCACCAAAACAGATCGAGCAGAAAATTCGCGATCTGGAAGCGCAGATGTATAAACATGCTCAAAACCTTGAGTTTGAAGAGGCCGCCAGCCTCAGGGATGATATTCAAGCGTTGCGCGATCAGTTCATTGCGATGTCTTGATACCTAAAAAGGTGCTGACGGTTCCGGCACGCCTGCGGCTTGCACTCTCAGGCCGCAGTCAGTATGGTGTGCGAAAATTTTGTAAACTCGTATTGAGTCCATTGCCGACAGGAATTTCCATGAACGCCCAAACATCTAAAGACCCTTTGCATGGCATCACGCTGGAAGCTTTGCTGACATCGCTGGTGGAGCGTTATGGCTGGGCTGAGTTGGCGAAGATTATCAGCATCAACTGCTTCAAAAGCGATCCTAGCATTAAGTCGAGTTTGAAATTTTTGCGCCGAACCCCGTGGGCTCGGCAAAAAGTGGAAGAGCTGTATATTGATTCACTGGCAGACATGCCTGCTGTCACCCAAGAAGCCAAAGCCCCAGAGACAAATCCTTGGGGTAAATGGGAAGAGAAGAAACCTTCTTAAAACCGCTTATTTAAATAAGCCGAGTTTGGTCTGTCATCCTCCAGCAGAGAGGATGACAGCGTCAAAAATCAGTCAGCGTTTTGCAATTCATGGATTCGACTCAGTAATCCATTCACACCAGTATCAATTAATTGATCCGTAATATCGTTAGCGCCCTGAATCAAATATGGGTCTAACCAATGCATGCCAACCAAATGACTCATATTGTTAAACGGTAATAAGAGGCTTTCAACAGGATAGCGGTTGTATCCCTCGGCGGTATACGCCTGCGCATTGCCTCCTGTTGAGGTCGCGATCATCAGCGATTTGCCATGTAATGCTTTGCCCTGGCTACCATAGGCAAAACCATAGGTTAATACGGCATCTTGCCACTCTTTTAAAATCGCCGGAGAGCTATACCAATAGAAGGGGAAGAGCATCACCACAATATCGTGTTCGGTGAGCAGTTTCTGTTCGCGCTCTACGTCGATATTGTAATCGGGATAGTGGCGCATAAGCTCGTTTACGGTGACGTTTTTCTGTGTTTTCAAGGCATCAATCGCCGCATGGCTGATGCGTGACTGATCGGGAAAGCGATGCGCGGCTAATACCAGCACTTTTTTCATAGTTTTTCTCTTGTGATTTCAATGATAGTGAGAGTGATAACGTTATCGATGCGGGTATTTTTTCATTTCTGCACGCGCTGGTGTAGCCTGTAAAACAGTAAATCTGTTTCAACCTAAGGTTAAAAGCATGGCATTGCCTATAGACGTATATCGACTTATCCCCGCGTTTTTGGCTTCGGCAGAGGCGCAAAGCTTTTCTGCTGCGGCTCGTCAGTTGGGCATTAGCGCTGCGGCGGTGAGTAAGAATGTGCGGGCATTAGAAATGCGTTTAAATATCCGCTTATTTGCGCGCAATACGCATTTTGTCATGCTGACGGAAGAGGGGGCCGATTTTCGCCGTCGGATAACGCCATTATGGCAGGCATTAAATCAGGCCTTGGACGAGCGACAGCTGAGTGAAGAGCCTTCAGGATTGGTGCGCGTGAGCGTCATTCCTGGTTTTGGTCGCCATCGATTAATGCCGTTGCTGCCGATATTCAGCCAACGCTTTCCTAAGGTCACCATCGATCTTGAGATGGAGCCGCGTTTAGTTAATCTCATCGGTGAGAATATTGATGTGGCGATTGGTCAACGTACCGCTACCGACAGTCGATTAGTGGGGCGCGAAATGTGTGTGGCCTACAGCAAAATGGCGGCATCGCCTGAATATTTAGCGCGTTTAGGTACGCCACAAACGATAGACGATCTTCTCTCGCATCACCGCCTAATACATCGAAATTCCGGTAGCGGAAAGCTGATGGCGTGGTGGGATGATGAAGGTAGCGTGAATGAGCAGCAGGCGTCATTTATTGCCACATCGCCCGATAGCTTGGTTGATGCGGCGCTGAGCCATATGGGCATTGTGTGTTTGGCGGATTGGTATCTCGAGGAGCACTTTCGCAGTGGGCGTTTAATACCGATTCTGGAGCCGTTTTGGCCGCAAGCGCGTTCGATGCATATTTGGTATCCCTCGGCGGATATACCGCCAAGAGTCAGAGTGTGGGTCGACTTTGTATTAACCCACTTCCCTCTGCGTAGCTAGGTCTTACTGACGCATGCTGATTGCCATACGATTGAAGGCATTCATAAGGCTAATGGCAAAAGTTAAGTCAGCAATTTCAGTATCGTTAAAGTGTTCTTTCAACGTCGCAAATAATTCATCGGACGTTCCACAATATGAAATATGCGTGACGGCTTCAGCCCAGTCTAGCGCTGCACGTTCACGCGCGTCGCTCTCGTGGTTTGATAAAGCGACTTTACGCTCAATATGGCCTAGTATATAGAGCCATATCTTTACTATTTTTATAGGCCATATTATGGCGACTCTTCACGCTTTTCTCGTTGTTGATCCTTCAGCTAAAGAGCCAATTTATCGCCAAATTTACCAACGAATTAAGATGGCGATTACTGATGGCGTGCTCACTCCCGGCGAGCGGTTGCCTTCCCTGCGGGGCTTAGCCAGCGATTTAAGCGTTGCCCGTGGAACCGTTGAAGCGGCCTATGGATTGCTGAGCGGTGAAGGATATATCGAAAATAGCCAGCAGGGCGGAACGTGGGTTTCTCGGCGGCTAAATATGGCGAAAAGCGCTGAGATCCCCAAACCGATATTAGAAGCGCCTCGTCATGCCGGTATGCCTTTGCCTTCTTCACAGCGGTTGCCGTTTCAACTCGGTGCGCCTGCTTTGGATGCATTTCCTTTAGGGCAATGGAATCGCTTATTAAGCCAGTGTGCGCGTCAGACTCGGCGTGAAGAACTTTCTCATCCGGCACCTCAAGGTTTTCTTGCGCTGCGAGAGGCGTTAGCCGGGTATCTGCATATCTCACGCGGTATTCGCTGCGCGGCGCACCAGATATTTATCGCGGCTGGTTATCGCTCGGTGCTGTCACTGATTGCGAATGCCTTACTTAAACGTGGCGATGAAGTTTGGTTAGAAGAACCCTGTTTTCCGTTCCCATGGCATGTGCTGCAAGATTTTGGCGTGAGCCCCGTGCCCATCCCCGTGGATGAGCAGGGATTGTGCGTGGAAAAAGGCGTGCGCGATCATGCACAGGCACGCGCAGCGTTGGTTACGCCAGCACATCAAAGCCCGCTTGGCTTAGGACTTAGCCTGCCACGGCGCATGCAGCTTTTAGCGTGGGCGCAGCGCCAGCAAAGTTGGATTATTGAAGATGACTATGATGGCGAATTTCATTATCAAGGGCATCCGTTACCGGCGCTGAAAAGCTTAGATCAACTAGAACGCGTGCTGTACGTTGGCACCTTCAGCAAGGTGCTGTTTCCCGGATTGCGCATTGCATACGTGGTGGTGCCGGAGGCTCTACTTCCTCAGTTTCACCAGACCATGCGGACGTATCCCTGCGTGTGCCCCACGCTGATGCAGGCCACCACGGCACAGTTTATTTATTCAGGTCAGTTTTATCGTCATCTAAAGAAAATGCGCAGTTTGTATGCTCAGCGTCGGCTCTGGCTGGCACAGGCATTACAGCGACAGACGCGTTATCGGCTAATCACCGAGCTTCAGGCGGGCGGTATGCATTTGCTGGTGCGTTTACCCGAATGCTTCGATGATGCTTTGGTTGAAAGAGAGGCGCGGGTACAGGGGCTCGCGTTGGAGGCGCTTAGCGTTTGGTATCACGGCACTGAAAATCCGCCACACGGGTTGATCTTAGGTTTTACCAACGTGGAAAGTGAAGCTATGGCCCAGAACTGGGTGGAATTATTGCTGAATGTGCTGGCGCGTTGTTCTCCCGTTGCGGGCGAGCGCTGAACTCAGTACCATTTGCGCCTCAAATTTAGGCGCAAATAATAATGATGAGCATGCAGGCTGAATGATGCAGACAGTAAAAAGGGTGCTTTTAGCACCGATGGAAGGGGTTCTCGACTCTTTGGTGCGCGAACTGCTGACCGAAGTGAATGATTACGATCTCTGCATCACCGAATTTGTGCGCGTGGTGGACAGCCTGCTGCCTGAAAAAGTGTATTACCGTCTTTGCCCCGAACTGGCTAATCAAAGCCTAACGCCTTCAGGAACCGCCGTGCGCGTGCAATTACTGGGGCAACATCCTCAGTGGTTGGGCGAAAATGCAGCGCGAGCCGTTGAGCTCGGATCGTGGGGCGTAGATTTGAACTGTGGCTGTCCTTCGAAAATGGTCAACGGCAGCGGCGGCGGTGCGACGCTGCTCAAAGATCCTGAGATGATTTATCTGGGTGCCAAAGCGATGCGTGAAGCCGTGCCGTCACATTTACCGGTTACGGTGAAGGTGCGTCTTGGCTGGGATTCGGGTGCGCGCCAGTTTGAAATTGCCGATGCGGTACAGCAAGCGGGCGCAACCGAAATTACCGTGCACGGACGTACCAAAGAAGATGGGTATAAAGCCGACAAAATTAACTGGGCGGCGATTGGCGAAATCCGTCAGCGTTTGAGTATTCCCGTGATCGCGAACGGTGAGATTTGGGATTGGCAAAGCGCGCAAGATTGCATGGCGGCTACCGGCTGCGATTCGGTGATGATTGGCCGTGGAGCACTCAATGTGCCGAATTTGAGCCGAGTCATTAAGCAAAATGCGCCTAAAATGCCGTGGCCTGAGGTGATGTTGCTGCTCAAAAAATATGTGCGACTTGAGAAGCAGGGCGACACCGGGTTATATCATGTCGCGCGCATTAAGCAGTGGCTGGGGTATTTGCGTAAAGAATATGCCGAAGCTTCAGAGGTTTTCAGTGAAATCCGTGCGTTGAAAACTTCGGCCGATATTGCCCGCGCTATTGAACGACTCTAGCGTTAACGACTCTTTCTCAATGGCTAAGCGACCGCGCTCGCTTAGCCATCAGTTTCCCGCCAAAAACATTCACCAATAATCCCAGCATGATGAGCAGCAAACCATAAATCTGCAAAGTCGAAATTTGCTCGCCTAAAATGAGTGCGCCACTGGTTAATCCAACGACCGGCACCAGCAGAGCGAACGGCGTTACGCGCCACGTTTCATAACGGGTTAGCAAGCTTCCCCACAGGCCGTAGCCAATATGGGTGGAGAGGTACGCGATGTAGCACAGGGCCAGAACGGTTGGGATGCCAATATTCATCACGCTGCTTTCAATTACGGCTTGTCCTTCGAACAGCCACGAACAGAGTAAAAAAGGCAAAATAGGCACCAATGCGCTCCACACCACCAACGACATAATGCTGGTCTTGCCTGCATTTTGCATGATGGAACGATTGGTAATGTTACCGCATGCCCATGAGAATCCTGCCGCGAGCGTAAAGAGCAGGGCGATTAAAGGGATGTCGGTTAAGCTTCCCGTCATACCGCCTTTGGCGAGTACCAGCATGCCTACCGCCGCCATAAGAATTCCGATGATCTGGCTGCGTTTGATTTTCTCACCAAGAATCAATGCGCCAAGCAAAACGCTAAAGAATACCTGCGATTGCAGAACCACGGAGGCAATGCCTGACGGCATGCCTAGATTGATAGCACAAAATAAAAAGGCAAACTGTGCGAAGCTGATGGTGAGTCCATAAATAACGATCCCCTTCAGCGGGATTTTTGGACGTGGTACAAAAAATATCGCCGGAAACACAACCAGAATAAAACGCAGTGCGCCGAGGAGCAAAGGCGGCATACCGTGCAAACCCACCTTGATGACCACAAAGTTTACGCCCCAGATAACGACGACACACAGGGCTAACAACATATCTCTAATGGACATTATGACTCCTTGAAAGGGCGCGCTTTTTTGATTTTTCTCGCTGGCTTGGATGCAAAACTATAGCTAAAGTCATCAAGGTGAGATACCCGCGAACGGGATATGTTCTGAATAAAGAGTAAGGTGACATAGTTAGCCTGCTTAGAAGCGTGGGGAAGCATAAATTTGGCTATCCAACAGAAGATTCTGCTTAAAGGAAAACATCATGAGCGATTGGGATCCAGAACTGTATTTGCGCTTTGAGGCGGAAAGAACCCGTCCAGCGCGTGAACTGCTTGCCAGAATTCATCATCCTCACGCTATGAAGGTGAGCGATTTGGGCTGTGGGCCTGGTAACAGCACGGCGCTATTAGCGCAGGCGTGGCCAACGGCGCAGGTGACCGGCGTGGACACTTCACTCAATATGCTCAACAAAGCACAGGAAAGATTGCCGCAGTGTACCTTTGTACAATCAGACATCAGCCATTGGCAGCCTGATGAAGCGCAGGATGTTATTTATGCTAACGCGGCTTTGCAGTGGGTGTTGGATCATGAAACCCTGTTGCCTCATTTGGTAGCTCAGCTGGCGGATAATGGCGTTCTGGCGATTCAAATGCCGGATAATCTCAATCAGCCTTCTCATGCATTGATGCGAAAAGTTGCGGCGGAGGGGCCATGGGAGAGTTTGAATGGTGAAGCCGAATCCGTGCGCAAAAAGTTGCTGACCACTGAGGAGTACTACGATCTTCTGGCATTACAAGGATGTGAAGTTGATATTTGGCGCACGACTTATTACCACGTCATGCCATCGGCTTCGGCCATTATTGATTGGCTGAGCTCAACGGGATTACGTCCCTTCCTCGATAAACTCAGCGAGGATCAGCGCCCCGAGTTTCTTCGCCGCTATTTATGCGAACTCGAGCAAGTCTATACACCGCGCGCCGATGGAAAGGTGTTATTAGCGTTCCCTCGCCTGTTTATTGTGGCGCGCAATGTGGAGAACGGGGCGATTTAGCGACGCGGGTTTTGTTTTAGGTGTTATTCATTATTTTTAATCAAAAAATAAATGACGATCTGAATATTAAACTCACAACCAGAAACATAATTATTACATCTTCTCGTAGCTCAAACATTCACGTTAAGAGTATGATTATCGCCAGCTTGTCGGCCTACATCCCTTGTGTGGCGCGGCAAGCAGCGTTCCGGGGATTTAAGCACACTATTTTATGCTGCCCTCGGTGTTATCGAACATTTGATTGATACGTGATCATGCCTGTAAAACTCCGATATTCTTTATTAAGCCTGTTGCTTTTAGGCAGCAGCGTGGCCAGCGTTCCAAACGTGCTCGCAAGTGAGAACGCGCCAACAACGCATAATGCCTCTTCTTTGGTATTAGCGTCAGGCAGTGCAATGGTGGTGGATTTAAAAACCCATAGCGTCATTTATTCGAGTAACCCAGACGTGCAGGTTCCTATTGCTTCAATCACTAAACTGATGACGGCAATGGTGGCGTTAGATGCCAAACCTGCGATGGATGAAGTGATTTCGGTCGATATCCACAATACCAAAGAGCTGAAAGGCGTTTTTTCTCGGGTGCGTGTGGGAAGTGAGGTCAGCCGTCGTCAAATGATGTTAATGGCGCTTATGTCTTCGGAAAACCGCGCTGCGGCAAGCCTTGCCCATCATTATCCGGGCGGCTACAACGCCTTTATTAAAGCAATGAATGCTAAAGCGCGTTCGCTAGGAATGACGCATACCCGCTACGTTGAACCCACTGGACTTTCTGTGAACAACGTATCCACGGCGAGAGATTTAACCAAGCTGCTGACGGCGAGCAAAAACTACCCGTTGATTAGCGAGTTGAGCACCACAGAAACCAAGTCGGTGACGTTCTCAAACCCGGTTTATACCGAAACATTTAACAATACCAACCACTTGGTGCGTAATGATAAATGGGCAATCCAACTGACTAAGACCGGCTTTACGAATCAGGCCGGTCATTGCTTGGCGATGCGTACCACTATCGGTGGCCGTCAGGTGGCGCTGGTAGTACTGGATGCTTTCGGAAAATATACTCATTTTGCCGATGCTAATCGCCTGCGAGATTGGATGTTAACCGGTAAAGCATCGCCGGTTCCTGCGGCGGCGCTGAGCTATAAAAAGCAGAGAGGCCTGCATGGCAGTGTACAGGTTGCTGATAATAAATAGTTTTTAAACACTATCTGGTGCTTACGGTTTTCCGTCGCACGATAAAAACGGCAGGGGCTAAAACCCCTGCCGTTTTTTTATGCATAAAGCGGGTCTTGAGATTAACGCGACATTTTTCCCCCTAACCCCTATCATTATCTCAGTGATTAAAGCTTAAGGATTTCAATGTGGCTGGTGGTAGCTTACTAACGTTATTAGATGATATTGCCTCAGTGTTAGACGACGTAGCGCTGATGAGCAAAATGGCAGCCCGCAAAACCGCAGGGGTTTTAGGGGATGATTTAGCCTTAAACGCGGAGCAGGTCACTGGCGTTTCAGCTGACCGAGAACTGCCGGTGGTATGGGCGGTGGCAAAGGGATCCTTGCTCAATAAGGTGATTTTAGTACCGCTCGCCTTGTTGATCAGTGCTTTTGCACCGTGGGCGATTACGCCTTTGCTGATGCTGGGTGGCGCATTTTTGTGCTACGAAGGTTTTGAGAAACTGGCGCATAAAGTGTTGCACGGCAAAGAGGAAAAACATCAGCCAAAAGCCGAAGAGAAAGTGCCCGACGATCTACGCGCCTACGAAAAGGCTAAGGTCAAAGGAGCCATACGCACTGATTTTATTCTCTCCGCCGAAATTGTAGCGATTACGCTCGGCACGGTCGCCGCTGCCCCGTTTATCCAGCAGGTGATCGTCCTCAGTGGGATTGCCATTGTGATGACGCTGGGCGTTTATGGCATCGTGGCAGGCATTGTGAAGCTTGATGATTTAGGCCTGTGGATGAGCAAAAAAAGCTCGGCATTGGTTCAAAAACTGGGCGGTTGGATCGTTGATGCTGCACCGTACTTGATGAAGATCCTCTCCGTAGTGGGTACGGCGGCGATGTTTATGGTGGGCGGTGGGATTATCGTTCACGGTTTACCGTGGGTGCATCACTACTTCGAACATTTAGCTGAAAGTGGAGCTGACCTGCCAACGGTTGGTACCGTGATTGCTGGCCTTGGCCCTACGCTGCTTAATCTCGTGTTTGGGGTTATCGCTGGGGCGATTGTATTACTGGTGGTGAGTGGCGTTGGGAAGCTGATCCCGAGAAAAGGATAAGGCATTCCTTAGCGTATACGTTGCTAGGTAAAATTCCGCCCGCCGGTTTGTATCGAGTTTGGTCGCACATCTGTGGAAGATAGATGAAACTCGGTATTCATCGTTGGGCGGAGTTTTATCGCGAGATAGTTAGGCCGAATTTAAAATCGATTTACTTAAAATCGATGTACTCTGCACCTTAAAAGCTATCCCAATTCTCACCATTATCATCGGCAACGGCTTTCAATTTTGGCGCAGCTACCGCCTGTGGCTGTACTCGAATTTTCTCGGGCGCTGAACCTGACGTGGCGAGTTTGAAGACCGCAACGGTTTGATTTAAACGATCGGCCTGATCTTCAAGGGCGCTGGCAGCGGAAGCGGATTGTTCAACCAAGGCCGCATTTTGCTGGGTGACCTTATCCATTTCATTAACGGCCTGCGCGATCTGGGTGATCCCGCGACTTTGCTCTTCTGAAGCGCTGGAGATTTCTTGCATGGTTTCGGTGACTTGGCCAATGGCGGTCACAATTTCTGTCATTGCACCACTGACGTTTTCAACCAAATCATTGCCTTGATCGACGCGCAAGACGGATGCATCAATCAGCGTTTTAATCTCTTTGGCAGCCTGAGCGCTGCGCTGCGCTAAACTGCGCACTTCACCGGCCACAACGGCAAATCCACGACCTTGTTCGCCAGCCCGAGCCGCTTCAACCGCCGCATTCAGCGCCAGAATATTGGTTTGGAAAGCGATTCCATCGATGACGCTGGTGATATCGCCAATTTTGCGGGAACTATCGGCAATATCACTCATGGTGACCACCATTTTACGGGTGATTTCACCGCCGTTAACGGCGCTGCTTGACGCGCGTTTTACTAATGATGTTGCTGCATTTGCACTATCGGCGTTGTTTTTTACCGTAGCAGAAAGCTGTTCCATGCTGGCTGCGGTTTCTTCAAGCGAGCTTGCCTGTTCCTCAGTACGGCTGGAAAGGTCGCTGTTGCCTGCCGCAATTTCCTGTACGCCGGTATAGATATTCTGAGTGCCTGCGCGCACTGCGCTGACGGTATTCGCCAGCTCATCACGCATGTGCTTCAATCCTTGCATCAGTTTGCCAATTTCGTTGTTGCCATTGGCATCAATTTCAATCGATAAATCACCGTGCGCAATGGCCGCTTGATAGTCGATAACCTGATTGATTTTATTCAGCACATATTTTCTTATCCACACCAAAACCGCGCCGGTCAGGACAATAAATACGAACATAAAGGAAAGCGAAAGCGGCAACATTTGACGATAGCTGGCCTGAGCCGCGTTGGCTGCAGGCGTAATAATAGAATTGGCTACGTAGGCTGATGTGTCATCCAGTGCAGACATAAAATGCGTGGATGAACTGTTGTGCATAATCGACTGGAATTTAACCAGATCGTTATTTTCTAGGCTGACAATCAATTGCAGCAGATCACCGCGAGCTCTTTCATAGAGCGATTTTACGTTTTTAGTGCGCTCAATTTCATTTTGATTGGCTTGAGAGAGTTGATAAAACTTCTCCATCTGCTGATCGACTTCGGTCAGATTTTGGCGCAGTTCACCGAGTGACTGACGCGCTTTGGCATCTTGCGGCTGAGTTGCGAGCATCAGCGCGTCTTTGAGTACTTCTTCACGGATCTCGGTGACTGAAGCATAGGCGTTATCCATCGCCATGATTTGGTTAAAGCCGGAGGAGATTTGCGTGAGTCGGTCATTCGTGCCTGAGGCATCAAGAATGCTCCAAGAACCGGAGAAAATTTGAATAATACAGAATAGGGCTAATACACCCATTAATCCCTGAGAGATTTTTAATCGTTCGAACATAGATAGCACAACCTAAATTTAATCAGATGCAATAGGACAAATAACGTTGTCATTGCCGTGGGAAGTGCTCTCTGTTTTCGGCTGAAAAACTAAAAACTTTAGCTATTTAATAAATCTTGATGCTTAAAAACGATGGTATAAATCTATCGTTAACTTAATTGAATCAATTAAAACATAATAATAACATTATACTGTTTTTATATTTCCATCGTTGATGTGTGTATTTAGTAGAAAATGATAAATAAGCTTGTTAATTATTTTGCAATTAGGAATAACTTTATAAAATCAAATTAGCCCACATAAAATGTAGGCTTTGAGATCAAAAGGTAATCTAAAACAGTCGATGCTTTAGAGGAACATGCCACCCGAGGCCTCAATACGTTGACCATTAATCCAGCCCGCCTCATCTGACAACAACATGGTGACAGCTTTGCCAATATCTTCAGGTAAACCCACGCGTCCCAAGGCGGTTTGTGAGGCGATAAAGTCGTTAACCTGCTTGTTATCGCGCACCACACCGCCGCCAAAATCTGTCTCAATAGCGCCTGGAGCGAGAATATTCACGCTAATGCCGCGCGACCCGAGTTCTTTGGCTTGATAGCGTGTCAGCACTTCCATTGCGCCTTTCATCGCTGCATAGGTTGCAAAGCCTGGTAGAACAAATCGGCTTAAACCAGTGGAAATATTAATAATACGTCCACCGTCTATGATGATGGGCAGCAGAGCCTGAGTGAGGAAGAATGGCCCTTTAAGCTGAATGTTCATGAGTTGATCAAACTGTTCTTCGCTGGTTTCGGCGAAGGGAGCATTGATGCCAATACCGGCATTATTAACCAAAAAATCGAAATCTTTGCGTCCCCATTTTTGCCCTAACACTTGTTCCAACGCGGTACGGAAATGGGTGAAGGAACTGGCTTGGCTAACATCTAAGGGTAAGGCAGCGGCCTGTGCACCGGTCTGTTCAATCTGTTTCACCACGTCGTTGGCTTCATCTTGTTGGCTGCGGTAGGTTACAACGACATCGACTCCCTGCGCGGCAAGATGCAGCGCCATGCTTTTACCTAAGCCACGGCTTGCGCCGGTAATCAGTGCAATCTTATTACTCATGTTCATAACCCTTGTGTGGGGCGCTGCCGATGCAGGCCATGTCAGGAATCATATTGTTTGTTTGAAATGAAATAAACGTGCTAAATATGACAATACTGTTCATAAAATAAGAATAATCAAAATGGATAAAATCACTGCGATGCAGGTGTTTATCAGCGTAGCCGAACTTTCTAGTTTTAGTCGTGCCGCGGATCGAATGGGGTTACCTAAGGGGGCGGTTTCTGGTGCGATTCAACAGCTTGAAAATCATTTTGGTACCCAGCTTCTGCATCGCACGACGCGCAAGGTAACGCTAACTCAAGATGGGCAGCGGTGCTATGCGAGATGCCAAGATGTGCTGGCAGATATCGAGGAGCTTGAGGGCATGTTTCGCACGTCAAATGCTCCGCTCTCTGGGCGTCTGCGCGTGGATATGCCTAGCGGGTTAGCCAAGATTGTGGTTCAGCAAGGACTCGCCGCTTTTTTATCCGCGCATCCCGCGCTTGAATTAGAACTTAGCAGCAGCGATAGGCGCGTTGATTTAATTCAAGAAGGTTTCGACTGTGTGGTGAGAGTGGGGACCTTGCAAGATTCTGGCCTCATTGCTCGCCCTTTAGGTCAGTTGCAAATGGTGAATTGTGCCAGCCCAGCCTATTTGGAAAAGCAGGGGTGCCCGCAAACCGCAGCGGATTTGCAGCGTCATCACCTGATCCATTATCAAAGCGCTCAAGGTGCCCCAAGAGATAAGTTTACCTACGTTATGCCGCAAGGCGATATTAAGGCAGTGGATATGCAAGGGGCGCTGACGGTGAACAGCACTGAATCTTATTCTGCGGCCTGCATAGTGGGCTTAGGCATTATTCAGGTACCGATTATTGGTGTGCGAGAGGCTTTGCAAGCGGGGACATTAGTTTCAATTTTAGAACACCTACCTGCCCCTGCTATGCCCGTTTCTTTGCTTTACCCACATCGCCGTAACCTAGCCATGCGGGTACAGGTTTTTATGGATTGGATGACAGAGGTGATCCGTAAACAGTATGTCGAATAATATTACAGGTTAAGATTTTTCATATTGATACATAAATTTAATCAACTCGCTTTCGAGAATTTTTTCACGCCACCAACGAGATGCTACGCCTTCAGACGCGTTGTTCCACCCCAGATAAGCCAGATCTTTCTGTCTGCTTGATGTGGTTTTTTTTGCAACTAATGTTCCCGTTTTTAAATAAGGTTCGACAATATGGCGTGGCATAAATCCACAGCCTAAACCTGATACGAGCGCCAGCAATTTATTATGAAAATCATAAACCACCATACGTTCCTGCTCCTGCAAATAGTTGGTGGCTTGCCCAGTACTGAAGCGAGCCGTATCACCGATAACGATTGCGCGGTGAGTACATATTAGGCGTGGATCAAGTGGCTCATCCGCGGTGGCCAAGGGATGAGAGGGTGATATAACAAACACATTCTCCAACATACCTAACATCTGGTAAGAGAATTCCGTTGAGGTAGGGGGTTCGTTGATGGCGCCCAAAATAATATCAGCATCGTTTTGAGTCAGCTGTTCCCATGAGCCGGAAAGAGTATGGTGGGTAAATCTAAGCTGGGTCAGACAATTGAGCTGATAAAACTCCTCAATCATGGGCAGCAACAGATGGAAAGGGAATGAGCCGTCAAGCGCAATAGTCAGTTCCTTTTCCCAACCAGATTCGATCTGGACAGCCTGTTTTTCTAACTCACGAGCGGCGCTCAGTAAAATCCTGCCTTTTTCTAATACTATTTTTCCCGTATCGGTAAATTTTGCTCTATGACCTGAACGGTCTAAGAGTTTGATGCTGAGGTCATTTTCAAATTTCTGCACCATGTAACTTAGTGCTGCGGGTGTTTTAAAAAGCGACTCGGCTGCTGCAGCAAAACTACCATGTTTTTCCAGTGCATCAAGAATCAGTAGAACATCCAAATTTACGCGCATCGTAACCTTCTAATTTTAAGAAATAAAATTTACTCATAGTGTACGGTGTTGGTCGTTTTCTTTGTTTAGGAATATCTTTGTTTAAAAATAATGTTAGGAATATTC
Source organism: Hafnia alvei (assembly GCF_034424155.1). Lineage (NCBI taxonomy): Bacteria > Pseudomonadati > Pseudomonadota > Gammaproteobacteria > Enterobacterales > Hafniaceae > Hafnia > Hafnia alvei. The sequence continues at coordinate 3,133,907 of NZ_CP139992.1, read as the reverse complement.
TTTAATCTGTCACGAATATATAAAGTAATTAATATTACGAACGTTACCAATATATTACTGGCAGGTATAGGTGATTATTCTGTTTCTTCGTTGAATTAAGATATCTCGAAACTTGGCGTGAAGCAATAATCTCTACAATACTGTTAGCGCGATAATAATAAATAAGAATTTACGCAACATAAAATAACTTAATAAGTTGTTAAAAATTTCCAGCTATCAACTAATTCAGTGAATACCTAGCATGTAGTCCGTTCATCACAGGTACGAAAGTATTATTCAACTAAATGAAAATTAAGGATATTACATGTCAATTCGTGAATTGCTCGATCCAAAGAATTCAACACTGATTTTTATCGACCATCAGCCGCAGATGTCTTTTGGGGTGGCGAATATTGACCGTCAAACCTTGAAGAATAACACCGTTGCATTAGCTAAAGCCGGTAAGATTTTTAATGTGCCGACTATTTACACCTCTGTTGAAACTAAAAGTTTCAGTGGCTATATCTGGCCAGAGTTGTTAGCTGTTCATCCTGAAATTGCGCCTATTGAACGTACTTCTATGAATTCATGGGAAGATAAAGCGTTTGTTGCCGCGGTTAAAGCGACCGGCCGTAAAAAACTGGTTATCTCTGCGCTGTGGACCGAAGTTTGCCTGACGTTCCCTGCGCTGATGGCATTGGAAGAAGGTTTTGAAGTTTACGTAGTAACGGATACTTCTGGTGGCACTTCAGTTGACGCGCATGAGCGTTCAATCGACCGTATGGTTCAAGCCGGTGCGGTACCAGTGACCTGGCAGCAGGTTCTGTTGGAGTACCAGCGTGACTGGGCGCGTAAAGAAACCTATGACGCAGTCATGGATTTGGTGCGCGAACATAGCGGCGCTTACGGTATGGGCGTTGATTACGCTTACACCTTGGTGCACGGTGCACCGCAGCGTAAAGCTTAATCTGTAGATTGCTATGGGGCGGGATTATCTCGCCTCAATCACTTCCGTTTTTCCAATCAGGATGCCCCAGCATGGCAGCAACCAATACCGTAACCTTGATTATTACGCATAATCTGCAACCTAATCAGGCAATAGCTTATGAGGCATGGCTCGCCAGCATCATGCCTGCTGCGCAGCAATTTCCGGGGCATCTTGGTGTCCATGTTATTCGGCCAACGGCTGGAAGCGAAGCTTATAACATCGTGATCCGCTTCGATACGCTGGATAATCTTTACGCATGGACCAACTCCGATCTGCGTAAAAAGTTGGTGTCTGAAATCCAGCCGATCCTCGCGCAAGAAGAACACTATGAAGTTCGTACCGAACCAGAATTTTGGTTCACGCCAAGCACCCCTACGGTTAAACGCCCGCAAAAATGGAAGCAGTTTCTTATTACGCTGCTGGTGATCTTTCCCAGTACTAATCTGGTGCCGTGGATAACCGGAATGTTGTTGCCTGAGCTTAAAGGTACGCTACTGCTGCATTTTATTAATGACGCCTGCGTGGTGGGGCTGGTGGTGTTTATGTGGATGCCATTGGTTACACGCATATTTGCTGGCTGGCTGAAGAAATAGTCAACCTAGGTGATAGGAGTACGACTTATGTCTCAAAATGCTTCACTGATACTCACTAATGGTCAGTTTCATACGCTCGATCGAGAAAATCCGCTGGCCGACGCGGTGGCGATCAAAGACGGTAAAATTCTGGCTGTTGGCACAACTGCTTACGTGATGGGTTTTGCCGGTGAAGGCACACAGCTGGTTGATTTAAAAGGCCATACTGTGATCCCTGGTCTGAATGATTCCCACCTGCACCTGATTCGCGGCGGCCTGAATTACAATCTTGAACTGCGTTGGGAAGGCGTGCCATCTTTAGCTGATGCACTGCGTATGCTGAAAGATCAGGCGGATAGAACGCCATCGCCGCAGTGGGTTCGCGTTGTTGGGGGCTGGACTGAGTTTCAGTTTGCTGAACGCCGGATGCCAACGATTGAAGAACTGAATGATGCTGCGCCGGATACTCCAGTATTCGTGCTACATCTTTACGATCGCGCACTCTTAAACCGTGCCGCATTGAAAGCGGTGGGCTACACCAAAGACACACCAAATCCGGCCGGTGGTGAGATCGTTCGTGATGCTAAAGGCAATCCTACGGGAATGCTGATCGCCAAACCAAATGCCATGATCCTGTACGCAACGCTGGCCAAGGGACCAAAATTGCCGCTTGAAATGCAGGTGAACTCGACCCGTCAGTTTATGCGTGAGCTAAACCGTCTGGGTGTGACCAGCGCCATTGATGCAGGCGGTGGTTTCCAAAACTATCCTGAAGATTACGAAATTATTCAGCAACTGCATGATGAAAAGCAGATGACGGTACGTATCGCCTATAACCTTTTCACACAGCGTCCTAAGCAAGAGCTGGAAGATTTCCAGAAATGGACCGATATGCTCACGCCAGGGCAGGGCACCGATTTCTATCGTGCCAACGGTGCCGGTGAAATGTTGGTGTTTTCTGCCGCTGACTTCGAAGATTTCCTCCAGCCTCGTCCTGATTTACCTGAAGGTATGGAAGATGAATTGGAACGTGTGGTGCGCCATTTGGTGGAAAACCGCTGGCCGTTCCGTTTACACGCCACTTATAACGAATCGATTTCTCGCATGCTTAACGTATTCGAGAAAGTGAATCGTGAAATTCCATTCAATGGCCTGCATTGGATCTTCGACCACGCTGAAACTATTACCGAGCAGAATATAGAGCGCGTCAAAGCGTTGGGCGGTGGAATTGCGGTTCAGCATCGTATGGCGTTCCAAGGCGAATACTACGTTGAGCGTTATGGCAAAGACGCCGTGAAACAGACCCCGCCGATCCAAAAAATGTTGGAGATGGGCGTGCCGGTAGGCATGGGGACTGACGCCACACGCGTTGCCAGCTATAACCCGTGGACCGCGCTGTATTGGTTAGTTTCGGGCCGAACGGTTGGTGGTATGGCGATGTACGATGATAACAATCGTCTACCACGCGACGTGGCTTTGGATCTATGGACTGCAGGTAGCGCATGGTTCTCTAACGAACAGGGCAAAAAAGGCCATATCAAGACCGGACAGTTGGCGGATATGGTGGTGCTGTCGCAAGATTTCTTCAGCGTAGCGGAAGAGGCCATTAAAGGTATCGAATCAGTGATGACGATCGTGGATGGCAAAGTGGTATATGCCGCGGGTGCGTTCACTCCGTTAGCTCCGCCATCGATTCCGGTGGTGCCAGATTGGTCTCCGGTAGTTAAGGTTCCGGGTCATTATCGTTCGGCTCCACCTGCTGAGAATAAAGCCGGTGTTTTGGCTCAGATGCACCAATGCTGCGGTTCTTGTGGTGTGCATGGGCATTCTCATGATAAAGCACGTAAATCTGCAATTCCTGTGTCGGATGAGCAGGCATTTTGGGGCGTTTTAGGTTGCTCTTGTTTCTCATTCTGATTTCAATGAGTTGGCCTATGGCCGTTTGAAAACGATGAGATGTTTGTTTATGGGCGCTGGATGATTCCAGCGCTTTTTTATTGCCTGTTAAAACAGAATTCCCTTTGTTCATAGGGGCGATAAAAACGCCAACTTATGGCATAATGTGCCCAAAATCACATTTCTTAAGAGTACTAGTCTTGTTAATCAGCAATAACATCACGATGCAGTTCGGCAGTAAGCCGTTGTTTGAAAACATTTCTGTCAAATTTGGTGGCGGAAATCGCTATGGTCTTATCGGGGCAAACGGCTGCGGTAAATCCACGCTGATGAAAATCCTCGGCGGCGATTTAGTGCCAAGCGGCGGTAACGTGTTCCTCGATCCGAACGAACGTTTGGGTAAACTGCGTCAGGATCAGTTCGCATTCGAAAACTATACCGTTATCGATACCGTTATCATGGGCCACACTGAACTGTGGGACGTGAAGGCCGAACGCGATCGCATCTATGCGCTGCCAGAAATGACGGAAGAAGAAGGCTATAAAGTGGCCGATCTAGAAGTCGTATATGGCGAGATGGATGGATACAGCGCCGAGTCGCGTGCGGGCGAGTTATTGCTGGGCGTGGGTATTCCCGTTGAGCAACACTATGGCCTGATGAGTGAAATTGCACCAGGTTGGAAACTGCGTGTTTTACTGGCACAGGCGCTGTTCTCGAACCCAGACATTCTGCTGCTCGACGAACCAACCAACAACTTGGACATCGACACCATTCGTTGGCTGGAAACCGTGCTGAACGAACGCAACAGCACCATGATTATCATTTCCCATGACCGTCACTTCCTGAATATGGTGTGTACGCACATGGCTGACTTGGATTACGGCGAGCTGCGCGTTTATCCGGGCAACTACGACGAATACATGACGGCGGCAACGCAGGCGCGCGAGCGTTTGATGTCTGATAACGCGAAAAAGAAAGCACAGATTTCTGAACTGCAGTCGTTTGTTAGCCGCTTTAGTGCGAACGCCTCGAAATCTAAGCAGGCAACTTCGCGTGCTCGCCAGATTGATAAAATTAAGCTGGACGAAGTTAAAGCCTCTAGCCGCCAGAACCCATTCATTCGCTTCGAACAGGATAAAAAACTGTTCCGTAACGCGTTGGAAATTGATGGTTTAAGCAAAGGCTTTGATAATGGCCCGCTGTTCAAAAACCTGCGTATGTTGCTGGAAGTGGGCGACAAGCTAGCCGTTCTTGGTACCAACGGCGTGGGTAAAACTACGCTGCTGAAAACCTTAGTGGGCGAGCTTGAGCCAGATAGCGGTTTTGCTAAATGGTCTGAAAACGCCAATATCGGTTACTACGCACAGGATCATGAAAGCGAATTTGCGGAAGATTTAACCCTGTTTGATTGGATGAGCCAGTGGAAACAGCCAAGCGACGACGAGCAGGTTGTTCGCGGCTATCTTGGCCGTTTGCTGTTCAGCCAAGACGATATTAAAAAGTCGGTCAAAGTGCTGTCCGGTGGTGAAAAGGGTCGTATGCTGTTTGGTAAGCTGATGATGCAGCGTCCAAATATCTTGGTTATGGATGAACCAACGAACCACATGGATATGGAATCTATCGAAGCGCTCAACATGGCGCTGGAAATGTACGAAGGCACATTGGTCTTCGTCTCCCATGACCGTGAATTTGTTAGTTCACTGGCGACGCGTATTTTAGAAATTACGCCAACCAAGACGATTGATTTCTCTGGTAACTATGAAGATTATCTGCGCAGCCAAGGCGCTGAATAATTATTCATAAATTATCCTAGCTGAATTAATCAGGCTGTTCCGTTTACGGAATAGCCTTTTTTTATGTCTAAACATCACATATTCATTTATTCGGAGTTTTCTTTTGAAATATAAAATATGACTACATCAGCAACGTGAATTAATCAGAATTGACCTATAATGTTTTTTGCCACGCTATGCTAACGTAGTGACATTAATATCATTATCTGTATGTAGGGACATATTATGAACAAGGTTTCAGCCGTATTGGCTAGCTTATTATTGGCTTCTTCTGCCGGTGCTATCGCGGCTACCGCGGGTGCAAATGACGATCTCAGCAAACAGCCACTGGAAAAAGTTGCACCTTATCCGCAAGCGGAAAAAGGCATGAGCCGTCAGGTCATTTATTTACCGAAGCAAGAAAATGAAAATGACTTCAAAGTTGAGTTGCTGATTGGCAAAACAATGGATGTAGACTGCAATCGCCATATGATGGGCGGCAAACTGGAAAGCAAAACGCTGTCTGGTTGGGGTTATGACTACTTAGTGATGGAAAAAATTTCAGAGCCTGCATCAACCATGATGGCTTGCCCTGATAACACCAAGCACAGCCAGTTTGTTACGGCAAACTTGGGTGATTCCGCCATGCAGCGTTATAACAGCCGTTTGCCAATCGTAGTCTATGTGCCGCAGGGTGTTGATGTGAAATATCGTGTATGGCAGGCAGACACTAAGATTCAAGATTCTGTCAAAAAATAACGACGCATAACACGTTATTGAATCATGAATAGCAGCGAGGAGGGTGTTTCTCCTCGCTCTAATAAATACTCGCTCTGATAAACATGAGGTGAGATTAAGATAAATTTTTTGATCCTATAGGAATTATCACTCATTTTAATTCTCATACATGGAGGATGGAGCCTGTCTGAATACCCCCGGTGAAGTCCCAAAGCGTCGCTTGAAGGCGCGGGTAAAGGTCTGCTGGCTTTCAAAACCATATTGCAGTGTTATATCCATAATTTTCTTATCCGTCCGTTTTAATTCTGCTGCGGCGCGCATCAATCGGCGATGGCGAACATAAGACGCTAAGTTATCGCCTGTCACCTCTTTAAATAATCGCTGTAGATACCATTTCGAATATCCCGCCCGCTTCGCAATATCATCAATCACGATACGTTTATCTAAATTCTGTTCTATCCATTCAGACAGTGTTTCTACCAGTTGCTGATGTTGTCCTTTAGTACTCAATCTGGTCACCTTAGTCTGTGGCTTGGCACAAACAAAAAAGATAATTTCACGAGTAATGATACTACTGGACCTAAAAATAAAGAGAATAGCTCGCATATAAGAATAAATATTTTTTTGTAAAGTTATCTCAATAAAAAAATATGAAATATACACTTGGTAAAAACTTGTGTGGATAACAAACAAGAAAGGAAAAATTATGGAGTTTGTAAGGGAGGCGATGAATTTTCTTGATCTTTAACTGTTTTGCGTAATAAGCAAACAATGACTTTATTAAATATCTGCAAGAGAAACTCTAACACGCAAAAAAGGCTCCTGAAAAGGAGCCTTTTGCTTCAAGCCGTGTTGTATTAAGCAGAAGTCGCAAGTTTGGTAGCAAATCCGAGGAATAAAAGACCCACCATCGAATTACCCAGTTTGGCGAGGCGTTTCTTTTCGCTCAGGAAATGCGCTAGCGCAGCGCCGGAAAAGATCAACAGCGTCATATAGCAGAAGCTAATCATTTCTAAAATGACCGCTAAAATTGCAAAGGAAATGCCGCTATGTGCATAGTTCATATCGATGAACTGCACGAAGAACGATACGTAAAACAGGATCGCCTTAGGGTTGGTTAAGCTCAGCGTTAACGCTTTACGAAAAACATGCTCAGGTTCTTCGTGCGCTGAGCTCTGGCTTTGACCTTTTTTAGACAGCGTGCTGTACAGGATTTTCAGCCCAAGATAGAGCAGATAGAGCGCGCCGAGCATTTTCACCAGCGAAAACAAAAATGGGGAAGAGCGGATCAGCGACGCAATGCCGATATAGGCACAAAAGATCAAAACCGCATCACCGATAAAGACCGCTAGCGCGGCTTTGTAACCTTCTTTAACGCCGCGCGTAATACCAGTTTTGAGTACAAACAGCGTATTTGGCCCCGGTACCATAATGATGAAAATCGCACCGAGAACGTACGTCCAGATATTGAGTACACCATAGCTCTCAAACACAACAACCTCACCTTTAATTCACGCTATTAATAAGTTGCGAATACCGGGCTCATCGCCCCAAAAATCGATGGCGTATTGTACTCTTTTAAAAGGATTTTGGCAGTATAGTGTGATCTGTATAACATTTAGTCACTGGAAGATAAAATGCGCAGCGGCAGCGTTTTGTTACAGGCGCTATTTGAACGATAAGTGCGATTTAACTAAGAGATTTTTAATGGAGCCGATTTTAAGACAATCTCTCTCTAAGCCTATTTGCTGGCATGCTATATTTTTAGCCTATGCTCTATGCACGAGTGTTCAAATTTGATTTCTCAGGCCACCATCCTTCCAAGGTGATTCAGTGAGTAATATTTGTGATGAGCAGTGAACAATTAGTTAATTCTCGTTTAGCTCGGCTTATCCAACCGCTATGCGATCGCCATCCTGAGTTGAGCGGTGTTTATCCCTTAGAAGAGGGCAATGACGCTTTCGCTGCAAGATATTTACTCACCAACATGGCTGAGAAAACGCTGGATGTGCAGTATTACATCTGGCACAACGATCTCTCGGGTCGACTGCTGTTCAGTGCATTATTTCGCGCCGCCGAGCGTGGGGTAAAGGTTCGTTTATTGCTGGATGACAACAACACCGGCGGTTTGGATGAATCACTGCGTCGTCTCAACGCGCATCCCAATATCAGCGTAAAACTTTTTAACCCCTTCCAACTACGGCGCATGCGTTGTTTGTGCTACTTAACCGATTTTAAAAGGCTTAATCGGCGTATGCACAATAAAAGCATGACGTTTGATCGTCAGGCGACCATCGTCGGTGGGCGCAATGTTGGGGATGAGTATTTCGGTATTGGTGAGCAGCCGCTTTTTTCTGATTTGGACGTGTTGGCCGTGGGCAACGTGGTTGCGGATGTTTGTCAGGATTTCGAGCGTTATTGGACTTCAGCGTGTGTATCTCCGGCAGAAGACGTTCTTGGTAAAGCGTCGGAAAAACGCTTTCTGCATGGCCTAACGATTGAAGAGGTTGGCGGTAGAGCGCGAGCCAAAGAATATTTAAAGCGTCTGCGTGATAAATTTCTAGCGCGTAAAATGGAGAACAATGAGCTGCCGTTGACGTGGGCAAAGGTGCAGTTGTTCAGCGATGATCCGCTTAAAGGCCGCGGAGATCTGGCGACGAAAGCGCTTATGGCATCACGCCTATTTAAGATGATTGGTGAGCCAAAAGTGAGCATGGATATTATCTCAGCCTATTTTGTCCCTACCCGTACCGGTGTGTCACAGCTGGTTTATTTAGCGCGGCAGGGGGTGAAAATGACGGTACTCACTAATTCTCTTGCGGCAAACGATGTGGCCATTGTGCATGCGGGTTACGCCAAATGGCGAAAAACCCTGCTGCGTTGCGGTATTGAATTGTTTGAAATGAAAGCCAATGAAACCGAGCGGCCTGCAAGGAAAGAGCGCTTACGTGATCGGGGCTTAACCGGGCACTCTGGTTCCAGCTTGCATGCCAAAACTTTTGCGGTTGACGGGCGGTTAGTCTTTATTGGTTCATTTAATTTCGACCCGCGCTCGGCTCGGTTAAATACCGAGATGGGATTTGTGATAGAAAGTGAATCGCTGGCTTCGTCCACTCATCAGCGATTTATTGCTAGCCTGCATGATAAAGCATTTCAGTTAGTGCTTGCCCCGCGGCGAAAAATTAATTGGATAGAGTACGAAAATGATGAAAAAGAAATTCATCATAAAGAGCCTGATAGCCCGCTATACAAACGTATTTTAGCCAGAATCGCATATTATTTGCCGATTGAGTGGCTGCTGTAATTACGGTTAGCGCCATGTGTCACTGAACGCATGGCGCTAAATATCATTATGTCAGGTCAACGTTTTTGCAGCCAAACAGTAGCGTCAGAATAAACCCAGCAGCATACGAGATGGCAACGCCTGCAACATAAACCAGCATACCGGCATAGATGCCTTGCGATGAAGTGATCAGCGGTATGGAAACCAAACCAGACGGACCAAATACGGTATTCAAACCAATAGGTAGTCCCATATAAGCCACCAGTCCGATAAAGAACCCGCCTACGGCACCACCAAAACAGGCGGTAATAAACGGTTTTAAGCGGGGCAGCGTGACACCATAAATCAGCGGCTCGCCAATTCCGAGTAATCCGGGAAATATGGCACCCTTAATTTGCATACGTAGGGTCGAGCCCGGCTTGGCTCTTAAGTATAACGCTAACGCAGCACCAACCTGCCCGCCGCCGGCCATTGCCAGGATAGGGAACAAGGAGTTAAATCCTTGTGCATCCATCAAAGCAAAATAAACCGGTACAAATCCCTGATGAATACCAAATACCACCGCAATCAGGAACAGCCCCGCCAATAATGCGGTGCCGAATGGGTTACCGTTTAAATGCAGAAACAGCCAAGACATCCCCTTAAAGAGTTCGACGCCGATTGGCATGATAACCACATAGGTTATGGCACCGGTGATGAGGAGCGTAATGGAGGAGGTGAGGATCATGTCCAGGTTATCAGGGATAACTTTGCGTACTTTTCGCTCAATCCACGCGCCGAGCATACAGGCCAGCAGCACACCGATGATATTGCCCCTTGGGTCTATCACTAAACCGAAGAAGTTATCGATCCCTGCGTAGTAGCCCACGGTTCCTTCTGCGCTGTAACGCAGAATAAACAACGACGCGATAATGGCACCATTCACGCCGGTTCCGCCAAAGGCTTTTTGGGTGTTGAAGCCAATGAGGATACTCAGGAAGGTAAATAAGCCCACGCTGAAGGTTTTCATATAGCCAATCAGGCTAGTGAGCCAAATCGGCGCGATTTCACCGTCGAGTATTAAGGTTTGCTGGAGCAGCGTCGCGATGCCGAGTAGCAGACCCGCAGCGATAAAGCCGGGAATGAGCGGGGTGAAGATCGTCGCGAATTTTGTCAGAAAGCTGTGAAAGGCGTTATTTTGCTTACTCTTGAGCTGCTTTTTATTTTCCGCCGCAAGGGCATTCAAATCAGTTTCTGGCGTGCTGCCATCGGCTGGTGATTGTGACGAAGATTGGCTAAGGCTCACATTCATCATTTCACTGGCGGTTTGCGCCTTGCCAGGTCCCAGTACAATTTGCAGCTGGTCGTTGCCTTCAATAACACCCATGACCCCAGCGATCTTTTTTAGCTCGGCGTGATTAACGCGAGATCGATCGACTAAGGTAAGGCGTAGCCGCGTCATGCAATGCCCGCATAGGGTGATATTGTTATTACCGCCAACGTTCGCCAAAATTTGCGTGATGGTGGCATCCGTTATTTTAGCCATCGCTAAACTCCCTGAGTACGTGAGGCTAAGGCTTGGCGGATAAAACCATTATTTTGCGCAAGAACCGTGCCGGCTTCTGCCGCAGAGAGCTGGGCGAGAATCATCAAAATGGCGGTTTTACAGTGTCTTTTACATTCGCTGAGCGCTTTAATGGCTTCATCGCGGCTACACTCTGTGGCCTGCATGACGATGTCAATTTGGCGTTGAACCAGCTTGGCGTTGGTAGCCTCAACATCCACCATGAGGTTGCCATACACTTTTCCGCTGCGGATCATCGCTCCCGTGGTGAGCATATTCAGCACCATTTTTTGTGCTGTACCCGCTTTCATTCTTGATGAACCCGTTACCACTTCTGGCCCTACCACGGCTTCAAGCGCGATATCGGCTAATTGGCTCATGGCGCTGCTGGCGTTGCAGGTTAATGAAACGGTGGTGGCGCCAACTGAGCGCGCATATTTCATCGCGCCGATAACATAAGGCGTTCTTCCGCTGGCGGCGATACCCACAACCACGTCACGCTCAGAGAGTTGATGGTCTTTCAGATCTTGCTCGCCCAACTCGACGTTATCTTCGGCATTTTCCACCGCGCGTAGGATCGCGGTGTGGCCTCCGGCGATTAACCCGACCACCTGCTCATGCGGGGTGCCGTAGGTTGGCGGGCATTCACTTGCGTCTAGAATACCGAGTCGCCCCGAGGTGCCTGCGCCGCAATAAATAAGACGCCCACCTTGGCTAAAGGCCAGAGCGATAGCATCCACGGCCTGCGCGATTTGCGGCAGAATACGCTCAACGGCTAGAGCAACCTTTTGATCTTCTTGGTTAATAATCGTCAGCATATCTAAAGTAGACAGGGTGTCGATGTTTTCGCTGGCGATGTTACGGCCTTCAGTTTGCAGGCGGGAGAGGTCAATGTTCATTTCAGTATTCTCAGATGCGTAAAGTTGAGGAATAAATTATTCCAAAATTAATGCAATTTAAAGAATTAATAATTTTATGCGCATTTTTTGTGATTGATATCGACTCTTTCTCCCGCTTAGAAATGCCTGCCAATTGGGCTGCGTCATGGACGAAGTGAATGCTTACCTAAGAATCCAGCCTCCATTTTTTGCGCTATGCAAGGTAAGATAGCGGCTACTTACCTCCTGCTGACCGAGTCCAAATGCGCTGCCTACAACGAATCACTCTCAACAAAGACGCCTTTACGCCCGGTGAACGTATTATTGCCGATTATATTTTGGCTAATCCCGATAAGTTGAAGCAGTGCTCTTCGCAAGAGCTCGCCAGCATTTTGAATATCAGCCAGTCGAGCATTGTGAAATTTGCTCAGCGATTGGGGTTCAAAGGGTTTACTAACCTCAAAATGGCCTTGATTGAGGAGTGGGGGCAGCAAAGTAAGCAGAGCGCTGAATCAGAGCAGCACTTGCATAACGACATTAATGTTCATGACACGCCGTCGGTGATTGCAGAAAAACTATTCCGAGCGAAGCAACAAGCCCTGAGGATGACTACCGACAGCGTAAATTTGGCGCAGTTGGAGAGCACGGTTGCTGAAATCAAGGCGGCTCGCCGAGTGCAGATCATGGGCATGGGCGGCTCGTCGCTGGTGGCGAAAGACTTGGCATATAAGCTGATGAAAATAGGCTACCCCGTGATGAATGAAATGGACAGTCACGTGCAGATGACGGTTGCTCAATCGTTAGGGGAAGGGGATGTGCAAATTGTTATCTCTTACTCGGGAGCGTTGAAAGAGATAGTGATTGCGGCTCAAGCGGCGCAGGAAAAGGGGGCAAAAATCATAGCGATAACGTCGCTGCAAGATAGCCCGCTCAGAAAGCTGGCTGATTTTGTTCTTGATACCATTGCTGATGAGGCACGCTGGCGTAGCTCTTCTATTTCTGCGCGCACGGCACAAAATACTATTACCGATTTGTTGTTCGTTTGCTTGTTGCAGGAAGATAGCGAAAGAAGCCGCAGCTTTATTCATCGCAGCCAAGAGATGATTGAGCAGCTTAAGTAAGTCATAGGTATTTTTGATAGTGAGTCTGCTTTAAAGAGCGACGACTCGCGAGCCGTGCTCGTGGCATATTGGTGCCACTTCCAGTAAAAAAATGGCGCTAATTACTTTAGCGCCATTGATTTTATTGTCTTAAATTTATCAACATCGGTGACCGCCTGAGCGGTCACCATTACTACGATGGCAGTAACACAGAATTAAGCACATTGGTTTCCTAGCTTATTTATATCCTGGACTTTAACTTGGCCTGACGTGGTGTCAATTTTAAACACGGTCCATGTACTCCAACTATTGGTGCCGTGCTCATCATTAACTTTAAACTCCTGTGATGTTCCATCGGATAAGTAAAGATTAACCTTCGCGCCACTGTCGACAGCCCCAGATGCTTTATTTACAAGGTAACAATACACTCCTGAATGCATACTCTTTATCGTGATGGTTTCAGGGCCATAGTCATTTCTTGCATCCACATCCAGCGCTGCATCTGCGCCGCTCGGCGATTGATCCATGTAGCTAACTGGAATTTTATTGGATGGGTCGCCGATGGAAGGCACCCAGAGCATGGCATTTAGGTCAGCGGGCTGGGCATTCCATGTGAGAACAATACGCCCCGCGTTACCCGCTAAATCCGGTGACAGATTAAAATCATGCTGTAGGTCCGTTACCGCTGGAATATCGAGCGTTGTATTTAATGTGGTAAAGCCGGTTGCGCTGACTTTGACATTATAACTCCCCAGTGGAAGAACTAAATTGTATTTACCCTCTGTATCGCTGGTTGTGGTTGTGGTATTGCCATCGATAGTGACATCAATTTTGGCATTCGGGATTCTGCTGTTGTTTGTCGCATCGTCAGTAAACCCATGTACTGTCACCATCAGCTGGTTGAAGTTAACTTGCTTATCTGCGTTAACCGCGGTTCCGTTGGTTAAGGATGCCGATACTTGCACTGATAATGTTTCCGTAGTGGTACTGGTCAGAACCATGGTGGCTTTGCCGTTAGCGTCGGTAACACTGCTGGCAGCCTGCAATGTTACGGCATTACCTTGGTCTTCAGACCAGTTCACCGTGGCGTTCGAAACAAGATTGCCGTGTGCATCTTTCACTATGGCGGTGTAGGTAAAGGAATCGGTCCCGTTGGCTATTTTATTGGTCGTGCTGTCGTTGAGCGTGACGGTATTCACCGCCGCGGTCGTGATATCCGCCACAAAGGTCGCATTCACCGTTTGGCTCTGACCGTTAGCCGTTGCCGTGACTTTGGTGATCCCCGCCGTGATGTTGGTCAGCGTGGTGGTTGCCAGACCTTGCGCATCCGTCATTGCCGTTGCCGTGGTTACCGTTGCGCCGTTATCCGCCGTGAAACTGACGCTAACATTCGGCACTAGGTTTCCATTCGCATCCGTGACTTTAGCTTGCACCTTATCGGTAGCAACACCGTCGGCTGTGGCGTTATCCACGGTGACCGTCAAGTCGCCGCTCACGATGGTCGCCGTGCTGCTGTCTGCAACAAACGTGGTGTCTACCGTCTGGCTATGGCCGTTAGCCGTTGCCGTGACTTTGGTGATCCCTGTCTGCACGTTGGTGAGGGTAGTGGTAGCCAAACCTTGGTTATCGGTAGTCACCGATGCAGTGACGACTGTTGCGCCGTTATCTGCCGTGAAGCTGACAGCGGTATTTGGCACTGGGTTACCCGTGGCGTCAGTGACCTTGGCTTGAACCGCATTGCTGTCCGTACCGTTAGCTTTGGCATTGTTGACGCTTACCGTTAAGTTGCCGCTCGCGATGGTCGCTGTGCTGCTGTCGGCCACAAACGTGGTGTCTACCGTTTGGCTATGGCCGTTAACCGTCGCAGTCACTTTGGTGATCCCCGCTTTAACGTTGGTCAGCGTGGTGCTTGCTAGCCCTTGGTCATCGGTGGTCACCGCGGCAGTAACGACTGTTGCGCCATTATCTGCTGTAAAGCTGACGCTGGTATTAGGCACGTAGTTACCTTGAGCATCCGTGACAGTCGCCAGAACCTTATTGGTGTCTGTGCCGTTAGCTTTCGCATTATCAACAGTGATTGCTAATGCGCCATCCACAATGGTTGCGGTGCTGCCGTCGGCGACAAACGTGGTATCTACTGCTTGGCTATTGCCATTAACCGTTGCTGTCACTTTGGTGATCCCTGCCTTCACGTTGGTGAGGGTCGTGGTAGCCGAGCCTTGGTCATCGGTGGTCACCGTTGCAGTCGTTACCGCGCCGCCATTGTCAGCCGTGAAGCTGACGGTGGCATTAGGCACGTAGTTACCCTGAGCATCCGTGACAGTCGCCAGAACCTTATTGGTGTCTGTGCCGTTAGCTTTGGCATTATCAACGGAGATCGTTAATGCACCATCCACAATAGTTGCGGTGCTGCCGTCGGCGACAAACGTGGTATCTACCGTTTGGCTGTTGCCGTTAGCCGTTGCAGTCACTTTAGTGATCCCCGCTTTAACGTTAGTCAGCGTGGTGCTGGCCAGCCCTTGGTCATTGGTGGTCACCGAGGTAGTGACGACCGTAGCACCGTTATCCGCCGTGAAACTAACAGCGGTATTCGGCACCGGGTTGCCCGTGGCGTCTGTCACCTTGGCTTGAACCGCATTGGTGTCCGTGCCGTTGGCTTTGACATTGTTGACGGTCACCGTCAAGTCGCTGCTCACGATGGTCGCCGTGCTGCTGTCGGCCACAAACGTGGTGTCTACCGTCTGGCTATGACCGTTAACCGTTGCCGTGACTTGGGTGATCCCTGCCTTCACGTTGGTGAGGGTAGTGGTAGCCAAACCTTGGTCATCGGTGGTCACCGAGGCAGTGACAATTGTTGCGCCGTTATCCGCTGTGAAGTTAACCGCGGTATTCGGCACTGGATTACCACTGGCGTCAGTCACGGTGGCTTGAACTTTGTTGCTGTCCGCGCCGTTGGCTTTGGCATTGTTGACGGTTACCGTTAAGTCGCCGCCCACGATGGTCGCCGTGCTGTCGTCGGCGATAAACGTGGTATCTACCGTTTGGCTATGGCCGTTAACCGTTGCTGTCACTTTCGTGATCCCGGCTTTGACGTTGGTCAGCGTGGTGCTGGCCAGCCCTTGTCCGTCGGTGGTCACCGATGTCTTGATGACCGTGGCGCCGTTATCCGCCGTGAAGTTAACCGCGGTATTCGGCACTGGGTTACCCGTAGCATCCGTGACAGTCGCCTGAACCTTATTGGTGTCTGTGCCGTTAGCTTTGGCATTATCAACGGAGATCGTTAATGCACCATCCACAATGGTTGCGGTGCTGCCGTCGGCGATAAACGTGGTATCTACCGTTTGGCTGTTGCCGTTAACCGTTGCAGTGACTTTAGTGATCCCCGCTTTGACATTGGTGAGGGTAGTGGTAGCCGAACCTTGGTCATCGGTCATCACCGAGGCAGTGACGATTGTTGCGCCGTTATCCGCTGTGAAGTTAACAGCGGTATTCGGCACTGGATTACCACTGGCATCCGTCACGGTGGCTTGAACGGTGTTGCTGTCCGTGCCGTTGGCTTTGGCGTTATCAACGGAGATCGTTAATGCACCATCCACAATAGTTGCGGTGCTGCTGTCGGCCACAAACGTGGTATCTACCGTTTGGCTATGGCCGTTAACCGCTGCCGTGACTTTAGTGATCCCCGCTTTGACGTTGGTCAGCGTGGTGCTTGCCAATCCTTGAGCGTCGGTGTTCACCGAGGCGGTGACGACCGTTGCGCCGTTATTTGCCGTGAAGCTGACGGTGGCATTAGGCACGTAGTTACCCTGAGCATCCGTGACAGTCGCCAGAACCTTATTGGTGTCTGTGCCGTTAGCTTTGGCATTATCAACGGAGATCGTTAATGCACCATCCACAATAGTTGCGGTGCTGTTGTCGGCGACAAACGTGGTATCTACTGTTTGGCTATTACCGTTAACCGTTGCTGTCACTTTCGTGATCCCGGCTTTGATGTTGGTCAGCGTGGTGCTTGCCAGCCCTTGAGCGTCGGTGGTCACCGATGTCTTGATGACCGTTGCGCCGTTATCCGCCGTGAAGCTGACCGCGGTATTCAGTACCGGGTTACCCGTGGCGTCCGTCACTTTAGCCTGCACTTTGTTGCTGTCCGCGCCGTTGGCTTTGGCATTGTTGATGCTCACCGTTAAGTCGCCGTTCACGATGGTTGCGGTGCTGTCATCGGCAATAAACGTGGTGTCTACCGTTTGACTATGGCCGTTAACCGCTGCCGTGACTTTCGTGATCCCCGCTTTGACGTTGGTCAGCGTGGTGCTGGCCAGCCCTTGAGCGTCGGTGGTCACCGAGGCAGTGACGACTGCAGCGCCGTTATCCGCCGTGAAGCTGACCGCGGTATTCGGCACCGGGTTACCACTGGCGTCCGTTATCTTGGCTTGAACTTTGTTGCTGTCCGCGCCGTTGGCTTTGGCGTTGTTGACGGTTACGGTCAAGTCGCCGCTCACGATGGTTGCCGTGCTGTCGTCGGCGATAAACGTGGTGTATCCGCTGTGAAGTTAACCGCGGTATTCGGCACCGGATTACCACTGGCATCCGTCACGGTGGCTTGAACTTTGTTGCTGTCCGTGCCGTTGGCTTTGGCATTGTTGACGGTTACGGTCAAATCGCCGTTTACAATGGTCGCCGTGCCGCTGTCGGCCACAAACGTGGTGTTTACCGTTTGGCTATGGCCGTTAACCGCTGCCGTGACTTTGGTGATCCCCGCTTTGACGTTGGTCAGCGTGGTGCTGGCCAGCCCTTGTCCGTCGGTGGTCACCGAGGCCGTGACGATTGTTGCGCCGTTATCTGCCGTGAAGCTGACCGCGGTATTCGGCACCAGGTTACCCGTGGCATCTGTCACTTTAGCCTGGACTTTGTTGCTGTCCGCGCCGTTGGCTTTGGCGTTGTTGATGGTTACGTTCAAGTCGCCGTTCACGATGGTTGCGGTGCTGTCATCGGCGACAAACGTGGTGTTTACCGTTTGGCTGTTACCGTTAACCGTTGCCGTAACCTTAGTGATCCCGGCTTTGACGTTGGTGAGGGTGGTGGTAGCCGAACCTTGGTCATCGGTCGTCACCGAGGCCGTGACGATTGTTGCGCCGTTATCCGCCGTGAAGCTGACCGCGGTATTCGGCACCGGGTTACCACTGGCGTCAGTGACCTTGGCTTGAACTTTGTTGCTGTCCGTGCCGTTGGCTTTGGCGTTGTTGACAGTTACGGTCAAGTCGCCGCTTACGATGGTTGCGGTGCTGTCGTCGGCGATAAACGTGGTGTCTACCGTTTGGCGGTTGCCGTTGATGGCCGCCGTGACTTTCGTTGTGCCCGCGGTCACGTTGGTTAGTGTGGTACTGGCTAGGCCTTGAATATCGGTTTTGGCGGTTGCCGAGATTACCGTGGCGCCGTTGTTCGCACTGAAGCTGACATCAACATTCGGTACCGCATTGCCTTGAGCATCGGTCACTTTTGCTTGAACCGCATTGGTGGCCGAGCCATTGGCTTTGGCGTTGTTAAGCGTTACGGTCAGGTTACCTGCGGTAATCGTAGATGTTCCGCTGTCAGCCTCAAAGGATGTATCCACCGTTTGGCTGGTGCCATTGATGGAGGCCGTGACTTTCGTGATCCCCGTCGTGATGTTAGTCAGATTTGTACTGGCAAGTCCTTGATTATCGGTGGTGGCAGATGACGTTGCGACGCCTGCGCCATTGTCAGCTGTGAAGTTGACGGTGACGTTAGGAACCACGTTCCCCTGCGCATCGGTGACCTTAGCCTGCACCGTATTGGTATCGACGCCGTCGGCCTTCGCATTGTTCGCGGTTACCGTGAAGTTAGAACGAGTTATCGTTGACGTGCTGTCGTCGGCGACAAACGTGGTATCTACCGTTTGGCTATGGCCGTTAACCGTTGCTGTAACCTTAGTGCTCCCCGCTTTGACGTTGGTGAGGGTAGTAGTAGCCAAACCTTGGTCATCGGTGGTTACCGAGGCAGTGACGATTGTTGCGCCGTTATCCGCAGTGAAGTTAACAGCGGTATTCGGCACCGGGTTACCACTGGCGTCCGTCACGGTGGCTTGAACTTTGTTGCTGTCCGTGCCGTTGGCTTTGGCATTGTTGACGGTTACCGTTAAGTCGCCGTTCACGATGGTTGCCGTGCTGTCGTCGGCGATAAACGTGGTGTCTACCGTCTGGCTGTTGCCGTTAACCGCTGCCGTCACTTTGGTGATCCCGGCTTTAACGTTGGTCAGCGTGGTGCTGGCCTGTCCTTGTCCGTCGGTGGTTACCGAGGCCGTGACGATTGTTGCGTCGTTGTCCGCCGTGAAGCTGACCACGGTATTCGGTACTGGGTTACCACTGGCGTCTGTCACGGTGGCTTGAACTTTGTTGCTGTCCGCGCCGTTGGCTTTGGCGTTGTTGATGGTTACATTCAAGTCGCCGCTCACGATGGTTGCGGTGCTGTCATCGGCGACAAACGTGGTGTCTACCGCTTGGTTATGGCCGTTAACCGTTGCCGTAACTTTAGTGTTCCCCGCTTTGACGTTGGTGAGGGTAGTGGTAGCCGAACCTTGGTCATCGGTCGTCACCGAGGCAGTGACGACTGTTGCGCCGTTATCCGCCACGAAGCTGACCACGGTATTCGGCACAGGGTTTCCACTGGCGTCAGTGACCTTGGCTTGAACTTTGTTGCTGTCCGTGCCGTTGGCTTTGGCGTTGTTGACGGTTACGGTCAAGTCGCCGCTTACGATGGTTGCGGTGCTGTCGTTGGCGATAAACGTGGTGTCTACCGTTTGGCTATGGCCGTTAACCGCTGCCGTCACTTTGGTGGTCCCGGCTTTGACGTTAGTCAGATTTGTACTGGCAAGGCCTTGATTATCGGTGGTGGTGGATGATGTCACGACGCCTGCGCCATTGTCGGCCGTGAAGTTGACGGTGGCATTAGGAACCGCGTTCCCCTGCGCATCGGTGACCTTAGCCTGCACCGTATTGGTATCGACGCCGTCGGCCTTCGCATTGTTCACGGTTACCGTGAAATTAGAACGGGTTATCGTTGACGTGCTGTCGTCGGCCGCAAAGGTGGTCGTCACGTTTTGACTATTGCCGTTAACCGTTGCTGTAACTTTGGTGTCCCCCGCTTTGACATTAGTCAGTGCAGCTTCTGCCAGCCCCTGAGCGTCAGTGGTGACCGATGTCGTGATGACCGTGGCTCCGTTGTCTGCCGCGAAGGTCACCGTCGTATTGGGAACGCGGTTTCCGTTGGCGTCTGTCACAGTGGCTTGGACTTTGTTGCTGTCCGTGCCGTTGGCTTTGGCATTGTTCTGGGTAACGACGAGGTTGCCGTTGATAATCGTTGCCGTTGAATCATCCGGTGCGAAGTTAATATTTACATTCTGGTTTGTGCCGTTAACGGCGGCAACAATGTTTGTGGTTCCCGACGTTGTATTGCTTAGGGTTGTGCTGGCCAAGCCGCTGGCGTCTGTTACCGCTGATGCGGTGGTGACTACAGCACCGTTGTCGGCGGTAAAGCTTACTGTAACGTTGTTAACGGGGTTGCCATATGCATCGGTGACTTTGGCTTGAACGGCATCCATTGCGGTTCCGTTGGCCAACGCGTTATCCACAGTGACTTTCAGATCGCCAGAGGCAATCCTCGCCGTTCCGCTGTCAGCGACAAATACCGCGTCTTTGCTAGCTGAATTTCCGTTGACCGTCGCCGTGACGGCGTATTTCCCGGATATTTTGCTGGTGACCGTTGTGGTCGCCTTACCATTTGTGTCCGTGGTGCCGATCGCCGTAGTGATGATTGCCCCAGATGCGGCAACAAAATTCACTGGGATATTCGGCACAAGGTTTCCGTTGGCGTCCGTGACAATCGCTTCAACGTTGTCGGTGTCTACACCGTTGTCCAACGCGCCGTTCGGATCAATAGTCAGATGACTATCGGTAATGGTGGCGGTTGCGCTGTCAGCGATAAAGTGGGTATCCACTTGGGCGCTGTTTTCTGAGTCTTGAATTTGAGCCGTGACGGTATAGGTCTCTGCCTTGAGGCTGGTGACCGTCGCTGTAGCGATGCCATCACTGCCGGTAACACCGTTGACCGTGGTGATTTTAGCTCCGTTGCTGACGGTGAAATGTACCGTGACATCGGGAACCGTTTTCGCATTGGCATCGGTGATTTTGGCGGTGATCTTGTTGGTTGCGGTACCGTTGGCAACGGCATCTTGAGTGGCTGTCAGATCGCCTTGCGCAATAGTTGGCGTTGATTTACCGGCAACAAAGGTAATGACTTGGGTTTTGGTGGTGCCGTTGATTTGTGCTGTGATCGTGCTGTCGCCCCCGTTGAGGCTAGTCACGAGGACGGTGGCTTGCCCTTCGGTGTCAGTGACCACGGTAGAACCTCCGACAAGCGTTGCACCATGGGAGGCACTTAACTCAACGGTGGCATTGGCAAGCGGGTTGTTATTACCATCTTTAACAGTGACTTTGAGTTTATCGGTACTTTGTCCATCGGACGGGGCGTTGTTATTAATGACGTCCAGCGCGCTGAT
The DNA here is from genome assembly GCF_034424155.1 of Hafnia alvei. Taxonomy (NCBI): domain Bacteria; kingdom Pseudomonadati; phylum Pseudomonadota; class Gammaproteobacteria; order Enterobacterales; family Hafniaceae; genus Hafnia; species Hafnia alvei. Next base: position 3,112,589 of record NZ_CP139992.1, on the reverse strand, counting down.
CTGTGCCGAAGTGGTATCGGCAACAAAGTTTAGCCGGCCAGAGATATTGTTACCGTTACTCATGGTCGCGGTGATCGTGCCTTCTTTAGCCAGTTTACTGCGCACGTATATTGTCGCTTTTCCCTGACTATCCGTATTTGCTGTGAGTTCCTGACCATCAGAATGATTGTCTTTGAATAGCGTTGCTGCGGACTGGCCGTTGCTGTCTTTGAGATCATCCACATTGAATGTGATCGCTTGTGCAGCCATCGGTTGGCCCTTATCGTCAACAACGACGGCCGTTACGGTGAAATAATCCGTATTATTGGCGGGCACTGCGCCTGACGGGGTGATAATTAATTGGCTAATGACGGTTTTAGATGGCGCGACGTTGATGGTGGTCGTTGCTGTGTTTGAGCTATTGCCATTGTTATCTATACCCACGGCTTTAAAGACATATTTTTGCGCAGCATTGGCGTGCTGGTTATGCACGTATGCGGGCAACTTCACTTCCAACTGGGTGAGTGATAGTTTGCGGAATGTCCCACCGTTTGCGATGAATTCAGGCGATGCCGTCCAATCGACATCTTTTAGGCCGTATTTATCTTTGGTCACAGTAAGAGGAAGGACGATCGTGTCGGCAGCGTTGGCATTCACATTATCGGGTAATGAAATCTGCAGTAAATCCTGCTTGCGATACTGCATAACAATGTCATAGTCGCGGTCGACAAATTCAGACATGCCGCCCTTCAGGCTACGGAGTGTATCCACCGAGTCGGTGCTAATTTGTTGCTCCCATGGCACACCAAAGCGATAGGTGACATCAAGGCCGATGAGGCTTTCATTTTTATCACCTACGGAGTGCTCACCTTTCAAGGTGAACAGGGGGACTGGTGTATAGTTCAGGCCGAGGGTCAGTGCTTTTGGATTATCTTTTAAATCGTCGGGATCGGTGCCCGTGCCTAAATCAATGCCTGTGCCAAAGTATTGTTCATATTTAATGTTGGCGCCCAGTTGTGGGTATGAAGGCAAATAGGCTTCTGCGCGCAGGTCAAAGCCATTCGCTGGCCGCTCGTCATAATCGTCCATATCAGAGAGATGAGACTGATGCCAGTCAGTTAGACCGTAATAACTATTGACAGCCAGTTTCAGGTAATCAGTCCACGCTTCACCGCCCACGCCTAATCGCGCATTTTTCCCAGTGTAATCATAATCGTAGAAGGTATTAATGCCATATATCCAATCCCCAATATATTGGCGATAGCCGAGGCCTAAGTTAGCGGTATTTCGATCTTCATTACCGTGCATTCCAAGTTGCGTAAATAAGAGCTTGTCGTTATTTCCAATGATGGGAAGTAACATATCCCCTGCAATCTTGTTATCAGATTCGACGCTGACGCGCGCTGTGCCTTTTTGGTTTAACCAGTCGTTAATTTGCTGGTTAATTAAATCTTCACCCACGCTTTTCGCATAGTTGATAGAGGAATTAGCAATGTTATCGCTGGAAAGAATTTTCCCGGCCTGCATTGCATTATCGCTCATTGTAGAGTCGGGGGCAGGGGCGGACTTCGGCGATGCGGTATTATCACTTCCCAGAGAGGGAATGGTGTTGTTTGCCGTGTTATCTACGATGGATTGCGAACCAAGCGTCGGCGCCTTCATATTGCTATATTCAGCCGCGCGGGCAACAGAGCTGGCAGAAATCAGCAATGGTGTAAGAAGTTGGATAAGGATCAGCCCCCAAGAGGTAATTTTTACCCCCTTGGGTGAGATTATTTTTCTCATTGATATGCTAGTGTGCCTTTTATCATTTTTCATAACGACTTCCATGTTGTGTAGCGTATTCATATTTATTCATAAGAAGATAGGGTATTGATTGATAAGTGGATTTAAATTGTTTAAGTGAAAGCGTTTGTTGATATCCATATTATATAAATTAAGGGGAAAGAATTTATTTGATAAATAATTAACTCTTTTCTGTCATGCAAGCCTCGCAATCCTTGTTAGGCTTCTATCTATCATTTGTTTTGCGTATTATATTTTGCTAAATATATTCTTAGGAAATGAATAAGAAAACTAATTACGCCAAAATTAGAACAAGGATTCTATATCTCTCATTATCACATTACTAGATATAGACGGAGTGGTAATTGTAAAAAATAGCACCATGCCTTTTTTTACTAAATTTTATGGAATATTTGGAATCTAGAATATTGATGGCGTAAATAAAATATTTTTTAAAATGTTATTTTTTAATTAGTTATAAACATACCTCACACAAATGTTTTTTTAATATGCATGTCTATAATCATTAATTTAATTAAAAGTGAATAATCTATTAACTGCTAATTAATTATGTTTTACTCACAGGTCTATCTAGAGTACAGACGGTGAAGCGCGCTGTGTTTGCGAAATGAGAATAAATCATGGTTTGGTACTCGCGGTATGACCATCTTTGGTTGAGGTTGCGTAGCTCGTCTATTTCTGCGCGTACGGCACAGAACACGATCACCGATTTATTGTTTTTTTTTGCAAGAAGACAGTGAAAGAAGCCGCAGCTTGATTCATCGCAGCCTTGAGATGATTGAGCAAGCGAAGTCGATAACCAGAGTGGCCTATTATGATATCAATCATTGTTAATTATGATCTTATTTTGTTGTAATTATGTTGTTTGTATTTTAATGTAAGCGATGAGGTGGGGTTTTTATCCACCTCATTGAGGAGGAATATCTGAATATTGTGATTTTTAAACCTCTAAAAACATCTTCATAGAACAATCACCACCTTATGTTCATTAAAAATAATACTAAATACTATAGAGATGCTTAAGATTGAAGAAAATTGTCGTCTTTATAATTATAAGGTAGATTTATATCTCGAATTATTGCGGTAATTGAGCTGTAAGCTAAAATAAAAGTCATGATGAAATTGATTTTTAGGCGGCGATTAATGCGGTAATTTTCCTAAAAAACCAGTCTTTTCTATAAAAACACTTCACAATCAAATTATTGCAAATATTCTAAAAAAACCATGTTAAGCAGACTAATAACCCGCAGGGTGCAGGTTGGTTTATTTATATTTGGTGTTTTTGCCTATCTTGGGTTAATTATTGTTTTAATAAAATTCTTATAAATTGTATAAATCACACGCATCACTTGTTTTACCCGCTCGGTTTTATTTGAGATGATTCTTACTACTTCATAAGTGCTGAAAAAGTAAAAAGGTTTATCGATAAAATATTGAGGGAAAATATGAAAAAATCTCATTTCACACGCTTTTTATAACAGCGTTCTTGTTTACTATAAAACAGAGGGCCTTATCTGTATTTATAGCTCAGTTTCTCTGATGTGAGTGTGATAAATTGAATCAATATAATGTAAAATTCATGATTTATAAAATTAATGAGACGGTTAGGTTTAAGCCTGCAGACGGTGCCATTTGGAGTATAGAAAGCCCTGAGCAAGTTATTAACTTAACGATTACTAACTGTAATCTTCTTTGTCTATTGCTCAATAAGAAAGGTGAAATCCTTTCTAGAGAGCAAATTTTAGAAGATATATGGGACAAGCAAGGCTTACGTTCATCTAATAATACACTTAACCAATATATCTCTATTCTTAGGCGAACATTTTCCTTGTTGGGTATTGATGATGAGGTGATTAAAACTATTCCAAAGGTAGGGTTTAGTTTAAATGCATCTATCTGTGTAGAAAAAGAGTGTAACGCAGAACCCGTGAATTTTACTGAAAAGGATAAGAGTCTAAAACAGAGTAACAAAAGCTATATTTATACTGTGACAATGAGCGCGCTGGCCATTTTTATTGTGGTGTTTTTTACCTACGTTTTATACAAAAATGATACCTACAGTCTCGATACACCTATCGTAAATATCGGGAAGTTTGATGCTTGTAGCGTCAATGTTCTACCTGAGTATACACGAGGACAATCACGCGATTTGTTGGAGTCATCAGTGAAGCTGATTACAGTCAGTGAAGTGCGATGTATTCCTGAAAGAATATTTATTGTAAAGCCAGAAAGTCGAGGGAGTGGGCGTTCATTTCTTGCGGAATGTATTGTCGATAAAAGAAGAAACGAATACTTTTTTTGTAAAGGATACTATATAAAATGAACAAAAAAATTGTCACTTTGCTCCTTTTTACTTTCATATTGGCGTTTGAAGTTATCTACGTCTGTTTTATCTATGAGCCATCATATAATTTTGTATGCGATGGCGAGTTTTCCTATAGCGATAGTGAAAGTAAAGACCTGCTGGACGGGAATATTTCATTTAGTCTGAATGATAAAATGCAAGGGCATGCCGAAATGACGGGGTATTTAACTAAAAATGGCGTGTCTCAGGATGTCATTCGCAGCGTTGATTTCAAGTATCATGTCGTGGCACCCAAACGTATTGTTATCTACGATGCTCAACTGATCACATACTTCCATGATTCCGTTGATGAGTCTTTCTCACCAGAACCTATCCTTGATTTTTTGTTTTTTCGTAATAAAGACTTAAAAGAAATTAACATCAGTGTACATAAAATTAAAAACACTTATTTGTTCGGTCGTGCGAATAATTTTGTGTTTGCCTGTACCTCATAATGCCCATTTTGTTTGAATGAACGGCTTTACCAATACCCCTCTATTAATCATTAATGGAAATAGTATGAATAAAAAACAGATAGGATTTTTTCTTATAGGAACAACTTTTTTTCTGTCCGGTTGTTCTTCGCCAAATAAAACGAATCAAAACTACCGAGGAGATGAGTTGGAGTATGATTATTTTTATGCTAACAGTCAGTTAACGCCAACGGAAGAGAATACGCCGCCTAAAAGCAGTATTGTCGGTGGCCATTCCTATTCATCTACGAATAATAAATGTATGGATAATTATAATTTCCTACGCGAGGAGAAGTCTAGCCAATACCCTAAGTATGCTGAAGACTACAATAAGATCACCGACGGGTTTAAGTTTCTCAACTCAAATAAAAATATCATGGATAAGGATGCCAAGAAAGTGTACACGATGGAGCTAAAAATGAAGCTAGAGACACTGTGTTCAAAAATTCAGTACTCGAGCTTTATTCTAGTTAACGAAAAACGTAAAGGTCTTTCTGATATCTAATCAGCGAGATAACACTATTCAATTTAGTTGTATTCATCAATCATCAACTTTCTTGCTCTAATAAAAATGGCGCTAAATAATTTTAGCGCCATTGATATTATTGTCTTAAATTCATCAACTGTTAGTTAGTCTTACTTGCAGTCCCCATTATTTCCTGAACTCGCTAGTGTATTTACTACGTTGATGTCAGTTTGGCCAGATGTTGTATCAATTTTAAACACGGTCCAATTCAACATGTTATCAGTGGCGCCGGTTGCATCTTCAATTTTAAACTCCTGCGATGTTCCATCGGATAAGTAAAGCTTAACTTTGGCGCCACCATAGGCAACAGGTGATGCGCTGAATCTATTGACGACGTAGCAATACACGCCCGGATGCATGCTATCTACCGTGATAGTTTCGGGGCCATAGCCATTTCTTGCATCCACATCTAGCGTTGCATCTGCACCGGCTGGTGATTTAGAACCATAATTAACCTTTATTAAACTGGTTGGATTTCCCACCTTAGGCACCCAGAGATAGGAATCAAGGTCAGCAGGTTTATCATTCCACGTGAGAACAATACGCGCCGCTTTGCCATCTAAGTTTGGCGACAGAACAAAGTCCTTCTGCTGGTCTGTAACCGTTTGGATATCGAGCGTTGAATCTAACGTGATAAAGCCGGTTGCGCTGGCTTTCACATAATAAACCCCCTGCGGAATACTGATCTCGTATTTACCATCGGTACCGCTGGTCACGGAGTATTCCGGATTTGCGTTATTTTCAGATAAAGAGAGCTCGATCTTCGTATTTGGGATCATGGCATTGTTTATCGCGTTCTTAGTCACTCCATGTAATTTCACTAGCTGTTGTTTGAAGTTAACTTTCTGATTGGCATCAACCGGCGTTCCGTTTGTTAAGGATGCGGACACTTGCACCAATAATGCTTCTGCAGAGGTACTGGTCAGTACCATGGCTGCTTTGCCGTTGACGTCGGTCGCGCTGCTCGCAGCCTGTAATGTTACGGTATTACCTTTGTCCTGAGACCAGTTCACCGTTGCATTCGGAACGAGGTTGCCATGCGCGTCTTTAACAATAGCGGTATAGGTAAAGAAATCGGTCCCGTTGGCTATTTTATCGGTCACGCTGTCGTCGAGCGTCACGGTAGTTACCGCTGCAGTAGTGATATCCGCTACAAAGGTGGTATCTACCGTTTGGTTATGACCGTTAATTGCCGCCGTGACTTTGGTGATCCCCGCCGTGATGTTGGTCAGCGTGGTGGTTGCTAGACCTTGCGCATCCGTGCTGACTGCTGCGGTTGTTACCGTTGCGCCGTTATCCGCCGTGAAACTGACGTTAACATTCGGCACTAGGTTGCCATTCGCATCCGTGACCTTGGCCTGTACCTTATTGGTGGCAGTACCATCGGCTTTGGCGTTGTCCACGGTTACCGTCAAATCACCGCTTACGATGGTAGACGTGCTGTCATCGGCCACGAACGTGGTATCTACCGTTTGGTTATTACCATTGATGGTGGCGGTAACTTTGGTAACGCCAGCTTTGATATTGGTGAGCGTGGTGCTCGCTAAACCTTGGCTGTCGGTTGTCACTGATGCGGTAATGACCGTTGCGCCGTTATCTGCCGCGAAACTAACTGCGGTATTCGGCACGAGATTGCCATTGGCATCCGTTACCTTGGCTTGAACTTTATTGCTGTCCGTGCCGTTGGCTTTGGCGTTGTTGATGGTTACCGTTAAGTCGCCGTTCACGATGGTCGCGGTGCTGTCGTCAGCCACAAACGTGGTATCTACCGTTTGGCTGTTGCCGTTAACCGTTGCCGTGACTTTGGTGATCCCCGCTTTGATGTTGGTCAGCGTGGTGCTTGCCAGACCTTGGTCGTCGGTAGTGACCGATGCGGTGATGACCGTTGCACCGTTGTCTGCTACGAAGCTGACGGCGGTATTCGGTACTCGGTTTCCATTGGCGTCCGTTACCTTGGCTTGAACTTTGTTACTGTCCGTGCCGTTGGCTTTGGCATTATCGATGGTCACCGTTAAGTCGCCGCTCACAATCGTAGACGTTGTGTCATCGGCCACGAAGGTGGTATCCACACTTTGGTTATTGCCGTTAATGCTGGCTGTAACCTTGGTGATCCCCGATTTAACGTTGGTTAGCGTGGTGCTGGCGAGTCCTTGACCATCGGTAGTTGCCGATGCGGTCGTCACCGTTGCGCCGTTATTAGCCGTGAAACTGACCGTGGTATTTGGAACGAGGTTGCCATTTGCATCGGTAACCTTAGCCTGAACCGCGTTAGTTTCCGTGCCGTCAGCTTTGGCGTTGTTCACCGTAATCGTTAAGTTGCCGCTCACGATGGTACCGGTGCTGTCGTCGGCCACAAACGTGGTATCTACCGTTTGGCTGTTGCCGTTAATCGCGGCAGTGACTTTGGTGATCCCCGCCTTCACGTTGGTGAGGGTGGTTGCCGCTAAGCCTTGATCGTCGGTGGTTACCGTTGCGGTGGTAATCGCAGCGCCATTGTCTGCCGAGAAGCTAACGGTGGTATTGGGTACTCGGTTGCCATTGGCATCCGTCACCGTAGCCAGAACCTTGTTGATGTCTGTGCCGTTGGCTTTGGCATTATCAACGGTGATCGTTAACGCGCCATCCACAATGGTGCTGGTACTGTCGTCGGCGACAAAGGTGGTATCCACGTTTTGGCTATTGCCATTAATGGTGGCGGTAACCTTGGTGATCCCCGACTTGACGTTGGTCAGCGTGGTGTTAGCCAGCCCTTGGGCGTCCGTGGTTGCCGATGCGGTGGTGACCGTTGCGCCGTTATTGGCTGCAAAGGTGACTGCCGTATTCGGAACCAGGTTGCCGTTGGCATCTGTCACTTTAGCTTGAACGGCGTTGGTGTCTGAACCGTTGGCTTTAGCGTTATTGACCGTAACCGTTAAATCACCTGCGACAATGGTTCCGGTGCTATCGTCGGCCACAAACGTGGTGTCTACCGTTTGGCTGCTGCTATTAATGCTCGCAGTGACTTTGGTGATACCCGCTTGCACATTGGTCAGCGTCGTACTTGCTAACCCTTGTGCGTTCGTGGTTGCCGATACGGTGGTGACCGTTGCGCCGTTATCTGCCGCGAAGGTGACCACGGTATTTGGTACAAGGTTTCCGTTAGCATCGGTGACCGTAGCCTGAACTTTGTTACTGTCGGTACCGTTGGCTTTGGCGTTGTTGACGATAACGGTCAGCGCGCCATTCACGATGGTGCCGGTCGTATCATCCGCGATAAACGTGGTATCTACCGTCTGGCTATCGCCGTTAATCGTGGCTGTCACTTTGGTCACGCCCGCTTTCACGTTAGTGAGAGTGGTACTTGCTAATCCCTGAGTGTTAGTGGTTGCCGATGCGGTAGTGACCGTTGCGCCGTTAGTGGCGGTGAAACTCACCACGGTGTTTGGCACAAGGTTGCCATTAGCATCGGTCACTTTGGCCTGAACGGCATTGGTGGCGGTGCCGTTAGCTTTCGCATTGTCTGCGGTGACCGTTAAATTGCCGTTGACGATGGTGCCAGTCGTGTCATCCGCGACAAAGGTGGTATCAACGGTTTGGTTCGATCCGTTAATCACTGCGGTGACCTTGGTATTTCCCGCAGTCACGTTGGTGAGCGTGGTTACCGCTACGCCGTTTTCGTTGGTCATTACAGCGGCATCAATAATCGATGCACCGTTGTTAGCAGAGAAACGCACTTCAACGTTTGGCACCGTATTGCCGTTGGCATCGGTGACTTTTGCTTGAACCTCATTGGTTGCCGAACCATTTGCTTTGGCATTATTGACGGTCACGGTCAGGTTGCCATCAGTAATGGTGGAGGTGCCATCATCGGCGATAAACGTTGTGTTAACGCTTTGGCGATTGCCGTTGATAGCCGCCGTTACTTTGGTGGTGCCCGCGGTAACGTTGGTTAGCGTTGTGCTCGCTAAGCCTTGAGCATTGGTGGTGACCGTTGCAGTGATAACCGTGGCGCCATTATTGGCACTGAAGCTGACATCAACATTAGGCACCGCGTTGCCTTTGGCATCGGTCACTTTTGCTTGAACCGCATTGGTGGCTGAGCCATCGGCTTTGGCGTTGTTAAGCGTTACGGTTAGGTTGCCATCGGTGATAGTTGAAGTTCCACCATCCGCCTCAAAGGACGTGTCCACCGTTTGGCTTGTGCCGTTGATGGCAGCAGTCACTTTGGTGATCCCAGCTGTCACGTTGGTCAGATTGGTACTGGCAAGTCCTTGAGCATCGGTCGTGACGGATGACGTCGCGACGCCTGCGCCGTTATTGGCTGTGAAACTGACCGTTGCGTTAGGAACCGAGTTTCCCTGCGCATCAGTGACCTTAGCCTGCACCGTATTGATATCAACGCCATCGGCCTTCGCATTGTTCACGGTAACCGTTAAGTTCGCGCTGGTTATCGTTGACGTGCTGTCGTCAGCCACGAAGGTGGTCGCCACGTTTTGGCTATCGCCATTAATGGTTGCGGTGACGGTGGTGATTCCAGCCTTGACGTTAGTCAGAGTAGTGCTAGCCAAGCCCTGACTATTCGTCATGGCTGACGCTGTGGCAATCGTTGCGCCGTTATCGGCGGCGAAACTGACGGCGGTATTGGGAACGAGGTTGCCATTGGCATCTGTTACCTTGGCCTGAACCTTATTCGCGTCGGTGCCGTTGGCTTTTGCATTGTTAATGGTGATAGTGAGATCGCCGCTGACAATGGTTGCCGTGCTGTCATCGGCGGCAAAGGTTGTATCAACATTTTGGCTATTGGCGTTGACCGTTGCGGTTACTTTGGTGATGCCTGCCGTGATGTTGGTGAGGGAAGTGCTTGCTAACCCTTGGCTATCCGTGGTGACTAATGCAGTCACCACCGTTGCACCATTATTCGCCGTAAAGTTGACCGGCGTATTAGGAACAAGGTTGCCATTGGCGTCTGTCACTTTGGCTTGAACTTTGTTGCTGTCCGTACCGTTGGCTTTAGCATTGTTGATGATAACCGTTAAGTCACCTTTAACAATCGTCGAGGTGCTATCGTCGGCCACAAACGTGGTATCGATATTCTGGCTATTCCCGTTAATCGCGGCGGAAACGTTGGTGACCCCCGCGCTCACGTTGGTTAGTGTTGTCGTTGCTAGGCCGTTTTCATTGGTGGTAGCAGAAGCCGTGATCACCGTTGCGCCATGATTTGCCGTGAAGCTAACCACGGTATTTGGGACGAGGTTACCATTGGCATCCGTGACTTTCGCCTGAACCGAGTTGGTGTCTGCGCCGTTGGCTTTGGCGTTATTCACCAGAACGGTGAGGTTGCCACTGACAATCGTTGCGGTGCCATCATCAGCCACGAAGTGAGTATTTACGACTTGGCTGCTGCTGTTAATGGTTGCGGTAACCTTCGCTACGCCGGTCGTCAAGTTGGTGAGCGACGTCGTTGCTAAGCCTTGATCGTTGGTGGTGGCGGTGGCCGTTGCGATAGTCGCCCCGTTATCCGCGCTGAAACTGACCGACGCATTAGGCACAAGGTTCCCGTTTGCATCCGTGACTTTCGCCTGCACCGCATTGGTTGCATGCCCATCGGCTTTGGCGTTATCAGCGGTGACCGTTAGATCGCCTTTGACAATGACCGCCGTTGAACCATCGGCCACAAACTGAGTATCAACGGCGATACTCTGACCGTTAATTTTCGCCGTGACGGTAGCGGCACCCGACAGCGTATTGGTCAGCTCAGTGCTGGCAAGACCCTGCGCATTGGTGATCGCTGATGCCGTAACGACTGTGGCACCATGATTAGCGCTAAAGTTAACCGTGGCATTTGGTACCAGATTTCCGTTGGCATCGGTAACTTTCGCCTGTACCGAGTTGGCATCACTTCCGTTGGCCTTGGCGTTATTCTGGATAACGACGAGGTTGCCCTTGGTGATCGTTGCCGTTGAATCGTCCGGTGCGAAGTTAGTATTTACATTCTGGCTTGTGCCGTTAATGGCGGCAACAATGTTGGTTGTTCCCGACGTTATATTGCTGAGGGTCGTGCTGGCCAAGCCGCTGGCGTCTGTTACCGCTGATGCAGTGGTGACAATTGCGCCGTGGTCAGCGGTAAAATTCACCGTAACGTTGGGAACGGTGTTGCCATGCGCATCTGTTACTTTGGCTTGTACCGCATTCATCGCGGTTCCGTTGGCCAACGCGTTATCGACGGTGACTTTCAGATCGCCAGACGTAATGGTCGCTGTGCCGCTATCGGCAACAAATACCGCGTCTTTACTGGCTGAATGCCCGTTAACCGTCGCTGTGACGGCGTATGTGCCGGATGTGCTACTGGTGACCGTTGCGGTCGCCTTGCCGTCTGCGCCGGTGGTGCCGATCACCGTGGTAATGGTTGCGCCAGATGCGACAACGAAATTCACCGTAGCATTTGGTACGAGGTTATTATTGGCATCGGTAACGATAACGGCTACGTTGTCGGTGTTTACGCCGTTGGCCAATGCGCCGTTCGGATCGATGGTCAAATTACTATCGGTGATGGTTGCAGTTGAACTATCAGCAATAAAGCGAGTATCCGCTTGAGCGCTATTTCCTGATTCTTGAATTCGCGCCGTTACGGTATAGGTATCCGCCTTGAGGCTGGTCACCGTCGCCGTAGCAATCCCATCATCGCCGGTCACGCCTTTCACCGTGGTGATTTTGGCCCCGTTGCTGACGGTGAAATGTACCGTGACATCAGAAACGGTATTCGCATTAGCATCGGTGATTTTGGCGGTAATCTTGTTGGTTGCGGTGCCGTTGGCGATAGCGTCCTGAGTCGCGGTCATATCACCTTGTCTAATCACAGACGTTGATTTGTCTGCAATAAACGTCACTGCTTGGGTTTTGGCGCTGCCGTTAATACGTGCCGTGATGGTGCTATCACCGACGATGGCATTGGTGACTAACACCATGGCCTGACCTTCGGAATCGGTCATCATCGTTGAACCATTCACTAGGCTGGCATTGTGCGTTGCATCTAAACCGACCTGCACATTGGCAAGCGCGTTGCCGTTGGCATCTTTTACCGTGGCTTGCAGTTTATTGGTGCTTTTCCCATCGGCCAGCGCGTGGTTTTTAATGATTTCTAGCGCACTGATCTGCGCGGAAGCCGCGTCGGCAATGAATTCAACCTGACCCGACTTATAGTTACCATTATTCATGGTAGCCGTAATGACGCCGATTTTTGCCAGTTTGCTCCGTACGAAGACCGTCGCTTTACCGTTGCCGTCGGTGTTAACCGTCAACGATTGAGGGCTGGAACGTCCATCTTTAAACAATGTGGCCGCTGAGCGCCCGTCTGCGCCTTTAAGGTTATCAATATCAAAAGTGATAGGCTCAGCCACCATCGGCTGGCTTTGTTCATCACGAACAAAGGCCGTTACGGTGAAGTAATCAGAATCATTGGCTGGAACCGAACCTGATGGGGTAATCGCCAATTCACTAATGATATTCTTAGAAGGCTCCACGTTAATCGTAGTTGCCGCAGTATTCGAATTGTTACCATTGTTATCGACGCCAACGGCTTTAATCACGTAACCCTGAGCGGCATTCGCGCGTTTGGTATAGACGTAGGGCGGTAATTTAACTTCCAACTGCGTTAACGATAATTTTCGGAATGAACCACCGTTCGCTAGGAATTCTGCTGATGCCGTCCAGTCAACGTCTTTCAGACCGTATTTGGCTTTAGAAACCGTCAATGGAAGGATGATGGTTTCAGCCGCTTTGGCCGTCACTTTATTCGGCAGGGAAATACGCAGTAAATCCTGCTTGCGGTACTGCATTACAATTTCATAGTTACGATCGACAAACTCATACATGCTGCCCATCAGGCTGCGGAGTGCGTCAACGGAGTCTGCGCTGATTTGCTGCGCCCAAGGCACACCAAAGCGATAATTGATGTCTAGTCCAATGCGGCTATCATCTTTATCACCCACGGAGTGTTCGCCTTTAATGGTGACTAATGGCACCGGCGTATAGTTCAAACCTAGCGTCAGGGCTTTTGGATTATTTTTTAAATCATCTGGATTTGTGCCTGTACCAAGATCGATGCCTTTGCCGAAGTACTGTTCATATTTGATATTCGCCCCAAGCTGGGGGTATGACGGCAAGTAGGCTTCTGCACGTAGGTCGAAACCATTGGCAGGGCGCTCATCGTAATCCTTCATGTCCGAGAGATGAGATTGATGCCAGTCGGTTAAGCCATAGTAGCCGTTAACCGCCAGTTTCAAATAATCGGTCCACGCTTCGCCGCCAACGCCGAGTCGCGCATTTTTGCCGGTGTAATCGTAGTCGTAGAAGGTGTTAACCCCGTACATCCAATCGCCAATATACTGACGATAGCCGAGGCCTAAGTTAGCGGTATTTCGGTCTTCATTTCCGTGAAGCCCAACCTGAGAGAAGAACAGACTGTCATTATCCCCGATGATGGGAAGTAACATATCGCCTGCAATTTTATTATCAGAACCTACGCTAACGCGCGCAGTACCTTTTTGGTTCAGCCAATCGTTGATTTGCTGATTAATTAATCCCTCGCCAATGCTTTTAGCATAATTAATTGATGCATTGGTGACGTTATCACTGGAGAGAATTTGCCCTGCTTGCATTGCATTACCCGTGAGATCGGCGGCTGGCGCTGAATCACGGGAAGCTGCATCGCTGCCGAGAGAGGGCAAATGAGATAAAGGTTGTTCTGGTGTTATGCTTACGGGAGCTGAAGGCGTCGGAGTTGTTTCCGGCGGAAAAAGAGATTGAAATTCTGGCGTTGTGGTTAACGCTGGCAGGTTCTTTTTTTCTTTCGTTATTAGAGGAGACGTCGGCTGAATGATCGTTTTCGCATTATTATCAACGACGGATTGCAGCCCAAGAATTGTCTCCTCCATATTGTTATATTCAGTGGCCCGAGCAACAGAGCTGGCGGAAATTAACAATGGTGTAAGAACCTGAATAAAGATTATCCCCCAAGAGGTTATTTTCATCCCTCTAGGTGAAATTATTTTTCTCATAACGAATACCAATGTAATATTTTTATGAAATACACAAAGAGCCCTATCTTCTTAAAAGAAGGGCTCTTGCTAGAAATCTATTTTTATGTGGAATTAAATTCCGGCGAGTTCTTTTATTTTTCCTTTAACAACGGAATATCCGGTGTATTGCACTTTTGAACATAATGTATCTAATTTCATTTCAAGCGACATGGTATAAACTTCTTTGGCGTCGTTATCCATAATGTTTTTATTGACGTTCAAGAAACGATATCCTTTGCCAATGTCACCATAGTCTTTGGTATATTTTTGATATTGAGGAGCCTGTGTCTCTCTGAGGAAATTAAAGTGGTCAACACAAACGTTATTGGTTGAAGCCAAAGTGATGCCGGTCAAGTTTGCGGTGCGTTTTGCAATATAATTATCCGTTGGTGTATTTGCATTCGTATACCCAGTCGTTGCCGCAGCTGTTTTATGGTTGTTGCTCTGAGGCTTCTTTGTTGGCTGAGTTGAGCATGCAGCCAACAGACAGATTGATCCCAAGATCAATAATTTTGATGAACCCATGTTCATATAAAATAGCTCCTTAATTACATCATGATTAAATCATTATTAAACGGCCAGTATTGGCTACGGTTGGGGCAAGTGTGGTGCAACTCGCGCAGGGTGTTGAGGAAGAACTTTCCCTGCAACGAATGACAACAACGGCGTTCTTGGTGAATAGTCACCAAAACGCGAATCAAAATAAGAGGGCGGAAATCTCGCTCTCAAAAAATAAAATAAGAAGTTGATATTTTTCACATTAAAGTATGAGACGAGTCCACCCGTATAGCGGTAAAGCGTTTTATGCGAAATTCTAAGCGTTCTGGCTATCAGGCTAAACGTCCATCCTTTATTTGCCATAAGAATAATAGCCATTTTCATTGAGCCCAATTTTTTAACACAAATAAGATCGTTGAACTCTTTAATGAAGTAATAAGTTAAGCTTGATCTGAGCAACGAGGGCATATCACGCATCCAAACTGACAGCGGAGCATTAATATCGATATGCGGTAATCGCTCTAATACCATCGACATATCGCCGGCTGAACAAATAAGGATCACTGATGTACGGTTTGCATAGGCATTTTTTAAAATAATCCCAAGATCTGACATAAGTTTCAAACTATCTACATCAATAAAAATAGCCTTATTGACGATGATTTTTGGGTCAAGATCGTCAAGTAAGGAGAATAGACCTAACTTTAGGTATTCGTTATCCGTAATAATGGAAATCTTGTTGTGTCTCTTGTCATCATTCATGGTAATTTTCATTTTATGTTTATGTCCAAATCAAGCATGAAACTCATCTTAGGTTAGCGATAGCGTCAGCAGCATAACGAGTCAAATCTCGATATATGACTTACGGCATTGAGCCGCATAGATTGAGGAAGGAGGCGGTCTATTAACTTTGAAAATTCAAATTCCACAATCATCATTAGGCTACTATCATTTTTTACGTTCTATGTTAAAAACGAATGGTTAAAAAACGGAAATACTCCGCGCTTCAATATACGTATAACAGAATGAACAATGGCCAAATTAAGGGAGCTCTGTTGTTCAGCGATGTTGCTCAGCGGCAGCCGCAGGCTAAAACCGCGTAACTCTTCTACCTGTCTAGTGCTGATTATTATTAGATGACCAGAGGTGAAGATATTATTGGTGCGCTTTATGGTGCGCCTTCGTTTTCTTGAGCAAAAGTATACTTAGGCCTACTCTTGTCAGATATTTATATCAGTGAAATTTTGTTTTATAATTTTATCGTCTGGTTATATTGGTTTTTTTAGAGTTTTAATTCGGTTTTATAAGCCACTCATCGGATGACTCATCCAATTCTGGAATATTCGTGATGATGTAAAAGGTATTCGTGATGGGGATTTTGAGGGGGGAAATTTAATAGTGAGCTGATAGGACGTGAGTGAGGGAATAGGAGCAAAGGGAGACAATCGTATTATGGCGTTGGGTCAAGATCGGCAGCAGTCGTGCTCGACGCGGCTGTAGAAATCAGGCTGGGTTAGCGTGAGTGCCACCCAGCATAGAAGCAAAGGTTATTGCATCACTCTCAGTAACGTATCCAGCAACCCTGGGAAACGGGTATCTAAATCTTCTCTACGTAAAGAAATCATATTCTCGCGTCCCTGTGGACGCTGCCAGATCACGCCGCTGTCGCGCAATACACGCCAGTGATGCGTCATGGTGGATTTGGCAATTTCTTCTGGACGTAGCGCGTTGCAGCTGAGTTCGCCGCCGTCGGCGAGCAGGCGGAGGATCTCCAGTCTTAGCGGGTTACCGAGGGCTAATAGGACATTTTCCAACGTGATCTGTTCAGGTTCGGGATGGTTAGCAATCATAGGCTTCCTAAGTTAGCGCACAGTTTGAGCTATCTTAATGATAGGCTCATCCTTAAAAAAATAGTTCGTATATACTCGTACAATAGGACTATTATAACAGACGAACACACAGACGACCATTTCGGTTGTTCTATTTAAGTCAAACTGACTAAGGATTTATCATGCCCCGACCCGTCCCTCTCGAACGTTATCGCAACATCGGTATCTCCGCGCATATCGATGCCGGTAAAACGACGACCACCGAGCGCATTCTGTTTTATACCGGAATGAGCCATAAAATGGGTGAAGTTCACGATGGCGCGGCAACAACAGACTGGATGGCGCAGGAGCAAGAGCGCGGGATTACCATTACCTCCGCCGCGGTGAGTGCCTTCTGGTCTGGTATGGATCGAAATTTTGAACCGCACCGGATCAACATTATCGACACCCCAGGGCACGTGGATTTCACCATTGAAGTGGAGCGATCCATGCGCGTGCTCGACGGCGCGGTGATGGTGTATGACTCCGTCGGTGGTGTACAGCCGCAGTCAGAAACTGTCTGGCGACAGGCAAATAAATATCACGTACCGCGTCTGGCGTTCGTGAATAAAATGGACCGTCAGGGAGCCGATTTCTTCCGCGTGGTACAGATGATGATTGACCGCCTGAAAGCTAATCCGGTGCCGATTGTCATTCCTGTCGGTGCAGAAGAGCATTTTACCGGCGTGGTCGATCTCATCAAAATGCGCACCATTTTGTGGGACGATGCCACTCAGGGAATGACCTTCAGCTATGGTCCGGTACCAGACGATTTGCTGAGTACTGCGCAAATCTGGCGGGACAAAATGGTCTCGGCGGCGGCGGAAGCCACTGATGCTCTGATGGATAAATATCTGGAAACAGGCGAGCTAAGCGAATCGGAAATCATTGAAGGGCTGCGCAAGCGCACTATCAAAGGTGAGATCCAGCCGATGCTGTGCGGCAGTGCGTTTAAAAACAAAGGCGTGCAGCGCATGCTTGATGCGGTGGTCGAACTGATGCCGTCGCCCCTTGACGTTCCGGCTATTGATGGCGTGGATGAAAAAGGGCAGCCAGCGGAACGCCATCCGAGTGACGATGAACCGTTCTCGGCGTTAGCGTTCAAGCTGATGACCGACCCGTACGTTGGTCAACTGACCTTTATCCGTGTCTATTCCGGCGTGCTGAAAAAAGGCGACGCGGTGTACAACCCGGTTAAAGGGAAAAAAGAGCGTATTGGACGCATTGTGCTGATGCATGCCAACGATCGTCATGAAGTCGACGAGCTGCGGGCGGGGGATATTGCCGCCTGTGTTGGACTGAAAGATGTCACGACGGGCGATACACTGACCGATCCGGATCACGTGATCACGCTTGAGCGCATGGAATTCCCAGAACCGGTGATTTCGCTGGCGATCGAGCCGAAAACCAAGGCCGATCAGGAGAAAATGGGTATCGCATTGCAGCGTCTGGCGGCGGAAGATCCGTCGTTCCGCTTGCACACGGACGAAGAGTCCGGTCAGACAATCATCTCCGGAATGGGCGAGCTGCATCTGGAAATTATCGTCGACCGCATGAAACGCGAGTTTGGCGTTGAGGCCAATATCGGGCGTCCGCAGGTGACTTATCGCGAGACGTTACGCAAAGCGGTGAAAGAGATCGAAGGTAAATTTGTGCGTCAGTCCGGCGGGAAAGGGCAGTACGGTCATGTGGTGCTGAGTCTGGAACCGCTTGAGCCGGGCAGCGGCTTTAAGTTTGAAGATGCCACTAAAGGCGGCGTGGTGCCGCGCGAGTACATTCCATCCGTGGAGAAAGGCCTGCGCGAAGCCATGAGCAACGGTGTGCTGGCGGGTTATCCGGTGGTGGACGTAAAAGCGACCCTGACGTTTGGTTCGTATCACGACGTCGACTCTTCGGAAATGGCTTTCCGTATGGCGGCGATCTTTGGCTTTAAAGACGGCGTGCGCCAAGCCGATCCGGCCATTCTGGAACCGGTGATGCACGTCGAGGTGGAAACGCCGGAAGAGTACGCAGGGAACATCATGGGCGATCTCTCTTCCCGTCGCGGCATGGTGCAGGGCATGGAAGAGCGGTTTGGCAGCCAGATTATTCGTGCTGACGTTCCGCTGGCCGAGATGTTTGGTTACGCAACCACGTTGAGATCGATGTCTCAGGGGCGCGCAACCTACAGTATGGAGTTTCACCATTATGCCGAAGCACCGCGCAACGTGGCCGAAGATATCATTGCCAACCGCGCAAAAGCATAGTTTGCTGCGCATTTGGCCTTGATGGTCTCGACAGTGCTTAGCACGTCGATAGTGTGGCGCCCTAGACAGTCAATTGCGACTACTACAGATATATCATTACGGCGAGCAGTTCGGATTGCCCCCATCAACGCTGGTCTTTGTTCTGCGGGGGCCGTTCCGCTAACATTCTCATCAACAAACACAAAGTCATCTTCCAGAGCATAACCAGCAGCCACGATTTGCTGGTGCTGATTTTTTACAGTCTAGTCGCTGGTTGATACACATTAGGTAAGGAATAACAGCTATGCTAAATTCTCTGGGTGATTTGTTCGTAAATCATGGCCGTTCATAAAAACATAATCAACCTTTGCGAATGCATAAAACGCTATGATTGAGACTGTCCGTAAAGGAGAGTCCTTCTGAACAGTTAAAAGGGGTACGAGCAAATCTGCTTAAGCCCCTTATTGTTAATTAAATTACCTTCCACTTTTTTTCAGGGCTTTTGCCTGAGCGATGGCCCCACTGCTAAATATCGGATGCTCATGGTTGTTCGTTACATCGCGCACTCGGTAGATTTTCCAGATTCCATCCTCACGACGTAAAAACGCCTCAAGATGGATATAGCCGCCGTTTTCAACACCTTCCATTACTTGAACCACTTCTCCGCCCAAAAATGGCGTTGCACCCTCAACGCGCAACTGTGGAACCCAATCACTTGAATAATCTTGCACGTAGGTAAAGTAATCAGACTCCATTAGCTCTTGCTCTGGAATATCCTGGATAGCGTTAATACGGCCTATCGTATCGGCTGATACGTATTTATTAAGTTTATCAGAAGGGTATGGTGCCGTGACATTGCTACCGAATTGCGTCAGATACGACGTGTAAAACTCTTTGGCCTGTTTGGTCGCCTGCTGGTTTTGATTGGGAACCGAGCTGCATGCTACCAGCAAGATGACAGCCGGCAAAAGTAATCTTTTCATCAGTTCATCCGATAGATTTTGAAAGACGGGTGCAAGCGGCGATAGCCAGGGCCGGGATACATACCACTTTGAACAAAGTCACTAATCCAAGTCATACCGTTATACATAGTCATATGACCAATCCCATTACCTCCGGGATAAGGTTGAATCACTGCCACGTCACCGGGAAGCAACATAGAGCCTGGTGGCACCTCGCTAAATCCCGCTCTTATCAGATTTGCACCGTAGTCCTTTGCGTAATGCGAGTTTGGCGAACCAATATCAACACCGCCCGCCAGAATTGCTAGTCGGGTAAATCTGGCACATTCACTATGCGATCTGCCGAGTGCATGCGTCCTCAAATACGATATTGCTACCTGCTTGTTCCAGCTCATTTTATATCCCTGATATGGCCTAAAATTACTTCTTACTCCTTAACTTAAATTTCTACTCATCAAAAAATGCGAAAAATATATGAGATTACGCTTTTCACAAGCCACTCTGAAACCGTACTTAGTAGTTCTCTTCTCTTGCACCCTTAACTAACTGTAAACACTTAACTACCACTAATAGACCGAACTCAGCAGCGGGAACGGAATGGGGGGAGTGTTACCAACGGTGCAAAACTGAGCCGTTGGGCTATCGTCAAAAAACTAGGCATCTCTCCTAACACCGCCAAGCGCTACCTGAAGGTAAAATCTGAGCTTCCAGAATACACGTCAAGACCCTGAGCCTCCTCCGTTCTGGATAAATACCGTGATTATGTTCGTGCTCGTATTCAAGACGTCCAGAGGCGAAAGAAAAAAGCTGCATGGCTTACACAAGATAAAATTAAAAGTTTGCCGTTAGCCGAGCATTGCATTCTGCTCGGTTTTTTTATGTCATGACAAATTGCAAAAAACAAAACTCTAGTCGCGAAAACTAAAAAATATATTTATTTCAATAGGTTATTTGTCTTAATGAATGAGCTATTAAGAGGCTAAACTGAAAAACACTGAAATCCTTTTCAATGTTTTCAGTTTGTATTCCTTTGCTGAATCCTAGTAGTGGCGCGGGTTAGCCTACCGAGTTGTAGAAAATAAAACTGAAAAATTTTTCAGATACAAAAGCCGCAGGCGGGTGCGGTGTAGTGCCGTTTTCGTCATTTTAATGTTTGATGTACTTGAGGTATGATCAAACAATCATGGATTATGTGATTTTTTATGGTGGGCGCTTTGTATATTTATAAATATCGTGAGTTTAGTATAAACAATCTCAATGCATTACAAGATAATAAAATTTGGTTTTCAAGAGGGAGTAATTTTAATGATCCTTTTGATTGTTCAATGAATGTTCCGGTTACTTTGACCAGCAGAGAGTCTATAAAGAATTTTATAATAAATAATCCAACAAAAAGCTCTCTTGTCGAGATGGCTAAAAATGACCACAGCCTTCTAGAGAATATTGTTGATAGCCAATTTAATGCAGCGAAAATTCAGCTTGAAAAATATGGGATTGAAAATCATGAGCTATCCCCCGTATTTAATATAGTGTCAGGCGCATTATTAAGATCATTTGTCTGTTGTTTCTCTAAAAATGCAACTAACCCTTTGCTATGGTCTCATTATGCTGGCTCACACTCAGGTTATTGTATAAGATTTAAAAAAGAAATTCTTTTAAAAGATTTATTACCATCTCAACATGGTGATGTTAAATACAGCAATAGCCCAGTAAACTTAATGAATGGATTATATGATGGAAGTAATGCAGCTAAGGATATAATTTTTTCAAAATCACTCCCTTGGATATATGAGGACGAATATAGATTAATTCATTCTGAATTAGCGGTTAATGATAGTGATAATTATAGAGTTTGTGATTATTCCGATGATGCTATTGACTGTATTATTTTAGGATATTCTGCAGGTGAGAAAAACTTGAAGTTATTGAAGTCCATATTTAATGACAAAAAGGTTTTTTTCAAAAAAATAGAACGTGGTACACATGACTATAATTTGCATGTTGGGACTGGGCGGCTTTAAGGAAATTATCAATGAGGGTTTATAAATATCGCGGTGAAAATAGAGATATTATAAAGAGAGATTTGAAAAGTTTAGTTAATAATGAAATTTATGGCGCGCCTATATGTAGTTTAAATGATATATTTTGGATGTAGAACTAATGACCTATTATTTAAATTAGTAATGAAAGTGTTGCAGGGACGAAATCTAAAATATTATAAAATGAGGTTAAAAAAAGACTCTTACTCTTTAGAACGTGTAATTATAGAGGATAAATATGCAGGAATGGCTTATGGCAAAGGAATGATTGCTACAGTAGATAAAGGAATCCCTTATATTTACGAGGGGGGTAAAAAGTATGAGGGTTACTTTTTGAAAGCAATAGATATTGTCAGAAAATTTCCTGATAGTAAATCTATAATTGACGTCGAACTCTCTGTTAATAAAGGTGACAGAATAAATCCTGTTGTCTTTGTTCAATATAAATAAAATGATTATAATTTCCTCTAATAGAGTTCTTATCAACATGCGCAAGTTGCATTTCGATCCAAGCACTATCAAAACCCTTCTCATGCAGAATTGTGCTCATCATATGTCGAAATCCGTGACCGGTTAATCTGCCATGATAGCCAATCATCTTGATGAATTTATATTATAGTCGCCTCGCTCATTGGCTTACGCACATCATTGCGACCAGGAAAAACCAGTGTGTAATTGCCAGAGATGACTTTTAGTTTTTTCAGTATGTCAATTGCTTGCTTTGATAGAGGAACCAAATGGGGACGACGTTTTTTTATGTGTTCTTTTGGTATTTCCCATAGAGCATTATCGAGATTGAACTCTTTCCACTCTGCGGCGCGCAGTTCAATAGTTCTTACTCCTGTCAGCATCAGCATCAGCATCAGCATCAGCAGCTGTGTGGCGTACTTCGATAATTGGCTTCCCTGATAGTTTTCTAAGCAGCCACAAATTCGGGAATCTCATCAGCCGTTAAGAACGGGAAGTGATTCGTTTGTGGCTTATCGCAAGAGTGTATAGATTCCAGTAGAAAGAATGAGACTTCCTTAGACTATGATCCAATTTTATTGTTTGAATTTAAAGGAATAATGGACTTCGTGAGATGGTTTGAGAACTCAGAATGGTGTCCCCTGCATACTTCGAAGTTAATATTCAGTGGATTGATATATATAAGTTTTAATCTATGTGTAAAATTATTTACCCATAATTTTACCCACCTGAGCGAGACAGGAGGCGGCTCTTGAATTCGCAAAGGTCACTATAGCGCCAGCGCGAGCGACCATGAATCTTCTCTGGTTTAGCCAAGGTTCCATCCTTCACTCGGTCATAAATGAAGGTTTTACCAAACCCAGTGTCCGCTTTGATGAATTTCAGATCAACTAGTGAGTCCGGGCTCATGTTGTGTGTCATGGTTTCATCTCCGTGCCGGGAATCGAACCTGTAAAACGTTGTGCCCCCATTACATTAGCAATGCAATACACTGGCATTATTCACCTACCTTACGATAACCAGCACTCAACACTGCTTTTGCTATATGGGCTGCTGATCCATCTGCGTTGTGACATTCCACCTCAACCAGCTCGTTCAGTTCGTTAACTAAAATTCCATCAAGGTTCTTTGGCCATTGCTCCCAAGGAATGTCTGCACCTTCAAACCCTGCTAGCGTTTCAATGGTGAGCATCACGGCATCTTCAACACTGCGATCAGGCTTTCGATATCCTGCAGCAAAAATAGCGTCGGTGATGCCAGATGAGCCACCAGACACTGCGGCCTTGATTGTCTTCGTGAGTTCAAACATATTGCTATTCATCACTAGACCTCCCGCATAACAGCTTTATAGGCGCGCATCACAACAGCGGTTTTGCCTGATATGACCGACTTCATAAAGAAGAGACCCGAGCGATAAGTTTTAACATTAGCCGCAAATAATGCGGCATCGACTACACGGTTATGACGGCGGAATTCAAAGGCAGTACTGGTCACTGTGATCGTTGCAATGACACCGTGGTCTTGATAATCAATCTTCATTTAGCACCTCAGCACATAGTTCGAAGGCGTTATCGTGCAACGGCATGATCACTAGAAACGGGTTGCCATATAGGTGATTGGTCACCGGATCTAAAATCAGTTGGCATGGCGCCGTCTTGCCATAAGGTTTGAATTTGACGGGGCCAAACCCGCTACGAAACATTAAATAAGGCAACGCCAGCAGTTGGGCTGCAAACATCGGGAACTCGGTGCAAGGTTCTGGCTTCTCAGGCAACAGCTTGGCAAAGTCAGGGTAGCGACCGGCAACGAGTTTGAGATCGCTATAACCGATTATTGTTTCATCATCGCTCATGTGCGCGGCGTACCATTCACCATTCGTCTGTGTGATTAGTGTTCCCTCAGCATCATCTGGAATAACACCGCTGACCAAAAAGACAGCGTCAATTTCAGTATCAGCGCCATGTTCCATCATTACAGCAGCACGCCCATTAGTCGCTTTAATATGGGTTGGGGTGATGTATACCCCTTGCAGGTAAGTGCGCTGTTCGTTCTCGGCAGCCACGCAGCACAGAGCGGCACGAAGAATATCCGTTGGTATAAGCATTATTTGGCCTCCGGTGTGTAAATGGCTTTGTCGTGACTAAACTCGCCGTTCCATGTCTTTTTCATTGGCAGTTCACCTTTCATGTACAACCGGTAAAGTCGGTGACAACCATTCTCCAGTAGCACTGGCGTAAATCGGGTAAACTCGTCTGCCCCATGCGGTGTAATCTGCGTTTCTTCTTCAGTCAGATATTTATCGCGGGCATAAGAAGCAACACGCCACTTCGGGGGCTTTTCAGGATCTCGCTGGGCGTTGTATAACCAGTTGCGTTGAAAAGCCCACCATGACATTTTGCTTACATTGACGCCGTTTAGAGCTTTACAGAAAGCAGGGATCGTCATGCCTTTCGTGAAGTGTTTCGCCAAGCTTTCCACGGTGGCATTGAGGGTTTTATTCTCAAGTGCGGCTGCTTCGGCTCGTTCCTCGGCTTCGATAACCATTAACGCTAATTCTTTACGTCCGATCGCCGCTGGCGCTGTAATCGCATTACGCTGGGTAAAGTAGAACTCAACCAAGTCCTCGTGGTATCCCCACGCCTGATCGGTTTCCAGCATCTTCGCGTGGTTTGCCGCGCCGCGCTCTGTCCACAGCATCAGGGAGCGTGTTTTAGTAGAGATTTGCAGGTAACTAAAAGATACCCGCAAATTTGCTAATTCTTTGCCGGTGACTTTGAAGAAGTGTTTCCCCTCTACGAAGCGATCAGCATTACGCGAATAGTTCATTTTGATATTGGTGACATCAGTGCCATATCCCGCGGCCATTTGCTCGGTGGTCACTATGCGCAGCCCACGATACTCAATAACTTTCAAGTCTTTGGCTTCAACAGCCACCAGCTCAGTTTTCTTAGCCATTGTTCGCCTCACTTGTGCTGCAGGTAATTTGATAACCAGCCATCTCGGCCAGCTCAATGAAAACCGGAATCGTAGCTACCATTTCACCGTTTTGTAGCAGTCGTTCACTGATGATTTTCCCGTTCTCCAACGTGAGGAGAATCTGGGCTTTATAATTGCTAGCTAATTCTGTTGTGCTATTCATTGCCGCTCCCCTCAGTGCATTTCTTTAGCTGGTGGAATTTCACCGCTGATTAAAAATTTCGAACCGGAAATAAGAACCTCATCGATGAAATCAACCATCCATGTAGACCCTTCCTCTGCTCGCTTTAGGCGGTCGTCCAAATAAAACTGCATGACTGATATGTAGCGATCGGCTGAACGCTTCTCTAAAATCGTGGCTTCTATTTGGCACTGAAGGAGTGTTTCGATTACACCCTTGTCTATTTGCATAATGACGTTTCCGTGAACAAATATGTGCTCGCCATTAGCAGCCAGACCGAAACGCTCCTCGCATTCGATTAAATAGGTGAGAGCCTCAACGGAACGAGCCTGTGAGCAGAAACACTCTGCATACTCCAGCATTTCATCGCGTGATAACTCCGCTCCTGAACTTAAGCGATTAATATCAAGAAGCCACTCGGGGACATGAGTGCCACTGCTCTTCATATATTCGACCATTTGTTCTAGCGATCTTTTATTCTTCACAATGCTCACTCCTTATTAAATAAGCCGCGTTCGTTGGCTAACTCGGCAATGTTTTTGACGAGGTTATTCATGAACTCATGACCTTCATCATTTAGTTTGTCATTACCTTTTTTTAAAAGTGATTTATAGGTTTCTAAAATCATCGGTTCGGCTTCGGAACGTTTATTGACATCTAGCGCGGAACGCTCAAAAAATATTTCTAGTCCCTTGCTTAATGTTGATTCTGATAACTCAACTGTACGCATAGCCCCATCCCCTAAGGTAACAATAGTGCAATGACTATTTGTCTTTCGCAGCATTGAATTAAGCTTGGTATCGATGAGGTATTTTCTATATTGAGCAATCTTTTGTTGAATGTTCATATATGCCTTATTCTAAAATTTAGGTGCAGTTAGCCCCAGCCATTAGGCTGTAATTATTTTTTTTGCTTAATTAATAAATTAACTTTTAAGTGTTTCTTGTGCGGTGTTGGTAATGGTGATCGCTCCGCCGATTAATCCTGCCATATCAGAGTCAGTAATACCTTCAAGCGCGCAGGATAAAACAGATCTTATTTGCCCCAACATACAGCCAACTTCTAGCGCTTTATCTATACACCCACTATCACTTACTTTACCGTAGCTAGTATTAATTAGGTGTTCATCAAGCTTTATTAGATTATGCTCTAGCTCAATTGCAAAAGTTAGGGCCATTGATTGTTGCACTTCAGCATCATGATCATCATCTGAATTTCTAATCCCCTTAATGCATGAAATGATGTTGGATGCTAAATTTACTGAGTTAGTTGATAAGTATTGTAAGTCACTCATGCTTGGATACCTCTTCATTTAATTCATATAGAGCTGTGCTAAGTTTTAGTATCCCTTGGCGTAGAGCGCCTAGAGAACCAACAAAATTTAGATAATCTGCGTCCAGCTTTTCGTCAGCTATTTCATGCAGTGTGGCAGCCAGCCCAAACAAATTTGACGTTTCTTCGTGGAGGCTACGAAGCTTTGATATTGTTGCAAGATTGATATTCATACTTCCCCACTTTGCTATAGCGTTGGTGCGTAGTTCTTGCTTAATAGAGTGTTCAGGCTAATCATTGCATTAGGAAATTTGTTGATATTCATTTTTTCTAATTTTGAAATATTGTTTATGTCAGATATTTTTGAAACCAAATAAAATTCTTTTTTCACTCTTGCATAAAATTCGAAATTATAAGGGGGTTCCGTATTCATCATTAGTGTGTATTTAACACTTACACCTAACTTATCCGGCAGGTAAGGGAAGTGCGCCATAATGACATTTAAACCATCTACATTAACTTCATCTATATTTGAGAATGAATTAATTAGATAAGCGATGCCATCTTCATGTTTGTAGATCCCGTAACATGTAATTTCACCATCATCAGCAGCTTGTAATTCATAGGCAGTAGTATCTTCATTGCAACGAAACCATGCACGAAAGAGGCCGTTTTTATCATCAACGATAGGGAATTCTGCATATACACCGGGCTTAGTTCTAATAACCATACGGTCATATGACTTCAGTCTAGTGATTGCCCAATATATTTAGATGAATAATTTCTCATTTATCTTGTCCCCGCAGGTTCAAATTCGCATGGCATGCGAGTACTTTCAAACTCACGCTTAATTGCTTTACATTCCCTACAGGCTGGAAATGGTAACGACCAGTAATATAATTAAAGCCAGCCAACCAAGTTGATTTAGTGCGTACGTTTCTAAGCAACACCTGTTTGCCACTCTTTGGTATATATGCTGATAAGGAAATGTTCATTCTTAATCCTCCGAGTTCGTTATGACCCAATATTGAACTAAACATGCATTATTGGTCAAGATTAAAATGTCCAAAATGTTCAATTTAAAGTGAACTTTTAGTTATGCTATTGATATTTAGAAATAAAAAATTTCTGCTGAGTTTTTTAACAAATGGAAGAAGGATGGTGAACTGGGTGAGAGAAAAGAATGTGAATGTTCTGATAAAAAAACCGCTGATTAGCGGTTTTTAATGTTTAAACTAAGCGTAGCTTTGTCTCTATGGCTACACCAATGATCTTACAGTTTCCGTTGATGGGAATAAGAGGCCATATGGGATTCAACCCCTTGAGATATTTACTACCGCCGTCGAAGATAAGTTTTTTGAATGTGGCTTCATTGGCATCAGTTAATTTTGCGATAACCAAACTTCCATTTATTGGTTCTCTACCTGTATCGATCAGCACAAGTGTCCCTTCAGGGATGCTAATTCCCGATGGGGCTGTCATGGAATCCCCCTGAACTCTTAGCCAAAAGCCAGAACCAGTTACTTTCGCGTCGGACTCGTACCATTCATCTATTTCATCAATTGTGTATGGTTCACATGCATCAGCCCATGCTCCAGCGCTTACCCAGCTAATAACTGGATATAAATTTCCACGTGAGTAAGGAATTGGGTTTGTTACATTATGATCAAGTCCTGATGAACCATGTTGTAGCCACATGACATCAACTCGCAAGAATTTGGCAAGTTCATTCATTTTCGCTTGTCGTGGCATTGACTCCGCATTGAACCACTTACTCACTCCCTTAGACGAAACCCCCAAAGCTCGGGCAATAGCAATCCCGCGACCATGATCATCTAGCCCAGCATTTTTGCAGGCCTGCGCTAGCCGATGGGCAAACTCTTCACGCATTTTATCTATCTGTACCATGAGTACACCTTACATCAAGTTGATTGAATATTCGATTCAGTTTATTATGTACATTAAGTTCAATTTTAGGCAACCTTATGAGTAACTTTTCTAGTATCTTGAGAGACGTGGGTTTTATTAATGTGGCCGCGGCAACCAAACGGACCGTCCGCCAGATCTATAAATGGGAGAAGAATAATACTTTACCAAGAAGTGATTTCACTGGAGAAACGAGATTTGCTTTGTCAATAGCAAGAGCTTCTTGCGGCAAATATTCAGAAGACGAAGTTTTACAATCAGCCATGTTAGGTAGAACGATTCAGAAAGAATTGTAAGAAAAGTCTAGTGAATCATAAACGGCCAATAAGTTTGATGCCTGAACTATTCAGCGAAGCAGATAGAGACTGGATACAGGAACAACTACAGCGGCTAAGGCCGTCAGTCAGGCCAAAAATCGCACTTAAGTACGCAGAAGTTTATCAGGAGGCATTCGAAAGCGAGAAATTGACATACCGGCAAGAGAACAAGGCGAGGCGAGAAGCTAATACGCGACTCAGATTGTTTGTAAACAGGTATGCAGCAGCGAGCGAGGGGATCACGTCTCGCCCACCGCAAGCTGCTAAGCAGTAGGCCCACTTAGAGAGATTGACCTTCCAGACATTTAGCCGTCTAGATGTTTTGGGGAAGAGGGGAAAACTTTCTAGGGGGGGTAAGGGGGGTGATCTTTGAAAGGGGGGTTAGGGAAGGCTTAGCCAGAGAGGGAGATCTCCTTACTAACATAAGATCACTGAAGGGGGTATCCCTTAAAAATCCGGCAAATCAGAGGTCATACCAGATGTGCAAAACAATTCAAGGCTTGGTCTCTGGCATAGCCATTTTCAACAGAAGAGGTAAGTACCCAATGATTATTGGTGAGATTGAGAAAGCCTCGGAAGAGTGCAAGAAACTGGAGCGGGTTACTTTGGCGAGTGTTCGCGCTCCAGCTCTTGCGGAGGTAAAACATGCTTAACATCACTGCTAACTTAGCGCAGCAGCGTGCGCTGGATATGTTACGACGTGACTGGAAGCAGTACAACTCGTTCATGGTTTACAGCCCAACAGGGAGCGGTAAAACTGGCTTGAGTGCGTTTATCACTGATGGGTTCGTTTCACGTGGTATGCGCGTTCTGATGACCTGCCCCTATACCGTACTGGTTACACAGACGGCAAAGCGTTTTATTCAATATGGCCTGCCAGAGGATGAGATCAGCTATGTATGGCGTGATCACCCCAATTATGACCCTGAACGCAAGATCCAGATTGCTTCCGCTGACACGTTAATCCGTCGTGACTTTCCAGAAAATATTGATCTGCTCATTGTTGATGAGGCTCATCTTCGCCGCAAAAAGATGCTTGAGGTAATTAAGTATTTGACGGCTGAAACTCAGGTCAAAGTTATCGGCTTGTCTGGCACCCCCTTTGCGCCGTTCCTTGGCAAGTATTACCAGCGACTCATCAAGCCAACCACGATTAAAGAGCTGATGGATACGGGCGTGTTGTGTGGCTACGAGTTTTTTGCGCCAACAAAGCCTGATTTATCAGGTGTAAAGGTTACTCGTTCAGATGAGTTCGGTAGCGACTACAAAGAGGATGAGGTTGCAGAGATTATGTGTGGCGCTGATCTGGTGGGCGATATTGTCAGTAATTGGCTTTCGCATGGCGAAGATCGTCCGACAGTTGCGTTTTGCGTCAATGTTAACCATGCCAACTATGTCACTCTCCAGTTCAACAAGGCGGGGGTAAATGCTGAGGTTATGACAGCCCAAACCCCACATGACGAACGCCAAATGATGATCCACCGATTTGAGCAGGGTGCGACAAAAATCATTGTCAGCGTTGGTACCTTGATTGCGGGGTTCGACAGTGATGTTCGTTGCATCATTTACGCCCGCCCGACGAAATCCGAGATCCGCTGGTTACAAATTATTGGCCGTGGGCTACGTACTGCCAAGGGCAAAGATAAGTGCCTGGTATTCGATCACTCGGGTTCTGTCCATCGGCTAGGTTATCCCGACAGCATTGAGTACGACACACTTCCCTCTAAAAACGATGGGATGAAAACAGCCGTATCGGAACGAGAAAACGAGAAGCGCGAGAAATTACCCAAAGAGTGTTCTCAGTGCCATTACATGAAGCCTGCTGGTGTTTACCAGTGTCCTAAATGCGGACATAAGCCGCTTGCAGGTGAGGATGTTGATACGGATGCGAGCCGTGGACTCAAGCAAATCAGCGGGAAAAAGAAGGTTGTGACTAAGCAGCAGAAGCAAAGCTGGTGGTCGCAAATCAAGTTTTATCAGCGTCAACGCGCTGCACAAGGCAAGCCAGTATCTGACGGCTGGTGTGCTCATACTTTCAAGGACAAGTTCGGAACATGGCCCAACGGCTTACAAGATTACCCAATGGAAATTACCCCAGAGGTCAACAATTACATTAAGTGGAAGCAAATCGCCTTCGCTAAAGGCCGCGAAAAATCCAAAAGTACAGAGCCACGCCAGCCTGCGTTAAGCGGGATTGAGCAAGCGGCAAATCATCTCAGCAACGTTCGTGCGTCTTTGGCAGCACGTAAGGCAGTGACGCCATGAAAACTACTGATGCTGTGATCGGACGCTGGCCAGAGGTGTTCGAGCACTATGGTTTACCTCCTGTAACGGGTAAACGTCACTTCAAAGGGAAATGCCCAGCTTGCCAGTCGAAAGGCAGTTTCCGTTGTGACGATAAAGATGGGCGCGGTACATGGGTGTGTAAATGCGGCGCGGGGGATGGATGGAAGCTGCTTGCCATCACTCAGGGTAAGGATTTCAAAACACTTGCTGCTGAGGTCGATACGATTATAGGGCGGGAGTATCAGCCCGATACCGAATCCAAACCAGTGGAAAGTGGCAAGAAGAAACAGCGTGAAGCGGTTTCCAAAAAATACTCAGGGCTGGTGGGGCTAAGAGGTACGAGCGGTGAAACGTATCTACGTAATCGTGAGATCAATACTCTTCCTTCAGATGCTATCCGTTTCTGCCTCGAGCAGCCATTTAACGGGCAGCACTACCAAAGCTTATTTTCGCTGGCAACGGATGACAAAGGGGCGCTCTGTTATTTGCATCTAACCTTATTGGATGGCGATAAAAAGGCCAATTTGGGTGAGAGCGCCAAACGCATGCTGTCGCTACAAGAGGACAGCTATTTGGAGCACGCCGGTTCAGTTGCGATCCGCATGTTTCCCCCTGCATCCACACTGGGTATTGCTGAGGGTATAGAGACCGCGCTGTCGTGCCGACAAATCTACGGCTGCAATGTATGGGCAGTACTGAACACGTCACTCATGAAGCGATTCAGAGCGCCTATGGGCGTTACACATCTCATTATTTTTGCTGACACAGATTCAAACGGGGCAGGTCACGCCGCCGCTTTTGAGTGTGGGCATCGCAATATTTTATCCAACAACGATGTTGAGAAGGTCAGTATCCGCTGGCCGGAATCGGGTGACTTCAACGATATGCTCATCAATGGTGCACAAGTTTTCGAATGGCCGCTGGGGAGGGCCGCATAATGTCTCATAAAGGTAATCCAGTACATCAAGACCTATTCACAATTCCAGAACCAACTTACAGCACCGAGGTTGCGGTAACAAAACCATTACCACAACAGCATGTTATTACCGGCCATAAGCAGACAGATGCTTATTTGTGGGTGTTGGAGGTTATCAGGCTCAACGAGCCAGCACATTTGCAAGCAGCTGAAGATGCACTGCAAAAACTGAAGATAACACCTAAGCAAGCGCAGGAGCACTACAGTAACTATCTGATGAAGTCTGGTGCGGCTCCGTTCCAGATAGCGTTTAGCACCATGTCGATGGATAACCCGGCAGGCTATATAAGCGCGGCGAAACAGGCTATTGCAGAGGCTGCTAAGGTACGTGCTGTATTTGGCAGTTATGAGGCTGCCTTGGTCAATACCCCAGCGGAAGAGCTGATGTTGTCCGGTGAGCTAGCGGATGTGTACTCATCCTGCTGGGGCTGGACGGACGAAGAAATCGCAGATAATTGCGTTGAGGGAGAGCGTTGCTACGAAATTGATGAGCAGCGTCAAGCGGCATCAAAGGGTTTTGTTGCTCAATTACCCGAGCCAGCCACGCTTTCAGATGTTGTCTGTGAGTTTCAATATTGGGATTGGCTTTATCAATTGCGTAACCGTGCTGAAAAAGAGCTGGGCTATGAATATGCCGATGGTGGCCGTAGCCATATTAATGATCGTGAGGGATATCTCGAAAGCCTCCTAGCAACTATTAGACCTGTTAGCCGTGAAGAAGCCGTAGCGGTGTGCAAATGGGTATTTGAGAAAGAGCCCTTAATGGATCTTGGCAAAATCACGGAAAACATCATTCTGAATTTAGTGGGTGAATGTGCATGAAAATCGAAAATGCGTTAAAGCACTTTGGGCCTAAAGGGATGAATATAACCGGCATGTCTGGCGGGACATCTCCCGATCGCATTACGGGCACCGACCTGATGGCGGCTATGGGCATGGCGGAAGCGAGAGCCAGCTTTGGTATGGCGGCTTTCCTCGGTAAAAGTGGTATCAGTACCCAAGATAAGATCCGCACCGTCGAAGAATTAAGCAAGTACGCTTTGCGTCATGCGCCGAAACTGGTTGTTAAATCTGCAGGTAACCGGTTAGGGCAGTGCATGGTTCTTCTTGCCAAACTTGCCTTTGAAGAATATGCCCGATCGGCAGCGTCAATGTCGGAATGTGATGAGTGCAAAGGTGAGGGGCTCATCTATAGTTACCAAGATGTTGTGAAACATCCCGGCATCACGAACGCCGATGGTGAGGTCGTTTACTCTTCTACCATCAAACGCGAGCGAGTAGGTGTGTTATGCAAGCACTGCAACGGTAAAGGCAAAGTATCTCAACGCTGCCGCTGTCATGGTACAGGGAGAGTGCGGGATTTAGAAAAGTCAGCACTGCTTGGACGACCAATAGATAAAACGTGTGAGCGCTGCTCTGGAAGAGGATATAAACGTACGCCAGCCTCTAAAGCTTACAGAGCCATTGCAGCATGGGTGCCAGAATTGCAGGAAAGGACATGGAATCGTAATTGGAAGCCTTACTTTGAGGCGCTGGTGGCAAAATGTGATATTGAAGAGAGTTATGCGGATAGCGTGTTTAACGAAGTGACTCGTTAGACACTGTTTGGAAACGATAGCGACAAATTAAGACATAAAACTTGCATTTTGTCCGAAGCTGGTTTAATTTGGCTAAATAGTGGGAATTTGTATCGTTTATCCACTCGCAATCATTTGACCCCGCCTAGTGCGGGTTTTTTTATTGTCATTGTCGTACTTATCCGAAAATAACGCTTAGTTATTGTAATGAATTATCTTATATGGTTATTATTCCGCTAGCTGTAGCGAGCTAGCGTAGGGATGAGCGTCGTTATCATTGGTGAAAGCCAATTTATCAGCTCGTTACAGCGCCGCGCGTCCTAACCGCCACTAGCTCAGCAGGATAGAGCCGATGACCATATAAGTTGTAGGTGCGAGGTTCGAGTCCTCGGTGGCGGACCAACTTTGCGATAGATGTTGAACTCCTACTTTGAAAATTGCCTGTAAATAGACTTTCATTACTATTTGATCACGTCTTGTTGCTCTAATAACTCATGATTAGGCAAGATAGTTATGCTCACTGAAGACTCAGTATCTCCATGACTATGAGTATCAATCACGATATTCCAGATCCCATCGTATGGAACTTCAACAATAGCTGGGAAGTTGCAAAAAAAACCTCCATGGTAGTCGGCCCAACTGTCTCGGCAAAATCTGTCGTAATGTTTTTCATTGATCAATAGGATTTTAGCCGGCTCTGAACAAACCACTTTTACATAGCTGTTGGCTACAAGAAATAATCGACTACTTTTCATTCGATGGAACTCCATACGTAATAAAAAAGAAACCTCTCATCCCCGTAAGTTCAGATGAGAGGGGCCATGGGCCAACATCAGGGAAAATCTATGCTAATGTATAATCAAACACAGGTAGTAATTGATAACCTAGGATGAATAGCAACTTATTGATTTAGATCTATTTATTTTTGCTTTTGATATACTCTCTTTCGTTATTTTATAAATAAATCTAATGTATTATGATAAGTAACTGAAAAGTTGAACTTTTTTAAAGGTATTATTTATGTCTTAAGTTTATTGATGTAAGAAGAGTCTTAGCTAATTTATTTTGATAATTTGACATTAAGTAGGTTGGGTTTCTAAAGCTAAATCTTTTTTATTGGAAATTAAAACTAAGCGGTATAAATGCCAAAATCAAAAAAACATGAATAACCATAAGTCATTACTTATCAGGCTAATTAATTATTTGTTGAAAATAAAGCCTGCTAGCAAATGACTATCCTCAAATTTTTCTAACTAAGGTTATTACTGCCGAGCTACTTTACTTTTGGTAATGTCCATTAAAAAGATTA
This sequence comes from Hafnia alvei, assembly GCF_034424155.1. Lineage (NCBI taxonomy): Bacteria > Pseudomonadati > Pseudomonadota > Gammaproteobacteria > Enterobacterales > Hafniaceae > Hafnia > Hafnia alvei. The sequence continues at coordinate 3,077,525 of NZ_CP139992.1, read as the reverse complement.
TTCCGAAAGTTTCGTTAATGATTGTGTCACTGTAATAAATTAGGTACGTTCAATGGGTCGTGGTGCCTGATCAGTTTGTAAGAAAAGTGTTTGGGAAGAGCCATCACGGCAATCAGCACATCACTCAGCGAAGAAGGGATAACCCAGAGCGTTTGGTGTGCTGCACAACTGCATGAGCCATCTTCATATAGCACCGAATACAGGTGCGCGTCTTTCAACCAGTGGAGATGGCTCAGCCGATTGTGTTGATGTTTTATTTCAGGCAGCCACAATATAGAACAATAGCAATATTAAGATTAATGACGCAGCAGAGGCTTGCAGCCCTATAAGCCATTCGCTCATGAAGACTCTCATATGTTCACCTTTAGATTCCTTTGTTAATCCAGTAAAACACTTCGCATATAGGATATAATAATTTATCTCCAAATCTAGTAATTAAGTACTTAGCTGTATGAGATTACAGGTGAAAAATCATTAGCTCAAAATCGATAATATAATGAGCTAAGCATTCTCACTGAATTCTATAACTATATTTATAGGCCACCTTCTGGTGGCCTTTTTCATATGTAGCGCCCAGCCAACAACCATCCACACATTAAACACTTTCTAGCAGAGAGTGGTTACGGCTGGGTGCTATTCCACTAATTAACCCTACCGCGCTGGTGGATGGGGGGAGAACATGAAAATGCACAAAAGCCCCGAGCTCTGGGCCATGTTAATGACATGGATTGCAGAGCACCGCAGCGAGGGAAGTTACGCATTCATTGCGGGTCTAATGGCTATTCTGCGGGGGATATATAACGGAGAGTCTCCGATGTGGCGACGGATTCTGGATGCCGCTATGTGCGCACTGGTGGCATTCTTTATTAAAGACCTGCTTACGCTAATGAGTTGGGATCAAGAGTGGGCATATATCGGCAGTGTCTTTATTGGCTTCTTGGGTATTGATTATTTCAGCTCGGTTCTACGTCGTGTTGTCGGCAGTAAGACTGGCGTCCCTCCTCAACAGTAAGGTAATTCCATGGATCTCGAACAGTTTCAAAAGGCGGCTGATATTAGCGCCGGATTAGCTGCGCGCTGGTTTCCGCACATCGATGCAGCAATGAAAGAATTTGGTATCACAGCGGCAACCGATCAGGCGATGTTTATTGCTCAGGTGGGTCATGAGTCTGGTGGGTTTCGGCAGGTTGTTGAATCACTGAATTACACACCGGGTGCTTTGGTTACTGTATTTGGTAAGCGTATTACTCAGCAGCAGGCCAATGCCCTTGGCAGAACGACGCAGCAACCAGCGCGACAAGATGCCATCGCTAATCTGGTTTATGCCAGTCGCTTAGGTAATAAAGCCTCCGGCGATGGTTGGAAGTATCGAGGCCGCGGCCTTATCCAGATTACCGGACTTGATAACTATCGCGCATGTGGCGCAGCGCTAAAGCTTGATTTGGTGACTAAGCCAGAATTGCTCGAGCTAGAGCTACAAGCTGCACGTTCGGCGGCGTGGTTCTACACATCAAAAGGCTGCATGGCATACGGTGCTGACGTTTATCGAGTGACGCAGATTATCAACGGTGGTCTGAACGGTATCGATGATCGCAAGGTACGCTACAACAAGGCGCGGGCGGCGCTTATGGTATGAGTATCAATTGGCGAATGATAGCAATGGTGGTGGTGCTTGCGAATTTGTCCTTATGGGTGGGTCATTACACTGGCTACCGTGATGCCGATAAATCTTGGCAGTTGAAATGGGCGCAGCGTAATAAAGCAGATTCTGATGCTCTAGCCAAGCGGCAAGTTGGTGAACGAGCGGAAGAGCAACGCAGGCAACAGGCAGCAAATCAGGCGGTTAAAGATGCAGAGAAAGACAACGAACAGCTTAAAGCTGATGCTATTAATGCTAAGCGTTCTGCTGACAGGTTGCAGCAACAGCTCGCACAGCTCAGGCAACAATTCGCAGACAGTGAAACCGGCAAGCTTTCCAGCGCTGCCAGCTCAAGCGCGTCAAAGTCCCAAGCCATCATATTGCTTACCCAGTTGCTCAGCGAATCTAACGAAGCAGCAGGAGAGTATGCAAAAGAGGCTGACCGTGCTTATAGCGCCGGAAAAACCTGTGAACGCGTCTATGACAAAGTAAGCGGGCAGTAGGCATTACAGCAGGCATTCAATTAGTGCCTGTGATAATGCCAAAAGAACACCGAAATACTTGAGGTCACCGCTGGTGGCCTTTTTATTTTCTGCTGGTTTATCAGTTTGGCCATTCGTTATTACAGGATAAACACACTGTTTTGAATGCGGGTTGTCTCTGAATCAGGCGGGGCGATACTTTCACATATAGAGGATTATTCTAAATGAAACATTTAATACTGCGGGACGTGATGGCAAGAATGAGTATCACGGTGAATGGTGACGGATTTGAAGTTACCAATCCGGCCGGAACAGCCCAGTATGATGCATGGGGATCGAGAACTACAGTAAACGGCATTCCTGAATATTTCCCGCTGCAGCTGTCTGTTTCAGGGGTTGCGAGCTTCGAGAATACTGCGCCGAGTGGCGGTTATTGCTCAATGAGTATGGGAGTGGTTGGGAGTAATTCACCGGAATCATCTCCGATTCACACTAATAAGAGAGCCACTGAAACCAAGCCAATCCAAACGTTGAGCATTAAGGTTGAAGCTGACACCAGTGAGCTCGAGAAAAAGCTGGATGAAATTAACAATCTAATAAAAAACAGCGCAGCCTTTGAGCTCATTAACGGCAAAATATTTATCAAACCAGCTACCATCTCTCGAGATAAAATTACCGTTACTGAAGTTAGAGAAATCATCAAAAACGCCACCGCTAATCAGGATGCTCTTCGCGAAGCTATTGAAATTGAGTGTCGTGCTGGTGGGATGATCTGTCGCGCCATTAAGGGTTAAATCATGCGGGTCACTATCGATGGCGTTCCCTATGAACCCGCTAATAATTCATCGGCACGCATCGGTATTGCGATCACTACCCATAACCGTGCTGATGTTCTTTCTCGCTCCATAGAGCAACACCAAAAATATCTACCGTCTGGTGCGCTGGTGGTGGTTATCGATGATGGATCAGCATCTGCAACCGTAGCTCCTGATGGTGTAAAACTTATACGGCACGAAAAATCCCTCGGTATTGTGGCATCAAAGAATCGAAGCCTTGAAGTGCTGATGGATGCCGGGTGTGAACATCTATTTTTATGGGACGATGATGCATGGCCCATTGCTGATAACTGGCATATCCCTTATATCGAATCACCTGAGCCTCATCTGGCTTATCAGTTTAAAGATTTGGCAGGGCCGAAGAAATTGAACGATATGGCCGAGCTGTATCGCGACAATAAGCACGTTGCTTATACCGGTCAGCGCGGCGTGATGCTGTATTACCATTGCAGCGCCATCGAGAAGGTTGGCGGTTTCGACCCTATCTATGGCAGTGGTATGTACGAGCACCCTGATTTGGCGTTGCGCATTCATAACGCTGGATTAACCACGTGGGCCTTTGCTGATGTAGTCGGCTCGGAAAAGCTTATTTATTCGCTCGATGAGCATGAACAGGTAAATCGTTCAGTCTCTCGGCCTGAGCGTGAGGCGTTGGTGAAACGCAACGTCGGCATTTATAACGGCCGCCGTGATACCGGATACACCGGTTTTGCATCATATTCCCGGAATCCGAACGTAGTTATCACCACGTTACTGACGAGCCAACCAGACCCTCAGCGCGTTGTCAGCATGAAAGCGGATCCGCAACTGTTACAGGCATGGGCAGATTCTATATCCGGCGCACTGCCGGTTGTTCTGGCTGATGAGTTGAAAGAATCTCCAACTGGCGCCGGTCTATTCGAGATTCCAGTTCTGCGCATGAGTCCATACTTTGCGCGCTGGTTGCATATCTATCAACACCTGAGAGCTCACCCTGAGTACCATCTTGTCTGGTGTACTGACGGTACCGATGTCGAGATGTTAAGTGAGCCATGGGATGAGATGGAGCCCGGTAAGATTTACGTTGGTTCCGAGGCTACAACATATTCGGATCCGTGGATGAAGAAGAATCACCATGGGCAGACTTACCATTCATTCTTCGATAGGCATAAGGCTGAGGTACTGCTCAACGCTGGGCTGCTTGGCGGATGCCGTGAAGATGTGATGGAGTTTGCACATCGCATCATTCGTCTGTATTACCGCATTGAAAGCCAACGGTTCTGGAGTATTGAGAAAGCACCGCCTACATCCGTTGATATGGGCGCGTTCGGTATTGTCGCTAAGTCGTTTGGCGATCGTGTGGTTACCGGCCCACGCGTGCATACAGTATTTAAGACGGATGGTTTTGGTAAGGAGAGCGCCTGGTGGCGTCATAAATAAATTTAATAGGAGTTAACAATGTCTCAAAACTACGAGTTAAGAGTTTCATGCCTTACAGCTAATGGTGATGGTATTAATGCCACAGTGAGCGTTAATGCAAGAGGTTTACCATCATTAGACGTCTTTCGTGTTGAAGTCTTAATTCCGCGATATGAAGATGGAACTATTGAATATTATGAAAAAGAAGCTATGAGAAAAGCTGCGGATATTATTAGTTCTGTTAACTGCGATATCAATAAAGCGGCCTAATGGCCGCTTATAACTACTTAATAAACTTCTCAGGTTCAGGTTTGAACTGCTCCCTGAAGGCCGGCGCTAGTAGATCATTAATAGCTGACTTAATCTGTACTGATACTCCGTGATTAAGTTTATTAAGTGATTCTGAAAGAGAGCCCTTGAGCTTGGAAGAAAACTTTTCATCGCCAGATTGCTCGTCGAGAAGGTCGATGATATGTGTAATCACAAAGTTTGTTGCCGCACCTTGTTTCGCCATCTTCTGTTCGAGTAGAGTAATTTTCTGTATTAGCGCTGCTGTTTGTTGATCCATCGGTATTTCCTTAACTGAGGTAATCAGCCATCCCTCATTATTATGAACGTCTGTGTTAGGGCATAGACGGGCTGAACACACATAGTAACAAGGGGTAAGGCACAGTAACACTCTGATGCTTAAACATTCGCCGCCATTGCGCGGCTTTTTTATTGGAGAATTTACGGTGGCTGAAGAGATTAAGTTTGTAGTGGTTGGGCACCACTCACGCTACAAGCAGGCACTCTGTTTGGCTGAGTCACTGGGCGCCGTTCTGCTAATTGATAGTGGTGACCACGGCGCGAACTGGAATCATCGCCGTGCGCTTGAGTGGGCCGCAGAGCAATCTTGTCGGGTGGTCGTGCTTGAAGACGATGCATTACCGATGCCTGATTTCCATGTGGCAGTTGCTGAGTGGTTGGCTTGCTTCCCTGATAACCTCGTTAGCTTTTATCTGGGCACCGGCAGGCCACCACAGTATCAGATGCAAATAGCAGAGAGGCTGATCATTGCAGATAAGAGCCGTGCTGACTTAATCACTATGCCTCGATTGATTCATGGTGTGTGCTACAGCGTCCCTCTGCAACATCTGCCACGCGTGCTGGCAAGATGGGATAGCAGCAAGGCAGCAGACTATGCAGTAGGTGATGCCTATGGCGGTTCGGTGGTCTACCCGTGCTACTCACTCGTTGACCATGCAGACGGGCAGCCAGTTGAGGTGCCGCAAGACGGAATGCCCAGGACTGAACGCAGGAAAGCATGGAGATTGGCGCTATGAGTAAAGAACCTCGTATATATGGCAGTCGATGGGATAAAGCTCGCCTTTCCTTTCTTCGGTCTAATCCGTTATGCCGTATGTGTGCTGAACAAGGCAGAACGATAGCCGCAACAGTTGTGGATCACATCGAACCGCACAAGCTGAAGGATGCGATTAAGTCAGGCAATCAGGCGGCGATTGCGAAAGCCCAGCTGTTGTTCTGGGATAAAAGGAACTGGCAGCCACTCTGCAAACAACACCATGACTCCACAAAGCAGAGGATGGAGAAGCACGGCGTTGCCATTGGATGTGATGTCAATGGCTATCCACTCGATCCCAATTCTCATTGGCGTGATTGAGAACAGTTATCACCTAGGTGGTGATGTAGTTTCATCATGAAATCATATCAATTCAAATGATATTTATTCGCATCAAGGGCAAGGGGGGAGGGGTAAATCTCTACCGCTCTCGCCCTAAATGACCGCCACCGAAGTTTCAATTTAACGCTAACCCGATTTTTTCAGGTTTTTTAGGTGCAAAAAAATGGCAGACAAACGGATCCGCTCCGACAGTTCGTCGGCGGCAATTCAGGCCATGAAAAATGCTACAGAGGATACCATTCAACCTCCGGCGCATGCGGGTCTGGAGAAAAAAGCCGAACCTTTCTGGCATGACAATATCAGATCGAAAGCATTAGACAGTTGGACGCCAGCCGACTTATTAGCTGCGGCTGAACTGGCAAATAATCAGCTCTATATCACCGTTTTACGGCGTGATTTGCGCAAAGAAGAGCGTAAACGTGGTGAAGATCGTAATGAACAACTGATTAAAGATTTACGTAAACAGATAGTCGAGTTGCAGAGAACCATTCTTGCTCAGCGCCGCGACCTGCAAATTCATTCCCATGCGACTAACGGCGAGAGCCGCGATCAGAAAAAGCGCAATGAGAACGATCGCAACGCACGCAGTGCTGTTAATCAAAACTCGGGAGAGGATGACAATCTGATTGCTTTCCCAAAACAAGGATAGGTAACAGATGACGCGAGGAGAAAAGGTTATCGCGTTCATTGAGCGCTACTGCATCGTGCCAGAGGGAAAGCTTATCGGGCAGCCGATGAGACTGGACGAGTTTCAGAAGCTATTTCTCTTGGCGATGTACGACAATCCCGTCGGTACCGATAAAGCCTATCTGAGTATTGCGCGTAAAAACGGTAAGACCGGTTTAATTGCTGGGATTTTGCTGGCTCATTTAGTGGGCCCCGAGGCAAAACAAAACACGCAGATAGTGAGCGGCGCGATGAGCCGTGAGCAAGCGGGGATCGTATTTAGCCTCGCGGTGAAGATGATAAATCTCAATCCTGATCTGCAGGGCATTGTTCACATCATCCCCAGTGGTAAAAAGCTGATTGGCCTACCGATGAACGTTGAGTTCAAGGCGCTGGCCGCCGAAGGTAAAACGACCCACGGTTTATCTCCCGTGCTGGCAATCCTCGATGAGGTGGGGCAGGTTGTCGGTCCACAGAGTGACTTTATCGACGCCATCATTACCGCACAAGGGGCGCATGAGTCGCCGTTACTGATAGCGATCAGTACTCAGGCGGCAAACGATAATGATTTGCTCAGTATCTGGCTTGATGATGCTGAGCGCTCCGGCGATCCCCATATTGTTTCCCATGTCTACCAAGCGCCGAAAGAGGCCGACGTGAGTGACAGAGAGGCATGGGCAGCGGCTAATCCTGCGTTGGGTAGCTTTCGTTCCCTCAAAGATTTAGAGCGTCAGGCTGAAATGGCCGGACGTATGCCGAGTTTTGAAAACACCTTTCGTAACCTTTGCCTCAATCAGCGCGTGTCTACGGTTTCGCCGTTTATCTCTAAAAACGTATGGGAGAGCGGTAAGGAGCCGCCACAGAACACGCCGCGTAAATGGTTTGCTGGTCTTGACCTATCGGCTCGAAATGACCTTACCGCGCTGGTTATTGCTGGCGATGATGGAAAAGGCGTTTGGGATATTTTCCCCTTCTTCTGGACGCCGCAAAAAACGCTGGCTGACAGAGCTAAAACGGACAGGGTGCCTTATGACGTCTGGGTTAAGCAGGGGTTCTTGCGAACAACACCGGGTTCGTCGGTGGATTACGAATATGTGGTGAAAGATATCGCCGAAATATTAAGTGACTTTGATCTATTAAGCTCAATGGCATTTGACCGATGGCGCATCGATTTGTTTAGAAAAGAGCTCGAAAATATTGGACTGACTTTACCGCTTGCCGAGTTTGGGCAGGGCTTTAAAGATATGGGACCGGCTGTAGACACGATTGAATCATTGCTGCTTAACGGGAAGGTACGTCATGGCATGCATCCCGTGTTGACCATGTGCGCCCAAAACGCCGTGGTGGTTAAAGATGCCGCAGGAAACCGCAAACTAGATAAGTCCAAGGCAACGGGACGTATCGACGGCATGGTCGCCATGACAATGGCGGCAGGTGCAGCAAACGGGGAGGTCGTTATTGTTGGTGGCGACTTTGAAGATTTCTTATTTAAACCGCTGAGTATGTGATGGCAGATAATAATTACAGTATCGATTTGCGCACGAATAACGGCTGGTGGGCGCGTCTGCAGTCGTGGTTTGTCGGCGGACGTTTAGTGACGCCCGATCAGGGGTCGCAAACGGGCCCCGTATCAGCGCATGGTGCACTGGGTGACTCATTAGTGACTGATGAGCGGATACTACAAATCTCCACCGTTTGGCGCTGTGTGTCTCTGATCTCCACGTTGACCGCCTGCTTGCCGCTTGATGTCTTTGAAACAGACCGAAGTGATAACCGGCAGAAAGTTGGCATGGAACACCCTTTGGCAAGGCTACTGCGTTATTCGCCAAACCAGTACATGACCGCGCAGGAGTTCCGCGAGGCCATGACAATGCAGCTCTGCTTCTATGGCAATGCTTATGCGTTGATCGAGCGAAACTCGGTCGGTGATGTCGTCAGTTTGCTACCGCTCATGTCAGCCAATATGGACGTGAGACTGGAGGGTAAGCGGATTGTTTACCGATACCAACGAGATAGCGAGTATGCCAATTTTCAGCAACGGGATATTTTCCATCTGAAAGGGTTTGGGTTTAACGGGTTGGTTGGACTGTCACCTATTGCTCACGCGTGCAAATCCGCAGGGGTAGCCGTCGCGATGGAGGATCAGCAGCGTGATTTTTACGCCAACGGTGCCAAATCTCCAAAAATCCTCTCGGTCGGCGATCGCGTTATGACTAAGGAGCAGCGCGATCAGGTGGAGGAGAACTTTAAAGAAATTGCGGGTGGTCCCGTGAAAAAGCGCCTCTGGATCCTCGAAGCAAATTTTGAATCACACGATATTGGCGTGAGCCCCCAAGACGCTGAAACCATGGCATCACGAAAGTTTCAGGTGAGTGAGCTGGCGCGCTTTTTTGGCGTTCCGCCACATCTGGTGGGTGATGTCGAAAAATCTACCAGCTGGGGGACGGGCATTGAGCAGCAAAACCTCGGCTTTCTGCAATATACGTTACAGCCCTTTATTTCCCGCTGGGAGAACTGCATTCAACGCTGGTTGTTAAAACCCGATCAAATAGGAAAGTTACACGCCGAGCATAATTTGGATGGCCTATTGCGTGGCGATTCAACCTCCCGCGCCGCATTTATGAAAGCGATGGGCGATGCAGGGCTTCGAACGATTAATGAAATGCGCCGGCTGGATAATATGCCGCCGATAACCGGTGGGGATTCCGCGATGCGGCAAAAACAATATGTGCCTATAACCCAATTAGGAACAGACAACAAACCTCGCAATAGCGGGGTTTAGTTTTTTATGGGGATAACCATGCCAGATATTAAAAAAACGCTGTCTTTTGAAGAGACCGAAATCAAGTTCACCGGCGATGGCTCGCAGGGGATTTTTGAGGGATACGCCTCTGTTTTCGGCAATGTCGATTCTGATGGTGATGTGATCCTTGCTGGGGCATTCAAAAACACGCTAGCGCAGCAGACGCGTAAGGTGGCGATGTTTTTCAATCACCGCGCTTGGGAAATTCCTGTTGGAAAATGGGAGGCACTACAGGAAGACACGAAGGGTCTCCTTGTTCGCGGGCAACTGACACCGGGTCATAGTGGGGCGAGCGACTTAAAGGCCGCGATGCTACACGGCACCGTAGAGGGGATGTCCGTTGGTTTTTCTGTCACCAAAGACGATTACACCCTGACCTCCAACGGAGGGCGGATCTTTAAAAATATCAGCGCACTGAGAGAAATCAGTGTGTGCACTTTTCCGGCCAATGAGCTTGCTGGCGTATCAGCAATAAAAAGCATCAATGGCATTGAAACTATTCGTGATGTCGAAAACTGGCTGAGGGATTCAGTGGGTTTGAGCAAATCACAGGCAGTGGGGTTTATCGCCCAGTTTAAGTCGGCTGTTCGGAGTGAGTCCGAAAACGATGAAAACAAATCAGAAATCTCAGCGCTTATTGCGCGCATTAATTCATTCCCTCAAAAGTTAGGAAAATAATATGTCCGAATTAGCACAAATCCAAAAAGCGATTGAAGACTCTCAGAAAAACATGCAGCAGCTTTTCGACGCGCAGAAAACAGAGATCGAGACGACCGGTCGGGTTTCAAAGCAGTTGCAGGACGATCTGTCCAAAGTGCAGGAAGAGTTGAAAGCAGCAGGCACACGCTTGTTTGATATGGAGCAAAAGTTTGCCTCTGGTCCAGAAAATCCGCTTGAGAAAAAATCATTCTCCGAGCGCGCTGCTGAAGAGCTGACTAAATCGTGGAATGGCAGTAAAGGGCACTTTGAAGCGCAGACGTTTAACAAGTCATTGGGCAGTGATGATGCCTCTGCCGGCTCACTTATCCAGCCAATGCAGGTGCCGGGCATCATTATGCCGGGATTGCGCCGTTTGACTATTCGCGACTTGTTGGCGCAAGGCCGGATCTCCAGTAATTCATTGGAATATGTGCGTGAAGAGCTGTTTACCAATAATGCTGCCAGCGTAGCTGAAAAAGCGTTGAAGCCTGAATCTGAAATCACTTTCAGCAAACAGACGGCCAACGTAAAAACTGTTGCACATTGGATCCAAGCCTCTCGTCAGGTGATGGATGATGCGCCGATGCTGCAATCCTACGTCAACAACCGCCTGATGTACGGCCTTGCTCTGGAAGAGGAGCGCCAGTTGCTGAATGGTGATGGTAGTGGTGATGATTTGGAAGGTATCAACAATGTGGCCACCGCTTACGATACCGGTTTGAACGTGTCTGATGATACGCGCGCCGATATTATCGCGCATGCCATTTTCCAAGTGACCGAATCTGAGTTTAGCGCGTCCGGTATTGTGCTTAACCCACGTGACTGGCATTCCATTGCCCTGCTGAAAGATAACGAAGGGCGCTATATCTTCGGCGGTCCACAGGCGTTCACCCAGAACATCATGTGGGGGTTGCCGGTGGTTCCGACGCGTGCACAGACCCAAGGTACTTTCACCGTAGGCGGTTTTGATATGGCCTCTCAGGTGTGGGATCGCATGGATGCAACCATCGAAGTTAGCCGTGAAGACCGCGATAACTTTGTTAAAAACATGCTGACCATTCTGTGTGAAGAGCGATTAGCGCTGGCTCACTACCGTCCGAAGGCGCTGATCAAAGGCACTTTCGCAGAACAAAACAGCTAAAAAAGGAAGGGCGGGGTAACCCGTCCTTATGCTTATGGCAATAGACGTTCTCGACGTTGTGCCTATTGAGGAACTGCGTCAGCACATTGAATTTGACGGCGATGACCGCGACGCTGTTATCAAACGTTACGCACAATCGGCGCTGGATTACTGCCTGCGCTGGTGTGATGAACCTCGCTGGAAAGTTGCTTCTGATCTGCCATCTGAAGTTATTAGTGCGATGCTTCTATATTTTTGTGATGCTTTTGAGCACCGAGGCTCACAAACGGAAGTTCAGCTTTATACCAACGAGCGGGCAGGGGATTTACTGTTTCTTGTTAGGAACTGGCGAGGTAGTGCCGAAGAGGAGACATCCTAATGGAACCAGGGCGATTTCGTCATCGAATCACTATTCAGAATTTTAGAACTGAGGAAATGCCATCAGGCCAAGAAAAAGAGGTTTGGTTTGATGTCGCCACTAATGTTCCTGCTGAGGTTAAGGGTATTTCTGGGCGAGAGCTCATGGTTTCTGGTGCTGAGATGGCCGAGGCGAGCATTAGAATATGGCTGAGATATCGTGCTGATATCAGCAGCGCCAGTCGAATTTTGTGGTCACCCAAAGGACAGCCACAGATGGCTTATGGATTAGCTGCTCCCCCTATTGCTAACGATAAGTTTACTCGCTTAGAGCTGCTGTGTAAGGGAGGCGTTAAGCCATGATTGACACCAATCTCGACTTTTCTGGGCTGCTCGATCTGTCGAAAGATCTCGAGGCTTTAAGTCGTGCGGAAAACCGCGGCGTTATGCGAGCGGCCACGCGTGCAGCGGCAACGGTATTTAAGGATGAAGCTGTTAAGCGAGCGCCCAAACGAACGGGAAAGTTAGCGCGCAACATCGTTGTTGTCACCATGCGCGATCGCGGCGGTGGCATTATGTCTGGCGTCCATGTTCGAGGAACAAACCCATCGACGGGCAACAGTGACAACAAAATGAAGGCCAGTAATAGAAATAATGCGTTTTACTGGCGTTTTGTTGAGCTTGGCACCTCAAAGCTGCCTCCTGCTCCATTTCTTCGTCCTGCCTTTGATGCCAAGCAGGAAGAAGCAACATCGGCAGCCTTTGATAAAGCGAATGAAGCGATCGATAAGGTGTTAGCGAAATGACTGAGGCAGATATCAAACCCTATCTTAAGCCGTTGGCGGGTGGGCAGGTTTATCCTTATGTCGTAAAACTCAATGCCCAAGGTGAACCAGCTGTATCGCCGCCGTGGATCATCTTCTCTCTGGTTTCAGAAGTTGATGGCGATGTTCTATGCGGTCAGGCTGAAACAGCTATCACTGTGCAAATAGATGCATACGCCAGCACCATTGATGATGCCAGCGCCCTTAGGCAACAGGTGCAATTAGCGCTAGAACCGCTAAAACCCGTGAATGTAAACCGTACGAGTGGTTACGAATCTGATACATCGCTCTATCGGGCAACGCTTGAAGTCCAAATATGGGAATAGCCCACAACAGCCACCGGAAGGTGGTTTTTTTATGTCTGGAGAAAACTCATGAGCAGTAAATATGAAAAAACGCAGGGTACAAAACTGTCCATCACTGACGGCCCTGCAACGGAAGTCGATCCCATTGGGGCGACGTGGCTTGAAGGGCAATGTGCCACGCGTGAAATCAGCTATACCGGCGGGCAAAAGTCAGATATCGATGTTACCACGCTGTGTTCCACCGAGCAGGAAATGACCAATGGGCTCGCCGCGCCGGGTGAATTAAGCCTGACCCGTAACTGGGCAGCGGATGATCCGGTTTTGGATGAGCTGGAAACCGCTTATGAAAATGATGAGCTGCGCGCTTTTAAGGTCACTTTCCCGTCAGGTAACGGCTACGCCTTCCTTGCTGAAGTGCGCCAAAACTCATGGTCTGTGGCAACGGCAGGCGTGGTGAGTGCTTCTTATACGCTTCGCTTGAAGGGCAAACCACAGCGTATTCACGCAACAAGCTAAGCGGCTCAGGCCGCTTTTTTAACGTTTAATTTTGAAAGTGAGTTCAATAATGAAAAATGCATTACGTGCACTAGCCCTTGCTCCCATGTCTGGCTTTCGAACCTCAGTCGTCTCCGTTCCTGAATGGGAAAATGTGTCGGTAAAATTACGTGAGCCATCGGGAAAGGCGTGGCTGGAATGGCGTCAGATTATCAATCCAGAGCAGAATGAAGACGAAGACTCACAGCCGCTGAGCGCCGCTCAGGTTGCTCATCGCAATATGCAGGCCGACGTTGTGCTATTTATTGATGTGCTACTCGATGACAACGATCAGCCCGTATTCACCGCTGAAGATAAATCTCAGGTCGAGGCCATTTATGGTCCCGTTCACGCCCGACTTCTGAAACAAGCGCTAGACCTTAGCACCTCATCGGCAACCGCTGAAAAAAAGTCAGAGACCCCGGCACTTTCTTCCTGATGACGCTTGCGCTTCGTCTGGGCAGAACGGTTCACGAATTAACGCAAACCATCACAGCTAGCGAGTTGAAAATGTGGATCGAGTTCGACAGATTAAGCCCAATTGGTGACAAGCGCGGTGATATACAGGCTGCGCTAGTCGCCTCATCGGTTTATCGCTCACAGGGTGGCAAAGCTACGCTGGATGATATGTTACTTCGCTGGGGGCCACAGCCAGAAGAGGATGACGGTGGATCTGGACTCGAAGATTTTCTGGAGAAACTGGCTGGGTAAAAATAGGGTGGCAGTTAATAATTGATTTGATGGAATCCACTGCTAATATATTGCTCATTATAAATCTAGAGGGTATATAGCGTGGAATTTATTCTCATAGCAATTGTTATTGGCCTGATCCCAGCGTTAATAGCTCAAAGTAAAGGGCGTTCATTTTTTGGTTGGTGGATTTATGGTGCACTTCTATTTATCGTCGCCTTGGTGCACTCAATAATTATCAAGAAAGATATAAAGCATGAAGAATCCGTCGAAATGGCTAAGGGTGACGTAAAGAAATGCCCTTATTGCGCTGAACTGATTAAAGTCGAAGCCGTAAAATGCAAACACTGTGGTTCTGATTTGATCGAAAAAGATGATAAACCAACAAAAACGGATGAGGAATATTTAGCTGAGGCAAGAGAGAGAGCTGGAATTTCCTAATCTTGAAATGAAAATACGACCCGCTTCGGCGGGTTTTTTTATGGGTGAATTATGGCAACTCTCCGTGAATTAATTATTAAGGTATCGGCGAATTCAAGTTCATTTCAAACTGAAATAGCCCGCGCCTCCCGTATGGGGTCCGAATATTACAAGACAATGGATCAAGGGGGGAAAAAGGCAGCCGCTGCAACCAGACAAACGCAGAGAGCGCTAAATGATCTCAATGCTGAATTAGCATCAATTAAATCCTCTGCCATGGGATTAGCCGGTGCGTTTGCGGGGGCGTTTGCAACGAGTGAGCTCATCCATTATGCCGATACATGGAATCAATTGAATGGTCGCCTCCGACTAGCTTCAACCTCAACAGAAGATTACTCCACTGCTCAGCGCGCACTTATGGATATAAGCCAGCGCACGGGCACGTCGTTGGAAGCTAACTCTGGTTTATATAGTCGCATTGCATCATCACTGCGCGATGCCGGTTATGCATCAAAAGACGTGGCCGCCGTTACCGAGACAGTGGCAACTTCACTTAAACTTTCAGGGGCAAGCACAGAAGAGGCCAGTTCTGTTATTACCCAGCTCAGCCAAGCATTGGGCTCAGGTGTTTTGCGTGGTGAAGAATTTAACTCCATCATGGAAAATGGTGGGAGGTTAGCGAAATTATTAGCCGATGGCCTAGGTACCACTGTCGGCGGCCTGCGAAATATGGCTCAGAATGGTGAGCTGACTACTGACAAAATTGTTCCATTACTAACGAATGTCGAACAACTCCGTAAGGAGTTTGAAACTCTACCCGCCTCAATAAGTGGTTCTGCACAGAAAGTCCAAAATTCTTTTATGGCTTGGGTCGGTGGGGCTAACGATGCTGTTGGGGCATCATCTGCCTTATCGGGAGTTCTAGATAGCCTCGCGGGTAATATTGATACTGTTGCTAATGTAACGGGAGTGCTGGTCGGCCTCGGTGTTGCACGGTATTTCGGCAATATGTTCACCAGTGTAACTGCTGCAACCAAATCAGTGATATCTAATGCTGCAGCAGAGATTGCGTTAGCTCAAGCACAGGTGAGAGCCGCTCAGACTAACGTTGAGGCTGCGCGTGAAACTGTATACCGCGCACAACAAGCAAAGTCAGCTGCTGTATCAATAGAGGCTCAAATATCAGCAGAGCGCAGATTAGCAAGTGCCCAATTATCGCTAAATAATGCAATAAGCGGGCGATCGGCTGCGGTTGGGCGTTTAACAGAAACATCCTCTGCAATGTCAAAACTTGGTGGTGGCGTGTTAAGTCTTCTTGGCGGGTGGCCTGGTGTAATATTGGCTGCCGGAACTGCCATGTATGGGCTTTATCAGCACACGGAACAGGTCCACAAAGAGGCGGTTGGTTTCGCTAGTAATCTGGATGAGATTAACAGCAAGCTAAAAGAAATGTCAGTTGCGGGGCTAAAATCTACCGCTGTAGATGCGCGCACTTCTCTTGCTGCACAAAAAGAGGATCTCGCCAGCCTTGATGAAAAAATCAAGCAAACGCGCGATAGCCTGAAAGCCATGCAAGACATGGAAAAGCAGTACGATGAAAGTCCTATGTTGGCACGCATCAATAATTTGATGTCGGTAGAGGAGCTTACAGCCAAGCAACGGTCAGCTACCGACCAGCTGAATAAGCTTGAGTATGAACGCGAGCAAGTGGCGGCAAAGGTTTGGGGAACCCAGAAGCTAGTAAATGATGCCAGTGATCTAGCCGCAAAAAAAGCGGTAGAGCAGGCTGGGGCAATCTCAACGCTAAAGGGCGCCTATGATTTACTTAATCGCTCCATGGGCGTCAATGCCAGTCTCAAAACTCCCCAGTATGCTGGACCAGTTGTTTCAACTGCATCAGCAACCCCTCAGCAGTCCACCGCGGTAGAACGTGCTCGCAGAGATAATGAGCTTGCTAGTTTATCTGGTCTGGAAAAACTTCATCGCCAGCATCAGTACGAGGCTGATGATTTAAAGCTGACTGGCGCACTCTATACGCAGTATATCTATAACAAGGATCAGGCCGCTCAAAAAGATGAAGCAGCAGCATTGGCCAAAAAAGATAGCACAGCTGCTACAAACGCACAGAACAAGGCGGAAAACTCTGCTGCAAAAACAGCTGAACAATATAGCCGTAAGATTGCTGATCTGAGTATCGCAACTGAAGTACAGCGAGTACGTGCTACGCAAGGCGAGAAAGCCGCTGATCTGTTTGCTGCGTCTCATGAAAATGGCGCAAAGTGGACCGATGAGCAGCGTAAATCCCTCAAAGCTTCATCAGCAGAACTTGCACGTTGGACGCAGCGAGCCGATGAAGCCGTGCGTAAGCAGCATGAAATGAGCGATGCACTAAAAGACCTTCGTGATGCAACCCGAAAATATCAGGATGATGCGAGCCAAATCTCTGAAACGAGAGGGATGGGAGATCGTGGTCGAGAGCAATATAACGAGCGCCAACAGGTAGAGCGTGTCTTCGATAAAACGGATAAGGGATCTGAGGCGATTGCTGCAAGGCAGGCGGCATTGGATGCTTTAGACAAAAAATATCAGGAATCCGCGGCCGCTGAGGCTGACTGGTTAGCAGGATCACAAAAAGGGTTATCTAACTGGATGGATACCGCTTCCAACTATGCCGATCAGACCGCAAGCCTCGTCAGTAATACCATGAGTGGTTTTGTTGATACGCTGTCAGGTGCTTTAAGTGGTAATAAAACCAGCTGGGAAGACTGGTCAAAATCCGTTCTACAGTCGATGCAAAAAGTTATTCTCAATGCAATGCTTGTCAACAGCATTAAAGGTCTGGGTGGCGCAGGCTTTATGAGCATGTTCGGCGGCGGCGCTTCTGGTGCTTCTGGTGCTTCGGGTGATGCTGGTGGCTTGTTTAGCAGTGGGGCTTTCGACAATCTCACCCTTAATGCCAAAGGTGGAGCCTATGCCTCTGAGGGATTGAGCGCACATAGCAACACCATTGTTAACACCCCAACCTATTTTGCCTTTGCTAAAGGCGCTGGGCTCATGGGAGAGGCGGGGCCAGAGGCAATCATGCCATTAACGCGCTCAGCGGATGGTTCTCTGGGTGTGAGAATGGTCGGTGGGGAATCTGCCTCTGGCGTTGGTGGCGATACCATCATTCATCAGCATTTCACTATTTCGGGTAATGGTGATGCCGCCTTGCGCCAAGCCATGCAAGAGGCAGCGCATAAAGGTGCGACCGACGGCGCTAAAAAGGCCCGTCAGGAAATGTTGCAAGATTTTCAAACTAGAGGCCAAGGCCGCCGCCTGCTAGGGGTTTAATAGAGGAGAATACCATGGCAGACATATTTGAATGGCCTGCTGATATCTGCCCCACATCGCTGACATGGCGCCCTGAAAGTAACACAAAAACATTTCGCTCCCCCTTCAATGGAAGCTCTCAAACGGTTCGTTTCCCGGGTACGCGCTGGGTTTGCTCATTGACGTTGAACAATCTTACGGATGAACGTTCCCGTCGTATCGATGCTTTGGTCGCGGCGCTCGATGGCGAATATGGCAGGGTGAAAATACGTGATTGGGGGCGGGCTGGCAGGCCGCCACTGGGTAAACCGTTAGTGTCCGATGCTGATCAGTCAGGTACGCAACTTCATAGTAAGGGATGGACGCCAAACAAAACCGTTCTGCTTATCGGTGACTATATTACCGTCAATGGTGAGTTAAAGATGGTGACAGCCGATATCAAGAGTGCAGCAGACGGCACGGCCATTATCCAGATTGCGCCGATGTTACGCAGTGCGCCGGTGCTAAATTCCCCGATTGAGGTTGAAAAGCCCTATGGAGTTTTCAAACTTAAAGATAATCAGCAAGGGGCTGGCAGCCGTGTACCCGGTGTTTTTACCAGCTACACCCTAGAGTTTGAGGAGGCGTTCTAATGATGTATTCCCCGTTTTCTGCATCGATGGTTGATTGGCTATCTAAGGATCGGGTTACCGCGGTTGTTGCTGCGAATGTTCAATTCGAATCAGGTACAGCGTATGTCCATTCAGGCACGGGGGCGCTCATTCTTGGCGGCGCGGTGTATTACGGCATGGGCAGTATGGGCGCGATAGACGATGTCGGTGAAACCAATACAACCAGCCCAAGCCAATTAAAAATGACGCTTTCAGGTCTGGATATGGCGATGTTTGCTAAGACATTGAATGAACGCGGCGTCGGTCGCCCTGCGGAAATTTATCTGGTGGTGATTGATGATCAGGGTGCGCCTCAAGTGGCAGACCTGATTTTCAAAGGAAAGATATCAAGCACGGGGGCGACGGCTGGGGAGACAAATGCGCTGCAATATACGGTAAGTAATATCTTCGAGGATTGGCAACGGCCATTTCCCGATCGCTACACCGATGAATCTCAACAGAGTGCGGCGCCGGGCGATCGCATTTTTCGCTATGTGGCGCAGATGTCTGAACGTTCAATTTTCTGGGGCAGCAAAAAAGATGCGCCGGGCTTCACTTATTCGTGAGGGAGTATGAAGCATAAAGACTGGCATAACCGATTAACGACAGTGCTCAAGGCCGCTACCCAGCGGTCTTTTTTATGGGGCGAGCATGACTGTTGCCTATTTGCCGCGGAGTGTGCCGAAGCGATGTGTGGTGAGGATTTTGCCAAGGATTGGCGAGGGACATATCGCGACGAGCGTGGCGCTAAAAAGGCGCTACTCCGTGGTGGTGGTTCTCTTGAGAAAGTGCTGGCGCGTTACCTTGATGAGGTCCCCGTGAAGCTGGCGCAGCGGGGTGATATTGCCATTGTGGAAAATGTAGGTTCACGCTGTGCTGGGGTTATTTATGCTGGCGCAGTATGGGTGCCGGGTGAGTCTGGCCTTGTTTGTCTTCGTGTAAAACCCATCAGCGCATGGAGGGTTCGCTAATGCCTGCCGCTATTCCTATCATTGCCGCCGTCGCCGCTGGCGTTGCCGCAGCAAATGAAGCCTATGCGATTGCAATGATTATCACAGTGGCCGCGCAGGTCGCCACTCAAGTATTAACGAAATCGCCCTCCATTGATTCATATCGCACACCGCAAGAGCGTAAGCAGGTGCTTCGTGCCGCCGCCAGCGCGAAAACGGTGGTTTACGGAAAATGTATATCAGCCGGCACGTTGTTTTTCTCTGAAGAGCAGGCCGGCGATCAGACGGACGGTGAATTATTACATCTTGCCATCACATTGGCAGGGCATCCCATCACAGGGATAGGCTCGGTATTTCTCGGTGACGACAATATTACGTCATATGGCGACAGCGCATCCTATGAAGTGCATATAGACCGACAAACCGCCGATCCATATATGCTGAAAAACTGCCCGTCGTGGAAAGAGGACATGATAGGTAAAGGGATTTCATGGCTGCGCTTAACCCTTAAATTTGACGCTGAAAAATTTCCTTCCGGTATCCCGAACGTGACCGTTGAAAAGATGGGGCGAAAAGTTTACGACCCACGCACCGGCACCACGATTTATACCAGTAATGCCGCGCTATGCATTCTCGATTACTACCGCAGCTATTTAAAGGTTTCTGACAGCGATATTAACTGGGATCAGTTTCAAGAAGCGGCCAATATCTGCGATGAGTCGGTGAGCAATGCCGACGGCTCCAGCGAAAGCCGCTATACGCTCAATGGTGAGTTTGATCTGAGTGAGAACAAGGCCAGTATCCTTGAGTCCATGGTATCCGCCTGTTCGGGCGAGGTCACATATATTGCGGGTAAACATGGCCTCATTGTCGGTGCGTACTATGGTCCTGCTACAGAAGTAATCACCGAAAGCCAGTTGGCGGGTGATATTGAAATCATGCCTGAGGTATCACAGTCAGAGAAAGTGAATACCATCAAGGGGACGTTTATCGATCCCCTGCAAAAGTACACTGAAGTTGATTTTCCGACAGTCTCGGTTACGGAGTGGATAGCCGAAGATGGTGTAGAAATATCTCAGGATCTAAAGCTACGTTTCGTCACATCTGAATATCAGGCGCAACGCTTGGCTGATATCAAGCTCAAACGCACGCGCATCTCAAGAACGATGAATATTTCGCTCAATCTCAGCGGCTACCGTTATCGCCCTGGTATGTACGTGAAGGTTAATTTCCCGTCCCTCGGCATTATTGATACGGAAATGCGCGTAACGGATTGGAAATTTGGACTACAGACAGGCGTACAGCTGACACTGAAGCAGGAAACGTCAGAGGTATGGGGGGACGCAATAGGCAAACCAATTGAGCGACCTCCGTTTACCGATCTTCCTACTGGCGGCGTTGCGCAGCCGCAAAGCCTGAAATATACCGTAGAGGAAATAGGGCAAGTAGTTCAAGGTGTCTTGTCTTGGCAGAATATTGGTCAGTTTGTTTATAACAAGGTCATTATTCGCCGTGGTACTGAAATGGTGTTATCCGTACAGGTCCCGGGCAATTTCACGCGGTTAACCGGATTGCCACAAGATAGCTATACCGCGCATGTTATCGCCGTCAATCAGATGGGGGCAGAGTCGCCGGAGGCACTATTAGAGTTCAACATCAAAGCACCGCCAGCACCGTCGAAAGTTGATGTGACACAGGGGTTCTTCTCGGTCACGCTGATCCCGAGACTTGCTACGTTGGTAAATGTCTCGACGCAGTTTGATTTTTGGACGTCAGGTGAAACACGACTCCCTAACGCCAATACGTCCACCGTTGAAGCGAATGCAACTCGCGCTGGCATGGGTACGACGTGGTCAAGCCATGAGCTGAAAGCTGAGCATACCTATTACTGGTATATCAGGACGATAAACGCCTTTGGCTCATCCGCATTCATTGAAGTTGCGGCCTTGTGCTCAATGGACTCAGGTGATCTTAACGATTTAATCGATGAGGCTGTGCGCGGTTCTGATGCGTTCCAGAATGTGCAAAATGGGGTTGATACCAATCTGGACGGCATTCTGCAGGACGCGCTTGCAAATCACGGCACTGTTTCACGTCAATTTGAACAGTATGGCGCAGTACGGGCTGAAATATTAACCATCACGACAACTATCGCCAGCGTGGATCAAGCACTTTCGCAATTGACCACGAGCGTTAAGTCTCAGTTTGATGGTGTAAACGCACAAATTATTCAGCAGCAAACGGCCATCGCGGATAACAAAAAGGCGATTTCTAGTCTCGATAGTTACGTGCAAGCGCAGATAGGGCCTGACGGCAGTTTAACATCCTCCGTAAACCAAAAAATGAACGCTGAAGTTAAGAGTGATGGTACAGCGAAAGCGTCATACACCCTGAATATGGGCATAGTACGGAACGGGGTGAAATATAACACCGGTTTTGGCATGAGTATTGAACCTTCTGGCGGTACATACAAATCCACGGTGGTATTTGCCGCCGATCAGTTCGGGATTTATTCAGGGAGCGATCCGGGTAATTATCAGGCGGCCTTCTTTGTTGTTAATGGGCAGGTCTTTATTAAGGATGCACTCATCCAAGCCGCCTCAATCACCTCAGCAAAAATAGCCAAGGCTGCTATTGGGTCAGCCAATATTACCGACTATCTCCAGTCAGATGACTATGTCGCGAAGAACGCAGGGATACGCATTGGCTTTAGAACAGGATCTATTGAAATCAATAGCACAACACCAGGACAAGGCGGGGTCATTATCGATTCTACGGGGATAGCGACATTCGACGAGAATAATATTCGCCGAACGAAACAGGGGAAAATTCGATGAGCAATTATGGAATATCAATTCTCCCATCGATAACCAATAAGGAAATGGATATTTCTGCCGGAAGCCGCTCAATGCGGTTTCTTGGCATTTATGGGACGGCACAAACCAGTGATCAACAGAAAGGCTATCGCGCCTACATTGATATCAAGGGGCGCACAGCCGGTTCGCAGGTATATATCGTACCCATCAAGATAGGCGCGCCTTATCAGGATTCAGTCTCTACGATTGTTGGCCTTGATTATGTCAAAAGCTACTGGCTTGAAGGCGATCGACTGTGGCTTCAATACACGGGCGTTAATGATTTAAAAAGATGGAAATTTGCAGAAATCGCCGTTTTTGAAGTCACCGCCGCCAGCGCCTATTCAGGTGAGTATGGCATCGTCCTGCAAGATGCGACTAATTATCTAGAAATATCCGATGCAAACAGCGCGGGCTGTTGTGTCTGGGCGGGGCAGGTCACGATTTCAGGGAGTTGGTCAGCGCCAGCAGATATCCCGATGCGTGATAACTGCGTGATATTTGCGAATTGGAGCAATCCCAATGTGGCGCTGGGCTATAACAATTCGTCAAAAACCATCTCTTGTTATGGATTGAATGGCGCTTCAGCGAGTGTCACTGCGCGCATTGCTATTTTCTCATCGGGATTCTTTCCAACGCCGCCCGAGTATGGTTTTGCCATTTGGAACGCTCAGGGACAATGCACTTTCTCATCTGATTATCCACCTCTACTTATTGCGGGTACGGTCAGTTTAGCGAGCCGCCAAAATGTATGGGTGAGCACGCCAGTATCACGGCCATTGGTGCCCGTATCGAGCGCGGGTGTAGTGAAGGGGGCCAGTGTTGGTAATGGGTATAGCTCAACGTTTTACTGTGGAATACGCATGAGTGGTAATCAAATATGCGGAGGGCCGACTTACAAAACAGGGATGAACACTGAAAGCTCTTACACCTTTCCCGATGGCATCTCCCCGATTGCTTACCCCATCTTAGATGCAGACAATTATTTTACATTTTAATTAAGAGGCCACTATGTCAGCCGGAACAATAACGCTAACGCATAACTCAGCGGCAGTAACTGGGGCGGGAACGGCATTCACCACGGACTTAAAAGCGGGGGATATTATTGCCTCCGTTGTCGGCGGCGTTACCTATACGTTACCTGTGAAAACAGTCAATAGCGCGGCAAGCGTAACACTGATTAAAAATTATGATGGTCCGACGCAGGCTGGCGCAGCATGGTATGCCATTCCGCGTGATGCCATGAATGCTATTACCGCGCAGCTTGCAGCAGATACAGCGCAGGCACTGCGCGGCCTAAATTTTGATAAACAGAATTGGCAGCAGGTCTTTAGTGGTACAGGGACTATCACCGTTAGGCTTCCCGATGGGAGCTCATATACGGGGCCAGCATGGAATTCGTTTATAGTTGAACTTGGTAAAAAAGCCAATGCAGGTGATAACAGCGATATTACAAGCATCTCCGGGCTAAAAACTGCACTCAGCATTGCGCAGGGAGGGACTGGCGAGAAAACTCCAGGTATGAAGTTGTTAGGTGGCCTAGGGCTGAAAAGTAATTCAAGGTTTCTAACGACGACTGGTTCATATATCCCCGGCGAGTTCGTTCCTCAAGCGGTTTATGACAGTCGCTCTATCGTCGGGTACGCAAATATACATAACTGGCCGTTGGGCATCAGCGCAGGTGTTCAGAGTGGGGCGAACGGCACCGATCAGTCGGGAGTCATTTCTCTATTAACAGTGAGAGGGTGGCCTGATGACTCGGGTATATCCGCATCATGTCAGTGGTTCATGGGAGCTACAAAAGCAGGTTATAGATATCCAGGATACAATTCGGTTGATGCGGCATGGTACTTGAGAACTGAGTATTTATGGTGCACTAGGACAACAACAGTTGATTCAAATGGGTTCATTAAAAAAGCATCGCCTGTTATTAAAATCTTCAGTGATGGGAAGTTTGAAACAAATAATGAATCAGAAGGTGCGCAGGTGACCCGCGAGGGTGTTGGTGTTTATCGCATAAGTAATATTCTCGGCCCACACTCAGATAAAGCATGGGGCGGTATTGATGGAGGTTTTGAAATCCCCAAAGATCGCAATGGTCAGCGTTTGCTTTGGCTTGATTATGAAGTCGATGCTGATGGTTCTATCTTGGTAAAAACTTATCACCGAACTTACCCAGAAGCTCCAGCATTTGCCAGAAATATCAAAGACGGATATGAAGAAAGCGATCCAATTGATATACCGTCTGACCAGTTCCTTTCCGTTCGTGTAGAAATGCCACAGGACTCGATCTGGAATCTGGCACAAAAAGCAGCGCAAGAAGAAATGGCACGAGAAGAAATTGCAGAAGAGTAATTAGGTTTGCGCCGGAGCGTATGCAAGACTCCGGCGCAGTGACAATACCAGAGTGACTCTATTGTGGTGACTGTTTATTATTTTGATGATATAGGTTCTAACGCTATAATAAGCAAAGGTTTGCCTGCTGGTTTCAAAACTAGCTTGGTGGATTTATGCTGATTCGATGTATAAAGGAGGTGGGAGTGCCTGCAGAGATTAAAGTATACCTTGAGGATGCTAATCAAGCCTATAGCTCCGGTGTGTGGTGCCTATTAGAGGAAATCTTCACTGAAAATATGGGGATGCTTCTGAAACGGATTGATGGAGTTTCAGCAACAGTTGCATTACGTGATGCAGATATCTATGTAACACCATTCAGTGCAGGAATAGACCGAATTTGCGCTTATATGTTTAGTCATCATAAAAAAAATTTCCTTCTTATTGGTATTAGTATAGGACAAAATTTGCCGATTATTGAGAACCTATGCCCATGTTTACAAAGCGTTTTTATCCGAAGAGTTGACTCTGTTGAGCAAGTTCGTCATAAGGTGTCTCAAGCTTGGACTATATCAAACGAAAAAAAAGAAGAAAAATGCCGTTCATGCTGTCGCTTATTATTAACTGCAGGTGAAAAACGTGTAATCCATTATTTATATAGGGGGTTTAGTGTGTCTCAAGTTGGTAATATTCTAGGGATAGGAATGAAAATGGCAAGTCAAAGAAAACGGGAAGTTATGAGGAAGTATAATTTGCACTCTGACGTAGAACTGTGGAATTTTCTTAACAAATGGCGAGAATATTTAATTCCTTCTGAATAATGCTCCCACCACTCTAGCGAGCTTATGTTGAGTAAGTTCGAAGGAAATCCGAAGTATTAGAAAAATCAGAGTGTATATAACAGACCGGCGCAGTGACAATACCAGTGGATCGCTAATGCGTTTAAGTGATTCAGATGGATATTGTCAGGCGCGGATTGTACGGATTAAATCTAAGATAGCAATGCGGATGATTCTTTGAGTTATGAACTGGGTAATAAAAACCCCGCTCGCTGGCGGGGATAGGTCAATTCATGGGGAGGGAGATTCCTTTAATCCCAGATTGTACAAGCAGTGTATCGGCAAAGAATTTGAAGTAAGTTTTCATGAATGATGAGAAATACCAAGTGTTATCAATAAGAAAATCTGCATCTATTTTTTCATCTTTTGGATATGTGTAAACCATTTTGATATCCATTTTCAACGAAAACACTTTGGCAGAACTCTCAGAATCATAGCTATATCCGTAGGGGCTAGCGTTAACAACAATCACCGATAATTCCGGATTGGAAAGCAGATGACCTCCAGCTTCAAAATTTAGGTTACCATATTCAAAAGTAACATCTCCGCCATAAGAATCTCCTATGCGCATAATTGAGCTGTTAATTACTGATGCTTCAATAAGTTGTAATTCACTTAGTAACATTTTGTTTGGTATTCCGCATTACTGGCTTTAATAGTAATCTTGATGGTCTGTACAGGATTTGTTCTGACATCACTCATGTTCCATGCAAGCTGTTTTAATTCAGGGGCAACAACATGTGAAACATCAACCCCCTCTCTTAGTATGACAACTTTCGCAATTGCTCCTAATGCATATGCCATATCAGAAAGAGTTTTGAGAGTCATATTTCTAGAGCCGTCAAGCAACTGGCACACATGGGCTTTAGATTTCCCCATCTTTTTAGCAAGTTCTGACTGTGAAATGTTCGCATCCTGCATTGCCAAAAGAAGATCCTCGGTTGTGTTGAAAATCAGGCGTTCACACGCCATCTCTCGCTCTCCAACCTCAGGAAAAACAAAATCTTCATCATTAAACATATTGTTAGCAATCATCACAGCCCCGCTCGATTCTTTCCCAGTTATTTCTTACCTTTTGAACGTCTGCATCATCAAGTCGATCAAAGTCTTTGTATATATAATGACTCATGAAGAATGTCATATCATGTCTGTCAGATTCCCAGTAATAACCTCTAATTGGGATCTTTTTTATAGCCCAGAAATTTTTTGCTGGCTTACCATTCAGTGATGGCAACACCCCTTCCTTGCGAGCACTTAAATCAGGTGTTCTCTTTCCAGAAACTAGTCGTTCAAGCTGCAGAGTGAGAGATATCAGCATACTTTTCTGCTTCTTTGCAGGAGTTACACTTTTTAGGGACTCACTGAGGGACTTCAATGCTCCCTTGCAATGCACTATGCGATGACACTCACCCTGTATAGAGCCTTTCAATTTATCACCACCTAAGAGTTAATATATATATTAACTTGCAGAATACAAGCCAGTTTGGCAGAAAATGCTGATTCATCGCTGATTACAATGCCTAGCGAGTTCAAACTTAGTTACCCCCCCTAGAACGTATCCTCAGGCCTCCGGGATAAACCAGTCTAAGGTTGGCCTCAATCAGCGGCAAATCTTTTTCGATTTACTAATCGTCCCATCGTTACAAACGAACTGCCCGTCAGTTGTACAATGAGATATGCCACCTTTAGAGCCAGAGCAAGGCTTACGCCCACGGCTCGCGTCAGCTTGAAGTGATAGAGTCAGACCGATAATTAACACTGCTAATACTTTGAACATATATAATTCCATTTAATCGCCATATAACTACTTTGAGTTATTAGGATAACTTAAGCATTATGTAGTTCAGATATGTTAATTCTTCCAGCGCTGGACAACCGATCAGCAATCAGTCGTCATAAAAGAAACACGAGTTCGGATGCTCGATCCCTGCATCAACATAATCAATCGCTCTCTTGAGCGCCTTCATCAGCTCCTCAGCTTTATCCCGCCTCATCACTATCTTCTGGTCTGGGAACTCAACAGCACCTATCCAGCAGTTACTCCTGAGTCTATCCAATCAGCCCACCACTGCATCATTTCTCGCCGCTTTTCAAGATACTGCGCGTGGTTATAAATTCCGCGCACAGAGTGTTTATCTGTATGAGCAAGTTGACGCTCTATCGCCTCGGATGGCCATTCATGCTCGTTTAGAATTGTACTGAACTGGTGACGGAAGCCGTGACCGCTTGCCAATCCTTCATAACCAATTTGACGGATGACTAGCAAAACAGCATTTTCACTTATCGACTTACCTTTATCATTTCTTCCAGCAAAAACAAACGGCGACACTGGTTCAGTGATTGGCTTTAATGTTTTTAGCAACTCTACAACTTGCCGTGACATAGGTACGATATGTGGCTTACGGTTTTTCATGACAGATTCGTCAATTGTTATAAGCCCTGAAACAAAATCGATATTTGACCATTGCATCGACCTGAGTTCTTTCGTTCTCAAGGCGGTATATTGCAGGATCATGGTCGCAATCTTTGAAACTATACTTCCTGAATACCCAGCCAGAGCATGATTGAATGCGGGTATTTGATCTGCAGGTAGAAATGGGAAGTTTTTCTTTCTGTAGCCTTTCATAGCATCAGCGAGATCTGGAGCTGGGTTGTATTTTGCTCTACCAGTCACAATGGCATAACGAAACACCTCCCCACAACGACGCCGAGCCTTGTTTGCTCTCTCCATGGCCCCACGCTCCTCAATTCTTCGCACTACAGATAAAAGTGTCATGGGTTCGACTTCGTCTATCTCCATTGCTCCTATGAGTGGGAGAATGTCGGTTTCAAACATCCGCTGTAATTCTGTTGCGTACCCCTCAGACCAAACCTGACGCTTGTGAGCGTACCATTCCTTATAAATGGCTGAGAATGAGTTGTTCTTTTCGCTCTTCTTTTTTGATTTAACGGGGTCTATACCATCGGTGATGTCTTTTCTAGCAAGATAGGCTTTATCTCTAGCTTCCTGTAACGACATAAGTGGATATTTACCCACGGTTAAAATCTTTTCTTTGCCATCTAGCTTGAAGCGTAACTGCCATACTTTTTTTCCAGAAACTGGTATGTAGAGGTACAGGCCATTGCTATCGAGCAAACGATAGGGCTTGTCTTTTGGCTTCGCTGCTTCAATCTGTTTAACCGTAAGCATGGGTAAAATTCCGGTGAGTAAATTTCTTTACTCGTTTTTTACCCGCCAAAGTGTGCGGCTGTCAACGATTTAATACGAACTATTACGAACGGTGATTTTACTGAAAGGCTTATTCTGTATGGGTTTGATGAACTTCTGCGGATGGTGGCGAACGATATAATGGTGTCCCCTGCAGGAATCGAACCTGCAACTAGCCCTTAGGAGGGGCTCGTTATATCCATTTAACTAAGAGGACAACGGCCGTCATTATACGCATTTTTATCAATAGAATAAGTGTGGTTGGTGTTGATTGCCTGCTTTGTCACCAATCTTGTGAAGTTTTCCTCGTAAAGCGCGTTACTTTCTCTTTTCGATATTCCCCCATGTTATGTGTTTATGAAATATATTAATCAAATGTAACTCGCCGTAACGCTGCATCGGTGGAGAGGGAGGCGTGCTAATCTCACTATTGGCGGTGCTCTGCTGGATGGGGTGTGATATCACTCCTTGATCTGACGCGGAATTTTACCTCCATGTGGGTAGTTTTCGCACAGGCTGCGGGGTACGAGCTGTTATAGGCTTATGATATGATGTGCTATCTCGATTTTAGGAATACATTCTTCGATGCTGAATATCTCCCTTCTAACCTGTAGCCGTGACGAGCGAGTGCTGTTTAGCCAGCTTAGTTTTCAGGTTAATGCGGGTGAAATGGTGCAAATAGAAGGCCCCAATGGGGCAGGAAAAACCACCTTGCTACGGATGATTGCCGGACTGTCTCAGCCTGAAAGTGGCGATATTCAGTGGCAGCAAAAATCGATTCGTAAACAGCGCGAAGAGTATCAACAGCAGATGATTTATCTTGGCCATCAGGCCGGGGTGAAATCGGTGTTAACGCCGTTCGAAAACCTCGCGTTTTATCAAGAAGTGCAAGGCGATAATAATCAAGATGCGATTTGGGACGCACTGGCTCAGGTTGATCTTATCGGCTATGAAGACGTTCCCGTTGCCCAGCTTTCTGCCGGACAGCAGCGCCGAGTTGCGCTGGCGCGACTCTGGCTGAGTAAAGCCAAGCTCTGGATTTTAGACGAACCGCTTACCGCCATTGATAAATCCGGCGTGGCGAAGTTGATCGCACTGTTTGAGCAACATACGCGCTCGGGAGGCATTATTTTGCTGACCACGCATCAGGATTTGGATTATCGCATGCGTAAGTTGCGCCTAAGCGGAGAGGAAACGGCACTATGATCATGACCGTTTTGCGCCGCGAGCTGAAAATTGCCTTTCGCAACGGCGCTGAAATTATTAATCCGCTGTGGTTCTTTTTGATTGTCATTACGCTGTTTCCATTAAGTATCGGTCCTGAACCCCAACTGTTGGCGCGTATCGCCCCAGGCGTGGTCTGGGTTGCGGCTTTGCTGGCGGCGTTACTTTCGTTAGAACGATTGTTTAAAGACGATTATCTGGATGGCACCCTAGAGCAACTGATGCTCACGCCATCTCCGCTAGCGTTAACGGTGTTGGCAAAGGTATTGGCCCATTGGCTGGTGACAGGACTACCGCTGCTAATCCTTTCTCCGTTAGTGGCGCTATTGCTCTCTTTTGATATGGCAACGTGGTGGGCTGTGGCATTAACGCTGTTGCTTGGCACCCCGACGTTGAGCTTTATTGGTTCGATTGGCGTTGCGTTAACGGTTGGATTGCGCAAAGGCGGCGTTTTGTTGAGCTTGCTGGTGCTGCCTCTTTATATACCTATCCTGATTTTTGCGACGTCGGCAATTGATGCGGCTTCGATGGGAATGCCTATCGGTGGGTATTTGGCCATTTTAGGCGCGATGCTGGCGGGAAGTATTACGCTGTCGCCTTTTGCTGCGGCAGCTGCGCTTCGGGTTAGCGTGCAATAGCGTATTCGGTAAAGCCGAATTCAGCTATTAACAAAACCTTTTTGTTTGTCGCTAGTATCATGCGTCAAACTAACGAACGAATATGTATTGCGGTATGAAAGTAGATTGTCTGAAAAGAGCCTGCAAGCAGTAGAAGACAGCGCCTTTTTGTGGGGTTTCGGCAGTGACGCCGAGACAAAAATTTTTCGTTTTGTGAGCATAAATCTCAATGTGGAAATGGCTACATCAGCTTGCCAAGCCTGAGCGGCTTTATCATCTTTGCGGTAAGTTCGTCCCGTGGCTTGGATTAGCCGGGGCGGTATGCCTGTTAGTGGGTTGGATCTGGGGCTTTGGCTATGCGCCGTCCGATTACCAGCAGGGTAATAGCTATCGCATTATGTACATCCATGTGCCTGCGGCTATCTGGTCGATGGGGATCTATGCCTCCATGGCGATTGCGGCGTTTATCGGTTTGGTCTGGCAGATGAAAATGTCCGATCTGGTCAGCGCGGCGATGGCTCCGGTTGGCGCGGTGTTTACCTTTATTGCGCTGGCGACAGGATCGGCTTGGGGCAAACCGATGTGGGGAACGTGGTGGGTTTGGGATGCGCGTTTAACCTCCGAGCTGGTGCTGCTGTTCCTCTATTTAGGCGCCATTGCGTTGTATAACGCCTTTGAGGATCGCCGTACTGCTGGTCGCGCCGCCGGTATTCTGGTTCTCGTTGGCGTGGTCAATCTGCCGATTATTCATTTCTCCGTTGAGTGGTGGAATACCCTGCATCAGGGATCGACCAATATGCAAAATACCATTGATCCGAGCATGCGCTATCCGCTGCGTTGGGCGATCTTCGGCTACCTGTTTTTCTTCATCACCTTAACGTTGATGCGTTTACGCAATTTAATTTTACTGCAAGAGCGTAGACGTCCTTGGGTAAATGCGTTAGTGAACCCTCGCCTAAGAAATCAGCCTAAGGAGCGTTCCTGATGAGCCCAGCATTTTCCTCTTGGCAGGATTTCTTCGCGATGGGCGGTTATGCCTTTTACGTTTGGCTTTCTGTTGCCGCAACGCTTATCCCATTACTTTTATTGGTTTGCCATACCCAGTGGCAACGCCGCCAAATTTTGACTGAAGTTCGCCGCCATCAGGCGCGTGAACAGCGAATGAAACAAGCGCAGGGTCAGCAGCGCGCTTCGTCAGCTTCACAAGGAGAGCAATCATCATGAATCCGCGTCGTAAGAGTCGCCTCTATCTGGCCATTGTCGTTTTACTCGGCTTGGCAGTGACGATCACTTTGGTGCTTTATGCATTGCGCTCGAATATTGATCTGTTTTATACGCCAACGGAGATCCTACAGGGTAAAGGTGAAAACCATGAGAAGCCTGAAGTGGGTCAGCGTTTGCGTATTGGCGGGATGGTGATGCCTGGGTCGGTGAAACGCGATCAGCAAAGCCTGAAAGTCTCATTTAAAATCTACGATGCGCATGGCGCTATTGGTGTGACTTACGAAGGTATCTTGCCGGATTTATTCCGCGAAGGGCAGGGCGTCGTTGCACAAGGCGTGATGGGTGAAGACAACGTGGTGCATGCCAAAGAAGTGCTGGCAAAACACGATGAAAAATATACGCCACCTGAGGTAAAAGAAGCGATGGAGCAAAACCATAATCGCCCAGCTGAGTCCTATCAGCAGAATAGTGGCAATGCGAATGCGGGGAGCCCGCAGTCATGATCCCTGAAATTGGCAATTTCCTGCTATCGCTCTCATTAGCGCTCTCCGTATTGCTGAGCATTTATCCGCTATGGGGTGCAGCGCGGCAAGATGTGCGCATGATGTCAGTGGCGCGTCCATTGACCTATGGTTTGTTCTTTAGCATTGCGATTTCATTTGGTTGTTTGGTGTATGCCTTTATTACCAACGATTTTACGGTTTCCTACGTTGCGGCAAACTCGAATACCCAGCTTCCGGTCTATTACCGCATCGCAGCAACGTGGGGCGCACATGAGGGATCGCTTCTCCTCTGGGTGCTGCTGTTAAGCTGTTGGACGCTGGCCGTGGCGCTATTTAGCCGCAGCATGCCGCAGGACTCGGTGGCACGCGTGCTGTCGGTGATGGGGATGATTAACGTCGGCTTCTTGCTGTTCATTATTCTCACCTCCAACCCCTTTACGCGCACGTTACCGAACTTCCCTATTGACGGCAGCGATCTGAATCCGCTGTTGCAGGATATTGGTCTGATTTTCCATCCACCACTGCTGTATATGGGCTATGTTGGATTCTCGGTCGCCTTTGCGTTCTCCATTGCGTCACTGATGGCGGGGCGCTTAGATACCGCATGGGCGCGTTGGTCACGTCCGTGGACGATGGCAGCATGGATTTTCCTCACCATGGGCATTGTTTTAGGTTCCGCTTGGGCCTATTACGAGCTGGGCTGGGGCGGCTGGTGGTTCTGGGATCCGGTAGAAAATGCTTCCTTTATGCCATGGCTGGCGGGTACGGCGCTGCTGCACTCGTTGGCGGTAACTGAAAAACGCGGGACGTTCAAAGCGTGGACGGTGCTGCTAGCGATCACGGCTTTTTCTCTGTGCCTGTTGGGGACGTTCCTTGTACGTTCCGGCGTATTAGTTTCAGTGCACTCATTCGCTTCCGATCCGGCGCGTGGAATGTTCATTCTGGCCTATTTGGTTATCGTCATCGGTGGCTCATTGCTGCTGTATGCGGTCAAAGGTGCGCAGGTTCGTAGCCGCACGCAGCACGAGGTGTTTTCACGCGAAACCTTCTTGCTAGGAAACAACGTGCTGTTAGTTGCTGCCATGCTGGTGGTGCTGTTAGGGACGTTGTTGCCGCTGGTGCATAAACAGCTTGGCTTGGGCAGTATTTCTATCGGTGAGCCTTTCTTTAACTCGATGTTTACCTGGCTGATGGCGCCGTTCGCGCTGCTGCTAGGCGTTGGACCGTTAGTGCGCTGGCGTCGTGATGAACCGGCTAAGTTCTGGAAACGTTTGTTGGTTGCGATGGTTGTAACTGTGATCCTTTCCGTGCTGCTGCCTTGGCTAATGCAGGACCGCGTTGAAGGGATGACGGTGGTTGGTCTGCTGATGGCAATCTGGGTAGTGATTCTTACGCTGATGGAATTGCATGAGCGCGCTACGCATCGCCACGGTTTCTGGAAGGGGCTGACTAAACTGCCTCGTAGCCATTGGGGCATGGTGCTAGGCCATTTGGGCGTTGCCGTGACGGTAATTGGTATCGCCTTTAGCCAAAGCTACAGCATCGAGCGCGATGTACGCATGAAGTCTGGTGATAGCGTCGATATTCACAATTATCACTTTGTGTTCCGCGATGTGCATGACATCAAAGGCCCGAACTATACCGGCGGCGTGGGCATCATTGATGTTACGCGCGACGGCAAGCCAGAAGCCACGCTGCGTGCCGAAAAGCGTTACTACGCGACCGCGCGCAGCATGATGACCGAAGCGGCTATTGACGGCGGTTTAACCCGCGATCTGTATGCGGCATTGGGTGAAGAACTCGATGACGGCGCGTGGGCTGTGCGTCTTTATTACAAGCCTTTTGTACGCTGGATTTGGTACGGCGGCGTGCTGATGGCGATTGGCGGCGTGTTATGCATGCTCGACCCGCGCTATCGCTCAAGCCGTAAAGAAAAGGCACAACAAGAGAAAGCGGAGAAAACAGCATGAATCGCAAGCTGCTCTTTATCCCGTTAGTGTTATTTATGCTGCTGGTGCTGGCGTTTGTTATCCAGCTACAGCGCAACGCGGGTGGGGAAGATCCCACCATGCTGGAATCTGCGTTGATCGGCAAACCTGTTCCTGAATTCAAGCTGGAATCGTTGGATCAGCCGGGCAAAACCTTTGACCAAGGCGTGCTGCACGACGGCAAACCGATGTTGCTGAACGTATGGGCCACATGGTGTCCAACCTGCTATGCCGAGCATCAGTATCTGAATAAGCTGGCGGCGAAAGGGATCCGCGTCGTTGGGCTGAACTATAAAGATGACCGCCAGAAAGCGGTCAAATGGCTGAATGATTTAGGGAATCCTTATGCGTTAAGCCTGTATGACGGCGACGGCATGTTGGGTTTGGATCTCGGCGTTTATGGCGCACCTGAAACTTTCCTGATCGATGGTAATGGCATTATTCGCTATCGCCATGCGGGCGATCTCAACGATCGCGTATGGCAACAAGAGATCGAGCCTTTATACCGCCAATATGAAGGAGCTAAATAATGCGAATGCTACGATGGGTTAGTGCGCTGGCGGGCATTATGCTTTCGGTGAGCGCATGGGCAGCCATAGATACCTATAGCTTTAAAAGCGTGGAACAAGAGCAGCAGTATCGTGAGTTAACCGAACAGCTGCGCTGTCCAAAATGCCAGAACAACAGCATCGCAGATTCTAACGCTATCATCGCCTCCGATATGCGTCAGAAAGTGTATGAGCTGATGGAAAAGGGCTACACCAACAAGCAGATTACTGAATATATGGTGGCGCGTTATGGCAACTTCGTCACCTATGAGCCGCCGTTAACCGCAGCGACCCTTATTCTTTGGGCTGGCCCTGCGCTGTTTGTTTTACTGGGCGCAATCGTGGTGATTACCCGAGCACGCCGTCGCCGTCCTAACGAGCCTGAGGTATCGAGCAGCGAGACGCTCAGCGAGGCCGAGAAACAACGTTTAAACCAGCTACTTAACGACAGCGACAGGGAACATTAATAATGGCTTTTTGGTTGATAGTTTTAGTTTTGTTGATTATCGCTGCCGCATTATTGCTGGTTCCAGTGCTACGTCAGCCTCAGCGCGATCTGCCGGAAGATCGCGATCGCCTTAATACGCGTTTTTACCATCAGCGTTTGCAAGAGCTTGAGCAAGACGAAGAGCAGGGCGTGGTGGCTGAGCGTCAGGTGATGATTGAGGAGCTACAGCAAAACCTGCTGTCTGATGTTCCTGATGCACAAGCGGCGAAACCTGAGCCGTTAAACCGCTGGGTTTTACTGCCGGGCGTGGTTATTTTGGTGCTGATTTCCGTTGGTTTTTATCTTAAAACCGGCGGTCTGGCGCAGGTTCAGGGCTGGAATTTGGTCATGAGCGAAATGCCTTCCCTGCGTGAGCGCGTGATGAATGAAGATAAGCAGCCGCTGACGATGGAAGAGATTGCGCGTTTAGGATTAGGCTTGCGTACCGAGCTGCAAACCGATCCGCGCAATGTGGCTGACTGGGTAATGTTAGGCCGTATCGGTATGGCGCTGAATAATGCAACGACCGCAACTCAGGCGTTTTCTCATGCGTATCAATTAGCACCGAATGAGCCGGAAGTAGCACTGGGCTACGCTGAAGTGCTTACTCGCTCCAACGATCCGGAAGATAATAAGCAAGCGGCGGATATGTTGGGCAATATGATGGCGCGCAACCATCAAGATGTGCGGGTTCTCAGCTTGTTAGCCTTTAATGCTTTCGAGCAGGGTGACTATAAGAAAGCAATCGGTGCGTGGGAGATGATGCTGCGCGTGTTGCCGGAAAATGATAGCCGCCGCGAAGTGTTAAAGCGCAGCATTGAGCAAGCCAAAGCGCAGTCTGGTGAGGATAATACGCAGCTGAGTGTCACGATTAATCTGCCACCGGATGTCGAACGCCAATTGCCGCCCACGGCGGTACTGGTGGTGTCTGTAACCGATGGCGTTGCGCCTATTCCTGTGGCGGTTAAACAACTGCCTTTGGGGCATTTCCCGGTTACGGTATCGTTATCCGATGCGAATGCCATGATGCCCGAGCGTTTGCTTTCGGCACAAAAGCAGGTGAAGGTGCGTGCGCGGATCTCTCGAGATGGTTTAGCCAATCCGCAACCGGGTGACTGGTTCGGTGAAAGTGCGGTTATGCCCTATAATAAAGAGAGTCAGATTAGCGTACAGATTGATCATCAAGTACCATAAATCGTCTGTTGCAAAGACCTAAGCATCTGGGCATAAGAACGATCAGAATAAAAATATGAGGATCGCTGACGGCAGAGTCAATTTTCAGCCGGTTATCAGCGGTCCCTTTTCATGGAGAAGATATGAAACTTCGGCTGACAGGAGTGGCTCTGGCAAGCGTATTGCTGGCGGGGTGTGCGTCTAGTTCATCTAAACCAGAAGCTCAGGGGCGATCTGACCCGTTAGAGGGTTTTAACCGCGCGATGTTTAGCGTGAACTATGACTATCTAGACCCGTATGTACTGCGTCCTGTCGCCGTCGCTTGGCGAGACTACGTACCCGTGCCTGCAAGAACCGGTATCTCGAACTTCACCAGCAACCTTGAAGAACCGGCTAGCATGGTGAACAGCTTCCTTGAAGGCAAGGTTTACGATGGCTTCGTGCACTTTAACCGCTTCTTCCTGAATACTATTTTAGGTATGGGCGGCTTCATTGATGTTGCCACGATGGCGAATCCTAAGTTAGCGAAGCAGGAGCCGCATCGTTTTGGTAGCACGCTAGGTTATTACGACGTGCCTTATGGCCCGTATGTTGTGCTTCCGGGTTACGGCAGCGTGACGCCACGTCAGGACGGCGGTGACTACGTTGACTATCTGTATCCAACCTTAAGCTGGCTGACATTCTGGATGTCTGCGGGTAAATGGGTGGTTGAAGGTATCGAAACGCGTGCACAGTTACTGGATTCTGATGGCCTGCTGAAAAATTCTTCAGATCCTTATATCTTTATGCGCGAAGCGTATTTCCAACGCTACGATTTCTTGGCAACCGGTGGACAGCTAACCGCGCCAATCAATCCGAATGCGTCCGCGATTCAGGATGACTTGAAAGATATCGATTCAAACTGACGCTAAGCTTGATGTGAGAAAGCGCCTTAGGGCGCTTTTTTTATGCCTGAAACTTATATTTTCCCAAACAAAAAAGCGCCCAGAAGGGCGCTTTTAGATAGCGATGCGTTTTAAAAATTAGAACGCGTAGTTGAAGTTAGCGCCGTACAGCCACGCTTTACCTTCAGACTTGAACTCGTATGGACCTTCGTTGATGGTCACTTTTGAGCCGTGCATATAGGAAACACCTACGTCAACAGAAGCATCTTTGTTGAAGGCGTAGCTGGTACCCGCACTGATCCATGCGCGATCCTGATCGGGAATCGAGATAGAACGAGTACCGGCTGGTACTGGGCTATCATCGAACGCGATACCGGTACGGAAGGTCCAGTTGTCGTCGTAGAAGTAAGTGGTACCGATCGCGATGCGGTAAGCATCTTTGAAGCCTTCGTCTTTATAGAACAGCGTCTGGCCGTTAGAACCTTTCGCTTTCAGTTCTTGGAACTGGCTCCAGCTGGTGTATGCCAGGCTGTAGTGAACGGCCCACTGTGGCGCCACTTTGTGGTAACCAGAGACTTCCCACATTTCAGGCAGGTTTAAGGTCAGAGAACCTGGAACGGTTCTGCCATCGGTACCCGCAGGCAGACCAATCATTGAACCAATGCCGTTCAGAGAAGATGGCAGGTCGCTTTTGTAATCACCGTCGAAGTCGATTTTGACTTCTGAACGATAGGTAAAGCCGAAGCGGTTGTTTTCATCCACTTCATAAAGGATACCTGCGTTCCAACCAAAGCCCCACTCATCACCTTTCAGGTGGCTGATCTGAGTATTCGCAGGGATTTGTGCGACCTGGCCCGCAAGAGCAGGTGGCAACTTGCCTGAACCTGCAATCAGCAGCGGCAGGTCACCTGCGTAGCGGTCAATCTTAGCCTTGGCGTAGACCGCATCAAAGCCTAAACCGAAGCTGAAATGCTCGTTGGCACGGTATGCTGCGCTCAGGTTCAGGTTAGCAGTGGTCAGGTCGGTAGTACCGCCCATAGAGCCTGCTGCGTAGTTATCGTTAAACTCGGTTGCCAGACCATAGTTAGAGGTGACAGACGCGCCTACGGCCCATTGGTCGTTGATCGGCTGTACGTAATGGAAGTTAGGTACCCATGCGGTTGGTGCGATGTTTTTCGCGTTCAGGCTCTGACCGCTTGGAGAACGACCAGAGATATCAACGTCTGGATCGATGAATACGCCGCCGATAGACATCGCTGGGCGATCGTACATGCTCAATAGTGCCGGGTTGCGACTGGCAGATGCCGGGGTATCTGCGATGGCGCCTTCACCGGAATAGGCTCGGCCCAAGCCAGCGGCTGAGAACTCATTCAGCTGGAAACCAGCGGCATTGACGTTTGATGAAAGCAGTGCCACTGCTGCAGCTAATGCTGACTTAGTAAACAGGTTTTTCTGGCGCATGACCGAAACCTCATTATTGTGTGTTTTATTTAAACTATGTTGCGTACTGTAACAAGGAGCGCGGATTGTAGGGTCCGAGTTCGATCTGACAAATCAGACCAGTGAGCTGAGTATAGGTCTGACCTCTTGGTATGTTGCAAGAATGTTTATTAAATATTTCCAAATTGATTCAAGAAAAGAGATCTCTGTAACAAAAAACAACGGAACTAATAAAGAACTGATTACAAGTGCGGAGAAATAACCGCCAAATAATGTGATTTTGCTCACTTAATGTCATTCATCTGGCATATCACTAGTCTCTGTGGTGGGAGAGGAGTAAAATACCCACAGTTTTTATATTTTTTGAGCCAGATCATAATTGGCGATATAAAAGGGGTTCATTCCCCATCGAGGAGATGATTGAAATGACTGATGCTATTAAAAAATGCAGTGCACAAGAAACAGCCGCTTGCTGTTGCGTTGATGTCGGCACCATCATGGATAACACCGACTGCACCGCATCCTATAGCAATGTATTTGCTACGGAAGCTGATGCGAAAGCCATGCTGGAACAGCTGACACAAAAAGCACGTGGTATTGAATCAGACCCATGTGAAATTAAGAGCAACATCACTAAAACAGCAGAAAGCTATGCGCTGACCGTTGATTTTGCTTTTGCCTGTGAAGCTGAAACTCTAATTTTCCAACTTGGCCTGCGTTAATCGCATCGCGTGAGTTGGTCGTATTTTAAGCGTGGCTTAGGCCGCGCTTTTTTTATATTTAAATAAAGCCGCTAATGTGCCTGTATTTCTATTTTTATCCGTGCATATATTCACTAGCTATATTATTTCCTCGAAATCTATTCTCCTTCTCCCACATTCTCTGTGAATAAGAAACCTGCTTCTGGTCTCAGTTCTTACGTTTTGTTGTTTGCTAAATGTAAAAATTGAGTTAAGAATTTACGCTATCAGGTCAGACCTGTTAACTGAAAGCGAGATGCGAATCATGTTCGCCCCACGTTCATCGTTCAGGGTTTGGTAACAATTTTGGTATTTTTAGCGTATTGCGCAGGAGCACAAAATGAGTCAGGCACTTCCTTTGTCATCCCCATTGGCTCTGACGACTCGCACAGGCGATCGCATCGCGATTGTGCAGGGACTAAGAACGCCCTTTGCTCGTCAAGCGACGGCGTTTCATGGCATTCCTGCCGTTGATTTAGGCAAAATGGTCGTGAGTGAATTACTGGCTCGCAGCAATATTTCTCCTGAGGCTATCGATCAACTGGTGTTTGGGCAGGTGGTGCAAATGCCAGAAGCACCGAATATTGCACGAGAAATTGTTTTAGGTACCGGAATGAGCATTCATACCGACGCTTACAGCGTATCGCGAGCCTGTGCCACCAGTTTTCAGGCAATAGCCAACGTGGCAGAGAGCATTATGGCGGGTACCATTTCTGTGGGTATTGCGGGGGGCGCTGATTCGTCCTCGGTTCTCCCCATTGGCGTTAGCAAGGCACTGGCGCGCACGCTGGTCGATGCCAACAAAGCGCGCACGTTGTCCCAACGTTTGAAATTATTCAGCAAGCTGAAGCTACGCGATCTCCTGCCGGTGCCTCCTGCGGTTGCGGAGTATTCAACCGGGCTGCGTATGGGCGACACCGCGGAACAGATGGCAAAAAGCCATCACATTAGCCGAGAAGAACAGGACGCCTTGGCGCATCGCTCGCATACCTTAGCGGCGAAAGCGTGGGAATCAGGCGTTTTGCGCGATGAAGTTATCACTGCCTATATTCCGCCTTACAAGCAGTCGCTCGATAAAGACAATAACGTGCGCAGCGATTCTTCTATGGCCTCTTATAGCAAACTTAAACCCGCCTTCGATCGCCGCCACGGTAGCGTAACGGCGGCGAACAGTACGCCATTAACCGATGGTGCCGCCGCGGTGCTGATGATGAGTGAATCACGCGCGCGTGAGCTGGGGTTAGTCCCGTTAGGCTATCTGCGCAGCTTTGCATTCTCTGCGATCGATGTTTGGGAGGATATGCTGCTTGGGCCGTCGTATGCGACGCCGCTGGCATTAGATCGCGCCGGTATCACGTTGCAGGATCTCACCCTGATTGATATGCATGAAGCTTTTGCATCACAAACGTTGGCGAATTTAAAAATGTTTGCCAGCGATGAGTTTGCGCGCGAAAAATTGGGCCGCCCGCAGGCGATTGGTGAAGTCGATATGAATAAGTTCAACGTATTAGGTGGCTCTATTGCGTATGGACATCCTTTTGCCGCAACCGGAGCGCGCATGATCACACAGACGCTGAATGAATTACGCCGTCGCGGCGGAGGGCTTGGGCTGACGACCGCCTGCGCCGCGGGTGGGCTCGGTGCTGCCATGATCGTGGAGGTGGAATAATGTCAGTTCAGGAAAACCTCGCCATGCAAGAAACTCAGCCGAGCGCTTTTCGTTTTAGCGTGGTAGACAACGATATCGGTGTGATTACCATCGATGTGCCCGGCGAGCGCGTGAATACGCTTAAAGCAGAATTTGTGCAGCAGATCGAAGACGTGTTGCAACAGGCGCAAACGCACAAGTTACAGGGCATTGTGATTATTTCTGGAAAGCCGGATTCATTTATTGCCGGTGCGGATATCACCATGCTTGATGCCTGCCAAAGTGAGCAACAGGCGCGCTCATTGGCACAAAAAGGGCAGGTTACGCTGGCGAAGATCGCCGCGCTTTCCATTCCTGTGGTCGCGGCTATCCACGGCGCTTGCTTAGGCGGCGGCTTGGAGCTGGCATTAGCCTGTCATCGTCGTATTTGTTCACTGGATGATAAAACCGCACTAGGCCTGCCAGAAGTACAGCTTGGTTTGCTGCCTGGCTCAGGCGGTACTCAGCGATTGCCGCGTTTGATCGGCGCTTCGCAGGCCTTAGATTTGATGCTGACCGGTAGGCATGTGCGTGCGAAACAGGCATTGAAAATGGGGCTGGTCGATGACACAGTTCCTGCTTCGATTCTGTTGGAAAGCGCGATCCAATTGGCGCGGCAGGGATGGCGTACCCGCCCTGAACTGCCAGTGATCGAACGTCTGCTTAACGGGCCATTAGGGCGTTCGCTGCTGTTTAGCATCGTGCGTAAGAAGACATTAGCCAAGACGCAGGGCAACTATCCGGCGGCGGAAAAAATTATTCAGGTGGTGCGCCAAGGGTTAGAACACGGTAGCGCCAGTGGTTATGAAGCTGAAGCGAAGGCATTTGGTGAGCTGGTTATGACGCCAGAGTCTGCGGCGTTACGTAGCCTGTTCTTCGCTTCTACATCGCTGAAAAAAGAGGCTGGAGGTGCCGCAAAACCGCATGCATTACATCATATCGGCGTATTAGGCGGCGGGCTGATGGGCGGCGGTATTGCCTGTGTTACGGCCACGCGCGGCGGATTGCCGGTGCGTATCAAAGATATCAGCGAGCAGGGAATTAGCCACGCACTCAGCTACAGCTGGGATACGTTGACCAAGCGGGTTCGCGCTCGTCGTATGCGCCCGGCTGAGAGACAAAAGCAGATGCAGTTGTTATCCGGCTGCACGGATTACAGCGGATTTAATCAGATGGACGTGGTGATAGAGGCGGTGTTTGAGGATCTGAAACTCAAACAGCAAATGGTGGCTGATATTGAACAATATGGTGCCGCGCATACTGTCTTTGCCTCGAATACGTCATCGCTGCCGATTAGTCAGATTGCGGCGCAGGCACAACGGCCTGAGCAGGTGATCGGCCTGCACTATTTCAGTCCGGTAGACAAAATGCCGCTGGTGGAGGTGATCCCACATGCAGGAACCAGCGAGCAAACTATTGCGACCACGGTGGCATTGGCGCACAAGCAGGGCAAAACGGCGATTGTCGTCGGCGATCGTGCCGGTTTTTACGTAAACCGCATTTTGGTTCCCTATATCAGCGAAGCGGCACGCTGTTTATTAGAAGGGGAGTCCATCAATGGCATCGATCAGGCGATGCTGAAAGGCGGCTTCCCTGTGGGGCCATTTGCGTTGTTGGACGAAGTGGGTATTGACGTGGGCACCAAAATCATTCCCATTCTGGTGGCTGAACTGGGCGAGCGCTTTGCGGCACCCGCGGCGTTTGATGCCTTGATTAAAGATAACCGTAAAGGGCGTAAGAACGGCCGCGGTTTTTATCTCTATAAAGCCAAAGGGAAAAAGGGCAAGAAAGAGGTTGATACCTCAGTTTATTCATTGCTCGGTGTGACGCCGAAACCACAAATGAGTGACGCAGATATTTTTCAGCGTTGCGTGATGCTGATGCTCAACGAAGCTGCTCGCTGTTTAGATGAAGGGATTATTCGCAGCGCCAGAGATGGCGATATTGGTGCCGTTTTTGGCATCGGTTTCCCTCCGTTTTTGGGTGGGCCATTCCGTTATATGGACCGTTTAGGCATTGATAACGTGATTGAGATATTGCAGACGCTCAGTGTGCGCCATGGAACACATTTCACGCCGTGTGAGAGATTGTTGCGGATGAAAGAGCAAAATCAGCGCTTTTATTCGTAATTCGTAGAGTTTCATATAAAACTGCATGTTGCTTGGTTGCAAGCATTTATCTGGGAATGAGAGGTCGATCACTGCTTGCAACTCTTTCATTGTTTGCCTCTATACAGGCAATTCTGTGCAAGGTAATTTACGGCCTTGGACTGACGGTATCGGTGCTGATGCGCTGAGCGGCGTTTCGTAGTATATTTAGATATTGGATAAAAGATAAACAGCAGTTATGTGTGCTGTTATCAATACCCACGTGGATGTTTTCAGTCCGCGTGACTAACGCGCGGTAAAATTAGCGTGTTAATTCTGTGTCGAATCAGGCAGAATGCCCGACCGTCAAATGCCCTCTGGCCTGACGGTACAGGATTCAGCCAACAATAGCGGTGCAATATGCAAGTTTTTATTATGCGTCATGGTGAGGCCGCTCTTGAAGCAGCTAGCGATTCAATTAGGCCTCTGACGACCCGTGGTCACGATGAATCAGTCTGTATGGCCTCTTGGCTACAGACGCAATCATGCAAAATTGAAAAGGTGTTAGTGAGCCCTTATCTGCGAGCCCAGCAAACGCTGGCGGCAGTACGTGAAGGCTTAGCATTACCTGAAAATGTTGAGGTCATGCCAGAGCTAACGCCAGGCGGCGATCCCGCTATGGTCGGATGCTATCTAGAAGCGTTAGCGAAAACCGGTGTTGGCAGCGTGTTGGTGATTTCACATCTGCCTTTGGTTGGCTATTTGGTTTCTGAGCTCTGTCCAGAAGAAGCCCCGCCGATGTTTGCAACGTCT
This sequence comes from Hafnia alvei, assembly GCF_034424155.1. Lineage (NCBI taxonomy): Bacteria > Pseudomonadati > Pseudomonadota > Gammaproteobacteria > Enterobacterales > Hafniaceae > Hafnia > Hafnia alvei. The sequence goes on along the minus strand of NZ_CP139992.1, from coordinate 3,033,505 downwards.
GCGATTGCCGGTGTCTCTTTCGATATCAGCACCGAACGCGGCGTATTTGACTGGCAGGTTGGGCCTGCGCAGGTCTTGGCGAAAGTTTAGCGTTCTCTTTTTGGCAATCTGCTTTTGGCAATGTGGCGGTCATCGCCGCCACACCCATCGATTACCGACGTTCTTCCCGCTCATCAATTTCAATCAACACTAACAACGCTGCATCGCCGCCCCATTCGCGGGACGCTTGGTGAAAGGCGATTACGTCTGGATGCTGAGCAAGCCAAAGCGGCGTTTGTTGTTTAAGAATATGTTTGCCGTGACCGTGCATGACGCAGGCGCAATGCACATGTTCCCGCCGACATGCTGCGATCAGCGCGCCCAGTTCCTGCTTTGCCTGCAGCTGAGTTAAACCATGCAAATCTAAAAACAGCTCGGGTGAATAATCTCCGCGCCGCAGTTTTTTAAGCTCAAAATGGCTGGCATCGGGGCGGATATAACGCATCGGCCCTTCGCTATCTAACTGTGGCTGAAATTCATCTGAGAAATAGAAGCTGGCATCAATTTGCTCTTGCAGCATTTTTTCTGGCGCTATTTTGCGTGTACTGCGCTTAGGCTTGTGTACCACGGTGTCTTGCGCGATCTTACGTGCTCCACTGATGGACTCACGAAAAAGGGCGGCATCTTCACCGCTGATTGTTTTATTTTTCTTCATTATTAATCTGCCTTAGTCACTCTTACACGTAGTGTATCTAAACTTCACGCAGCATCTAAGAAAAACTCGTCGCCAATCTTTCCGCAGCGATAGGCGCTCATATCCATGCCAGCTATATTCCTGCTGATTTGTGGGGCTCTTCATGGCAAACTACGGGATTGCTTACTTTTCTCATTATTGAGACTTCATGACCGCTTTTACGGCGCGCATGGGGTCAAAGAACAGGTCTGTTGGAGGCTAATTTGGACAAGATTTTCGTCGATGAAGCGGTGAATGAGCTGCACACCATTCAAGATATGCTGCGCTGGACCGTCAGTCGTTTTAATGCAGCGAATATCTATTATGGTCACGGCACTGATAATCCGTGGGACGAAGCCGTGCAACTGGTGCTGCCGACCTTATACCTGCCAATGGATATTCCTGAAGATATGCGCTCTGCGCGTCTAACGTTGAGCGAACGTCATCGCATCGTTGAGCGCGTGATCCGTCGCGTTAACGACCGTATTCCGGTTGCCTATCTGACCAACAAAGCGTGGTTCTGTGGGCATGAATTCTATGTGGATGAGCGCGTGTTGGTTCCGCGCTCTCCAATTGGTGAACTGATCGACAACCGTTTCAGCGGCATTATCGACCATAACCCAAGCCACATTTTAGATATGTGCACCGGCAGCGGCTGCATTGCGATTGCTTGCGCCTATGCATTCCCAGAAGCCGAAGTTGACGCCGTTGATATTTCAACGGACGTTCTGTCTGTCACCGAGCAAAATATTCAGGAGCATGGTCTGGATCAAAGCGTTACGCCGATCCGCTCCGATCTGTTCCGCGAGTTGCCGCCGCTGCAATACGATCTGATCGTCACTAATCCGCCGTATGTGGATGAAGAAGATATGTCTGATCTACCGGAAGAGTTCCGCTTCGAGCCAGAATTGGGCTTGGCCGCGGGCAGCGATGGACTGAAACTGACGCGTCGCATTCTGGCCTGTGCGCCTGATTATCTTACCGATGATGGCGTGCTGATTTGCGAAGTGGGTAACAGCATGGTTCACCTGATGGATCAGTACCCAGAAATTCCATTTGTATGGTTAGAGTTTGAAAACGGCGGCGACGGCGTCTTCATGTTGACCAAACAGCAACTGATCGACTGTGCACCGCACTTCGCGCTCTACCGTTCGTAGAAACAGGTTACGCGTGCAAATCGCGCAGGTATGCGCCTCTTCTTATTGAAAAGGAGAGGCAGAGCGACCCTGCGCGATTCATGACACTAAAACACAACATTCATCTGCAAGTCAGAAAACAACGCTAAGGAGCCGCGCATGGCAGGCAATAGCATTGGGCAATTTTTCCGTGTCACCACGTTCGGTGAATCACATGGTATCGCATTAGGTTGTATCGTTGACGGCGTGCCACCGGGCATTCCTTTGACCGAAGCCGATCTCCAGCACGATTTAGATCGCCGCCGTCCGGGGACTTCGCGCTATACCACGCAGCGCCGTGAACCCGATCAGGTGCGTATTCTTTCTGGGGTGTTTGAAGGTATTACCACCGGCACCAGCATTGGGCTAATGATTGAAAATACCGACCAGCGTTCGCAAGATTACGGCGCTATTAAAGATCTATTCCGTCCTGGCCATGCGGATTACACCTACGAACAAAAATACGGTACGCGCGATTACCGCGGTGGCGGCCGTTCTTCTGCGCGTGAAACTGCGATGCGCGTTGCTGCAGGCGCGATTGCCAAAAAATACTTAAAAGAAAAATACGGCGTTCAGATCCGTGGATGCTTGACTCAGATGGGTGATATCACCTGTGAAATCAAAGATTGGGAACAGGTAGAACAAAACCCGTTCTTTTGTCCCGATCCTTCTCAGCTCGAAAATTTAGACGAACTGATGCGCGCGCTGAAAAAAGAGGGCGACTCCATCGGGGCTAAAGTGACCGTGGTTGCTGAACAAGTTCCCGTGGGTTTAGGCGAACCGGTGTTCGATCGTTTAGATGCGGATTTAGCCCATGCGCTGATGAGCATCAATGCGGTTAAAGGCGTTGAAATTGGTGATGGTTTCGCGGTTGTGAATAAGCGCGGCAGTGAAAATCGCGATGAAATTACGCCGGAAGGTTTTCAAAGCAACCACGCTGGCGGCATTTTGGGCGGCATTAGTAGCGGACAGGATATTGTTGCGCACTTAGCCTTAAAGCCGACGTCTAGCATCATGGTGCCGGGCAGAACGATCAATCGCCAAGGCGAAGCCGTTGAAATGGTGACGCGTGGGCGTCACGATCCGTGCGTTGGGATCCGTGCGGTGCCGATTGCGGAAGCGATGATGGCGATCGTGCTGATGGATCATTTGCTGCGTCAACGTGCGCAGTGTGGGGACGTAATTTCTAACGTTCCTCGTTTCTAAATGGCCTTGGGCTCATTTTGATGATGGGTTGTCTTTTATGCAAAGAATGAAGCATTACATGGCGGGTTTGTTTGCGCTAGCCGTCAGCGCACAAGCGATGGCGCTCACGCCGTGGCAGCAAATTACTCAGCCCGTGCCGGGAGCGGCGCAGGCGATTGGTGGTTTCGCCAATGGTTGTATCGTAGGAGCGAACCCGTTGCCGCTACAGGCCAATGATTATCAGGTGATGCGTCCTGATCAGCACCGCTACTATGGCCATCCAGATTTATTAGCGTTTATTAACCGTTTGGCGGGAGAAGTGAATCAACGCCAAATGGGGACGCTGCTGATTGGGGATATGGCGATGCCTGCCGGTGGGCGTTTCAACGGCGGCCATGCGAGCCACCAATCTGGCCTAGACGTTGATATTTGGCTACAGCTGCCTAAACAGCGCTGGAGCCAGCAACAGCTTTTGAAGCCAACGCCGATTGATTTAGTGGCGGTGAATGGCCGCAACGTGATCCCATCACAGTGGCGTCCTGAGACCGGTGAACTGATTAAGCTGGCGGCCAAAGATAACGAAGTGACGCGCATCTTTGTTAATCCAGCGATTAAACAAAAACTGTGTGACACCGCAGGCAGCGACCGTGATTGGTTGCGCAAGGTGCGACCTTGGTTTGCGCATCGCGCGCATATGCATGTGCGTTTGCGTTGTCCGGCAAATAGTCTGGAGTGCGAAGACCAAACACCACCACCGGCCGGTGATGGCTGTGGGGCGGAATTGGCAAGCTGGTTCCAGCCACCGCCTCCGGGCAGTAAACCATCAAGGCCATCTACGCCACCACCGTTGCCACCATCGTGTCAGGCATTGCTGGATAACCACTTTGCGGGTTAATTCAGTGAAATAAAAACGCTCCTATTATGGGGCGTTTTTTTATCGCTATCCCCCTTGTTATGCGTTTTTTGCATAGCAAAAACCATTCTTGCATTTTCCCACGTTATTCATCACATGCTATGTTCGAAATCGATCATCTGGCCATGCTATTTAAATTATTAAGCGCTCGGAGAAGTGCAGAATAGATTTTCATAAACATTATTAATCTATATCCCAAATAATTGACATTGCATCAAAACGGTAATTTCAAGTATGGCGGGATATATTTGCAAACACAGGGCAGGGAATATATGGCAAACCAAGAAGCAGAACTGGCAATACCCAGCCAGAAAATAAAAGTCACGTGGGTAGGCTACCTTTCATTTTTTCTCACCATTATTTTCTTTTCTGGTGTATTTTCCGGCAGCGATGGCTGGTGGCGAGTTTTTGATTTTACCGTTCTCAATGGTTCCTTCGGGCATGTAAACGGTGATAGTGCCAAGACAGCATTAACATTCCGAGGTGTAAATGGGACGGGCGCTAAAGATGGTTTTCTGTTTGCGCTTGAGTTGGCACCGTCGGTGATTTTATCGCTGGGAATTATTGCCGTTACCGATGGGCTCGGCGGTCTGCGCGCTGCCCAGCAGCTGATGACACCCATATTACGTCCTTTGCTGGGTATCCCCGGAATTTGTTCGCTGGCGCTGATTGCCAACCTACAAAATACCGATGCAGCAGCAGGGATGACCAAAGAACTGGCACAGGATGGTGAAATCACCGAGCAGGAAAAAGTTATTTTTGCCGCCTACCAAACCAGCGGAAGCGCCATTATTACTAACTATTTTTCATCAGGCGTCGCCGTATTTGCCTTTTTAGGAACGTCGGTAATTGTTCCACTTGGCGTTATTTTATTATTTAAATTTGTTGGTGCGAACATTCTGCGAATATATATCAATGTGGCTGAGCAGCGCGTAGTCAAAAATAAGGAATAAAACCATGACGGCTCAAGTACGTAAAAATGTGATGGATATGTTTATTGATGGCGCTCGGCGTGGCTTTACCATCGCAACAACGAATTTATTGCCTAACGTGGTGATGGCATTCGTTATTATTCAAGCATTGAAAATTACCGGATTGCTCACTTTAGTGGGCGACGTTTGTCAGCCGATAATGGCGCTATGGGGATTGCCCGGAGAGGCGGCGACGGTTTTGCTAGCGTCGTTGCTGAGCATGGGCGGTGCGGTTGGCGTTGCCGCCAGTTTAGTGACGGCGGCAACGCTCAGTGGACATGATGTCACGGTATTATTACCCGCCATCTATTTGATGGGAAATCCGGTACAAAACGTCGGGCGTTGCCTCGGTACGGCTGAAGTTAACGCCAAATATTATCCCCACATTATCGGCATTTGCGTGATTAATTCACTGCTGTCGATCTGGGTTATGCAACTGATTGTGAGATAACGAGGATCCGGAAATGGACTTAACTTCCGCAGGATTTATGTTGTTACGTGGGGCTCAGGTTTATGCACCTCAGTCATTGGGTGTGCAGGATGTGTTACTGGCATATGGCAAGATTTTAGCCGTTGCTCCGCAGATCCCGAGCGATGTTTTGCCCGACTGTAAAATTGTCGATCTAAACGGCTTGATACTTTGTCCCGGATTTATCGATCAGCATATTCATTTCATCGGCGGCGGCGGTGAAGCAGGGCCTGCCACGCGCACGCCGGAGGTGCGTTTATCAAAGCTGGTTGAGGCGGGCGTGACAACGGCCATTGGCCTGCTCGGCACAGATTCGGTAACGCGACATCCTGAGTCATTATTAGCAAAAACACGTGCGCTGAACGAAGAGGGGATCACCGCCTATATGTTGACGGGGGCCTACAGCATTCCGTCACCGACGATCACCGGCAGCATTGAGCGCGACGTGGCTTTGATTGACCGCGTTATCGGCGTGAAGTGCGCGGTATCCGATCACCGTTCTTCAGCGCCGCATGACGCCGCATTAGCGAACATGGCGGCTCAGTCACGGGTGGGTGGATTACTGGGTAACAAAGCGGGCATCAGCGTATTTCATATGGGAAGCAGCAAAAAAGGATTAGCGCCGCTCTACGCCATTCTGGAAAACAGCGATGTACCTATGAGCAAGCTGTTGCCGACCCACGTTAATCGCAGTGAAACCCTGTTTGATGCAGCCATCGAGTTTGCACTAAAAGGCGGGCATATCGATATCACCAGTGGGATCCCAGGCCCTGTCACGCCGTCACAGGCGGTGAAGCGAGCCGTAGACTCAGACGTCGCGCTGGATTTGCTCTCTGTGAGTTCTGACGGTAATGGCAGCCAGCCCGTCTTTGATGCACAAGGCAACCTCACCGGTATTGGTGTGGCGGGCTTTGAGAGCCTGTTAGAAACGCTGGTGGCATTGGTTCAAGTTCAAAATATGCCGCTTGCTGATGCGTTAGTTCCCTTTACCCGCAGCGTGGCAAAATTCCTTGGGTTGGAAAGCAAAGGTGAAATTGCGATGGGTAAAGACGCTGATTTCGTGGTGTTAACACCGGCGCTGGCAATTCATCAGGTTTATGCCCACGGGCGTCTGATGGTGCAAGAGGGCAAAGCCTGTGTGAAAGGAACCTTCGAATAACGGTTTGTCTGTTGTCGCGCCGATCCTCATGCTAATAGTATGTTTGGGAAGAGACTCGGTGCGACAACAGGAATTGAGATGAGCATTGTGCACAATATTGAAACGAAATGGCTGTATGATTTTTTAACCTTGGAAGAGTGCCGCAATTTTTCTCAGGCCGCAGTAAAGCGCAATCTGTCGCAGCCCGCTTTCAGCCGTCGAATTCGCTCCTTAGAACAGGCCGCAGGCGTCGAGCTATTCAACCGAGAAGTCTCCCCCCTACAGCTGACAGAACCCGGTAAGGTATTTCACTCACAGGTACGAAATTTATTACAGCAGCTTGAAAGCAACCTCACCGAGCTACGCGGCGGCAGCGATTTTATTGAGCACAAAATCAAAATAGCGGCTGCGCATTCATTATCCTTAGGACTGCTCCCCTCCATTGTGAAACAAATGCCGAGCCGGTTTGCCTACGCCGTTGAAGCGATAGATGTGGATAGCGCGGTTAACACGCTGCGTGAAGGGAAAAGCGACTTTATATTTTCCTATCACGACGAGTATTTATTACAGGCACCTTTCGCACATATTCGCTTATTCGAAGCCCAACTGTTTCCGGTTTGCGCCTGTGATGCGCTAGGACAGCCGCTCTACTCGTTGGAACAGCACGATTTTCCACTGCTAAATTACAGCCAAACGTCGTACATGGGACGTTTGGTCAATCGAATGTTGGCCAAAAATACGCATCTAAATTTTCGGACCGTATTTGTTTCATCGATGAGCGAGCTATTAAAGCAGGTTGCGCTAGATGGCTCTGGGGTGGCATGGCTGCCAGATTGTTTGATTTCACCTGAGTTGGCGCAGGGAACGTTGATACGTTTGGACGAAGAGGCGCTCACTATTCCTATTTATGCTTACGCGTACCGGATGGATACGCGTATGAGCATGACGGCGGAAAGCTTTTGGCGCGATCTGAAAAAACTATTCCACACCGAGTAATTCAGGGCGTTCAGCGGAAACCGTTTCCCCATTTTTTTCTTCGTACCAACGGATCGCTGCCCTCACCAGTGCGGCGGTTGAGTCAATAAAGGTACAGTTAAATCGGGCTACCTCGGTGTTGATAATCAGCGGGATTTCCGTACAGCCCATAATCAGCGTATCTACGCCGCGTTCAATCAACGCCTCAATCTGCGGGAATAACAATGTTTGAGACAGCAAAAGATCGCCTGCCTTGTAGGCATAGATCGCCTGCATCACCGCGCGCTGATGTTTCCCTTCAGGAACGAATAACGTTTTCCCCTGCTGCACCAGTTTGCGTTGGTAAAGCCCGGTAGCCAGCGTGGCGTCGGTTGCTAGCAATCCTACGGTTTGGCTGTGTTGAGGCAGTTCGGCCAATGTGGCATCCAGAATATTAATCATCTCGACATGTGCGCTGTGCTGAAGGCGTTCAAACCAGTAATGCGCGGTGTTGCAGGGAATGACGATGCACTCAGCGCCTGCGCCCTCGAGCATATGCAGATAGCGTTCAAGATAATCATAGGGTGAAGGACCACCGGAAAGCAGACACGCGCTGCGGTCGGGAATATCCGGGATCGAGCAGGCAATAATCGGAATATGCTGCTGATCTTGCCCTACATGCCGAAAATGCACGAATTTACTCAGCATATCTGCCGTGGCGGCGGGGCCCATTCCACCGAGAATACCTATTGTGTGTTGCATATATTCAACCTCACTGATCGTTTACTTGCTTCACACACTATCAATCTGAACTTAAAAGGATAAATGCCGATTGCTTAGCCGCAATGCGCAAAACGCATAGGTAAATGAGCGCTAATAAAATGGTTATGAAAAATGATAATGAAGATTGGCGAGGGAAAGTTGAACATTGCTGGTTGTGATGTTTATTTTTTGTTACGTACAGCGTAAGGTGTGCGGCGAATCACAATACAGCACCCATTTCGCGCTGCTTACTCGGCGTCACCGGTGCGCTAAATAATAAGAATTCATGCTGCTAGATTCAGCGTGAACAACGAACAAATGTTTGGCAAGAAATATGGGTGAAAGATGATGGATTTAATCAGTGGGCTACCGGTAAGTCCTGAACTATTAGGGATACTCTTTTTTGTCGCGATGCTGGCGGGATTTATCGATTCCATTGCTGGAGGCGGTGGGCTATTAACCGTTCCCGCGCTGTTAGCCGTGGGCGTGCCGCCAGCGCAGGCGTTAGCAACCAATAAGCTGCAATCGGTGGGCGGCTCGTTTTCTGCCAGCCTGTATTTTATCCGCCGTAAAGCCGTTGATTTAAACGACCAGAAACTGGTGATTGCGTTGACCTTTGTGGGGTCAATGATCGGCTCGATTCTGGTGCAGAATATTCGGGCTGATATTCTCCGCCAAATGCTGCCGCTGTTGGTGGCGGGAATTGGTGTCTATTTCCTGCTCACGCCGCGATTAGGTGAATCCGATCGTCTGCGCCGGTTATCGTATATCCCGTTTGCTATCGTGGCTGGCGGCTGCGTGGGCTTTTATGACGGCTTTTTTGGCCCTGGTGCGGGTTCGTTCTATGCGTTAGCCTATGTCACGCTATGCGGATTTAATCTCGCCAAATCAACGGCGCATGCCAAGGTTTTGAATTTTACTTCCAACGTGGCCGCGCTGATGTTTTTTATCATCGGCGGTAAAGTGATTTGGTCGATTGGTTTGGTTATGCTGGTGGGGCAGGTGATTGGCGCTAGAACCGGCGCAAAAATGGTGCTGAGTAAAGGGCAAAAGCTGATAAGGCCGATGATCGTGTTTGTGTCGTTGGCGATGACCTGCAAGCTGATGTATGACAACCATGGGCCAGAAATTATGCAATGGCTCGGTCATTGGTTCTAAATAACCACACTTTATTTGCGCATTAACGCTATTGATAGTGCGCCTTCGCGGTGAGCGTGAGATAATTTCCTCATACCCGTCATATTTGAAGCTGCATCAGCGTTGGCTGCACTCACTCACCCGAATCACTTACTTGAGTAAGCGCATCGGGATTCGCTCCTTTGCCGCCTTGATGCAACTCCAATTATCTTGGGTATGGGTTAGCGGTATCGTTACAACGATGCCGCTTTTTAATGATTTTTTTGTCGACGGCCATCATGTCTCAAACTCACCATTTTCAGCAATTAATCGATCTGTTCAATCAGACCTTCAGTGACGACTATCAAACACAGCTTGTAGCCGGTGACGATGAGCCGATCTATCTGCCCGCGGATGAAACATCACCTTTTCACCGCATCGTATTTGCTCATGGCTTTTACGCCAGCGCCCTGCATGAAATTTCTCACTGGTGTATTGCCGGCGAAGCGCGTCGTCAGCAGGTTGATTATGGTTATTGGTATTGTCCAGACGGTCGCGATGCCAAAACCCAGTGTGAATTTGAAGTGGTAGAGATTAAACCGCAGGCGTTTGACTGGTTATTCTGCGAAGCGGCAGGTTATCCGTTTAACGTCAGTTGCGACAATCTTGAGGGGGATTTCGATCCCGATCGTATCGCGTTCCAGCGAAAAGTGCGTGAACAGGTTCTCTGGTATTTAGAAAACGGCATTCCAGAGCGTCCAGCGCGCTTTATTCAAGCGTTACAATCGTTTTACAATACGCCAACGCTAACCGCTGATAGGTTCCCCTATCCGGAAGATTTATAATAATCCCGAGGACCCACGATGATCGCAGATTTTGAAACCCGCATTCTGGCGCTGATTGATGACATGGTTGAACACGCCAGCGATGACGAATTATTTGCCGGAGGCTATCTGCGTGGGCATTTAACGTTGGCAGTGGCTGAATTGGAAGCTCAAGGCGAACATACGCCAGCGGCGCTCAATGACGCGGTTCAGCACAGCCTGGATAAAGCCATTAAAGCCGGTGAGCTTTCGCCACCAGACCAGATTCTGGTGAACAATATGTGGGAATCGCTGTTTGCTAAGGTTTCTGGTTAAGCTTTCTGGTTAAGCTTCTGCATACTCTCTCTTAACCCTCTTTGTGCAAGGAAGGGCTGTTCGGTGCAAGTTGAAACCTGATCGGCTCCTCCCCCTGACAAAGGGGGAGGTTGGGAGGGGGTCATTACCGACGCATATCTAATTAAACCGCTTTTCCCTTCAATAACTTCCGTACCCACATTCTGTTCGGATTCAATGCGTCCAATACCTCTTGTTCCAGAGGTATCGCTTCGCCATAAATTTGCGCCGCGAGCACTTCAGCACATAACGGAGCGCTGCATAAGCCACGCGAGCCTAGCCCACCAATCATAAATAAATCGGGATAAACCGGTGCTGAAACAACGGTTTCAGGCGTGGATTTTTGCGCCATTAGATCCTGATAGTGCGCAAGCGTTGTGGCGTAGTTCGGCACGGCACCGACCATCGGCATGTGATCGCGAATGGCGCAGCGCACGCCAACGCGTGCTTCATTGCCGTTGATATCGACTTCGTTTGGCCATTCAACCTGAGGAAGACATTTTAATAGGCGGTCGCGATTTTCTTGTTGATCGGCTGCAGAGAAACCCAGATCGGTTTGATTACGCTGATAGCTGGCACCAATGCAGTGATGCTGATTGGCAGGGTTAACCGGCGTGAGATAGCCGTCGTAACACAGAACCTGTTTGAGTTGGCCTAAAACCGCATTAGTCGGAATATGACTCACCTGACCGCGCACCGCCGAAAGCGGTAGCGCCTCAGTTTGCGTGAAATGATTTAAGCGATGTCCGTTAGCCAAAACCACACAGCCGTGCTGTTTGCTCTCACCATTGCTGAAAGCCAGTCGCCAGCCTTTGTCATCGTGGGTCAGTTCCGTGAGCTCGGCGTTAAAATGAGTGACTAATCCCTGTGACTGAGCTAAATCAATCACGGCTTGGGTGAGCTGTGAAGGACAAAGCCAGCCACCGGCAGCGTAGGTTACGCCATCATGAGGAATGTCCAATCCTGCAAGCTGTGTGAGCGTGATCGCGTCGCCTTTTTTAGCCAGCCACTGCGGCCAGTCAGTGGCTAATATTTGTGTGATTTTATCGCTGCTTTTTTCATCCCAGCCCAGTTGGCTAACGCCGCACCATTGGTGATCAAACCTAAGACCACAGCTTAGCAATTCATCATATTGGCGACGCGCAAAGGCGAAGGCGCTAATGAAAAAGCGTTCTAACGGATTATTGCGCCCGTTAAGCAGCGGATAGAGGGCTCCTTGACGATTGCCCGATGCACCAAGCGCCGGTTTAGGATCGGCGCAGTATAGCGTGACATGGCTGCCGCGTTTGAGTAACGATAAGGCCGTTAGCGCGGAGGCGATCCCTCCACCCACGAGGGCTATATCGTGGGTGTTTTGGGCTTTAGGGCGATCAAACCACGGCGCTGGCGAAGAGGCAGAAACCCTCTCTGCACGGATCCCGGTCAGCATTTCACGCTTTTGGCCAAAGCCTTTAACGCGCTGCACATCAAAGCCCGCCTCCTGTAAACCGCGACGCACAAAGCCTGCTGCGGTGAAGGTGGCAAAGGTGCCGTCTTTTTTTGCCAGCTTGACCATGGTGTCAAACAGCTCAGGCGTCCACATATCTGGGTTTTTTGATGGGGCAAAACCGTCTAGAAACCAAGCATCGATCTGTTCATTAAGGCTGTGAGGCAAAACGTGAATAAGCTCATTGACGTCGCCAAACCATAAATCAAGGGTGATCCGACCATTGGCTAAAAATACGCGGTGACAACCAGGCAGTGCAGCAGGCCAAACAGCGCACAGTTGTTCACTGAAATGTTTTAATTCAGGCCAGCGAGCGTGAGCAGCGGCAAGATCGTCAGCCAGTAATGGATATTTTTCGAAGCTGACATAATGAAGGTGCTTAAATGTGCTGTCAGGATGCTGTTGTTCAAAGGCATCAAAGGCTTGCCACAGGGTTAAAAAGTTAAGACCGGTGCCAAACCCCGTTTCCGCCACGGTGAAAGTACGCTCTTGTGCTTGCAGCCAGCGTTCTGCTAGATGATTACCCTGTAAGAATACGTAACGAGTTTCTGAAAGCCCGTCCTGATTGGAAAAATAAACATCATCAAACTGTTGCGAAACCGGTGTTCCCTGTTCATTCCAGCTTAATTTTGCATTCTGAATAATTGAATTGCTCACGGGTTTTTACTCTAAATACAGATATAAAGGGATTTTAACGGTCTCTGACAGGGACGGCAAATATGCCTCCATCTGGTTCAACCACATCTGATCGGACTTGCTCGGCGTACAAGTGTACGCTAAAGTGCGTCTCAAAATCCCGAATGAACAATATCTGTGTAAGAGGTTAAGACATGAAACGTGCAGTAATTACTGGCTTGGGCGTTGTTTCCAGCATCGGTAACAACCAGCAGGAGGTTCTGGCGTCTCTGAAAGAAGGGCGTTCGGGTATCACCTTCGCGCCTGAACTTAAAGAGGCCGGTATGCGTAGCCACGTATGGGGCAACATCAAGCTGGATACCACCGGCATGATTGACCGTAAAGTGATGCGCTTCATGAGTGATGCATCTATTTACGCTTACCTCTCCATGCAGGAAGCGATCAAAGATTCTGGTTTAGCCGATGATATGGTTTCTAACGACCGTACTGGCCTGATCGTCGGTTCCGGCGGTGGTTCTCCACGCAATCAGGTTGCAGGCGCTGACGGCATGCGTTCACGCGGCCTGCGTGGCGTTGGCCCATACATGGTGACCAAAGCAATGGGTTCTGGCGTGTCTGCTTGCTTGGCAACACCGTTCAAAATCCGTGGCGTTAACTATTCCATCAGCTCTGCGTGTGCGACTTCCGCTCACTGTATCGGTAACGCGGTAGAGATGATTCAACTAGGTAAGCAAGACGTTGTGTTTGCTGGCGGCGGCGAAGAGCTGTGCTGGGAACTGGCTTGTGAATTTGATGCGATGGGCGCGTTGTCAACTCAGTACAATGAAACCCCAGATAAAGCATCACGTACTTATGACACCAAACGTGACGGTTTCGTTATCTCTGGCGGCGGCGGTATCGTGGTTGTTGAAGAACTGGAACACGCTCTGGCACGTGGCGCACATATCTATGCTGAAATCGTTGGCTACGGCGCAACTTCAGACGGCTACGATATGGTTGCTCCATCAGGCGAAGGCGCTGCACGCTGCATGCGTATGGCAATGAAAGATCTGGATGCACCAGTGGATTACCTGAACGTACACGGTACTTCTACACCGGTGGGCGACGTGAAAGAACTGGGTGCGATCCGTGAAGTCTTCGGCGACAACACCCCAGCGATTTCTTCAACCAAAGCCATGACAGGTCATGCTCTGGGTGCCGCTGGTGTTCACGAAGCTATCTACACCTTGCTGATGTTGGAACACGGTTTTGTGGCGCCAAGCATCAACATTGAAGAGCTGGATGAGCAGGCTCAGGGGATGAACATCGTAACTGAGCCAACTCAGCGCGATCTGAATACCGTGATGTCTAACAGCTTTGGCTTCGGTGGGACTAACGCCACGCTGGTCATGAAGAAATTCCAGAAGTAATTCGTTTACCGATGGCATAAAAAAAACCCGCAAAATGCGGGTTTTTTGTTTTTAGCGGCTTTGATTTATTCTTTTTCAATCATCTGCGCAACGTCATTGGTATTGATCTGGCGATTGACACCATCCTGATCGACGTAGCTTGTCATCCCTGTGTCTTTATCAATTTTCGGTTTCCCCTGCGTGACGATCATCTCCCCGGATTTCGTCGACATCACATAATCGCTGGAACAACCGGCAACCATTAAAACCGCTGCGCCGATACAGAGCATCGAAAGAATTTTTTTCATTTTATGTCATCCTTTTAGTGAATCTTTTACAAGCATAGATCATAACAGGTGGATGCAATGCGATTCGCCCGCAAAAAATGAAATAATCCTTACAAATCATGTCAGATGTGTCGCTAGGCCGACAAACTATCGTAGCAAAAGAGCGCGGCAAGCGTTCAGCCAGCGAGGTAGAGAATGATCGCCTATGCTTATGACATGAGGCATGGAGTGAAATAATGACACATAAAAATAATCGCTTACGTATAGCAAGGCCAACAAACCGCCTAGATCTTATCGCACAGATGTACTGCAAAGGACTCGATTTCGACGTGCTGGGCCATTTTAACGATCATCAGGGATTTGACGGCGTGATCGTGGGGCATCCCCATCATGCCTACCACCTTGAGTTTACGCACCACCGGGGGACTACGGTTCCAGATGCACCAACGGCGGATAATCTGCTGGTGTTCTATATTCCTGATGAAGCCGAATGGCGAGCAGCCTGCACAAAAATGGAGTTGGCTGGATTTCTTGTGGTGGTTTCATATAACCCATATTGGGATCAACATGGTAAAACGTTTACCGATCTCGATGGCTATCGGGTTGTGCTACAGAATACTGATTGGGATAGATGATTTTAGTTTTATCAAAACTTATTCAGCAGAGAATTAAGTGAATCTCATGCGTAACAGAATGATAATAAAATAGGCGCTAATTTACTATGAGATTCTAAATTACTCATGCACGCAGTATTTTGCTTGAGAATAAAATATGCGTTTTTTAAATGGATTTTATTTTTGAATATATAAATATCATATATCAATAAAAATTAAGTTTTCGAAGACAAAAACCAAAATCACAATATGAGCCGCAACGTAGGCGGCGCTACGCAAGGTTAGCTGCTTAAAAAATAACTTAAGTAATAAGCTGGTTAAAATGATCATTCTGACATCCCTGTGATTAATGGTTTTTAATTTTGAAAAAATTAAAATAACGAACGTTATTACTTTTGAGTGATATCTATTAATTATTTTCCGGCATTCTATCTATTATCAATACCCATAATCAAGATATGGAATAAGAATAAATAAGTATATTCTTAGCTAAATTAAATAGAGCGAAAGATTAGCGCATAGAGCACTAAAGAATTTTATTCTTGATATGAGGTGAGAGTCTGGATGAAGCGTTTGGATTGAAGGTTGTCAGTGGCGTTATATGGTGATACGGCTCGGCAATTGTGGTTTTTAAGCGGAGAGTTTAAAAAGTAAGGCCGCAGAGTTATCTGCGGCCTTACTGATATCTAAGCGTTGAGACTTATGCTTTTGGTGCTGCAGCAGTAGCTGGTGCTGCTTTTTTGTGATGCTGAGCTTTTTTAGCAGCCTGAGCTTTCTGAGCTACTGGTGCTGCTTTTTTGTGATGCTGAGCTTTTTTAGCAGCCTGAGCTTTCTGGGCTACTGGTGCTGCTTTTTTGTGGTGCTGAGCTTTTTTAGCAGCCTGAGCTTTCTGAGCTACCGGCGCTGCTTTTTTAGCGTGTTTGGTTTTTTTAGCGGCCTGAGCTTTTTGCTCGGTGGTTGCTTTTTTGTGGTGCTTCGCTTTTTTGTGGTGAGTGGTGCTAGTTGCTTTGGCAGCAGGTGCGGCAGCGGTCGTTGAAGACGCAGCCGGAGCAGCTGGAGCAGCGGTTGTTTCAGCAGCGAAAGCAACAGAAGACAGACCCATAGTAGCAGCAACAACCAGAGCTAAAACTTTTTTCATTTTCCATTCCTCAAGAATTTGTTTTTCGTAAGCCCCTCGGTGGAGCCGGTGAATGAATAATAGGAGGATGGATGTCAACTTTCCGTAAGTGTTTGGTGTCGGTACGTAACGGCATGTACAACCTGTACATTGAAAGGAAAATAAAAAGGTAAATAGAAAGGAAAATCGCTAAGGGTGGCCGCTGGTTTCACTCTCAATCCAGTGCGCGATAAAATTCACAACGTACTGTTTTTCTTCTTCGTTTAACGCTTTTCCCTGTGGAATGCGATGCCATTTTTCTAAACATCCACGGCAGCAGGTTGCCGTAGCGTGCTGCGCCACGAACACTGGATGTCCGCGCATCGGGGTCTGCTTGCCATCGTTTTCAGGGAACGCGGGCGCTAAACGGGCATCTATAAAATCATAAGCATGGGACAAAATCACCGCGGTGCCTTTTTGTTGTAGGTAGGCACTGTCTTTGGCGTTGAGATGAAACTTCATGCGAAAAGGGGAGCGCTGTAGGCGTGCCCAGATATTTTCAGCAGACTGATACACAACAAAATCCTAAATCTGGCGAGTAACTGACAGGGTTACGATCCTCTAGCATAGATAAAAATGCAAGTTTGACGCAGAACGGGCGTTTCTCCAGCAGTATAAAGTAGACAAACGTAAAGTTACCGCTAATAGGTTGTTTATCCTCGCTTGCTAGGTAAGATAAGACGTACTTATCATTGGTGGCGAAAAATTTAAACAGTTTATGGTTGAACGGCAGCGTGTGGCTAAGTGGTTCCTAATATTGGCTTGTCTGGTTGTACTGACGTGTACAACTCAGCGCATGGCCGGTATGCACATGCTCAGTAAATACCTTCCCACTGATGTTACTGCGACTCAAATTACGGGCGAATCACAGAACGGTGATAGCCAAGAAAGCCCTATTTCTCCCTGTGAGCTAAGTGCTAAGTCGTTGCTTGCGGCTAATAGCATGGCGATTGAACACCTATTTTTTGCGCTGTTGCTGTTCGTGGCTTTATTGCTTGAGCCTACGCGGCAGCTGCGATTGCTCATTCCCCCTCTACGGGCTGTGTCTTTACCCCGCTTGCGGGTACATCTCCGGCTGTGTGTCTTCCGAGAATAACTTTCTACGTGACGGTTTGTTAACGTAGCAAAATTATTTTTGGAGAAAATCTATGTTCCTATTTTTTAGGGCGCTGGCGTTCAGCCTGTGCCTCTGGTTGCCTATCTCTTGGGCGGCCGATAGTGGATGGTTGCAGAATCCACAAAACGATCATGCGCAGGTGCGCATTAGCTCAAACCAGCCTGAAAACGGTATGGTTCGCCTTTTGCTTGATGTGAAACTTAACGACGGTTGGAAAACCTATTGGCGTTCACCGGGCGAGGGCGGTATTGCGCCTGAAATCAAATGGCAAACGCCAATCGAAAGTATGCACTGGGGATGGCCAACGCCGCAGCGCTTTGACGTTTCGGGTATTTCAACTCAGGGATATCACGGCGATACCGTATTTCCTATCACAGTAAATGTCCCAGCATCTGCCCAACGGCTTCAAGGTGTGCTGACACTTTCTACCTGCAGTAACGTCTGTGTATTAAGCGATTTCCCTTTTGATCTGGATCTCACGCAGGTGACACCTCCAGAGTTTGAGCATGCATTTATACGCGCTCAGGGAACGCTGCCGTTGACGGAGGGCATGGTCAATCACGTTAAGGCCGGTTATCACAGTGGTGAACTGCGTGTGAGTGCCGAAAGAGAAGAGGGATGGCAAAAGCCCGAAATTTTCTTTGATGTGCCAGACGGCGCTGATTTTGCCAAGCCCAAAATCCAAATTGACGGTAGCCGTGTTGTTGCCACGGTACGCGTAACCGACGGTTGGGAGGGGAATGCGCCCGATCTTCACGGGCAAAAATTGAGTATGGTCTTCAGCGATGCGGGTATTGCGCAGCAGGCTATTCTCACCGTTGATAATCAACTACCCGCTCCAGTGACTCCCTCCTTAGCGCTCTCAACGGCAATCCTATTCGCCTTGCTGGGTGGGCTGATTCTTAACCTGATGCCTTGTGTTCTACCTGTTTTAGCCATGAAACTTGGATCGGTTTTACAGTTAGAGAATCGCGAAAGCCGGGTCGTTCGCCGCCAATTTATGGCCTCGGCTGCCGGTATTCTCGTGTCATTTTGGGCGTTAGCCGGCGTGATGACGGCGCTGAGGTTAAGCCAAAAAGCGGTGGGGTGGGGGATCCAATTCCAAAGTCCGTGGTTTATTGGGTTGATGGTGGTGGTCACGGCATTATTTAGTGCCAACTTGCTTGGCTTCTTTTCCATTCGCTTAGGCAGCAATACCACCACGCGCATAGCAACAGCCGGAGGCAACGGTAACAGCAGCCATTTCTGGCAGGGCGTTTTCGCCACCTTATTAGCAACGCCTTGCTCTGCGCCATTCTTAGGCACGGCGCTGGCGTTTGCGCTGGCGGCACCGATGACCGATCTCTGGCTAGTGTTTACGGCTTTGGGTATTGGTATGAGTTTGCCATGGCTGCTGATTGCCGCTTTCCCGATCGCCGCAAAGATGTTGCCGAAGCCGGGACAATGGATGAACCGCTTACGCATCGTGCTGGGAATGATGATGCTGGCCTCAAGCCTATGGCTGATTAGCCTGTTGACTGCGCATGTTGGAACGCTGATTGCGTGGTCTCTGGGGGCGGTGCTGCTGGTGGCTTTGCTGATCCTCACGGGAATTCATTACGGACGTCGGCAGTTGCTGATCTGGGCAGCAATATTGCTCTTACTGAGCGGCGCGACGCTCGCAGCGGGCGCGTTAACCGCCGAGCATTGGCGTACGCCGATGAGCGACCGTGTGCAGTGGCAGCCTTTGACAGAAGAGGCCATTTCACAGGCGTTAAGCCAAAACAAGAGGGTGTTTGTTGATGTTACGGCAGACTGGTGTGTCACCTGCAAAGCCAATAAATACAACGTATTGCTACGCGATGATGTACAGAAAGCGCTGAGTGAGCCGGATGTTGTGGCTCTACGAGGTGACTGGACGACGCCAGCACCTGCGATTAATCAATTCCTCAAACAACGCGGCGCGGTCGCGGTGCCGTTTAATCAAATTTATGGCCCAAGCCTGCCAAACGGTGAGGTGCTTTCCCCACTGCTCGATCGTCAAACCCTACTTAAAACGCTGTCGAATGCGAAGGAATAATGTCATGAAAACTAATATGAAAACCAACATGAAAACTAAAATGACCACGCTACTTCAGAGTGCGTTATTCGCGATGGCCGCCGTGAGTTTCACCGTGACGGCCGCACCGTTAACAACTGAACAACAGAATCAGGTGCGTGAATTAATTCGTGAAACCTTAGTGAATAATCCGCAGATCTTGGAAGAGGCGGTAACCGCATGGCAGCAGCAGAGTGCAGAACAGGCCGGTGCCCAGTTGGGTAAGGTGATTGAGCAGAACCGTGATGCACTGTTTAACGACGCTGCCAGCCCACGCATCGGGGCTAAAAACGCCAAACTTACGCTGGTTTCTTTCACCGACTATAACTGCCCTTACTGCAAACAGTTTGATCCACAGCTTGAGAAGATCGTTAAAAAATATCCCGACGTTGCTGTTGTGATCAAACTCTTACCTTTCAAAGGCGAAACATCGCAAAGCTCTGCGCAATATGCTCTGACGCTGTGGCAGCAAAATCCCGCACGTTTTGCAGCGCTACATCAGCGGCTGATGTCTAAAAAGGGCTATCACACCGACAGCAGCATCGCGAGCGCGTTAAAATCCACGGATAACGCTGGCCTGAAAATCGATGATAAGACCTTAGATGAAGTTCGTAGCAGCCTGCGTTTGGCTGATGTGATGGGGGTACAAGGTACGCCAGCAACGCTGATTGGCCAGCAAATGATCCCTGGAGCGATTAGCTATGACGATCTGGAACAGGTGGTTAAAGCTGAATTAGCGCGGGCATCCTCATGATGCGGCTAAAAAAATGGGCGAGGGAGCTGGCCATTTTTATCGTGGTTTTAGCGGCATTCTCATGGGGAATGGATCAATGGCGCAAACCGCAGCCGCCGGAGATATCGCATCTGCCTGATATCACGTTAGTGAATGGTCAAACGGTTTCCTTAGCCGCGCTTAGCGCTGAAAAACCGCTGCTGATTTACTTTTGGGCGACGTGGTGTGGCGTATGCAAGCTGACTTCGCCGATGGTTGAAGAGCTGCATAAGGACGGTGTGAACGTGCTAAGTATTGCGATTCGTTCAGGCGATGATGAGCGCCTGATGCGAGGCATGGCGGCGAAAGGCTTAACTTTCCCCGTTGTGAACGATCAACTGGGGCGCTTAGGAGCCGAGTGGGACATCGGCGCGACGCCAACGTTTGTGATTCTTGATAAGGGCAATATGGTCAGCAGCACGAGTGGATGGAGTAGCCGCTGGGGGATTAAAATGAGGATGTGGTGGGCGGGGCTTTAGTGGGGGAGTAGGGTTTCGTATGCTGGATAGATGTAAGGTTTCGACCGCTGATCATCTATGAGCTTACGGTGTAAGGTTTCGACCGCTGATCATCTATGAACTTATGGTGTAAGGTTTCGACCGCCTATCAGCAACGGTATTCACATGCAAACTTAGTGAAGGCGTCCGAGTCGGGTGCGCCAGCGCCCGCACCCAACACCCGCGCGCTTTTATCCGAGACGCCATCTCCGCTCCGGTTTGGTATCGCCCATCCCGGGCGCCCCAAACTCCACCGGTACATCCCTGTACCGGTGGCTCGCACTACCAAAACTTAAACTATTAAAAGATAAGAAGACAAAAAGGCCTTTTGTCTTTTCCTGTTGAAAAAATGCATTTTAGAGCCGCCAGCAGGGATGCTGGTGGCAGGTTGATGGCGCACAGGACGTGCGCTCCGAGACCGGTCGGCCAAACGGCTCGGTAAAAAGCGCGCGAGTTGAGAGTCCCCGCGCAACGGGACTCTCATCGGACGCCTACACCAGTGGTTTCATAGAAATGTATTTGCTAATTGGCGTACGAAATCTTCATCAATACCAGCATATTTGATTGGCGTACGAAACCTTTCACCAATACCAGCATATTCGATCGGCGCACGAAACTTTTCACCGTGCTAAATCTAAACAAAGTAACACTTAGGTTAATCAGCCGACGAGCAAACTTCCTTCTCTGTGTTCTTCACGCTTTCAGGCTTTTTTTTACGCGTTAGCGGAGTGCGTAGACGTTGAGCGACCACCACACCGAGCAGGGCGATACCGCCGCCAATCAGGTGATAGCTGTGCAGTTGTTCGTGCAGGAACGATACCGCGATGATGGCGGTGAACACCGGCGTGAGGTTCATAAAGATAGAGGCTTTGTTGGCACCTAATCGCACGACGCCTTGGATCCACAGGAAAGGCGCAATAATCGAAGCAGGAATACCAGCAAACAGAACCAATGGAATATTTTGTGCGTTCAAACTTACGTTGTCGGTCAGTATGAAGTTAGGAATTAGTAACAACACGCCAAAGACGATCTGAATATAGAGCGACTGCCAGTTGGGTAAATTGATATTCCAGCGTTTGGTTAACACGCCGTAAAGCGCGTAAGAAGCCGATGCCGCAAACATCATCAGCTCACCAGAACCAATGCCGTGAGTCAGCAACTGTTGCGGATTACCTCCGCTCACCAGCCACACGAGGCCAAAGAATGACATCACGCTACCCAATGCGATACCGACCGTGGGCACAATACGTAGCAGCCAAATGCTGATCAGCACCGTTAACAACGGGATAAGGGAGCTTAAAATGCCCATAAACAAAGCGCTGACGCTGTGTGCGGCGTAATAGGCCAAGCTTTGATACAGCACCATGCCGAGCAACCCCAGAATCAGTAGTTTTCCGAGATGTGGTCGAATGGCCTTTCGGTTGCGAATCACGCCGGGCAGCACAAAAGGCGTCAGTACTATCAGCGCTAGCACCCAACGATAAAATGAGATGGCCGCTGGATCGATAGCACCAGCTGAAACCTTACTGACAATGGCGTTGATTGACCAAATCAGTACGGCAAAAAGTGGAAACAGTGCATTCATGATATTTCTTCTCAAAACATTATTGTCGACAACAGTGGCGACGAGCGTTAGTTTACGCGTGTCTGGTTTATTAGATATAGTGATAACCAGACAAAATTTAATGAAATCCAGACAAACTGAATTATCACTTACTGTGATTGGGGCAAGGCGTTATGGCTCAGCAGCGCACATTTCCGACCTCCGAGGTGAGCTCGGTACGCAATCTGTTTTTCCGCTGTGAAGAGGTCAATGCGGATACCGAATATCTGCCACACAGCCATCCGTGGGGGCAGCTTATTTACATTAGAACCGGCGTATTGGCACTGAACGTTGGCGACCAGCGTTTTCTCGCGCCGTCGAAATTTGCCGTTTGGCTGCCGGTTGGCATTGAACATTCAAGCTATAACCGCAAACTGTCACAGTTTCGTACCATCAATATTAGTGCTCGACTGTGCCAAGACCTCCCTCCGCAGGCCTGTTTGCTTAATGTGAGTCCCCTGTTTAATGCCATTGTGGATGATTGCTTTGAGCGCGATCTGATTTTGCCGGAATCCCGTGAGGACATACGCCTTTGCCGAGTCTTGGTGGATCAACTGAAACGAGCGCCGGTGCATGAAACCTATTTGCCGACCTCACAGGACAAATTTTTAGCGCCGGTGTTACGTGTATTGGAAAGCTGTCCGTCAGATAACACGCCGCTCAGCGTTTGGGCGCAGCGGGTATATACCACCGAGCGCACGCTCTCGCGCCGCTGTCAGAATGAGTTGGGTATGTCATTTAGCGAATGGCGCCAGCGGCTGCGTTTTCTACACGCTTTGCCTTTGCTTGAGCAGGGGAAAACCGTGCAAGAAGTCGCGTTGGAGGTGGGATACAGCTCGTCTTCGGCGTTTATTGTAATGTTTCAGCAAATCTCAGGCACAACGCCCGAACGATATCGGAAAGTCAGTTAATCTCAGTTAATCAATGAAAGCGTGCTGACTTATTTGGGCTAGATGCATATTTGGTGGCAAAATAGCGCTTCAATCATTTTCTTATTTACGCAGCGCACTGCGCCGGCGGGAGAATTACGTGAAAATTCTGGTCGATGAAAATATGCCTTATGCGGGTGAACTCTTCAGTCGCTTGGGAGATGTACAGGCAGTACGCGGGCGCCCATTGCCTGCCGAGGCGTTGGTCGGTGCGGATGCGCTGATGGTGCGTTCGGTCACTAAGGTGAATGCTGAATTACTGAGTGGCACCAGCGTTCGCTTTGTCGGCACCGCCACTGCGGGCACCGATCACGTTGATGATAAATGGTTGAGTGATAACGATATTGGTTTTTCTGCGGCGCCAGGCTGTAATGCCATTGCCGTCGTGGAATATGTTTTTTCTGCTTTGATGATGCTGGCCGAGCGCGATGGTTTCGACCTGCGTGAAAAAACCGTCGGTATCGTTGGCGTGGGGAACGTGGGTTCGCGTTTGAATCGTCGCCTGCGAGCATTAGGCGTGCAAACGTTGCTTTGCGATCCACCACGTGCGGCTAAGGGCGATGCCGAAACGTTCTACCCGCTGGAAAAATTGGTTCAGGATGCTGATATTCTGACTTTCCACACGCCGTTGAATAAAACGGGTGACGACAAAACGCTGCATCTGGTCGATGCTGATCTGCTGGCGGCATTGCCTGAAAATCGCATTTTGATTAATGCGGCGCGTGGCCCGATTGTTGATAATGCGGCTTTGCTAACCGCGTTGAAAAACGGCAAAAAACTGAGCGTGATCCTAGACGTGTGGGAACCTGAGCCGGAGCTTTCTTTAGCGTTGCTGGATTTAGTTGATATCGGTACGCCGCATATTGCCGGTTA
Source organism: Hafnia alvei (assembly GCF_034424155.1). NCBI lineage: Bacteria > Pseudomonadati > Pseudomonadota > Gammaproteobacteria > Enterobacterales > Hafniaceae > Hafnia > Hafnia alvei. The sequence goes on along the minus strand of NZ_CP139992.1, from coordinate 3,009,518 downwards.
TAGTTTAGAAGGCAAAGCGCGCGGCACAACTCAGGTCTTTGAAGCCTACAGTGAGTACATTGGGCAGCCGCAGCACGTCGCGTTAAGCGAACTGTTACCGGTGCCAGAAATGGCGAGCGTAACCGTTCATGGCGCGCTGGATCAGGCAAAGCTCAAACGTCTGATGCATCTAGTGTATGATGTGCGCCGCGACGATGCGCCGCTGCGTCGCGTTGCTGGACAGGCCGGTGAGTTTGACCGACTGCGTAAGCATTATCAGGAGCGCCGTGAGTGGTCTTCGTTATGCGTGAAATGTGACGACAATGCGAGCGTTGAGCTATTGAATGCGCTGGGTTTTAGCGCCGAATTAATCTAGTGAGTGTGGCTTAGCTCTTATCCATTTTTGAGATGGGAGAGATGACCCCACCCCAACCCTCCCCTTGTCAGGGGAGGGGGCTGATCGAGTTTATCGAATGAGATCTCTGTTCTACTTTTTCCATAATGAAGGAGAGAGTAAGAGAGACGATCTAAATCGATCATTGGCTTGGATCCGCCCCTCCCCCTGTGAAGGGGGAGGTTGGGAGGGGGTCTGGTTCATAGTGACGAAACGTTTTGTTTTCCAGCGCCCGTTTTACTTAACCAAGTGATGTCGGGCGCTCTGTATTTTTGCTTTTGGAGAAGAACATGACTGACGGCTGGAATATCGCCTTGTTAGGAGCGACCGGTGCGGTAGGTAGCGCACTGATGGAACAGTTGGCGGAACGTGAATTCCCGGTAGGAGAATTATTCCCTCTGGCTAGCGAGCGCAGCGCAGGTGAGTCTGTGCGCTTTAACGGCAAGCAAATTCTGGTAGAAAACGCGGCCGAGTTTGATTGGTCACAGGTACAGCTGGCATTCTTCGTCGCAGGAACCGAAGCGTCTTTGCGCTATGCGGAAGAAGCCGGAAATGCGGGCTGTTTAGTGATTGATAGCAGCGATGCGTTTGCTATGGAACCTGATGTTCCGCTCGTGGTACCAAGTGTGAATCCACAAGCGCTGTCTGAATATCGTAACCGTAATATCGTGGTTGTCGCTGATAGCCTAGTGAGCCAATTGTTGACGGCGATTCGTCCGTTGACCGACGAAGCCGGTCTGTCTCGCATTCACGTTACCAGCCTACTGTCTGCTTCGGCTCATGGTAAAGCGGCGGTTGATGATCTCGCGGGTCAAAGTGCTCGTTTGCTAAACGGCATTCCTTTCGAACCTGGCTTATTCCAGAAACAGCTGGCATTTAACCTGTTACCGCTGGTGGCTGACACACAAGGCAGCGTACGTGAAGAGCGTCGCATGGTCGATCAGGTGCGTAAAATTTTACAAGATGAAAGCCTGCCAATGTCGGTTAGCGTGATCCAGTCTCCAGTATTTTATGGTCATGCGCAAACCGTGCATCTCGAAACGCTGCGTCCGGTATCTTCTGAAGAAGCCCGCGATGTGTTTGGCCGTTTAGACAACATCGAGCTGAGCGAAGAGAATGATTATCCAACGCAGGTGGGCGACGCATCGGGTAATCCGCTGCTGAGCATCGGCTGTGTGCGTAATGACTACGGTTCACCTGATGTGGTTCAGTTCTGGTCGGTCGCGGATAACGTGCGTTTTGGTGGTGCTTTGATGGCTATCGAAACTGCGGAGCGCCTGATTCAGGAGTACATGTACTAATGTCTGATGTGTCGTTATCCGGTGTGGATGCAGATATAGCAGTGGCAGAGCCAGAGGCTCTGCCTGCCAAACCGGTGTATAAAATTGCGCTCGGTATTGAGTATGACGGTAGCCAATACGCAGGATGGCAGCGTCAGCTTGATGCGCCGAGCGTGCAGGAATGCCTTGAAAAAGCGTTGAGTAAGGTCGCCTGTGAGCCGATCACGGTATCTTGCGCGGGCCGAACCGATGCGGGCGTTCATGCCACAGGGCAAGTTGTGCATTTCGAAACGCATGTTGCGCGTAAAGATGCGGCGTGGACGATGGGTGTGAACACCCATATGCCAAAAGATATTGCGGTACGTTGGGTAAAAAGCGTCAGCGAAGATTTTCATGCACGTTTTAGCGCTACGGCTCGCCGTTATCGCTATGTCATCTACAATCATCGCTACCGTCAGGCCGTTTTACAAAGCGGTCTGACGCATTTTTACCATCATTTAGACGCGGAACGGATGGAGCGAGCAGGGCAGGCATTGCTGGGCGAAAATGACTTCACGTCATTTCGTGCCTCACAGTGTCAGTCACGAACGCCGTGGCGTAATGTGTCGCACCTAAAGGTGACGCGTTTAGGTGATTACGTGATTGTTGATATCAAAGCCAATGCCTTTGTCCATCATATGGTGCGTAATATCGTGGGTAGCCTGATGGAAATTGGCTGTGGCAATCAACCTGAAAGCTGGATGGCTGAACTGCTGGCGGCGAAAGATCGCAAGCTGGCAGCAGCGACGGCGAAAGCGGCCGGGTTGTATCTGGTCTCTGTCGATTATCCTGAACACTTTGGTTTGCCTAAGGTTTCGATGGGGCCGCTGTTTTTAGCGGATTAGTCTTTTGCGGCCCATTTTTTGGCTGGTGGATGCCGCCAGCGTTATTTGGAGAGTGAAGTGCCATGGAATACATTCACTGGGTAATCGATTTTATTCTGCACATTGACGTGCATCTGGCCGAGTTGGTTGCGCAGTATGGCGTGTGGGTTTATGCCATTCTGTTCTTGATCCTATTCTGCGAGACGGGTTTGGTGGTGACGCCATTCTTGCCGGGAGATTCTTTGCTGTTTGTGGCGGGAGCGCTGGCGGCGTTGCCAACGAACGATCTCAACGTACATACCATGGTAGCGTTAATGATCGCCGCAGCCATTATTGGTGATGCGGTGAACTACACCATCGGTCGTTTGTTTGGTGAGAAGTTGTTTAGTAACCCAAACTCCAAGATTTTCCGTCGTAGCTATCTGGATAAAACCCATGCGTTCTATGATAAGCATGGCGGGAAAACCATCATCTTGGCGCGATTTGTTCCTATCGTGCGTACTTTTGCGCCGTTTGTTGCGGGTATGGGGCATATGTCCTATCGCCACTTTGCGATATTCAACGTGGTTGGTGCATTGCTGTGGGTTCTGTTATTTACCTACGCGGGCTATCTGTTCGGGAATGTGCCAGTGGTGCAGGAAAACTTGAAACTGCTGATCGTCGCGATTATTGTGCTCTCTATTCTGCCGGGTGTGATCGAAGTATGGCGTCACAAGCGTGCAGCAAAAAAATCAGCCTCTAACGGATAGGTCGCTGTCACAGTTGAGAAATAAATTGTGTTTATTGTTCACCCAGAGTGTTCAATAAATGTAAACTCCACGCGGTTCGACCAGTTTTTTATCCACAGAGTCGAACCGTTGTGGTTTAATGAACGGCATTTATGGTCTGTTCCTGCTGGTATATCCGTCATCTTTCACGTTGCAGATGTGTTGGCCGTACGCGTTTTCCCGAATCACTGAGCGATGTCAGCTCATTGGGATCCGCGGGCTTCACCTTCCTGCACCAAGGAATAGATAGGGTATAGTCTTGAGCATTTTGATCCCACGGCCAATTGGCTACGGTGATTTTAAAGACTATAGCGACAACGTTACATAATGGCATGAACAGAGGACTGGCATTTCGCCAGGTTCAAACAGAAAGGTCATCGATGAGCTGGATTGAACGAATTCTTAACAAAAGTAATATCACGCAAACCCGTAAGGCGAGCATTCCTGAAGGTGTCTGGACCAAATGCGACAGCTGCGGTCAGGTACTTTATCGTGCCGAGCTGGAGCGTAATCTAGACGTTTGCCCAAAATGCGATCACCACATGCGTATGTCAGCACGTATGCGTTTGCATACTCTGCTGGACGAAGGCAGTGAGGTTGAGCTGGGAAGCGAGCTGGAGCCGAAGGATATTCTTAAGTTTAAGGACTCCAAAAAATACAAAGATCGCATCTCTGCGGCGCAGAAAGAAACCGGTGAAAAAGACGCGTTGGTTGTGATGAAAGGCACTCTGAAAGGTATGCCTGTCGTTGCGGCGTCATTTGAATTTGCCTTCATGGGTGGTTCAATGGCTTCTGTAGTCGGTGCGCGCTTCGTTCGTGCGGTTGAGCAGGCGCTGGAAGATAACTGTGCGCTGATTTGTTTCTCTGCCAGCGGCGGTGCTCGCATGCAGGAAGCATTGATGTCTCTGATGCAGATGGCAAAAACCAGTGCTGCACTGGCTAAGTTGCAAGAACGCGGTCTACCTTATATCTCGGTATTGACTGACCCCACCATGGGGGGCGTTTCTGCAAGTTTGGCGATGCTGGGTGACATTAACGTCGCCGAGCCAAAAGCGCTGATCGGCTTTGCCGGCCCTCGCGTTATCGAGCAGACCGTGCGTGAGAAATTGCCAGCAGGCTTCCAACGCAGTGAGTTCCTGATCGAGAAAGGTGCGATCGATATGATCGTCCGTCGTCCAGAAATGCGCGACAAATTGGCAAGCCTTGTGGCTAAAATGACAGGGCAACCAGAACCTGTCAGCAGTGAAGTCGTTCGCGAAATCCCTGTTGAAGGCGAGACTCAAGACTAAGTCTTTCTCCTCATCTGGTTGTATACCCTCACAATTCGGGTTGCAGAAAGTTGGTTAATGTGTAGATACCTAGGGCATGTAGCGGGATGTACTTTGCGTGATGTATCTAGGGAAAATAGCTTAGCCGATGTGTATGCAGCCTGTCGTCATACGGGTATAGCAGTCTTATATCATAGCCCCATTCGGGGCTTTGTTGACTTCTTGAACCGGTTTGAACGGGACTCATGAACGATCAATGACTATGAACAATCTCCCAATCCCCCAAGCCACCTCGACCTTGAACGAATGGCTGCATTATCTAGAACACCTGCACAGTAAAACGATTGAGCTAGGACTGGATCGCGTCAAACGCGTCGCTGAAAATCTCGACCTGCTCAAACCTGCGCCTACCGTATTTACCGTTGCCGGTACCAATGGCAAAGGCACCACCTGCCGAACCTTAGAATCTATCCTGATGGCCGCCGGCTTTCGTGTGGGCGTATACAGCTCCCCGCATCTGCTGCGCTACACCGAGCGGGTACGCATTCAGGGCGAAGAACTCAGTGAAGCTGACCACTGTCGCTCGTTTGCGACCTTAGAAGCAGGGCGCGGCGATATCTCTCTGACCTATTTCGAATACGGCACGCTTTCGGCCTTGCAGCTGTTTAAACAGTCGGCGCTGGACGTGGTGATCTTGGAAGTCGGCCTCGGTGGTCGTTTAGATGCCACAAACATTGTTGACCCGAGCGTAGCGGTGGTGACCAGTATTGCGCTGGACCATACCGACTGGCTGGGGCCAGATCGTGAAAGTATTGGGCGTGAAAAAGCCGGTATTTTCCGTGCAGGTATTCCGGCGATTGTGGGCGAGCCTGATATGCCGCTGACCATTGCTGAGGTTGCCGCAGAAAAGGGCGCACAGCTTTATCGTCGTGGTGACGACTGGAACTTCAGCGCTACCCCGCGCGATTGGCAATGGCAGGATGCAGATACCACGTGGTCGCATCTTCCGTTACCGAAGGTTCCGCTGCCAAACGCGGCAACTGCGCTGGCCGCGCTGCGTCATTGTGATCTTAAAGTCGATGAAGCGGCGATTCGCCAAGGGCTTGAAACCGCACAGTTACCTGGCCGATTCCAAATTGTCAGCGAGCAGCCTTTGCTGATTTTGGATGTGGCACATAACCCTCATGCGGCAGGTTATTTAGCGGGCCGTTTGCAGCAGTTGTTAGAACAGCGCCCGGCTACGCAGCCACGGCGCGTACGTGCCGTTGTGGGAATGTTGGAAGATAAAGATATTGCGGGCACGCTGGCATGTTTAAAACCGCTGATCGATGATTGGTACTGTGCGCCGCTGGAAGGGCCGCGTGGTGCACCAGCAGAGCGTTTGGCTGAACATCTGGATGAACCAAACGTGTTTACCGACGTCGAAAGTGCATGGCGAAAAGCGATGCTCGATGCAGCTCCGCAGGATATCGTGATTGTTTGTGGCTCATTCCATACCGTTGCGCATGTTATGGCGGTATTAGAAAAGCATCATTAGAAACGGAGAGAGCGAGTGGCAAGTAAGTTTCAGAATCGACTGGTTGGCACGGTCATTATCGTTGCGCTGGGCGTAATCGTTTTGCCCGGACTGTTAGACGGGCAGAAAAAACATTATCAGGATGAGTTTGCTGCTATTCCGCTGGTGCCAAAGCCAGGTGAGGATGATCCTACTGACGTTATTCCTCCGGTAACTCAGCCGCTGAGTGAAACGCCTCAGATACCGCAGGAAGGCGCGAATGCTCAGACGCCGATGGATAATGGTAATGTGCCGACTCAAGACCGTGAAGGCGCAAGCACGGCGGTTTCGCCTAATTCCCACCAAGGGCGTGGAGATATGGTTGAGCTGAAGCCGGTTGAAAGTAAACCGGTGGAAAATAAACCTGTTGAACAGCCAAAACCGGTGAAGAAACCTGTTGAGAAGCCAAAGCCAGTCGAACCGCCGAAAATGGTAGAAGCGAAGCCTAAACCGGTCGAGAAACCTGTTGAACAGCCGAAGCCGGTTGAGCAACCAAAACCGGTCGAACAGCCTAAGCCAGTAGAGCAAACTAAACCAGCTGCGGTGCCGGAGGAAAAAGCACCGGCGGGACAAGCATATGTGGTACAGCTGGGGGCATTACGTAATGCGTCTAAAGCGAGCGAGATTGTGGCCAAACTGCGGTTGTCTGGTTACCGTGCTTATACGGTGCCGGCGTCGCCGGTTCAGGGCGAAATCACTCGTCTGTTTGTAGGGCCAGATGCCTCTAAACAAAAACTACAGTCTGCTTTACCTGAACTTAATAGCATCAGTGGCTTGAATGGTCAGGTGCGCAGCTATAGCGGCAAATAGCGGTTAATACGTGTTCAGAACGTCAATTCATTTAAACAATGAATTGTGTTCGATTTTACAGCAGCTTTGTTCCCAGCAATGAGAGCAGGGCTGTTGTTCTATTTGGATTGATACATTTGGGCGTTGGTTTAGCCGAGGATACTGGCTGAATCTGTGTCAAATTTTTATGAGAATAAAATTTGCGAACAGGAAGGGAAATCCTCTACGCAAACGTTTTCTTTTTCTGTTAGAATTCGCCGCGAACTGGATGCCGAGGCAATTCTTGAATTGGAATAGTCATGGTTTGGATTGATTGGGTCATTATTGGCATCATCGGATTTTCGGCATTAGTGAGCCTGATCCGAGGATTTGTGCGAGAAGCGTTGTCACTGGTTACGTGGGGGGCAGCATTCTTTGTCGCCAGCCATTTCTACACCTATCTCGCTGTCTACTTCACTCGTTTCGAAGATGCGCTGGTGCGTAACGGCATCGCGATTGCAATCCTATTCGTTGCAACGTTGATTGTCGGCGCCATTGTTAACTATGTGATTGGTTCGCTGGTAGAGCGAACCGGATTGAGCGGAACCGACCGCGTGCTGGGCATCTGTTTTGGTGCGCTGCGTGGGGTGCTGATTGTTTCAGCGATTCTGTTCTTTTTGGATACCTTTACCTCGATGGCACAAAGTGCTGACTGGAAACAGTCACAGCTCATCCCGCAGTTCAGTTATATCATCAGGTGGTTCTTTGACTACCTGCAGAGCACGTCGAGTTTCATACCGGAGCATTTGCCTTCTATTCCGCTCCCGCTCCGGTAACGCTGATGAGGAAATGACAACATGTGCGGTATTGTCGGTATCGCCGGTTTTACACCGGTAAACCAGTCGATTTATGATGCGTTAATGGTGCTTCAGCACCGTGGACAAGATGCCGCAGGCATTGTCACTATTGATGCCAATAATGGTTTCCGTTTGCGTAAGGCGAACGGTTTGGTGAAAGATGTTTTTGAAGCACGGCATATGTTACGCCTGCAGGGCAATATGGGTATCGGCCACGTGCGTTATCCAACAGCAGGCAGCTCCAGCGCATCCGAGGCGCAGCCGTTTTATGTCAACTCCCCATTCGGTATTACTTTGGCGCACAATGGTAATCTGACCAACGCGCACGAACTTAAGCAGAAACTGTTTGAGCGTGCGCGTCGCCACGTCAATACCACGTCTGATTCTGAAATTCTGCTGAATATCTTTGCTCACGAGCTGGATCGTTTTGACCACTATCCGCTGGAGTCCGATAACGTGTTTGCTGCCGTGGCGGCGACGCACCAGCAGATCCGCGGAGCTTACGCCTGCGTGCTGATGATCATCGGTCACGGTATGGTTGCTTTCCGCGACCCTAACGGCATTCGTCCCTTGGTGATTGGTAAGCGTGATTTAGAAGATGGCCGTGTTGAGTACATGGTGGCTTCTGAGAGCGTAGCTTTGGATACCTTGGGCTTTGAGTTCATCCGTGACGTGGCGCCGGGTGAAGCGATTTATGTCACTGAAAAAGGGCAGCTGTTTACCCGCCAGTGTGCAGATAATCCGAAGAGTAATCCCTGCCTGTTTGAGTACGTTTATTTTGCTCGCCCAGATTCCTTTATCGACAAAATTTCTGTCTACAGCGCTCGTGTGCGCATGGGGCAGAAATTAGGCGCGAAAATCGCCCGTGAGTGGGAAGATCTGGACATCGACGTGGTGATTCCCATTCCTGAAACGTCGTGTGATATCGCGTTGGAGATTGCACGTATTCTGGATAAGCCATATCGCCAAGGGTTTGTAAAAAACCGCTACGTAGGGCGTACGTTTATCATGCCGGGTCAGCAGGAGCGCCGCAAATCTGTGCGCCGCAAACTGAATGCGAACCGCGCAGAGTTCCGTGATAAAAACGTGCTTTTGGTTGATGACTCGATCGTGCGCGGCACCACATCACAGCAAATTATGGAAATGGCGCGTGAAGCAGGGGCGAAAAAAGTTTATTTAGCTTCTGCTGCACCTGAAATCCGTTTCCCTAACGTGTACGGCATTGATATGCCAAATGCGAATGAGCTGATTGCGCATGGCCGCGAAGTGAATGAAATTGCCAAAATCATCGGTGCTGATGGTTTGATTTTCCAAGATCTCGACGATCTGATCGAAGCAGTACGTGAAGAAAATCCCGATATCGAACAGTTTGAATGCTCGGTATTTAACGGGATTTACGTGACGAAAGATGTGGATCAGGGCTATCTGGATTACCTGCAGTCCCTGCGCAGCGATGATGCAAAAGCGATGCGCGGTCAGGAAGAAGCAGAGAATCTTGAGATGCATAACGAAGGGTAATTGCTGCTGTAAGTAGAGTTAGGGTTTTGCATCAGATTCTTAGTTGCTGCTCGCATTTACTTGCATTGACAGCGCGATAGCTGGCCCATAAATTACAAATACACTAATGCCTCGCATGAAGAAATTTACGTTGAAGTAGATTTTCATCATGCGGGCTTTTTTTTGCCTTGTTATAGTCCCAATATGGGATATAATTCACTTGTCCTAAAATGGGACATCATGGATGTTATAATGCGGATAATCGCAATAGGGTGTTTAAAATCGTTTTG